>CAILEM010000018.1 GCA_903833215.1 uncultured Armatimonadota bacterium
CCGTCACGTTCGAAGCAGACTTGAGCGTAACCGTACCGGCGGTCGAGTAGTCCTGGTTGACTGCGTCTGAAGCTGAGTAAGTGAACGATCGGCCCTTAACAGGAGCGGACTGAGCGGAGGCGACTCCAACTACGGCGGCGAGAGCGATGACTGCGATGCTTGTTCTTAGTTTCATGTTCGTTTGGTGAATTCCTTGTTTGATTTTTCCGAGCCGCTTTTTATTCGTCTCGGCTTATGATTAAGATTGTCTCTCACGGCAAGCGCAGTTGCAATTCACGACTATCATGGACCGGGTTCACGGTGGACAGAAGCCATGCCCATGTTCCGGTACGCGTATACAGGGTCACGCATTTACATGATGGGTTAGGGCGTCCACCTATCCATTAACGATGCCGAATCCACTAGAATAGGCCAGAGTTCAACGATGCCTCTTGCTGCTTTTCCCAAGTGCTTTCTGGACGCCTTGTGCGTCGACCACACGATGACACCCGAACAATGGGTGGACATGGCGGCTGACCAACTGGATATCGACGGCTTGGAGTTCTTCACCGAGTTCTTGCCGCTTGACGACGACGCCCGATTGCAGGCGTTGAGGTCGCAAACCGAAGCGCACGGACTCGCCATCCCGATGATGTGCTACTCCCCTGACTTTACAAAACCGTTGGCAGAAGATCGTGCCGTCGAAGTCACCAAGCAGAAGCGCGCTATCGATGCGGCAGCCAAGATGGGGGCCCAATTCTGCCGCGTGCTATCTGGCCAACGCCGCCCCGAACTCACCTTGACCGAAGGTATCGGATATGCCGCGGAGTGTATTCAAGCGTGCCTGCCGTATGCCGCCGAGAAGGGCATCACCCTCGTTCTCGAAAACCACTATAAAGATTCCTTCTGGAGCTTTCCAGAGTTTGCCCAGAAACGAGATGCCTTCTTGGCGCTTCTCGATGCCGTTGGCGAAGCGCCCAACTTTGGCGTCAACTACGATCCTTCCAATGCTGTCGTCGCCGGAGACGACCCGATTGAATTGCTGGAGCAGGTGAAGCACCGAGTGAAAACCATGCACGCCAGCGACCGATATTTCGAAGGTGGCGCGACGTTTGAAGACCTAAAAAAGCTTGACGCCCACCCTATGGCAGGCTATGCCTCCATCCTGAAGCACGGCATCATCGGCCGTGGCATGAACGACTATGACAAGATCTTCTCGATCCTCGCCGGAGTCGGGTTCACAGGTTGGATAAGCATTGAGGATGGTCAGGACCCCGAGGTCGGAATGGAGCACCTAAAGCTCTCTGCTGACTTTCTTCGCATCAAGATGAAGCAATACGGATTGAGGTAGTCAATGAAGACCATTGTTCAGATATCGCTAGATCTCACAAGCATCCCTGAGGCGATCGAAACTGCCCACATGGCACTTCGAGCCGGTGTCGATTGGCTGGAGGCGGGGACGCCCTTAATCATTGCTGAAGGCATGCACGGAGTGCGCGCACTTCGGAAGGAGTTCGGTCCAGACGTGCCCATCGTCGCCGACCTGAAAACCATGGACGGCGGCTGGCTTGAGGCTGAGATCATGGCGAAGGCGGGTGCCACACATATCGTGGTGATGGCCCGCGCTCACATTGAGACCGTAAAGATCGTGGTCAAGGGTGGACGCGATTTTGGGGTGAAAGTGATGGGTGACAACCTCGGCTGCCCCAACATGGTCGATGGAGCGAAGATGCTGGCCGATGAGGGCTGCGACTTCGTTATTCACCACGTGGGCTTTGACGAGCGACGCGGTATCGGCGCGGCGGGCGGACGGTGGCCCAGCCCCCTAGATCAACTGAGAAAAATTGTTGCCGCCGTCTCCGTTCCCGTCCAAGCGGTGGGTGGACTAAGTATCGAGCAAGCGATGCAATGCCCCGAATATGGGGCTCCACTCGTGGTCTTGGGCGCACCGCTGACCATAGATGCCGACTCACTGAAGGTTGCAGGCGGAGATATTGAATCCAAGCTAAGGATGATTTGTGAGCGGGTTCATGCCTACGGTGACGTTGGGCCAGACGGACCAGTCTGAGTCTATATGCTCGGAATCCTTCCGCTACTCGGCCTGATCTCGACTCCGATCGATGTGCGTGATTTTGGTGCCGTTGGTGACGGGATCACGATGTGTACACACTCGATTCAGGCAGCCATCGACAAGGCAGCCGCGTCGGGCAAAGGGGTTGTGATCATCCCAACCGGGACCTTCCTGACCGGATCAATTCACCTTCGCTCACACATCGAGTTGCACCTTGATAAGGGGGCAGTCCTCCTCGGAAGTAGCAAGCGAAAGGACTATGTGAAGGGCAACTGGTACTCGCTTGTGATCGGCAATAAGCTTGAGGACATCTCGATCACGGGTCAAGGCACGATCGATGGACAGGGCAAGGCCCTCGCCCAGGATGTCTTGCGCATGGTCGACACCGGCGAAGTCAAAATTCCTCCCCATGGTTGGAGGCCATCTGAGTTGGACCGACCTCAGATTCTGGAGATTCAGGATAGCAAGCGAGTTCGAGTCGAAGGGATCACCATCAAGAATTCGGCATGTTGGGTCCAGTCGTACCGAAGGTGCCTTGACCTCACTATTAAAGGCATAAAAGTCGACAGCAAGACGTACTGGAACAACGACGGCATCGACGTGATGGACTGCAAGAACGTCCAGATCACCGATTGCGATGTCGACGCTGCCGATGATGGGATCTGCCTCAAGTCGGAAGCCAAAGGCGCAATGTGCGAAGACATCCAAATCATGGATTGCCGCGTCCGTAGCAGCGCTAGCGCCATCAAGTTTGGAACTGCCTCCCATGGAGGATTCCGAAATATCGAGGTGAGGAATATCGCGGTAAGGGATACCTATCGGTCAGCCATCGCGCTTGAATCCGTTGACGGCGGAACGCTTGAGAACATCCTGGTTTCGGATATCACAGCGGTGAACACGGGCAACGCCTTCTTCATTCGCCTGGGTCACCGTAACCTTAAGGCTCCTCCTGGCAAAGTACACCGCGTGATCATCCGTGACATGGATGTGCAGGTCCCGATTGGACAACCCGACAAGGGATATCCGTTTCCCGGTCCTCCTTTCTTGGAGCCCCATAACCTCGTTCCATCATGCATCGTCGGTCACCGCGATGCCGCCATCGAGGACGTCCTGCTGGAGCGTATCAAGATCCGCTTTGGTGGAGGCGGTCTTAAGGAAATCGCTTCACGAACGGTGGATCAGGTTCCAGAGCGCCCGAGCGACTATCCCGACTTCACGATGTTCGGGGAACTCCCCGCTTGGGGTGTGTACATTCGCCACGCGAAGGGAATCAAGATTCACGACCTGACGGTAGCCCTCGACGCGCCCGACTACCGTCCCGCATTCGTGGTGGACGACGTGAACGGACTGGATCTCGATCCAGTCACTGTGACGGGGTCCGACAAGAACCCCATCGCGGCCGTGCGATCGTCGAGCCAGATCCACGTCAGCAAGAACATCAAGCTGATACAAAGCCCGAAGGCACACTAGCGGTAGAGCAAGTACTTCGAGCGCTTTGCCTCAAATGCTTTGATCGCGTCGCGGTAGCTATCCTGAATGTTTTCAGGATCTTCGGCCGAGTTGATCTGCTTGATGACGTCCTCGCTACCGATCAATCGGCGGCTGAGATGGAAGTCGATCTTGCCGGGATAGAGCCGCTGCATCGCGACGGCAAGTTCAAGTCCAAGCCGAATGGGGTCCATTCGCTCGCGCTCAGTGATGACAAACCGGACACCCTCGATGTGGACGCCTTTGAACTTCGACTCCGTGGGGGTGAAGCTTGTGGCATACAGCCGGATGCCAGGGATGCCTTGCTTGTTCAGATAGGAGGCAAGCTTGGGACCGTTTATGAAATCGGCTCCGACTTGCTCAAACGGAGCGTCGGTTCCACGTCCCATCGACAGGTTTGGCGAATATTCCAGCAGGCAGAGCCCGGGATACAGCATTGCTGCGTTGAGACTTCTCATGTTAGGTGACGGGTTCACCCATCGGATGTTTGTTGAATCGAACCAGTCGCCACGGTCCCAATCGCGCATCTGAACTACGTGTAGGTCGGCACCGATCTTCTTCTCAGCATTGAACATCGTCGCCAGTTCGCCCATCGTCATGCCATGACGAACCGGGATGTGCGGTAGATAACCCACAAACGAAGTATTCGCATCATCCAGCGGAGGTCCTTCTACTCGGACTCCGGTAATCGGGTTGGGCCGATCGAGCACATAAAACTCGATGCCCGCCTTGGCTGCCGCTTCCATCGCGTAGGCCATCGTCGTTTCATAGGTATAAAACCGAACTCCGATGTCCTGAATGTCGAACACCAGGGCATCGATACCTTTCAGCATCTCGGGTGTCGGGCGGGTTGTTTGGCCATACAGGCTGAAAACCTTGACCCCGCTCGCGTGATCTGTGCTGTCCTGAATGCCTTCGTGGTCAGCGCTTCCTGTCCAGCCATGCTCAGGGGAAAAGAGCGCAACCACATCGACGCCTGCTACGCGCATTAAGTCGATATTGCGTTCACCGAACCGATCCAGTCCCGTGTGGTTCGTGATCAGGCCGATCTTCTTACCCTTTAGCAACGCAAACTTCTGATCGACGAGCATGTCCAGGCCAGTGCGAACGGAGCCCTGATGCTCGACAATTCGGCGTCGCCCCAGGTTGACCACGGTTTCGTTGTAGCCAGTGAGGGTGACGCGACGAGCGGATATTCCAAGGGCAGCCGCCGTAATCGTTGCCACCTTGGTCCTCAACGGAAGCATCGGGGGTCGAGGGCCGTTATGCACGGCATTGGTCAGCAAGATCACGTAGGTTTGGCTAGCAGGGTCGATCCAAATCGAGGTGCCAGTAAACCCAGTGTGTCCGTAGGAACCAATCGGGAAAAGCTCGCCTCTGTTTCCGGAGTAGGGGGAATCGATATCCCAACCAAAGCCGCGAAGGATGGGTTGGTCAGTTGGGGTTTGAGGCTCCGTAAACTTCTCGACCGTAAGTGGACTGAAAAGTCGCTTGCCATCGAGCTTGCCCTTGTTCAGCATCATTTGGGCGAAGCGAGCGAGGTCATCTCCGGTTGAAAACATGCCTGCATGTCCGGCGATGCCTCCCATGTTTCGTGCGGTCGGATCGTGCACGATGCCACGAAGGAACTCCCCGCTTTTGGATTGCTTTTCGGTGGGGGCAATGCGTGGAATCAGCGATGTTGGCGGCTGATACATCGTGTCTTTCATGCCGAGGGGCAAGAAGATATGTTGCCGGGAGTAATCCGCCAAAGTCTGGTGGGTGAGCCGGTGGATGAGATCACCCAGTAGCTCGAAGTTGATGTCGCTGTAAACGTGCTGGACGCCGGGAGGTCCTGATGGAGGATCAGTGAGGGCGAGGTGAATGCCCGTCTCGTAGCCCTTCCAGTCCGGCGTGAGCGGCACATCGGGTCGAAGGCCCGAGAAGTGCGTCATCAGGTTTCTCAGTGTGATGTCGCTCTTTCCACCCTGAAACTCGGGAAAGTAGTCGGTGACTTTGTCGCTCATGCGGTATTTGCCCTGCTCGAACAGCTTCATTAAGCAGGAGGTCGTAGCGATGACTTTGGTGAGCGACGCGCAGTCGAAGATGGTGTCGAGCGTCATCGGCTCGACCGAGGGTGCCTCAGCTCGATTGCCGTACGCCTTGCGATGGACGATGTGTCCCTTGTGCCCCACGATCAGCACCGCACCCGGAATCCGCCGTTCGCGAATCGCCTGATTCACCGCATCGTCAAGCGCCGCCGAGCCAGAGAAGTTGCTTAGTGTCATAGCTGCCAACAGGACCATGAGCATGGTGCCGAAGGTTACCCACGGCTCCGATTCAACTGAGATTACATTTCTCTAAATGAGGCTTACAATGAGCTCGGACGGAAGGAACATGCCTGATGAGTAGACCGTGGACCGTGAGTCGTATCTTCTGGACGCTCTTCTGCCTACTCTCTCTAGGTGGATTCATCGTTTTGTATCTTGTCTTTAACCAAGCCCGAATACCGGACCAGGATCCGAAACGTTGCCTGAGTCACGTTAAGCAGTTAGGATTTGGCCTAGAAATGTACAGCTACGACCACGATGGGGTTCTCCCTGAAGCAGGCACTTGGATGGACTCAATAGAGGTTTATACATTGAACACCCTACTGCCACAAGATCCTGAAGACCCCCTTCGGCACCCATATGGATACGCGTTTCGAAACCGTGCTTCACGCATGAAGGCCGCTAGCGTTTCAAAGCCAGAAACGTTCGCTCTGATCTTCGACAGCACGATTCATGCTCGAAACGGGCATAGTGAAACTTGGTCTATGCCCCGGCCAGGAACACACGAGGGCCAAGACACCGTTGGGTACCTTGATGGCCATGCCCGGCGGGTTAGCGTGCCCTAAATCGCTAATACGTTTTTGGGGCATTCCAGGTGTTTGGCTTTACAATACGATCACTATCAAGCGCAGTTTCATTGAACACCAAGGCGTCCGTGTCACACCAATAGGAGTGCTGATATCCATACTCTTATTGCTCGTTTTGGCGGCTATGCTGTTTCCGCTAACCATGTCGGACGGTCGCTATAGTCCCAGGACACACTGCCTGAGCAACCTAAAGAACTCGGCATTGGGTTGCATCATGTACGCAAGTGATTACGATGATCGAATGCCCATGGCCGATCAGTGGGCCGACCTCACTTCAAAATTCCGGCGGTCGGAGGGTGTTCTTCACGATCCCGCGTTAGGAAAGAACGAGTACGGATATGCATTCCGGAATCGAGCTTCATCGATGGCTATTTCGAGTGTGAAAAAGCCGATGAGTTTCATATTGATGTTCGATAGCACCGTCAGAGGAAGAAACGCACAAAGTGAACTCTGGTCGCTACCCTATCCGGGCCGACATAGCGGATCAAACAACGGCGTCTTTCTCGACGGCCACGCCAAAAGCAAAATAGGGATTCCTCCGGAGAGAACTCAGAAATGAAGCCTACAGCGCACATTCAGGGGAAAGTCCATGCCGCCATCTTGCCGACCGTCGTTGCCGCCTTCGCCATCGTTGCCATGGCTGCGATTCTCTTCCCGGTCTTTGCCAGCGCCCGGATGGGTGGCAAAAGTATTTGTGTGAACCACTTAATGGGGTTAGTCAACGATGCCTCGCTCTACGCAAACGATCACGATGACCGATTGCCGTTGGCAGCTACGTGGATGGATGGCCTCAGTCAAAAATGGGCAACCTGGGAAGAGGCTTTGCATGACAAGGGTAGCGTTAAGTCAGACGAATATGGTTATGCCTATCGCACAAAAGCAAGCGGGCAACCTACTCACGGAATCAAGAACCCGAAGACTTATATGCTGATCTTTGACAGCACTCTCCTCGGCCGAAACGCAAGCAGCGGACTGGAGACCTTGCCCCGTCCAGGCAGACATCGTGGGTCGAACACGATTGCGTATCTGGATGGGCACGTTCGCCGGAGACTCATGCCTTAACGGCGGCTGAAGTCACAATTATCGATTCATCGAATCTGACGAAACGGCCCTACAATAGGAGTACCCATGGCGAATTTACAGCGGAGAAGTGGATATTCGGGCTTTACACTGATTGAGCTAATCGTCAGCATCTTGATCGTCGCTGTGATCGCCGCTATCCTTTGGCCAGTCTCATCGGGCTGTGGAGGACCTGCACCCTCGAGCCGCTGCGTCTCCTTCACGAAGCAGTGTCTACTCGCAAGTCTGATGTATGCCGATGACTACGATGATCGACTACCACTGGTAGTTCGTTGGGGCGACATCCTGCAGCCTTACGCAAAAAGTGAGGAGATGCTAAAGGATGTGGAGGGGATTCCGAAAGGGACGTACGGCCGCGCATTTCGCAAGTCAGCGTCGGGAATCGCTGCCAAATCTGTGAAATCTCCTCAAGGGTATGTACTCATCTTTGACAGCACATTACTGAGCAGAAATGCTGCTTCTGAATTAGGCACATTGCCTCACCCCGGAAGGCATCATGGCAAAGACATCGTCGGGTATCTCGACGGCCACAGTAAAGCACTCCCGATGCCATAGGGGCACCTTGACGTCTCTATAATTACCCTAACGGTTTGGCCTGAATGGCCTTACAATATAGCAACCAATGGTCGGCAAGCCGCTGCGAAATAGACCCCAAGGGTTCACCCTCTTTGAACTCATGCTCACCGTTGTCGTTGTTGGTGTACTTGTTGTCGCCTTGTGGCCGGTATACGCGAGCGATGGTCCAAGGGCAGCTTCGAGTCGGTGTCTTTCTGACACGAAGCAATCCCTTCTCGCATTCAATATCTACGCGAACGACAATAACGACCGGATGCCTCTGGCCGCTCAATGGGGTGACGTGATTCAAGCTTATGCTCGAAACGAAGAGATCCTAAAGGACGTCGAGGGAATTCCCAATGGCACATTTGGCCGGGCTTATCGGAAATCTGCTTCGGGCTTGCTCACGACATCCATTAAAAAGCCTGAGGGCTTCTTGCTCCTCTTCGACAGCACCTTACTCGCTAGGAATGCGGTCAGCAGGCCCGAAACGTTGCCGCATCCCGGTCGCCATGAGGGTAAGGATACGGTTGGGTACCTCGATGGCCACGCCCGAGCCGTTACGATGCCGTAGTGTTTCTTATTGGGGTCTCTTCACACGACAGTGCTGCATCCTCGGGCAATACGAAGTCTTGACAGCTACCCAAGACCTTCGAGAGAGGAGAATCTGTCAGCTACCACCGGCGATGATGCCTCCAGCCGCAACGAAGTGGAGCCTGGAGGTATCAGCGCAGGTAGTATTTCTGCGTCAGCCGCCGGAAATAGGTGGCAGAGCCTCTGGGCCCAACTTCGTTCCAATTGGAGTCATTAATAATGGCTGATGCCTGTTAGGCGGCCTTCCTGGGCTGGTCGATTTTTAGCCTCACGGCTTCGGCATCGCCTCAAGCGTGAGGCATCCAGCGGAGGTAGAGCCCGAGGATGAAATCACAGAGTGGGGTATCATCTCTCTTTGCCGAAAGGCTCTCTGCTTCCCAACAGGTTTTGCGACCGCCTGGGATGCCAAATGCCCAGAGGGAGCAAATTATGTCTAACAGAAAATACGAAGCGTTTTATATCGTCAAACCAGATCTCGCCGATGCAGAAATCCAGAAGATCGCCGACAAATTCAAGGGAATCGTCGAGGATAAGGGCGGAGTGGTTGAGAAAGCCGGTAAGTGGGACAAGCGAAAGCTCGCCTATGAAATCAATGGCTATAAAGAAGGCAACTACGTTCTCATGAACTTCGAAGCCGGTGCCGCCGTTCCAGCAGAGTTGAACCGACTTATGCGAATTAGTGACGATATCATCCGTCACCGCATTTTCAAGCTTGAGGATCAAGCTCCAGCGGAGTAAGATAGGCCCGTGCTAAACCGCGTAGTTCTTATCGGTCGCCTCACCCGCGACCCCGAGCTCCGTACGACGTCCACTGGAAAGAGCGTCGTATCGTTCTCCATCGCCGTCCAGAAACGAATTAAGCCTCAGAATCCCAATGACCCTGACGCGGATTTCTTTCGCGTAACGGCTTGGGGCCAAACCGCTGAGTTCGTTTCGAACTATATGTCGAAAGGCCGCTTGGTCGCCGTCGATGGTCGCCTTGAGACGCGCAAGTTTGTCGATAACCAAGGCGCAAACCGCGAAGTCGTCGAAGTCGTCGCCGACAACGTCAACGGGCTTGATCGCCCTCGAGACGACGCTGGAGACAGCGGCGGTGCAAGCACAGGACACTCGGGTGGGGGTGGACGAGCCAACACAAACGTAGCTCCAAGTGCAGACGAATACGACCCGTTCGCGGACAACTAGAGCCTTGCAAGGCACTTTTGGCCTCGATCTGCCTGTTGACCTCGACAATCGCTTGACGGTGACTGAGCTTGACCCGAAAGGGATGCTCAAGCTCACCGAGGACTTCCCGCGTCAATGCCGGGAAGCCTTAGCAATTGTCGAGGCAATCAAGTTCCCGCTCCTAGACCGAAGGCCAGGTAGCGTTGTCGTAACTGGTATGGGCGGTTCCGCTGCCGGCGGAGACTTTGTCAAAGCCCTCTTCGATCAGCAAGGCGCAGTGCCGATGATTGTGAACCGTGACTACGGTTTGCCCCCTTACCTCGGTGTCGGTGACATCGTGTTTTGCTGCAGCTACAGCGGGAATACCGAAGAGACGCTGTCTGCGTATGCCTCAGCCAAGAAAGCTGGCGCAAAGGTCATCTCCGTCACCAGCGGAGGCAAGCTCAAAGAGATCTCGGAAGCCGACGGGTTTACCGTCATCACAGTCCCGGGAGGACAGCCTCCTCGTACGGCGCTGGGTTATCTCCTCATTCCCGTCATTTACGCATGCCAAAAATTTCGTCTGATTCATGAACAAGACTTTGTCGGTGCCATCGACCTGCTTGAATCGACGCGATGTGATTTGACGGTTGAAGCCAAAGGCAACCCAGCAAAGCAGCTCGCTGAAAAGATGCGCGGTGCCGTGCCGATTCTGTACGGACTTGGAAGTTGGCAGGGATTGGTCGCAAATCGATGGCGCTGTCAAATCAATGAGAATGCCAAGCAACTAGCGTTTAGCAACGCTTACCCAGAATTGGACCACAACGAAGTTTTGGGCTGGGTGGAAGCAAATAAGCTGGGCGTCGATAAATTCGTCGGCATCGTGTTGGAAGACGGCACCGAGACAGCGAAGATGAAAGCGCGTGCTTCGATATCTGAGTCCCTGATCGGCTCAAATTGTCCGTTCATTCATATCCAAGCGCAAGGCGATACCTTGCTCAAGAGGATGCTGACTCTGGCTTATTTCGGAGACTTTGTATCCATCTACTTGGCCCGGCTGAATGGCGTCGATCCGGAGAATATCGACTGGTTGATCCAACTCAAAGAAGAATTGGGCCGCATCGAATCCTAAGATTCGGCGACCCAATATGTGATGCTTGTCGATCTGATGGACTAGATAGTGCCTTCAGGGAACCAAAGGGTCAATTCGCGTGCGGCGGCTTCAGGATCGCTGCTGCTGTGAGTCAGGTTATCCTCAATCGACAGAGCGAGGTCACCACGAACAGTGCCCGGAGTCGCTTCGAGTGGATTGGTAGCACCCATCATGGCGCGAATCGCTTTGACTGCACTGTCGCCCTGAACAGCGATCGCGACGATTGGGCCGCTGGTCAGATAGTCCACCACGCTATTGAAGAACGGTCGCTCTTTATGCTCGGCATAGTGCTCTTCAACGGTTGCTCTTGGTGCATTCAGCAATTTGAGGCCGACAACCTTAAGGTTTCGCGCTTCGATTCGTCGTGTGATTTCTCCGATGAGATTTCGTGAGACTCCGCCTGGTTTGATTAAAACGAGTGTTGTTTCCATGTTTGAATGATGTAGTTTACCGGTGACATCTCGTAATCACGATGGAACTCACTATTGTGTGTTGGATGTTCATGAACCTTTACACTCGTTTGTCGGTCGTACCTGCAACCAATTTCGCTCGCTCCTAGTAATCTAACATCGCCGTGACAATAGCCTCTGTACACAATTTAGTCGTTAAATATGGGAACTTCACGGCGCTCAATGGGCTTTCGTGCGAGATTCCCGAAGGCTGCACTGGGCTGCTTGGTCCCAATGGTGCTGGCAAAACCACGCTACTCAAAACAATCCTTGGGTTCGTAAAGCCCACCAGTGGTAGCGCATCCATTTTAGGGATGGACATCATTCAGGCAGGAAATGCCATCCGCCAGAAAGTCGGACTGATGCCTGAACAGGACTGCCACATTCCGGGGATGACCGCCGTGCAGTTCGTGGCCTATGCAGGTGAACTGGCGGGGATGCCAGCCAGCCAAGCGCTACGCCGTTCTCATGAAGTCTTGGATTATTGCGGACTGGGTGAAGCTCGATACCGAAACGTTGAGACCTACTCCACCGGAATGAAGCAGCGCATCAAATTAGCCCAGGCGCTTGTACACGGTCCAAAGTTGCTTCTCCTTGACGAACCGACGAACGGACTTGATCCCGCCGGTCGAGAGGATATGCTCGAATTGGTCCGCTCCGTATCCCACGGCAAAGGGCTAAACGTCTTGGTAAGTTCGCACTTGCTTCCAGACATTGAACGTGTCTGCGACCGAGTCATCGTTGTAATGAAAGGGGAGCTTCGCGCGCAGGGCACGATCAAAGATCTCAAAAAGATCGCTGGCCAGCCAATTGACATCGAATTACGCGACGTCTGCCCGCCCTTCGTTGCGGCGATGCAAGCCCAAGGCGCGAGTGTTATGCCTCCGAAGCGGACAACCTATCGCATTCAGATGGCGGGCCTCCCCGAAGAAACCGCAAAAATTGCCATGCAGGTCGCACGCGATTCGGGGGCTCAGATTCGAGGATTCATCCTCGCCGAACGATCGCTGGAAGACGCGTTCCTCGACGCGATCACCTCTACGAGTCCACCTGTGTCCACTCAGACTTCCGATGGAGGTAACGCCTAATGGCATCTTCACCGATTGCCGACCTAACCTATCGTAATTACGATGGCCCGCTCGATCCACCTGTGAACCGTTGGTGGGCGATTGCGAAAATGTCCATGCGCCTATCCACCAAGAAGAAAGGCTTCTGGGTATGGGCATCCCTCTCTACGTTTTGGTACTTGATCCTGCTCGCCGTGTTCTATTTCGCCGAGACCACCGCGACGGCCACAACTGCTCTGGGACAAGGCAATCCGTTTTTCAAGAACATCGTTTGGAAAGATCAGTTCCTAAACGCATTCTCTGTCAGCCAGCTCTTCATGCTGATCCTTGCCCTCCTGCTGGGTGCGGGCACGATCGCCAACGACAATCGAGCCAATGCACTGCTTGTCTATTTGAGCAAGCCCTGCTCAAAACTTGATTACGTTATTGGTAAATGGCTGGGGATATTTGTTCCTCTAACACTTGTTGCGGCAGTACCGACTCTTCTCTTTTACGTCTACTGTCTGCTTAGCTATCGAAGCTACGGCTTTTTGACCCAAGATCCTTGGCTGATTTTGAGGCTGCTTGGTATGGTCATGCTGCCCGGGTTCTTCCATGCGAGCGCCACACTAGGAGTTAGCTCTCTGTTCCAACAGGGGAGGCTCGCCGGGGCAACCTATTCGGCACTCTACTTCTTTGGACTGTTCTTTACGAAGGCGATGCAGACGGTCATCTTCGTTAACGGCCCTATGGGAGGAGAGAGCACTGCTCCGCCGATCGTTAAGAGCCTTTACTACTGCTCAATCGATGGAATTCAGATCGGTCTCGCCAAAATCTTCTTGCACACCGACGGCAGTCAGCTATTTCCGGGCTCGATGCCGGTGGGCGTAAGATTCGCTATCGAAGCCCCATCCGCCGTTGTCTTCGTTCCTGCGTTTTTCGGAATATGTGGAGTGTTCATGTTGCTCGCTTGGAGCCGCATTCGAGCCGTTGAGGTGGTGGGTTGATGGTTACTGCACAAAATGTTTCTCGATGGTATGGGCAGGTCATCGGCCTTAATGACATCACTTGCGAGATTGGCCCAGGTATCACGGCGCTTCTCGGCATGAATGGTGCGGGAAAGACGACATTGATTCGCCTTATCACTGGCCAACTCCGCCCCACGACGGGAGACTTGAGAGTCTTTGGCGAGGAACCTTTCGCCAATCCGAACGTGTATCGCCGTCTCGGCTATTGCCCTGAGATCGATAACTTCTACGAGCACTACACCGGTCGTGAGTTTGTCAAATTCTTAGCGCGCCTCGATGGCCTATCGAAGGCTGACTCGAAGTCGCGAACAGAAGAGGTCCTCGAGATGGTCGGAATGGCGGATCGGGCCGATCGGAAGATCGCGGGATACTCCAAAGGTATGCGCCAGCGAATCAAGCTGGCACAAGCCATGCTGCACAACCCCGACATGATCCTTCTGGATGAGCCGCTCAACGGTCTCGACCCGGTTGGGCGTCGGGAGTTCATCGACATCTTGGGGGCCCTTGCGAACCAGGGCAAAGCCATCTTGGTCAGTTCTCACATCCTTTTTGAAGTTGAGCAGATGACCCGCTCGCTGCTCCTCCTTCACCGGGGACGCTTACTGGCAACTGGCGATCTGGGCGTGATTCGGTCACTCATTGACAAACACCCTCATCAGATAAGAATCGAGACATCCGAGCCCCGCAAAGCAGCTGCACTGCTGGCGTCGCTCCCCAATATCGTAAGTATGAAGTTCGATCGCTCAGGTGATTCCATCCAATTGGAGGTTCGTGAGCCAGATAGCTTCTATGATGCGCTGGCTAAGGCAGTTCTTGAGAGCGACCTTAACCTCCGAGGATTTAGCAGCCCTGACAATAACCTCGAATCGGTGTTCAAGTACTTGGTGGAGGCTTAAGTGGAATCAGCAATTTTTGGACAGGCGCTCCGCGAATACTTCCGACCCAAGCGGTATTTACCGTGGGTTTTGCTTTCGGTTCTTTGCTTTGTCATGGCCCACTATTGGCATGACTTGCTTTCGACTGCGACGGAGACGGACGCATACACGAACGTAGCGTCAATCTTCGTCTATCACATCCTGGCATTGGCCTCCGCCATCTTTACGACGGCGATCATCAGCCAAGAGGTCGAACAGAAGACCATCGTGTACCTCCTCACAAGGCCCGTACCGCGTTGGAAGCTTCTCTCCATCCGATATGTCGCTTCGTGCATCGCAGTGTCCTCAATAGGCATTCTCTGCGCGGTTCTCGCATCGGTAGGAGCCTATCACGGCTTATCGTCAAACCCACTCTTGTTCAAGGACTGCTTGGCACTGATCGTGGGAGCCTTCGCCTACGGAGCACTGTTCCTGATGGTGAGCTTGATGTTCAATCGAGCGATGATCATCTGTCTGCTGTTTGCCTTCGGTTGGGAAACCGCAGTGCCCAATATGCCGGGTCAGATGTATTACCTTTCGATTTACAGCTATCTGCAAGGCATCGCCCAGCACCCATCTCCTGGCGGCAATAAGCTACTGGCCCTGCTCTCTGGAGCCGCGGGCGATAACACCTTGTCGGCGACAACTTCTTACGTAGCAATGATCGGGATGGTCCTCGTGGTGGTTGCTGCCGCTACCTGGTGGTTCACGAATTTCGAATATCTTCCTCGCGAAGACGCGGAGTGAGGGCTGTTGGGCCCACAAGCCCAACAGAACCTGCCCAAAATAGATGCGATGCCTCACATCCATTTGGAAACGACGTCTGACCTCGTAGAGAACGCCAAGCTGCCAGATATTCTGGAATCCCTCACACTTTGCCTCTCTTCACACGAGACGATGGCCAGCAAAGCGGTTAAGTCCTATCACACCCTTCGATCGGTGTGGGTGATGGGAGAAGGTGCTCCGGCCGGTTTCGCTCACTGCGAAATTGCGATTCTAAATGGGCGCCCCCTTGAACTGCGCCAGCGGATTGCTCAATCGATGATGGAAGTCATGCGAGTCCACTTCGCCGAATCGATCGCCGACGGACTTGTGAGCGTTACGCTTGAGTTGCGCGAGATGGATAAAGACACCTACCAGAAGTAGGGCTGCCAGCTACCGATAGCCACGTAGCTTCGCGTAGAGGTTGATCACCTTCTTCACGTATTTCTGCGTCTCGCGGTAGGGTGGAACTCCACCATGGCGGCGGACGGCACCTTCACCGGCATTGTAGGCGGCGAGCCCCAGGACGAGAGACTGATAGGCGTCTCCGGTCTCGCCTCGATACTTGTCGATGTGTGTTCGAATCTCCCGGACCGTACCATAGAGGTTCTGAATGGAATCAAATGGATTCGTGATTCCATAGTCCTGGACCGTCTCAGGCATGAGTTGGCCGAGACCCATTGCCCCCGCGTGGCTCACTTCGTTAGGGTTAAAGTCGCTTTCGCAGATAACCATCGCCACGATGAGCATCGCGTCAACGCCATAGAGCTTGCTAAATCCAAGGATGCCTTGGGCCATTCGCGTGGCTTCAATTCCACTCAACTTTTTGTTGTGGTTTTGGATAAAGGCTGCAAACTGCGGTGTCGCTTCATCACTTGGCAGCACCCAAGATCGTTGAGGTGCCTTGCCGTTTGCTGCGAACTTGCTCAGATCGCCATACTTCGATCGACTGGCAACCGATTTTTTGTGCCGCGCAATAGATGTCTTGGCTTGAGTGGCAACGAGTTTGGCCTCTACCGGCTGGATATCCTCTTCTTTGGCGATCGCGATGAGGCTGGCGTCGATTTCGCCGTTTGATTCGGAACGCTTAGCTTTGATGATCAGGCGAGCCGGAACGTCAGTGCCGATCGCCCAATCGGGCACGTAAGCAGCATTGATCGCTTGGGTCTGACCATCTGTTCGCTCAAGGAGCAAGGACAACTTGTTCCCAGTACGCATCGTCCCTTTGACAACACCCTGGACTTCGAAAACTCGGGTCCCGACGAGCGTCTCCAAGGCAGGAACACCTACGGACTCGACGATGCCGTAAGACCGTCGGATGTGCAGATATTGCTGCAGGTCTTGAGCCGGTGCGCAGCAAACCCCCGTAAGCAGGATTATCGTTGCTAGTAGGGGGCGTTTCATCGGGAACATCCCGGAAGCTGGTGGCGGAGAGATCGGGATTCGAACCCGAGAACAGATTTTAAGTCCGTTACCCACTTAGCAGGCGGGCGCTTTAGTCCACTCAGCCATCTCTCCGAGAGCTATTATATCCAGATTCGCTGGTGATGCACCATAAAACCGATCAAGTTGACGTTATCGTCTATCAAGATGCGGAGCCAATTTCCCTATTTCGGGTTCAGAATCCATATACACATCCATGAGTGAGCATGCCGATACGAAAGATCCGTTGGAGCAACTCACAGGTCCATGTCGCATTTACTTCGGTCTTATCTGCTTTTCACTCGCCGGTTCGCTCTTCTCCAAGCTGTCGGGAATGTCACCGGGACCCGTCGCCCCGATTGCCTCTGCGTTGACGATTGGTCTCGGCTTTGCGACCGTGTTCGAGCCAATGTTCAAGGATCGAAACCTGCGTCAGGTTGGCGTCATCGGCTTTGCTTTGGTCTGTTCAGCGGCAGCAGAGCTGACGGGACTCATGACTGGACTTCCCTTTGGTAGATACGAATATACAGAAAACTGGGCACCCACTGTAATCGTGGCTGGAAAGCTCTTCCCAGTTCTATTAGCACCAGCCTGGCTGCTTATTGTTGGGGCATCAACTCAGGTTTTCTCCAAATCCAAAGCACCTGTCCTACTCGGTGCTTTGCTGGCTACTGCAGTCGATTTTGTGATGGAACCGGTCATGGCGGGCCCCTTGGGCTATTGGCACTGGAAGGAACGGGGCCCGCTTCCGGGTGGAGCGGCACTTTTGAATCCAGTAGGTTGGTTCCTGACTGCCGCCATCGTTGGCTACGTCGTCACCCTTTCTGGCGTGGAAAATAGGCGAAGCGCGGGCATCGTGCTCTGCACTCACGTGGGATTCACGTTTTGCATCGGACTGATTGCACTGATTCCAAGGTAAGAAGAGCACATGGCAAATAAGCGACCGTTCGGACCAGGTTTTCACCATGTCGCCATCAAAGCGACAGATTTCGAAGCTACTGTCAAGTTTTATGAAGAGGGGCTCGGCTTTGTTCGGCACTTCGGCTGGGGAGAAGGAAACACGCGAGCAGCGCTCATGGATACGGGCGATGGCAACTACATCGAGATCTTCGCGGGACGTGCGGATAGTGAGATTCCAGAGGGTGGGATTCTTCACTATGCCTTACGTGTCGAAGACGCCAACTCTGCCTTTGCCCGAGCAATTGCCGCTGGTGCGACATCAGTGATTGAACCAAAAGACGTTAGCCCCGCGAATGCGGATCATCCGATTACTTTTCGAGTTGCGTTCGTCCGTGGTCTCGCGGGCGAGACGATTCAGTTCTTTCAGAACGACGAATTGTAGAGGGAATGCGACGATTGGCTGGCTCACCTTGTAGATTGAAGTCGTGAGTCAACGTTCGTTTATTGTTGTGGGTGGTGGGCTTGGTGGGTTGGCGACGGGCCTCCGGCTTGCCCACCGCGGCCATCGAGTCACACTCTTTGAGAAAAACTCGGCCATTGGCGGGCGCAACACCAGTCTCACTGTAAACGACTGTATTTTCGACATCGGACCGACATTGCTGATGATGCTTGATCCGTTCCATAAGCTGTTTCGCGACGTAGGCGAGCGCTTTGAAGATCACCTTGATATCTCACTCTGTGATCCGAACTACCGAGTGTTTTATTCGGACGGAAATCAAATTGACAGCACCACCAACATGGCGAAGATGGTTCGAAGTATCGAGCGACTTAGTGGCCCGGTGGATGCAGCCAGCTATCCCAAGATGATCGGAAAGTTGGGTGAGATGTACCACGAAAGTCTTCCCAGCTTTGTGCGAAAGAATTACGATTCGCCCTTAGATCTGGTCCGGCTCTCTGCAGGAAAGATGGCATTGAAGCACGGAATGCTCGGCAACCTCGCCGCAGGGATGAAGAAGTATTACGCTGACCCCCGGCTTCAGATGCTGTTCAGCTTCCAAACGATGTACTTGGGCTTGTCACCCCATGATGCTCCTTGGGTTTATGCCGTTCTCGTGTACATGGAATATGGTGAGGGTATCTGGTACCCGAAGGGAGGGCTCACCGAAATCAGTCGAAAAGTCGGGATGCTCGCCCAACAAAGAGGCGTAGACATTCGGCTCAATGCTCCCGTGGCTGCGATCGATGGCAAATCGGTGCGACTTGAATCGGGCGAGGTATTCACCGCCGATGCTGTCATTTGCAACGCCGACCTTCCCTACGCGGAGCGGGATTTAGCTCCAACCAAGCAGCCGCCAAAACCCCACCGATACTCGTGCTCTGCTTACAACGTGTATATGGACTACGAAGGGGAGCTTCCCGACCTTCTCCATCACGACATCATGCTCGGGAGCAACTTCGATGAAAATCTTGATCAGATATTCAATCGACGTGAGATTCCAACGGACCCCGCCTTCTATGTGGCCGCCAGCTGCAAAACCGAACCCTCAATGGCACCACCTGGCCACTCCAACCTTCAGATATTGGTGCCATGTCCAAATCTGGACCACCCATGGACTGAGGGCGACGCCATAAACCTTGAGACAAAGGCCTTTGCACGACTGACCAAAGAAGTAGGATTCGATCCTGGCAAGATTCGTGGATTCAAACGAATCACACCAACAGATTGGAAACGTGATCTCAACCTTGACCGAGGTGCCACTTTTGGCTTGAGCCACGATTTCATGCAGACTGCATGTTTCCGCCCATCGAACAAGAGTAAGGCGAATCCAGGTCTCTACTACGTTGGTGCGGGAACTGTGCCGGGTAATGGCTTACCGATGGTGCTTATCTCCGCCGAACTCGCGGAGCAACGGCTCGAAAAAGATGGTTTGCTGTAGAGCGAAACTCAGGCGGCATTTAGGAGAAATTTAGGACGTTCTTGGATGATAGGCGTCCAGGGCAAATGGAATCGTTTCATCCTTGAGTAGCCTTACGGGTTCATGTCACAAGCCGAAGGATTAATAGGTCAGGTTGTCGACCGCATGATTCGGCGAACGGTTCGAAGTCGGTTTAGGAGCGTCTACTGGCTGCCTCCTTCCCAACCACTTCCTGAGCCGTGCATCCTCGTGCCCAATCACCACGGCTGGCACGACGGTTACGTGATGTATCACGCCATTACGGCCCTGAAACTACTCACCATGGACTGGATTCAGGAGTACGATGCTTTTCCCCTATTTGGGAAAATTGGGGGGATGCCGTTTCCCGCCAACGATGCCATACGGCGAGCGGCAACGATCAAGAAAACGGTGAGGCTCATGAACGACGAGAAGAGAAACCTGATGCTATTCGCCGAGCAGTCTCTACATTTACCACCCGAAATTTTGCCGTTTCAGCGAACGCTCGAATTTGTTGTGAAACATGTCCCAGATGCAAAGGTCATTCCTGTCGCAATCCGATATGACATGTCCATCCATGAGCGACCGGAATGCTATTTGAGCTTTGGAGCACCGATGGCAGCAGGAGACGCAATCTGCGAGCGAACTCGACTTGCTGTAAAAGCACTACTCGACGAACTCGCAGTGAAGATCCGATTTGATCACGAATCGTTCAAGACACTTGCCCAAGGCACCAAAGACGTTAACGAGCGCATGGATATGAGGAAAATTCCGCGTATTTAACAGATTCTCAAGATCAGATAGCCCCCCAAACTCGTAGGCAATAGGTATGAATCAATTGAGTGGAGAAAAGAGACCCCCCGACCCCGCTCAATTTCGCACGCTGCCCGGATTTGCGTCCCAATCAGACTTCGGCGAATGCAAACGTCTCCATCGCCGATTTGGGACTACCTACTTCTTCGCAACTCGTCGACTCCCAACCACTTATCAACGAAGGGTAAACGCTTTGTATGGCTTCGTCCGAGTACCCGATGAGTGGGTTGACAATCCAAGGACACAAGATCTCACCGAAAGACGCCGACAAATCAGGAATTATCGCAATGAATTCCTTAGAGGAATGGATGGCGTCAGCCCGAATCACCCTGTCCTGCGGGCTTTTTGTGACGTGGCCCACGAGGTTTCTCTCCCGCTAGAGGAGCCTCTAAGGTTCCTTGATGCGATGGAGCAGG
This sequence comes from uncultured Armatimonadota bacterium, assembly GCA_903833215.1. Classification (GTDB taxonomy): domain Bacteria; phylum Armatimonadota; class Fimbriimonadia; order Fimbriimonadales; family Fimbriimonadaceae; genus Fimbriimonas. Next base: position 20,644 of record CAILEM010000018.1, read on the forward strand.
ACATTGATACGTCTCGGTATGAGACATACGATGAGTTGCGCCACTACATGCGGGGAAGTGCAACCGCGGTTGGGCTAATGATGTGCCGACTATTGGAATCTCGGATGGATCATTCTGTGGAGACAGCCGCGACGGCTCTGGGCGAAGCAATGCAGCTTACAAATTTTCTCCGAGACATCGGAGAAGATTATCGACGTGGTCGCATCTATATGCCGATCGAAGATTTGAACCGGTTTCCTGGCTCATACCAAGCCATCGTCAATCAGGAAGTCACGACGGCTTTCATGCAACTCATGAAATTCCAGATTGACCGTGCACGGCACTTGTACGCCGAATCTGACCCCGGGATTCTCTTGTTACCGCGTGCAGTTCAGCCGGGTGTGAAGCTTGCTCGTATCCTGTATTCGAAAATACTCAACAAGATCGAGGAGCAGCACTATGACGTCTTCACGCGACGAGCGAGGACTTCAAAGCTTGAAAAGGTCTCCACAGCTTTGCGAGTCCTCTCTGGAACAAGTTAGTTCGCGTCACGGCGCCCTTCACTAGTGCTGGGCATCGATTCCGATGAAAGACATCGCCATCAAGTTCCAGGTGACTTGGTGAGCATCTTTGTACGTTGGGTACGTTCCTTCCACGCTGTATCCATTCGCCCGTGAGATGCTTATCAAGCGAGCGCACTGATCTGCCTCTTCCGCCCGATTAAACTCAACCCGAATGTGAGTTGGCTCATCGTAGGCCTTGGGCTTGATTGCGGCAAGGTTAAGGATTCCGTCGTGAGCAGCCTTTTCGATCGCAGGTCCCGTTTCGCTTGGATGGAGTAATCGCCCCATATACCGACCAAACCCTTCCTTTGTAGAGGCGGTGATGACTCCAGGAATAAGCGCCTCTGCTTCTCGACAGCCAGCAGAGTCAGAAGTGATGGTCACAATCGGAACACCGTAGCGGCCAGCAACCCCCGCCGCCAAGCCCATTTCTCCGGTTTCAATACCGTTCACGAAGAGCCGATGGACTCCACCAGTAATGGTGTGCTCCATGATTCCGCCCAAGGTTCCTGCCATCGCGTGATAGCCGACCAACATCGCTGCGTCAAAAGTGGAGTCGATGCCCATCATCATGCCATCGATACCGTTACCGTGGCCGCTAATGAGTTCCGTGCCCGGCTCCAAGTCTTCAATGAGCAAGTTCTTACTGTTCCCGTGAGAATCTTTCACGACGACCTGAGTTGCTCCAGCCTCTCTCGCTCCGCGAATCGCGGCATTGACGTCATGAGTGATCATTCGACGAGCAAAAGCGTAGTCGAATGACTTTCCATCTGGTCGACTGCACTGCGACCAAGACACCAACCCGGTGATCCCCTCGATATCTGCGGAAATATAGACTTTCACGCACGTGAGGTTACCGCGTCGTCGAATGGCAAATTCGACTAAGCGGAAATGCGGTCGGCACCGACGTACGGCCTGAGCGCTTCAGGCAACAAGACCGAGCCATCGGGTTGTTGGAAACTCTCCAAAATGGCGGCGAACAACCGTGGACATGCCAGCCCACTTCCGTTGAGGATATGGACAAATTCTGGCTTGTCGCCTTGTGCTCGCCGGAATCTTATGTTTGCCCGACGAGATTGATAAGCCTCGAAATTCGTGCAGCTTGAGATTTCGAGATAGCGTCCGACGCCCGGAGACCACAATTCGACGTCGTAGCACTTGGCACCTTTGGCACCGATATCTCCACTACACAGCTCAATGATGCGGTAATGAAGGCCCAAGGTCTGAAGGATGCTCTCTGCATCTTTGACGAGCGATTCGAGTTCATCGTAGCTATCTTCCGGCTTTGTGAACTTCACCATCTCCACCTTGTCGAATTGGTGAATTCGGAGGACGCCGCGCGTATCTTTTCCTGCCGCGCCCGCTTCTCGTCGGAAACAGCCCGTGTATCCTGCCAGCTTCAGGGTGAGCTGATCGCCACTTAGGATCTCGTCTCGATAAAGGTTGGTTACAGGTACTTCGGCTGTCGGAATCAGATATAGATCGTCGTCAACCTTGTACAAATCTTCTTCAAACTTTGGCAAATTGCCAGTGCCAATAAGGCTCGCGCTATTGACGAGATAGGGTGGATAGATCTCGTAATAACCGTTCTTCATTGTCTGATGATCGATCATGAACGTGAACAACGCACGTTGCAGTCGCGCACCCTGGCCCGTGTAAAGCGCAAAGCCGCTGCCAGATATTTTTGCCGCACGAGGAGGATCAAGAAGCTTCAGCCTTTCAGCGACGTCCCAGTGAGCCTGAGGTTGCACGTCGAACTGTGGAACTTCGCCCCACAGCTTTACGACGACATTATCGTGCTCGTCTTTGCCATTTGGAATCGAATCATGAGGCAGATTCGGAAATTGAAGCTCAATCTCACGCATCTGATTTTCGAGATCGCGCTGACGGGCTTCTCCAACCGTGATGAAGTCTTTCAGGTCCTTGGTTTGTGCTTTTGCGGCTTCAGCTTCGTCTTTCTTGCCTTGCCCCATCAACATTCCGATGGACTTGCTGATGCGGTTCATTTCCGCTTGCTTCTCTTGCAGTTCCGTCTGAACCTGCCGGCGCTCTTGGTCGACTCGTAAAAACTCATCAACGGGTGCGTCAAGGCCCTTTCGCGCGATACCGGCACGAACGAGTTCTGGGTGATTGCGGATCAGATCGCGGTCCAACATGGAAATTTAGAATACCGCGCGGCTCAATTGCCTAACCAATAATGAGCCCATACAACTGATCATATAAGGACGTATTCTTGCGATAGTCCACGGTCCAGTCCCATTTCGGGTCCCATTTACCCTATGTGTAAGGGTTTTTTGCGGAAAACCTTGATGATTCTCATAATGTCCGTCATAATTCCTATTGGCTTCGCTGAAAGGCTTAGTCAACCGACGCAGGATGCACGGATCGAGTTGCAATCAGAAAATGGTTGGAGACTCATAGGAAACTCAAGGATAGTTGTGAGTTTCTGCCCAAAGGAAGGGGCAGCTAGGTCAGTGGCTTGCGTTGGACAACACACAAGGAGCACTGACCATATATGAAGCGAACGTTTAAGTACGCTCTTTCCGCGATCCTCACAGCCGCGATCGTAATGCCGGCTTTTGCATCGACGGACAATTTCCCGGACGTACCGGATAATCACTGGGCATTTGAAGCCCTCGCACGACTCAAGAAGGACGGCCTTCTCGTCGGCTACCCCGACGGCCTGTTCCGTGGCAACCGACCTGCGTCGCGCTACGAGCTCGCAGTTGCGATCCACGCATGCTACACGAACCTCAAGAGCGTCACCGACGGTCTTGATTCGCAGATCAAAGCCCTCAGCGACAAGCTCAACGGCGTTGCCACCACGGCTGACGTTCAGAACCTTCGCGATGCGCTCACTGCTCTGCAGAACGACGTAAACGGCATGAAGAGCTACGGCGAGGATATCGCTCAGCTCAAAAAGCTTGCTGAGACGTTCCAGAAGGAACTCCAGTCACTCGGCGTAGACGTTGAGGCCCTCAAGAAAGACCTCG
>CAILEM010000019.1 GCA_903833215.1 uncultured Armatimonadota bacterium
CACGCAGGCAGGCGATCTGCCTCGATACTCAGACGGCTGGTCTCTATGCTGAAAACAGCCTTTCCCTCCTGTGAGATTCTCTTTCGAGGAGATGCAGGCTTTGCACTTCCCGAGATGTACAAAGCTTGCGAGGATCTGAAGATTTCGTACCTAATCTCACTTGGAAAGAACTCACGTCTACTACAGATGGCGGGAGCTTTGATTCAGTCTGCTAGAGAGGAACGCAACCAGACCAAAGCGACGACGCGTCACTTTGGTGAGCTGATGTACGCGGCCAGTACTTAGCCGCAAGAACGTAGAATCATCGTCAAGGCCGAAGCAATGGAAAAGGGAGATAACCCCCGCTTCGTCGTCACGAATCTGACCGGTAAGCCGGAAGAACTCTATGCTCAGTACTGCCGACGAGGAGACTGCGAGAACCGAATCAAGGAGCTAAAACTCGATCTCGCTTCGGGAAGGACAAGCTGCCACCGGTTCCTAGCCAACTGCTTTCGGCTCCTACTCCATGCCTTGGCGTTCGTGCTTCTTTCGGCAGTGAGACGACTCCTTGCCGGCACCGCTTTGGCCAGGGCGACCATGGGACAGATTCGGATTAAGATCCTTAAAGTTGGGGCACTTGTCCAGACAAGTACCAGACGAACGCTTATCCGACTCCCAAGAGGACATCCACATGCTGAGCTTTTGACTCAGCTATTCGCCTAAAACAAAGCACCACAAGCAATGCCGCCCGCCAACCTGCCTGGATGCGGCTCAAACCGCGTTTTGGACCCAAAAAGGCGAACGAAACCAGTCGAAATACGACGACAACGGCCGCCTCAAGCCCACATCAAAGCGAAATGAACGAGGTGGGACAACCACGATGGCCAAGACAGAGCAAAATCGACTGGTAACCATCATTCATGAATAATCCGGGCTAGCCGTATCGCGACGGGCACCCGAAAAACTTTCAACCTTCTCTCGGTTCAATCCCACCATCGACAAACTTATCGTCCGGATTGCCGCTAAACGTGATCTGGGCATCCTGGTCTGAAAGCAACAATTCGCCATCGTCGTGTCTCCAGCACAACGACGTCTCCAACAATCTCAGGCTCTCTATGAGAGCCTATTTCTTATCAAAATTCGTAGATCAATACTTCGCAATCCTCGGTAACTTCAGGCCTTCCGCTGCTTGCTTCCGTTCGAATAGCCCTTGTCGTATGACTTCTTGTTCCTCTCGTCCTTGGCGTTCCACCCGAGGATTCCCGCTAATCCGGGCTTCTTGCCGGTTGGCTTATACCGATTGCGGCTGCCGTCTTTCTGGCCCTGATTGTAACTGTATCTACTCATGGCCGCGCATTCTACACCACGGCATGCGCAATCGGCGGTGTCTAGTTTTTGGAGGTTTGAGTTATGCCAACCGGAGCCGTCGCGCTCGGGCTTCGAAGGCTCGCCGCCCACCTTCAAGGATGTCGCAAACGCTCTGACGAATAGCTGGATTCTCCAAACCACCCGATGTGTAGCTAATCGTTGGGAGTCTGCCGGGCTGGTGATCACTCGCCGATGCAACAATTACTTGATCGGCGTCAGTATTCACGACAAGATTTGCATTGTGGGTAACGATGATTATCTGTCGTCGATTCCGAGCTGCACGAAATCTTGGAACGAGTTCATCATAGACGGATTGAGGATCAAGGTTTTCCTCTGGCTGATCTATGATTAAGGGTCGGTAGTCTGACTGATCTACAGCTAAATAGAGGAGCAAGAGTACGATTCCTCTGGTGCCAGGGGAGAGGTGCTCGATATCCACACCACCATATTGGAGCCCGTACTCCACCGTAATATGATCGGTACTATGGAGCCATTCAGAGATGTGCCGGTTCCACTCACTGGGCTCCATTGAATCAAGTCGATGAGTCCTAATCTTGTCGGCATGGAGACTCATGAATGCGTCTATGGCGGTCGCAACATCAATAGGAGTACCGCTCAGCCAAACCGCTTCTAGAGCATTGCGGACCTCACTTTGAAGTGTTCCTTTGCCCCGGAACGGACCTTCCTTTCTCAAGTCAAGGAACTGCTCACCTTTCGCACACCACCCTTCAAGATCCACATGGCGTTGAATTACGAACTGGAGTTTTCCAAGTGCTCCCTGTGCTTGCTCCAGAGACTGCTCCAGAGGACCGTAAAGCAGTTGGAGTTCAGTCTCAAGTTGAATTATCGCTTCGAAAACCTGTTGGTATGCCTTGCGACGAGACCTGATCAGGTTATTAATGTTTTCTGTTGCCTCGCCAATTCGCTTGATTTGCTGTTCCAATGAATCAACGCTCTTTTGGCTAGCAACCATCTTGTCACTAATCTGTTTGAAAAGTGTTGCATGTTGGCGGTCAATCCCAATCAGCTTTCCCAGCCTGTCGAATTCGGCTTGGAGCAGATTTACCGTACAGCCGATGAGGACGGCCGCACTATCTATTAAAGGGGTCTGAAGCTGTTCAGTTGTCAACGTCGGCGAAAAGAGGCCCGTGATGATCCGAATTGTCTGTTCAATTTGTGTTAATCGTCCGGATACGAGGTCATCAACGGATGACGAAATAGTTGGCACGAATTGAGCCCATTGTTCCGGGCTAAATGTAACCTCGGCCCGATTTGCCTTGAATTCTGACAGTACGGCTGGAGCGCGGCGGACTCTATAGTCAGTCACATCGGTCTGGAGTGCCTTGAGCGCACGGGCTTCTTTCTGAAGCTTCTCCAACTCGTTGCGCCTGGTTTGCAGAGCCTTACCAACTTCTTCTTGGCGACTGAGTCGAAGCTGCTGATCTGGGCGAACGAGCTTCTTTCGCGCCAAATCGTCCTGCGACATTTGCTTGACCAACTCCTCTTTCTTCTTCGTCAAGTTGGGTAGGTCCAGCTTGAGTAGACGCTCCGCAAGAAGTTGCTCAGCAATCGTCGATAGCTCGTTTTCGCAACGACGACGTTGCTGGATAGCATTATCACACCGAATGTCGTAAAGCTCCTGGAAATTCGAGGCTCCTTCACGCTCAGTTTCCTCGTGGGCATCAAAGATGACACGCTGTACTTCTTCGACCAAGCTACCCGTCATCCCATCTGAAGAACAGAGTGCGTCAACAAATTGCTGTGACAGATACTGAACACGGGGCGTTTCCCATTCACTCCAATCATCTTGATTTGAGAACCGTGCTGCCGTTTTTTCTTCGCTCTCCCACTCCAACTCAACGCCACTTGACTTAAGGAACTCAGATGCTCGGTTCAAAAAAGAGCGGTCGTCCATACGGTGCCTGGCGACTCTCCCGCCCGCTGCTATGAAATCGGCAAGGGCTGTTTTTCCCGATCCACGTGCTCCAATGATGGCGATTAGTCCCGGGTTGAGCGGGATTGAGGCGGGCTGCATCCACGGTGCAGCTGAGACGGTTATTGATTCGATCGTCTGATTGGAAAGAGAAGCCCTAGGCTCCTCGCTGGAAATAGCAACACGGTCGGCCGGCTCAATACATGCCTGACGGAGTGATTCGAAAGTTAGGGCTCCTTTGATCCAGCAGAAGCCATCTTGGTTGGGTTTGCCAACTTTGGCGAGTTCATGGGCGTCACTTCCATGAAGGCATGGCTTGAGCCCTCCATATTCCGATTCGATCCGCGCGATTGAATCTGCACCATTACCAAGCCAGAACGAAATGTCGGATGGCTTTGCGCTAAAGATAAAGTGCGCGGAACTTTCCACAGACATTCTTAATGCTGTGAAGCCTCCGTCTGTGGTTCGCAACCCAGAAGTTCCATCGCCTTCGCCGGTTGCTATGCCAATGAGGCAGTTCTTCGTCAGCCAATCATTTCTCTTGATGAGCTTCTTAAGAGTCGAGAGTTCGATTTTGAATTGATTGACGCCTTCACGATATGCAGTGGCTTGGTCGGTAACATTCTGTTTGAACTTCTTTCCCAGGCGTACCAAATCCGATCTCGTGCAATAGTAGGTGTCCTCGCCATGTGCAAATGACAGCCTCGCTAGAAACTCATCGATTCTTTCGATATGCTCAGCGTCTTCAGGTGAAAAGAGCAGATGGACGTTGATGGCAGAGCCTTTGACGGTGCCCATCGCAAGGCGAAACTCAACGTTGGGGAAGATCAAGTCAACCTTTGGTAGACGTCCTAGAGCCTTCTGCTCCAGGACTTCGCGATAGCCCCCTAGTCCGCAATAATCAGTAATTCCGAGTGCCCGGATTACTGGAGACCTTGCCTCAATTTCAGTGCAGAATTCCTCAACAGATGTCCCTGCGTATTCATTCGCCAAGGAAGTCAGTGGGGTATGAATGTGGGAATCCCACCGGTTCCAAAGTGAGCCCCTGTCGTCAGTCGAATTTGATTTAGAGAGTGAAGCCATGGCTCGTAATTATTTTGCAATTATAGCAGCAAGGCTCAGTCTTGTCAGTACTGCTGCCCATGAAGATATCGCAATTTCGCGTTAAGAATCTTCAGGAGGAGCAACACCAGGAAATATCCGGATTCAGAGCTCGGCAGCATGGGTGAAGCAACTCTCACGCTGCGAAATGATACGCACCAGACATCGTCGTGCAAACACGCATTGAGTTTTCTCGAGTGAGTACATCTTGATTACTCAGCATCCGCGTCACGAAAAAAAGTCGCGCCCTATTGATGGAGACGCGAGACCGCCAGAATTCGAAACGTAACAGCAGGAGTCGTTCGGCAAGGGGGATTTGGCTCATAAGAAGGAGCGACACATCTCTCCTCATAAGCGGGGTTGCAAGTTGGCCAATCTCAGTGCTCAAGTGTCCAATCATAGAGTTCTTGTGACTACTTCGAAGTCGAGTACTGCTCAATTGCATACATTTCGTATCCTCCAACGTCTTACCCACGACATCTTGTAGTAAGATAACGGAAAGGTGTGACCGGACGACTGAAGGGTCACTTAATCAGGTAATGAGTCAACGTACCAAACATCGCGGGTTCACGCTAATTGAGCTACTTGTGGTCATCGCAATTATTGCGATCCTTGCAGCGCTCCTATTTCCAGTATTCGCAAGGGCCAAAGATGCCGCCCTCAAAACAGCGGATATGTCGAACATGCGACAAGTTGGGATCGCCACGTTGCTGTATTGCGATTCTAATGACGACACAACACCCTTTGCGGTTTGGTCTGGTTTTGAGACAATCGCGGGACGTTTTCTCGTTTTTGCCAAAAGTGCTGCCATATTTTCAAATCGCAAGTCCAGATTCGCGGAAGGTGCGTGGAATCACAGAGATGCTTGTGGAACTAACCCGAATTGTGTTGACGGAAATCAGATTCAAGATCCGAGCAGCGACTGTGCGGGAGCTTTTGCAGTTTCCAGCGTGGGCCGGCTGAAGCTGTATTCAGACGTCTATCCGGCTCTTGACTTCGAATGGAACGATTCACTCACAGAGTCAAGGAAGCCCGTCATCAGCTGTACACCGTACGGAGCGTCGAGCCCTTCAGTTGTGGCTGACGATGGTATTAGTCTATCGAGTGGCCAGCTTATAAATCCGTCCAAGGCGGTACTCTGGGCAGACTACCCAAATACTGGTCAGGAATGGCCGGGTGGGTGCGTCGATGGAGTATGTGACAACACCGGCGACGCTGACTACTGGGGAGCGAACTTCAAGGGTTACTATGCCGATGGCAGTAACGCTTACATGGTTGATGGCCATTCCGGTTTCTTTCCGTATCGGAAGATGCATCCCTGCGGGCACGAGATATGCCGCGAAGGCGGGGATGCGAATACTACCGACTGGAAGGGCTGGGGATTTTCTTGGGCCAGTCGCACCGTGCAATAGCGATGGAGTTCATGCTGTGCGCTTTGCGACGAGCGCTCAACGTGTCTTGGAATAATTACCTCTGGAAGTCGAAATTTACTCAAGAGATCCGACGAATCGATCGAACAAGGACTGAATGTATCGAGCCTGATCTTCTGAGAAGAGCCCTGTGATTTTGTACTGGTCAAAGCAATGACGGCACTCATCAAGGTGCTTATCTGTAGAGTTACGCATGTCGGCAAAAATGGCATCCTCAAGTGAGGCAAATGCCTTAATCTGGTCCCTTTGTTGGGCGAATAGCTTAAAGAGGTCGAGATACAGCTCGGCATCTTGCATTGCTTCGGCTGCGCTGACAAGTATCCTAAGCCTCGTCGAAAGGTTTTCAACAGGAGCAAGCTGGCTTAATCTGTCACTCGCACCTAACTTCGCGAATATCGCCACAGTAAAAGCGAAACCAGAGTTGGTTGACGTTTCCCGGTCGGCGACCTCTATTGCTTTTTTCAAAGTGTCCAACTTGTTGAGTCTGACTGGCGAAGATGGAGTTTCGGCTTGTTCGTACAGCCTGAAGGCATCAAATGCCGGTTCGATGAATCTCGGGTGACTAGAAACAGGGAAGGTCTTCCTAAAGACCTCGCACAGGACGGACACTTGCTCCCTGGCAGTGAAGATAAAGGGGGTTCCAATATTGCGTTTGTCGGTAGCTGCTCGCCGACTTAAGGCCAACTCAAATGCGTGCCGCAACTCATTCTCAGAAATAGTGGAGGTGCCACGTAACACTGTGCCTGGCTCGACCTTTGGACAGCAACCGAAGCAGACAAGTGTGATCGAAATCAAGAGAGCAACTTGCTGCATTAATCGGTTCATTGGCATTGATATCGTAGCATAATGGTAAGAAGCTCGTTTGTGTGCTTCGAACCGGTCATTCGTAAGATGCGTACTAGACGATCGAGATTACTTGCGTTTTCGGACGCTGTGCTGTTTCTTGTTGGGATCCTCGTTGGCGGAGCGGCAATAGGAAGCCTTATTCATTACGAGCGGTATGCCGCAGACCGCCGAAGTTGCCTCCAGAACATTCGCATGCTCTCAGCTGCGTTGCTGATGTACGCTCAAGATCATGATGGGGCACTTCCCGCCGCCGAGCGACTTGTTGATGGTGAATCGTGTTTGATTGACGAACGACGCAAGGCGGATCAGAACCCTGAGTACAGGTTCATCACTGGAACATTATGGAATCAGGCCATTGCATCCTTTCTTCCCAGTAGACCTGGACTCCAGTGCCCCAACGACCCAACTGGGCTCTATAAGCTCTCGCCTCCGCTTAGCTATTCGCCGTTGACTGGGCCATCCGCTCTAGTTAATGCTAGTACCTGCGAACAGCTGAATGGTGTCATGGGCAAGAACTGGGGAGCTAACTTATCTTCTGTGTCCCACATGGAGGGAACCGCGCTTCTCTACGAGATGATCAGCCCGCAGACTAAGGATTATCAGCTCCCAGCTGGCACAATTAAGGATCACCCTTGGCATGAATTCTCATCAAGTTCGTGGTGCGGAGTACTGACCGGTACAGCCGTCTATCCCAGAAGGGAAATCGTCTTCAACTATGACGAAGAGAATCACTTCCAAGGTCCGCACTTGGGTCGGATGTCAATTGCTCTCGTCGATGGTCACGCCATTAGTATTCCTTTGGAGGTGGCTGCAGGGGGTGGTACGAGCAACTGTGCACAAGCTACCCAGCGCAGTGTATTTGATCGTCGACATCCTTTGGGAGGAATCGTAGAGTGACGAGCCGAGCCGTTTCGCGTTGCGTCTTAGGGCTGCTGATCGTGACATCGACAGCCGTAATCGTAAAATTCAAACCTACACAAAGTTATGAGCGTGCCAAGTTCGTCGCTGCCTACGAGATACGCGACATGGGGGCGGCACCGGGAGCAGCATACAGAGTTATTTACCTTGGTGCTCTTCGGGGGCATCATACGGTCTACCACGGTGGCGCCATATCAAACGGCGTCGTCGGGACTTCCATTAATCTTGCTAATCGGACAGACGAGTACGATCCTCAGCCATGCCTAGTTGATACTAGGCATGATCCCGCTTCAGTCGTAGTATTGAACGAGGGCACGAGCGGGCATGGAGGCATCGTTTTTTCAATAAATTCGAGTGGACAGGCGACCGGTACATTCGCCAACCACACGCTTTTTTTCGACGGTCGAACCGCACGATCTCTTCTCCCGCTTGAAGGAAGGACAAACTGCGAGGGTCGATGCATAAGCTCAACTGGAGACATATCGGGCTTTAGTTTTTCACGCGGAAAAGACAGCTACTTGCACGAGACGGCGACTCTTTGGAGCCGATCAGGCGTACCGCAAGACCTTGGAATACCTTCGGGCTGCGTAAGTAGCAGAGCAAACGCGATCAATGACCAGGGGCAAATTGCCGTAGCAGCAATTACCAAGAAGGTTAGGACCCGATCATTCATCTATGAACGAGGTCACTTCACTGACTTAGGTTCGCTCGGTGGCGTCGCAACAGTTGCGGAGGCAATAAATAGCGCGGGGCAAATCGTTGGAACGTCAGAGGTTCGACGTGGCATATTTCACGCATTTCTGTGGGAAAAGGGGCATATGCGAGATCTCGGCGTTTTGGCAAAGATACACACCTACTGCAAGGCGACGGGCGTCAATAATCGCGGCGAAGTTTGCGGGTGGTCCGGAGTCGGGGAAGGATGGAACAGCATAACTCGTCCATTTGTTTGGGATGCCAATGGCGGCATGCGAGACCTAACGAAAGAAGTCGGCTATGGAAGCTTGTTCCAACCTCGCACAGCCTACGGGATTTCTGATGAGGGTGAGGTTCTGGTCTACGGTTACCGAAAGCGGTTCTGGCATACGGTTCAGGGACTGTCAGTTCTCAAGCCCTTTCATAATGGCTCACAGGAAAAGACGAGGTGAACCGCCGGTCCTTTTCGTCGGAGGCGAGAGACAAATGTGACACCAGGTTTTCCTGCATGCTAAAGCGCCTACTTTGTATCCCTCGTCATTGGGAAACCGGGCCAGGGGGACGGGTTAATAGCCTCAAGAACCTGGTTCAGTTGGTACAGATCGCTCAGGAATCCTCTGCATTGAGACGATTTGAGCCAGCAAGGTTAGTCCGCGTGAGAAGTCGAGCAGGCAAACCGATGATGATTTCAATCGAGAGGTGATGGCCCACTTTCCATTTTCAGGTTCTGACGCAGTAACAAAACCCCGGATACGAACAGGAAAGCATTAAGGGCGAAGTATGCCCAATTTGGAAGCACAAACCCACCAAAGCATGCACACAGGTGGACGCTTCCACGGGCTGACATTAATGTATGGAACCACCAAAAGCCAAGTGAGGAGAGACATACAAGAAGGAGGCCAAACTTCCTGCTTGGTCTGCAAATAAGAAGAAGCGGTATGAGCACCTCCATTACTAGAACTGCTGCCGAAGCTGCACCAATGAACTGGTGAGGGACTAATTGTGATGCGGCAAGCGACTGCTTAAGTAGCTCGACGTTCAGAAGTTTTTCGATTGCCGCTAGTAAATAGATCAGCGAAATAATGCAGATGATTCCTCCTCTTATCACACGAATTACCCTCCTTTTAACCCGCTCGACAAACGGTGGTTAACGTGGGGCCATTCTAACCACTTCCAGCGACCTATGCAGAGAACCGACAAGTAGCCGAGCAAGAAATTCCCAGCGGGCCGGGCATATGTGGCTACGGGCACTTCGGTTAGGCCTACGAAGAAAATCGTAATCAGGCAGACGAAAACCGGATCCGCCCAAATTCCTGGAACGCGAGCCAAGCGAAAGCTAACGACACCAAACCAAGCAAAGAACGCAAGCCCTAAAACACCCAACTCAACTATTACGTTCAGGTATAGGTTTTTCGTATCAAGGAGCATGGGACCACCTCGTTCGTTTGGGTTGGCAATCCGAATTCCACCAGGTCCGACTCCCCATGGCCACGCCTCCTTAGCATTCTTGATCCCTGTCTGGACTGCCGATTGCCGACCTCCCGTCGATCTAGCCGTAGAAGCAGTAATCTGAGGATTCAAGTACCTCACGGACAGAAGCATGAGCACAACGAGAAAGATCGCGACGATAATTCCGAACCTTCGAGAATGTAACGAGCGGACCCGACACATTAGTAAGAGTGCTCCAACCGCAAGTCCAATTCTTGACCAAGTGAGAATAAGGGCGATGACGCTCAGGGAACTAATTCCGAATCCGACAATACGATTTAAAAGAGAGGAAACAGTGGCTGTCGATTCTGCCAAAGAAACTCCGATGAGGCAGCAGAACGCAAGTTCTCCAGGATCATGAAACGTACCCGACGCTCGCGTTAGCCAAGCCGAACGGAAGGTCTCATTCCCAGACACCAAAATTAGGATCGCACCAACCGCTTGAATAGCAATGAGCATTCTTATGCAAGGTATCGCCATTGACTCAAATGGCCTGAGCGCTAAGGCACAGGCCATGCCTGCGCAGAGCATAACAGTCATTCCTAGGGCAAGTCGGGCCGGGCCACTAGGACTCCAGTCCAGACAAAACGCTGCCAAACATGTAAGTGCGTAGACGAAAACTGGGAGAAGGGGGGATAGTTCTCGTAGCTTGATTTGTAGAACCAAAACCCAGATAACTATCAGCGTGCATATCCCACCGACTATTGCAGCGGCAAATGTAGAGGCACCCAAGAGCTGGAGCAAAACGAAATGAGGATCATAGCCAGGTATGACAAATACCCACAGCGCTACAAGCAGTGCGCCAGCTAGGGCAACTCGGGAACCAAGCTTAGGCTGACCCCTTTCGCCTTCGCGAAACTCCATAGAAAGTAATTCCCCCAATTACCACAATACCAATGAGACTGAGAACCAGCGGGGCAGCGCTAGACCCTGCTTTAGCTTTCCGTTGGGCTTCGATTTTCTCACCGCGCTTTTTGTATTCCCGGTATTCCGCTTCTTGCTTAGCGAGATCACCTTTTCCAGGCTCGTAATAGAACCCTACGAGGTCCTTCCCCACTCCCGCCTGGGCGGCTGTCTTTGTCGTCATCAATCGTTCGGGAGCGAGCTCGGATTCATCGAACGTCGTGGTGTACGACTCACGGTGTGCTTCTACGACAATGTTGGGCACCAAGGCACCCTTAGAGTCATATCCAACGTATTTCCTCAAGGAATATGCTGATGGCGGTGCTTCCGCTGAGTCCGTTGGCAGCCAGCTATTTTGTAAAGACAAGCCTGGCAGCTCAATGCTATCTATCCTAAGAGTTGAGGCAGACTTGCTGACTAGCACTTTAGCAGGCTCATAGGCCGCTGCCTGGCCGTCAACTGAACCTGGTACGATGCTTTCTATCTTTCCAGAATTCCCAAGTCTTAAATTAATTAAGCCCGGTAGTCGTCCGTAGAAGTATGGAAATGCAAGCATTTGGTATGCCAAATTTCCTTTGAAGACTGCAGCACCACCATTGGGCATGCGAATCAGCGTGCTTTTTTGACCGTCGAAAGCAATAGCTTCGCGTGTCCCATCGCCCTTGACATCAAGAAGAAAGCGATTATCTGAGAAGCTAATTGTGACTCGATACCTGTGAGTAATTGGACGCTCCTTTAGGAAAGAGTTCCGATACTCAAGAATCTTAGTCACTTGCTCCTTCGTCATCAAGCCTCGACTTAGTGTCTCTTTGAATCTCAGTTCATTCTTGGCTTGGACTTCAGCTGCCTTATCAGAAGGAACCCCAACGGTCTTATCCACCCGGTACGTTGCCGTAAATTTCGGTGGTAGCGGAAGACTGTCAACCTGCGCCGAAGTTAGGTCGCTTCCAGATGCCGCAGAAAAAAGCAGAAGGAAAACAGACGTAGAAAAAATAAGCTTAGTCACTTGTCGAACCTCGATAAAGCGTGGCTGGCGGTTCCTTGTTGAATTCGCCAGCCCAACAAACTACTCATTGGTCAGCAAAGCCGACCTAACCAAAGTAGCATGGTCCGTTATTGACCCCAGTATGCCCATGAAACGTGGCAGTGTAGACATCGCATCTGACCAAAAACAAATTACACCGATATTGAGGGTATGTCCAATCCTGGGCCACAGGATTGCAGTTCTGTGTATTTGTCAATGGGGCAAGACAGCCACCATCATTGAACGTATTCTGATCGCACCAAGCGCAAATCAGATGAAACCCACCATTACCATCAGGTTCTGTACCTGTGTGAAGACCTCCACCAACGGAGTTGTATGTGCCAGGTGTTGGTGTGCTGCAGGCTTGACCGTATAAAACGGCTGCCGTGGCCAGAGCGGAAATCGAGATAAGGAACTGCTTCATATTAGGAAACTCCTTGCCACAAACGTGGCGCTGTCTTAGTAGCTATGGGTTGCATAGCTCGTCCAAATCCTTGAGCCTATTGGCTTCAATAATTTCTCCATTGGAGCGAACCACGAAAAACGTTGGCGTTCCATGGACTCCCAGAGCTTTAGCGGATACAACGTCACTATCGACTACTTTCCTAGCTCGCTCCGCTGAAGCTTGGGAAACTGTGCCGCCAAGAAAGTCATCAATTTGATTTCCCTCCACCATTGTTTTTTGGAGATCCAGTTTGCATAAGGTTGCTGCAACTTGTGTTGGTTCTTTCGCCTGGGACCTAAGCACAAACATCGTTGAGGCCGGATATGCAAAAGGATGAAGGCTTGACAAAGGAAAATGCCGGATGTCGAGACGGACCTGACCTTTCGTGATTTTCTCCCACTGAAGGAGGGTAGGTAATTGAATTCGGCAGTACGGACACTGGAAATCGACAAATGCTACTACCAAAGGCTTTTTATGCTCGACCCATTTTTTATCTTCATCGTTTATGACGAGGTACTGGAGGGCAGAACGGTTAATCGTTTGTCCAATCTTGACCGTTGGCCGATGAAGGTAGCGAATGGCCGCAAGGACCAAGAACCCACAAGTCAGTGAATAGGTTATGAGCGTGAAGACTTGCAGAAGCCTTTTCATGAGATCATTTCTAGTGTAGCTCAACCAAGATGCTGACTAGTGGTGTACCAATCAAAAAAACGCCCATTTGAATTGTTAAGATTACTGATCTACGCCTTTTTGTCGAGAGACTGGCCACGGACTTAGCACTGATAGGCAGTATACACACACTTTCGAGTTTCTGACATCATCCGGTGTGCATCTGCTGAAAATGACCATCCCTTGTTGGAGACGTAAGAAGTAACACGGATCGCCTTGATTGACTTGTCCTTTCGGGGTCTGATTTGGTAAGAGCTGTTGAAGAAATAGCTCGTACGGTTGGCATATTCGCCACCGTAGACGAGCCGAATCGGCAGCAAAGGGATCGTTGGTCCCTGCACATGGTTCGCAATACCCCCAGCTCCACGCCATCCGCCATTGAAAAGCAGGCTCTATGAGGTTTTGTGTGGGTGGAGTTCGAGTTTTCCAAGAAAGAACAGAATGGCAATTCTGAAGTTGTGAAACTTTCTAAATCCTCTAGCGACGGTTTTGATTTCTTGAATAAGGGCATTGATAGCTTCTCCGTA
>CAILEM010000020.1 GCA_903833215.1 uncultured Armatimonadota bacterium
TCTCAACCGTACGAGACTCCTCGTTCAAAACCACCGAAGACACTGACCATGAAGATGTCAGACCCAACAACGAAGAGAAAAGATCTGTGTCACGCACGCAAGAAGATTACGCGAACCCACACGATTCTTCATAGACCCTGACTTCGAATATGAGC
This sequence comes from uncultured Armatimonadota bacterium, assembly GCA_903833215.1. GTDB lineage: Bacteria > Armatimonadota > Fimbriimonadia > Fimbriimonadales > Fimbriimonadaceae > Fimbriimonas. The sequence continues at coordinate 156 of CAILEM010000020.1, forward strand.
GGCACTATCCGCTACCAATGACCCTCTTTGGTCGATGTTCATAATCTCTCCTCGGGTTCCTTTTGGACCCTTTTCGACAACTCACCGTGTCGACAGGCAGATATCATAACAAAGTCATGTTTTGATAGTGAAATCAAACTTATAGTTTTGCGTAAATGTTCTTTGGTTTTGCGCAAACATGGTTTATCCTAGGTGGATGCCGAATCCGAGGGGACGTCCGTTGCGAAGGGTTGCGCTCTTGATGGAGCGGATCGTCGGCTTTAACCTCGACGTATTGCTTGGCATCCGTGACTTCGCTGGACCATCGCGTGGATGGATGTGCCACTTTACGGACCCTCGTCCTGAGCACGTCTCCGTTGTGTCGGCTTGGGAGCCTTCCGGTCTTCTGGCTTTCTTGCTTGACCCGGCGGTGGAACAGCGTGTTTTGGATTTGGGACGACCAGTTGTGGATGTGGCGAACTGGCTGACCGATTCACCTGTTTCGCGGGTGTCGGTCAACGATAGGGAAGTAGGTCGGCTTGGTGCCGACCATTTAGCCGGACTTGGATTTCAGTCGTTTGCGTTCGCAGGGAACCTGACAAACGCCTACGCCCAACAACGTTTCGAGGGCTTCAAGAGTCGGTTAGAGGCTTTTGATCATCACCCACAGGTCTATTCAAGCGACCCACAGCGGTTTCCACGGGCGTCGGCATGGACGATGGGGACTGTTGACGAGGAATTTCTGGAGTGGGTTGTATCGCTGCCAAAGCCGGTGGCGATCTTTGCTGACAATGACGATCGAGCCCTGGTGGTTTCCGAGACATGCCGTTTCGCCGGCCTCAATGTTCCCGACGACGTCGCCATTCTCGGAGTAGATGATGATCCCTATCTATGCGCCTCCGGTTATCCGCAATTGTCGAGCATTGCCATACCCGCCCGCCGCATCGGATACGAGGCTGCCGCGATGTTGGAGCGCTTGATGAATGGCGGCAGCCCGAGGCTCGAACCAATCTTGCTACCCCCGATAGGTGTGGTCTCCCGGAGGTCCACTGACGTCCTCGCTATCGAAGACCCCGATGTCGCCATCGCGATCCGCTATATCCGAACCCACGCCTGCACCTCTATCTCGGTGGAAGACGTCGTCGATCAGGTCCCCATTGGACGAAGGACGCTAGAAAAGTTGTTCCTCAAACACATCGGACGAACCCCTCTCCAAGAGATCCAACACGTCCGCATCGCCCAAGCCCAAACCCTCCTTGCCACCACCGACCTAACCATCAACGCCATCGCCCTCCGATCCGGCTACTCGAACGGCAACTGGTTCTCAACCGCCTTCCAATCCCAAACCGGCCAATCCCCCGCCGCCTACCGCCGCAGCTTCCTGGGATCTTCGTAAGTAGCCCTGGAAGGGCGTCCCTATACCAGCCCAGGCAGAATGCCTGGGAACCAACAGCCACCTAGATCGGGAGCGCTGTAAGTGCGACCCATCCTGTCTGGGGGCACCGCCCCCGGACCGCAATCAGACGTCAATAGTCCGAATTCTCCGGAAACATCTTCCGTAGAATTCAAGGTTGGGGCAAAGTTTCAGTCATTACCGCTCTTGATCTTGCCTTGCCAGTGTTGACTCTTGTCGCACCTCGTCCAAGGTCAGGCCCCCTCCTAATTTCGCCTCAGCCCTCGCATCGTCGATTTCAGCCAATATCGCAGGAGTAAAAAAACTGTCGGCAACTTCACCGCTGAAGTCAAAAAGTGCCTCTGCTTCGGCTGAGATGATCTCCTCTACACTCAAACCAGCCGCCGTAGCCACGCGCTTTGCCTCTGCAAACGCTGGTTCTGAAAGTTGAATATTGAGGTTGTGCATGGTCCTATTTCAAGACGGATCATAGCATCCTACCGTTTCCCTTGGGTCTCAAGCCTGGAATTCGAGGGCCAAAACTCCGACAGCATTCTGACCTTTCTTCCATGCAAAGCCAGCATTAATCGAATATTATTCGGTTGTTGCATTCGATTGAAGTCGTGCGCAACTGTTGGAACTCAATGGATGCTACGCGCAAACCATCTCGACAGCTTGTAAGGATCCTCGCGTTCCTTCAGCGGGCCTATATCCTTCGCCCGCTTGGCAAAATAGGCCGTTGGGGTGAGAATACTGAGCAAAGGGCGTCGGCATGGCTTGAGACTCTCGAGAATCCCTCGCAAAAACTCTCGTTCCTGGTGAAAGTTGAGAATCTCACGCAGCAATACGACCTCTTTCGCGAGGAAGAAGCTCTGCATGACTCGTGCCTCCAACTTCAGAAAAGGGCATTTGACCTAGCCCCAGATTTCGAATCCCTGTCCAAACTGCAAGAAGAGCTGTGTGGAGGGGCACCGATCGCCAAACTCATGTCCGCGATGATCAGGCAGGCATGTGTCGACGGTATGGAAGAGATACGGATTGACCTTGATTCAAATCAAATTCCTCCCATCGGAGCCAACTCGGAGCCAATGATAGAAGTGTCATTTCGACAGGACGATCAGTGGAAGCTCGCGATGACAATCCCTTCCAACCTTGCGCCGCCGATCCATGGCTTCACCGTTCGAATGCTGGCCGTCGGCTACGCTCGGATGCGCCCGCTCATGTGGCAAAGCGATCAAATGCCTGAACATGTAGAAATAAACACCCTGCAGCCAGGGAAGATCACTCTCACCATTCCCAGAAGCCGTCAGCCCTAACGAAGACTACCACCCGATTTCCGTCGAGCGAGCCATCGTTTCTGCGGAACAGTATTCCTCGTAGTGGTTGAGAGGTGGTCAATCGGGCATAGATGTGCGAACCTTGTTCATGGTTGACACGAGCCGCTACAATCGGGTCGTGCGTCGAGTAGATACAATTAGGTGAATCGATGATCATTCCTAGCCAGATAGAGGACATAGTTGTCAGCGACCAGGAGGTGCTGGGCGGCACACCGTGCTTTATCGGAACTCGCGTACCACTGACGACTTTCCTTGATCATGTCGAGGCCGGCTATTCTCCCGACCGGTTCCTCAGGGGGTATTCCAGCGTCCAGCGAGACCATGCAAAGGCAGTATTGGAATGGCTGAGTGACGAGAGTCGCAGGTCGGTCGGACTGGCAGTCGCCTCGTGAAAATCCTGGTCGACGAAAACCTAGATGAAGCGTTCCCAGAGTTTATGCCTGCCCATGACGTCACACATGTTGTTGAGGCGGGATGGCAAGGGATTAAGAACTGCGTCCTCCTAAGTAGAGGGGGGCCGCGGGTTATCAGGCACTTATCAGCGCCGATAAGAACATGCCGTATCAACAAAGCATGAAGGGAAGACCTTTGTTCTTGATCGTGCTAGATATCCACCCGAATATCCTCGTCAAGCAAGTTGCGTGCATCGAAGCGATCGAAAGGCAGCCTAATACCGCCAAACCCGGCAACGTCTATGTAGTCGAAGGTCCACACCTGAAACGTCGAACACATGAGTAGCTGATCGTAAGCAACGCGGGGGATTACTCCTCGTATCGTTGATGGATAAAACTCCCCCGTATGTGAAATGGAGTATGCGCCGATGGGAGACGCCGCAGTTAGTTTGATTCGGGATTAATGACGATGAATGAAGCTGGGACGAGTTTGCCCAAGACCTGGTTAACCTGAGGCGCAAGTAATTTGATGTCCGCAAGTTTGATGAACAGACTATTCAACACGATAATGCTGATCTTCCGACCGGCAAGATTCTGCTGATACTGAATCTGTTTATCGCAAGTGATAACGACGTTAAATCCCTCGCGCTGCGCTGTAGCGATCAGATCTCCATTTTCTAGCTCTGTCCACCCAAGTTCTCGGGCATGGATGACATCGTGCCCTGAAATGAGTCGCGCAAATCTGCGGTTAACGTTGTTGTCGAGCAGGACTCTCATCAACTGGCCAGCTGAAGCCCGAACGTACTGCGAGCCTGATTTTGTTGCCAGTGAATGACGGCTTCAGCTTGCTCTCGTGAAACGTCAGGCCAGCCATCAAGGAACTCCTCAATATCTCCGCCGTCAAGCGTGTCGATCAGCGCTTGGACCGGCACTCTCGTTCCAACAAAGCGAACTGCGCCGCTGATTACTTTTGGGTTCGCGTCAAGAACGCCTTCCAGCTCTTTTGGAATGATCATCAGCAGCTTATCCTCGCAGAAGATTATGACGTTCAATCCCATCACCGTGTTCAAGACGTTGGCGTCATGGGCTCTATTCATAAAGGAACCTCACGTTAAATCAGTAGCTGCGCCCGGTTCAAGTCAGTCCTTTTGACGACCTGTCGAGTCGTTGATCATCAATACTCCCGATCTCGCGTGTTTGAGCGCGCAAACTTTAGGAAGGGAGGCCATCTCTGCTAACTTAGCTTTTTGGGTCTTGATGGACCTCCATATACTTCACCAGATCTGTCACCAATCCGAATAGGCTGCACATTAAGGGGCTAGAATTGCAGTATGGACCCACCTGAGGTTGAGAGGGATATCTGGCATCGCGAGATACGTGGGACGTTGTGGATGCGAGGATTGGGTGGCTGGATAGTTTTCGCCGGACTGCTGTTCGTCGGTTGCTTCGATCTCGTGGTTGCCGTCATGGGATTTGCTCGCGGGTGGTTTGTTTCTTCCGGTAAGTGGATGGGAGTCGGGCCGTGGTTCCAATACGCTTTGACTCTCCAGAATGCCGCCGCCGGAGCCGCTGCATTGCTTTCGGCCTACTATTGGCTTCGAGACCGCGACGACCATTCGGCGATGGTGGGTGGCGGTTTTGCTGGTGCTTTGGGTGGCTTCCTTGGTCCGACACATGAACCCATAGATCCATCTGTGGCAGGCGTCTCTTGGTTTCGATACGCGCTTGCTCTCTTCATGCTCATTCTTGGGTGCACAACTCTATTCCAGGATCGTCGGAATGCGAAAGAGCAAGCGAGCAGTCCTTCGCCTCACACCCTGACTGACTTACAGCCGAAATAATGCGCTGCACGGGCGACATAATCACTTGAAGTGCGCACGCAGGGACGGAAGGTTACGCCGAAGGTGGTTGACGGGAGGGTTCAGAAGAAGAACTCTCACGAACACACGTTCAATTATTGGGACCACGACCCCGGCTACCCGGTCATCGACCGGCAGCGCCCCGGCGACGGCCATCGGCACCTCCTCACGAAGGCAGACATCCAAGGCTTTATCGACATCCTCCCCGATTGGGCTGAGTTGTCAAAAGGATTGAAGGCAATCGTGCTTGCCGAAAGCGGCGACAGCTATGGCTGGCACTACGAGGGCGTCATCGGCATCTGTGCCTGGGAACGAGACCTGTGGCAGTAATACGAAGAGAAGTTTTATGCCGACCACGCGACGGTTTTGGAGAGACTGGGAGTGCAATGTCAGGCATTACCGGACGGCGAGGTTGAGTGCAGGTACACCGAAAACCAAGCCAAGGGATTCCAACTGGTGCACATTCTCCTGCATGAATTAGGACACCATCACGACCGAATGTCCACACGCAGCCTTCGAACGAGTCGCGGTGAGCCGTATGCAGAGGCCTATGCTCTCGAATAAATGGAGTCCATCTGGGCAGCCTACGTCCGTCGATTTCCACTCTACTGAGCAAACTAAGCAAATCTGACGATTAACTCACCGGTGTCGAGCAGTTCGATCGCTCGTGCGAAGGCGGCCAATGACGGGATGGTCGATTCGCCCGACTGCGAATAACCGACATGCCGTAATGTCTTCGTCTTGGAGGGAAGGGTGTTCGGCCAGGATTTGCTCACGGGACATTCGTGAAGCCAGCAACTCGAGCACGTCCGTAACCCGGATCCACAGATCACGCACGCAGGGACGCCCGCCGCACTTTCCTGGAGTCGATTGAATCCGATCAGTAATTTCCATTTTCGCAATCTTCAATGATGATGGATCAACTGACTCCATCAGCCAACCTATGTCGATGTGGTGAATCGATGGGCAAGAACGCTCCCGATCCGAATGGTTACGGCGTAATCGTTATGAAAGCACCCTGAGGGAGATTTTCTAGAGCCGCAAGAACCTGAGGGACAAGCGGTTGGATGCCCGGAAAGTCAACAAGAATTGAGTTGAGTGTGATGATGCTGATCGTTCGTCCCTTCAGATTTTGCTGATAACGCAAGTTCTTATCCGCTGTGATCAGCACAGCAAATCCTTCAAGTTCGGCGGCTGCGATCAAGTCGCCATTATGTAGATCTTCCCAACCTACCTGGCGCGCATGGACAGCGTCGTGTCCGGTCAAGAGACGCGAAAATCGTCGATCAATATTGTTGTCTAGCAACACTCGCATTACCGAACAAGCTCAAGTCCGAATATCCTTCGGGCATTGTTCTGCTCCCAAACAACAAAGGCAAGCGCCTGCTCCTCATTCACGTCGGGAAAGCCCTCGAGAAAGTCTGACACTGGTAAGCCGCGGCTCAGCGTGTCGATCAGGGCCTGGACTGGAACCCGTGTACCTCTAAAGCGAACAGCGCCACTCAGAGTTTCTGGGTTCGCAACTAGAACGTCTTCAAGCTCAGTGGGAATTATCATTAGTCTTTCTTCCTGCCAAATCATGATACGGCGTTCGAGAGCCATTTGTGCATGTCGAGAACGGGTAGCAATTGTGTTTCCTCGTGTGAAGAACTCGCCCACCAGTCCTCACAATCACATGACGGCCCGCGGAATAGACACCTGCGGGACGTTATTGCGTGCCGGGAGACTTGTATGCAGGGAGGTTTCCATGCTCACTACTTAATCGCGTGTGCCCGTGAACGACAACGAGGATCCGGGGCCCTTTGTGACTTGCGGCGTGAGTCGTTATGAGCGTGTTTGGGCCTAATTCGGTCGTGTTCACTCGTTCATCAAGTCGCATTTTGGATGGATTTTGAACACGGCTCCCGGACTGTATCCACAGACTCGATTTGTTGAAGGTAACGACCTCACTGGGAGGATTGATCACATCACCCACGTGGAGGTCATGCCACGGCGTCCAGATCTTTCGACCATGGCTTCCGACGAACTGCCTTGCCTGGGCTTTGCCGGTTACCTTCGACACAACGAACCACCCGTCAAAGCCGGCGAACGAAAACGCTGCGCTCCTATAGCAGCCAGCAAGACCGCTGGCTTGGCAAAACGACTGGACATCATTTGTCTGAGACGGATAGGGTCTCTCGACGATACTGTCGATTAACCCTGAATGCCTGTCGAAAACACCGACGTAATAACAGCCGGTGCAACCGACTTGGGCTGCACCTTTTCTTTTTCGGGAAGGAATTGACTCGAGGGGGGAAGGGGATCGCGTAGGTCTGCTGGTGTTGCTAACGCCGGCAGATTGTTCTTCTTGAGGATCGAATTGAGCTTGGCAAGGTCCTCTTTCTTCGCCTTGCGCCATGCGTTCGAGATGCTCTCTAACCTGGACCAATCCGTGCCGTACGTGGTCAGGATGCGGTCGGTGAGCGGGGTATCGCCGTAGCTGTACACATCCGTCTGAAGCAGCAGATAGATGTTCAGGTTGGCGAAGCTGTCTGGCGAGGGCGGACCATAGGCGCGCCGTCGATTCAGAGGAATGCCACGCAAAGGCAGGATCTTAGCCACAAACGCAGAAGCCGCATCTGAAACCTCCTTGACCGGTTTCTTCGCCAAGATCTCATTGGTTTGAGTCACCAACGTATCCACTTGGTGATAGCCTTCAACGGCTTCGTTCGATCCGGCAACGTACCGCTTCTGAATCTCCAGCACACGGTCCAAGTCTCGGGTGGCGGTGGTTGAGCGAGGATCATTGGCGACATCGAACGACAGAGAATATTGCTTCCCATCGACCGTAAGTACCGCCTTGAAATGGCCGGGCGCGACGAGCGGTCCTTGTACAGGGATCGACACTTCGCCGGGCACCGCTTGCATGGTGTCGTCCGAATTATTGGTTACCGCATGAGGCGAGTCGTATCGGCAGTCCCAGTTGATTCGATTGAGCCCAATCTCGGTCGGGATTGGCTTGGGCATCGCTGGCCAGTAGTCCGCGACCTCACGCTTCGGGTCATGGAATGGTTCAGGCTCACGGTTACTGAAGTGGCGTACTTTCTCGCCTTTGGCATCAAATATGTCGATGCTCACTTCGTTGCCTGATTTTCCTGGCAGCGAGTAATAAAGGCAAACCCCCAGTGGAGGATTGGGAGCACGCGGGATTTCGGGAGGCAGGGGCGTGTCGAGATTTTGGTTCTGCCGCACTCGAATAGCTGTTGAGGGTTGGTAGAGGTGGGCAGTAGGAGACGAGTTTATGCCGGCCATTTGGCGAAGCGGTTCATAGTCGTCAAGAATCCATATTCCCCGGCCGTAGGTTCCCAGGATGAGATCGTTGCCGTGGATTTGGATATCGGAGAAGCTCGTCTTTGGGAGATTCAGTTTCAGGCTCTGCCAGTGGTAGCCGTCATCAACCGTGAACTTGATATCATCTCCAACTTGGGCGAAGATCAACCCCTTCGCCTTCCTATCCGATCTCAAGTTGGAGCAGGAAAAGCCGGCGGTGTTTTGCCAAGTCAATCCAAAGTCCTTGGTCCGATAGAATTTCAGCCGTTGCGGACCCTCCTTTTCGTTCGGATCCGAGCACATCGCGTAAGCACCACCAGGTTCGGTTCCCGAAGCTCCCATGCAGAACAGCGTTAATGGCTTTCTGTATTGCCCTAACGGAGGCGTTACATTGGACCAAGTCTTTCCGTGGTCGCGCGTGACTTGGAGGAGGTTCGAACTGGTGTGAATCCAGATAATGTTGGGTGAAAGAGGAGACGGCGAGATGTTTCGGATGCCTGCGTAGGGATCCTTCTGCTTGTCAGTAGCGCAAAGGTCAGGGCTGATCCGAGTCCAATGAAGGCCTCCATCCGTAGACGAGAGCAGAAACCTCGAAGCGGTAAGCAATTCATGGGGATTCGCGGGATGAAATAGGAATTGACCGCTTCCGAATCCCGGTCCGAGCACACGCGTATCCGGTTCTACTTGAATGCTTTGGTAGCTTGGAACTGTGATCCGATTGATGGGGCCGTAAAACCCTGGTCCGTAGACAATCGATGGGTTCAGCGGATCAGGTGCCAAGAATCCACCCTCATTTCCAGGATGGGGATACCAATCGAATTGAGTGATCTGGCCCAGCGCACCTGCGCTTGCCATGGCGATCGCTCCACTGTCTTGCTGTGTGGCATAGACCCAGTAGGGGAAGCGGTTGTCGGCGACCACGTTATACACTTGACCGGTGATCTGGTTGTACCAAGAGCTCCAGGTTTTGCCGTAGTCGAGACTGACCGTCGCGCCCTGATCTCCACCGTAGAGGATATGACCCTTGTTGACAGGATCAATCCAAAGCTGCTGAGGGTCGTCTCCACCAGGTGCTCCTTTGAATCCAGAGAACGTCTTCCCACCGTCGGTCGAACGGTACATCGCGGTGGCGATCGTATAGACGATGTCGGGGTCATAGGCGTCGACATAGACGCCGCTAGAGTATTCACCCTGGCCATTCATGATTCGGGGATCGTCGACCGCCATCTTCCGCCAGTTTTGTCCTCCGTCGTCCGACCGATAGAGGCCAAAGGTGCCGATAAGGTAAATGCGTTGGGAATTTGTGCCTTGGGCAATCGCGGTGGTAATCCGACCCGTGAGATTGGGAAGGCCGGTTGGCTTGAGCTTTGTCCAAGTCGATCCTTCGTCGGTGGACTTATACAGTTCCGGCTTCTGACCCGCCGGCACTTGGCCATAGAACCGAGCACTGCTGACGGCCAAGATGACCTGAGGGTTGTCGTAGGCAGACGCTAGATGTTGAACACCGGAAGTCGGGCTGATATTGAGCGTTTTGGTCCAGGACTTTCCGCCATCGGCACTTCGATAGATGCCCCTCTTGTCATTGGCCATAAATGGACTTCCGGTTGCGGCAGCAACGACGATGTTCTCATTTTTGGGGTCGACGAGCAAGGTGGGAAGGATATTTGTGCCTTCTAGTCCAATCTTCGTCCAGCTTTTTCCTGCATCAGGAGAGCGGTAGATGCCGTCGCCGCCCGATCCGCCACTGATTTCGCCAGTCCCAGCGTAAACCACGTTTGGATTGGATTGAGCAACTGCGATTGACCCAATCGCGCACTGATCCTTAACGTCGTCAAAAACCGGCGTCCAAACGGTTCCGGCGCTGGTCGACTTCCAGACTCCGCCCTGGGGTAGGCCTATGTAGGAAGTGCCTGGCTGGCTGATGACTCCCGCAACCGCAGATACCCGTCCTCCGCGAAAGGGGCCAATATTGCGCCATTTGAGCCCGGCGATTGCCGATTGGGGCACTTCCTGACCGTAGGCAGAGCCCAAAAGAGTTGCGATGCATATGGAGGCAAGAGCAAGACGATGAAGGGGTATCAGTTTCGAGGGGAACATATTTAGACCGAAGGACATTGAACGCATACCCAGGTGGAAATAATTCCCATCGTCCCAGGAAGAACCAATATACGCAATCCTGCCTTCTGGCCGCTTTGTCGTTCAGAAATAGCCTAAGTCTGGATGGGGAGTCTACGAAGGTGAGGATTTATTCCAAATTGGCAAGGCGTCTGGTAACTGTCGAATCATGAGTGCCTTCTTGGGCATGTAGAATGGGCTACAGGTTGCCTCTTACATGGCTGACATTTTTGGGTTTGATTGTTATTCTCCGCGTGAGATTGCTGAGCGAGTAGAAACGGTAGGCGTAGGGAAGGCGAATTTGCCAGTGCGCCAGATGGTCGCTCTGGGAGTCCTTGCCGGAGGTTTCATTGGTATCGGGGCCCTATTCGCCACGATCATGTTGAGCGACTCTTCGCTCGGCTTTGCCATCGGACGGGGGCTCGCCGGGGTCGCGTTTTCGGTTGGATTGATCCTGGTTGTGATCGCGGGAGCCGAGCTTTTTACTGGCAATAACTTGTTGGTCATGGCGTGGGTCGCCGGACGAATCACGATCGGAAAGCTCCTCGCCAATTTGGTGATTGTGTATTTCGCGAACTTCGTCGGTGCAGCGGGCCTGGCCGTTCTCGTTGCGTTATCCGGACACGCCCAGATGGGACACGGAGCGGTGGGGCGGACTGCTGTCGCCATCGCTGTTAGCAAAGTGTCACTATCTTTCGGCGAAGCCTTCTTTCGAGGAGTGTTGTGCAATGTGTTGGTCTGTCTCGCGGTTTGGCTCGCGATGGCAGGACGAACCGTGACGGACAAGGTCATCGCGATCATCTTGCCCGTCGCCGCCTTTGTTGCGGCTGGGTTCGAACACAGCGTCGCGAACATGTACTTCATCACCCTCGGAATGCTGTTACACGGGCCGGTAGACGTCGCGGGCATGTCCCGAAACCTCGTTCCCGTAACCCTCGGCAACTTTGTCGGCGGAGCCGTGATGGTCGGTTTGGTCTATCACACTATTTACCGCCGGAATTTGAACACCGAGTAAAAGCGACCGGATTAATTCACAGGGTTCCTGTGTCGTCCGTACGAACTAGAGGGGAACCTTCTGCATCTTCGCCCCGTGCTCCTATGTTGGATTTCGAGCAGCGTGAGGTCTTGGATGGGCACGAGGGAAGAAGCTGAGTAAGGCGATCGCAGTCAAGGTGAGTAGCCCCACCGCGATGCCATAGGCCCGTAGATGAGGATCCGGCTTCAGAGCGAGGAGTGGCACGACCATAGTGCCCGCGTTGAGCGACGTATGAAGCACGATACTTGGCAGCACGCTCCCTCCCGTGCGGTTCGAGAGCCAAGCGAACAAGACAGACATAGAGATCGTGCTCGCAAAGAACAACCAGAAAGGGATGATGCTTTGGACGGTTCCGTTCATAAAGAACAGGGGAACGTGCCATAGACCCCAAATGACGCCCAACGCCAAGCTCGCAAGACGCCAGTCAGCCTTTTGAGACAAGATTGGGAGCGCATATCCGCGCCAGCCAAATTCTTCACCTAACGGTCCACCAATTAATGCGATCAAGAAGACATTGAGCAACGCAAGCCAAACGTGACCGACGGCAGGTGACCGATCGTTCGTGCCACCCATCCATCGATGCACAGAGGCTGCAAGGGCCATTACCACGACTGGAAATACGAGGGCGATGACCAAGTACCGCCAAGCGAAGCGCGTTGAGATGCAATTGCGAAGCCAATGGCGTACTCCGTTGCTCCCTGCCGTACTCAATACGATCGCCACCGCACCCAGGCTTGGGCCGAAGGTTCCGACCACCAAAAGCAAGCTCGAAACCGCAAGCAAGCCGTGTGATTTAGCAAAGGCAGAGAAGAACCACATCAACCACGACCAAGCAAATACCAGGGCGAAGTAGGGAAGTAGCTTGTAAGGGCGATTCCACGCCGTTTGACTTGTCACGATATCGTGCCTACGAAGTCGCAGAGCTGAATTCCGCACTTACGGTTCTGAGATCGCTCGAAATATTCGCACATGGCTCTTCTCTTGTCGCCTCTCTTATTGAGCCAATGCATTAGTGAATCAGAGTCCAACTTCCTCCTCCTGCCTGCACAGGTGCGGTGGGATCGGTGGTTGTCGTTTGCGAGGCGACGAACGCCACGTTTGCGCCTGTAAACGAGATCTGGTCTGCGATAATCGAACCTCTGATAACCGCCGCACCCTGACCGTTATTGGTCCCTACGAGGGCAATTTGGGTTCCTTTGTTGGAGTTGTTGGACGCACCGGGATCTCTGGTGCAGGCGTAAATCCCGCAGTAGTAGTTCCAATCGCCGATCATGGGACGACTTCGCCAGTCCAATGCGCCTTGTGTACGTTGAAGCTTGAACCCGCCGCTGTCACTTGAGACGTAAAGTCGAAAGAGGCCAGGATCGGGATCTGTGGTGCCAGTGGCCATGGTATTGCTGATGGGAATGCCAATTGCGAAATTGGCCGACTTCTTCGAGCCATAGCACCAGAATCTCACTTGGCCCGGTGTCCCCCCGCTGGCATAGGCACATGGATCGATCACCATACCGATACCAGAGTCGTATGCAAGCTGGATATCCGTGAAATAGTAATCCCCGGGCTCGAAGAACAGAGTCCGGAACCTTCCTGCCGTGCCCGGCTGAGGATTTGCCCCTTGCCACAACTGTTGGTTCAAGACCGTGCCCGATAGGGTGTATCGAGTGCAATTGGACGAAGAGAACGCCGCGCCTCCAGCATTGGTCTTGAACTGATAGACGCCAGAAGAGTTGCTGTTGTGGGCAGCAAGATAGGCCCATGCACTGTCGTCAGAGGTCGTAGGAGGCAGTGAACTATTGGCTATAAGGATGGCCGCCGTCGTTGGGGCAAGGATCGGCTGGCTCTGTGAGGTCAAAGTCCCATTTGGCGCTAAGTTTTGAGTCGTGAATTGAGTACCGGCGTTGTGCTTATCCGCCGTGTCCGCATTGATAGCGTTGGTGATGATCAGCTTTGTGTTGATACCAGAATCGACTTGGCCGTTAGTTGCCGCTGTTCCGTCGATCGTCACCGTGGTGTTGGGACTGACCAGGATCGAGGAATTCGAGTTGCCTGGAAAACATGCAAGGGCAAACAGCCCGTATTGGTTGAATAGCGATTTATCTGCTGAATCGAAACGTACCTGGACTCTGCGCCAACTGTCTCCAACGACTGCCCAACTTGTGATGTAGTAAGGCGAAGTTGCTCCGTCCCATGCATTCTGACCGGCGGAATCGTTACTTGCGAACACATAATATGTTCCGCCCGAATATCCGATGACAGTTCCGGGCCGACCCTTTGCCGGTGACGTTTCTCCAGGTGGGATTGCCGTACTGCCACCGTAAATTATTGGCTGAGACGAAAGCCCAACCGCAGTGGGCGCGCTTGAGTTGAGACCGATGAACTGAATCTCAGAATTGATCCCCGCATCTGCAAGCAGAAGCGCGGAGAGTGAATTCGCTTGGTTAATGGCCAAACGCCCTGAAGCGAAAACCAAGGTAAGTGCCGCTGCCAGCAACATGGAGGCGCTCACTGCGACCATGAGCGCAGTTATCAACGCTGATCCGCCCTGCTCAAAGCGCTGAGAGACTCGTAAGAGGTGTTTTTTCAATAGCCAATCTTCGCCTTCGGTTTCAAACCGAATTGGTTTGCGATGACTACTGCGCCGAGACGAACCTTCTGGCCTCCGTGTTCCATTCGGAGTCAGTCGCAACGCCAGATGTTGCCGACGTAGACGACTGTGGCGAAACCTGCCCAGACACCCCTTTTATCTCGAGGGCTGTCACAGACTCCTTCCCAAACTTGGCACTGACGGCAACCTTGCTTAGCGCACGTAGGATTGGCTCGCTTGGTCCCAATGGCAACCCAACGCGAGGAATTCTTGGTGCAACTTGTCGAAGTTCCTGGAATTGAAATAAGGTCCGAGCCCACCTCTTTTCGGCTTGTAGACCCCACTAACCAGCGATAGAAGTTGACGAAAAGCCATGTCTGTAGTTAGTTCTGCGAGGAAATGGCCACTTGTTGCCGCAGAGGTCCAGACCTTAGATTTCAGGAGCTTTGCGTAGGTGGGAAATGGATCGTTTGGTGGGATGAGAGGAGTGGTTCGAATGATCAGGCCCTTCTCACTCCTTCTCAGGTAGCCATCGAAGCTTTCTGGAACTCCACTTAACATAATCCCGGTGACAAGGCAGTACGGAACCCCATCCACTATCTCGACGGGGTAGGTCGGCCAATCCCGCGGGTTATCTGGTGGTGTGGGAGAAATGGCGCCGATGTAAGGCACCGGGAAGGATTCCTCCGTGTGCTTCAGCTGAAACGCAACTCGCACGAGCCAGAACAGCCATGTTGAATCAAATCCGAAATCAGAAAGTCGGTTGTATTCCCTCAGAATCGCTAGCGCTTTGGTCTTTCCCTTTGTGATCAACATGTTTGCTGATTGAATGTATCGATGTGGATCGGCTTCTATGTCGAAGTTGGTCGGCCGTCGATACATGACACGCAACGCTGCAACGAGTTCTGCGTCGCTGATCGTTTTTGAAGATGGTGGCTCACCATATGCTCCAACCACGTCACATAAAATGCCGTTGTCGAATGTGACGCTCCCCAAGGTGGCCATCGTACGGGGGCCATTCGTTCCATAGCACCAGGTCTCGTAAGGATTCTTGATAACGACCCCTTTTTCGTTTACCATAACCGCGCCCTCGTCATCGCGTGGCCGCCTAACCTCACCTGGTGGGCCGAGAAGGCGCTTAACGTCGGACCTTGTCCTGCGAGGTGGCTTCTCGCTCTTCGTTCCTACCGGAGCTCTACGATAAGGATCCAGCTTCGCGATGGCACGGCTAAAAGCCAACCGATCCCACCGAATCACCTGGGGTTCGGAATGTCCGCTCATGAACAGTAGCATCGCAGCAAGGAGCATGCTTGCATTGTACGATAGCTATTTGCCGAGTCATGTGCCTCAAGTTTGCAGCGAGGTCGCAGCCTCGAGGGCACCAAGAGCGGCCCCTTACGAGCACCTTGCGAGTCACCTCGTTGGTTCACCAGGATGAGCGGGACTTTCTAAGGAACCCGATCGAATGCAAAGATCGTTCGATTATTGGCGAGATCTTCGGGGGCGAAAATCTGGATTTGGATCCACTTTGCCTTTGGATCCAGAGAGTCAAGCCGTACTAGAGCAGCGACTTCGGTGAAGTATCCGCCGTTGTAAGGGTGAACTGGAGAACCCATCTCACGCGGCTGCAGGTGATGTCCCAGGTTGTCGACAATCGCGTATTCCTTTCCTGTAAGTTGAAAATGGGCGGGGGAAACCCACCCAGTGCTGGCTGTTCCTGTTGCAACTTTTGGAGTTCGGGAGTAGACAAAATTGAAAAGTAGGCTTCCGGACTTCGGATTCTCACGGCTGAAATGGCTCGCTGAAATCGCGTACTCTGCTGCGACGGTGGAGATCGGTTCTGTTGCAAGTGGGTTCAATGGAATGGTCAGTTCGCATGCTGTTACCGAAGGCCAGCGCTGCACCGAGACATTCAGATTCATTGATCTCGACCAGATCGGCTTTTGTATTGCTGGATTCATCGC
Source organism: uncultured Armatimonadota bacterium (assembly GCA_903833215.1). Lineage (GTDB taxonomy): Bacteria > Armatimonadota > Fimbriimonadia > Fimbriimonadales > Fimbriimonadaceae > Fimbriimonas. The sequence goes on from CAILEM010000020.1 coordinate 16,124, forward strand.
GACGAACGGCCTGTCTCCACGACGCGCCTTGACGTTTGCCAATGTGATGATGCGTCGGGCAGTCGTTGTGGCTCGAATGAAGAAACCAACCGTCGCGCTCGTCTCGATCGTTGACTCGTCAATTACCGTCGAAATATCGCGTCCTGCCAAATCCTGAAATTCAATTTCGTTGGGCGACCTGAGCACACATCGAATTCCGTCGCCTTGCCGGGTAAGCGGATACTGGGATGACGGAGGAAGGACGATTCCGTAAAACCACGACCCCAAAAATAAAGCGGCTCCAATTGGTACCGCACGCAAACCGGAATGCCAACTGCCAACCGTCGTGGTGAGCGCCAAGACGCCGATCACGGGCCAATAGTATGTGTGGTTCGCATGGAAGAAAGCGATCATCGGAAGCCAACAACCGACCATCGAGATTGCCAGGGTGACTGATGAATAGGTTCTTTGTAATTGGGAGCTCGCCGAGCGAATTGGCAAGACCGCCAGAAGGCAGGCCATGATTCCCAGTACCCACCCCAACACCCAGGATGACTTCACTGAAGTGGGGAAGGGATTTTCTTGCAGGTTCGTGCAACCGAAGAATAGGCACAGAAGCCCTGCCGTCAGAGCCAACTTCGTGATAGAAACTTCTGAAGTTGCTCGATTTGACTCAATACTTCGGCTCGTGTCTTGCATTAGGAAAAGTCCGAGACGCATCTATATTAGTACCAATTCGGCAAAGCCACAACCAATATACGATCTATGTTATCGCTATGCATTGGTTTCTTCAGATTCTGTTGGCGTTTGGATTGGGCGTTTGAAAACACATGTGCTGCCATCGAAACCTCCGGTTTCGATTCCTCACAACTCCCAACCTCGCAACCCATACCAGCCCAATCGCTGCTCAAGCGTCGTCGCCGGAAGCGTCTCTACTTTGTATTCCCACTGTGTCATGGGGTGAGCCTAGGGGATTCGAGCACCGCACTTGAAGGGAGCGACGGCGAAAATATGCGCTCAGTGATTGCTCACAATCCGGAAACCTTGATTACTGAACGAGGCATGGATATCTACACTGCCGATGTCGACGGAGTTGAAGAAGCAGCAGGCGTTGAGGCTGCACCACCACGAACCTCCTCGTGAGTGGACGCTTCCTGCCCGCTTATCCGACGGCAACCGCCCTGTGCAGAACTGAAACACGTTTCCGTACATGTCGTAAAGACCCCACGGATTGGGTTTGAACGAGCCCACTGGCGATGTATACATATAGCCGTCAGAGAAATCTGGCTTTAGGTGGTCGCGACCGTGCCAGATGTTCGCATACTTCCCGATCTGTGTTTCATCGTCACCGAAAAAATACTCCGTCTTGGTACCCGCTCGACAGGCGACTTCCCATTCATCCATCGAGGGCAGCCTGACCTTTGCCCACTCGCAATAACGTAAGGCATCGGCGAAGCTGATCGAGGTAACCGGATGGTTTGACTTGCCGTCGATTCCGCCTCGCTTCTTTCCGTTGGGGAAACGCCAAAAGGCAGTTGGGTCCTGGAGCCATTTGAACTCGGGCAAGCCAGGCTTGAATACCATCGCATCGTGATGCCGTTCGGCATCGGTGATGTACCCCGTCGCCTTGATGAATCGACGGAATTCGGCATTCGTTACATCGAATTTTGAGATTCGATATCCCACCAATTGGACGGATCGTGGAGGGTTGTCAAGCATTCCGGTTTTGCCAACCCGATAGGTCCCTGGAGGAACCTGAGCGAATTTCGCAGGGTTGAACTGCGTAGTCGCCATCGCAAGAAGAGCAGTAAGTATGGGCACCAAAGTTATCTCGCCCGGTGCAGATGGAAGGATTCCGCATTGGCGATGATCGTCTGTTCGGCTTCCTTGCTGAAAGGCACGAACGATTTGTAGTTGGATTCCTTTTGGCCGTAGAGGCGTTTATAGGTCTGCGTCTTCATGTACGGGCGATACTTCGCGTCGCTCATGAGATTGCTCAAGGTCGCTAATATCTCGAGGTCCTGTCTTGACTTCTTGTAAGTGCTTACAAGCTCAGGAATAACTTCGCGAGCATGCAGGGTTAAGACTGCCTTTTTCAGGTTTGCACCGACTTCGCCCCTGGCCCGAATCGTTTCCTTGAGCAACTGAATGATCGTTGCCCGATGTGAAACTAGAAACTTGATTTGACGTGCACTCCAATCTTCTTCGGAGCTAAAAGCGCCGGAAGGATGCCCAAATATCTTGGTTTCTTCGTTGATAAACGCAGGCATTCCATCGCAGTTTTGGCTGAAGTTCTCGCCATAGATCATGCAGTAGGTGAATTTCTCCTTCACTGTCAGCTTTCCGAAAATCTTTCCGTCAAGCGCTTTCGTGCCGAAGTCAGAGTCAGTCTTGGGTTCCTTGATCGCTTTGATAAGGGCTTTGACTCTAGAAAGAGAATAACTTGGTTCGGTGAGGTGGAGACGTGCCTCGTGATAGGCTCTGCTTTTCTCCGAGATAGGAGCAGGGTCTCCTTGGGCACCGACGATGGGTGCCAAGCAGGCAGTAAGGATGAGGAAGGTGAGGGATTTGGTTCCTACGCTGTTCATAGACTATTGGGCAAACGGTTGAATTCATTGACGGCCAATGAGTCAAAGCGATTCATGTGATTTTCAAATTCATGACGAATATCCTCGCCTCATGTAGGGGCAAGGTGTGCCTAAATGTCAACCAATTTTGGCAGAATGGGCTTGTTCTGTAGCCGTGGCATGGCTTGTGGCCGCGCTCCCAACTCGCGGCTTGAATCCAATTTTGGTCTTGGCGAACGGTCCGAACGCCGGTAAAAGCCACCCGGCGGCTACGGCGGTTGTTGAAATACCAAAGCTGTTTGAAATTAAGGCACGCCTCTCCCCTCTACAAATGCAGATGCCGACACGTGTATGAACACGAGATGAACAGTCTCCGAAACTAGGTGAAATCACCTCACGGAAGCGGAATCGGGAACATCAGGTGCCAGGACTAGATCAGATACCCTAGTAAAGATGAACGCAGAAGATACAGGAACTCAGGCGGTAGCCACAGCATCGGCCAAACCGCGGTCCATTCCTGTTTTTCTAACGAGCCCGCAGTCGCTTCTGACAATCTTCTGCGGAATATTCCTCGCACTCGCTTTTGTGCCGAAGTGGGATGTCGTTGCATTCGCTTCGATTGTCGCTGGTTCCTACTATGCTCTGAAGGCGGCGGGCGAGGCGATACGAGATCGCAAGCTCGATGTCAACATCCTGATGGTCCTTGCCGCGATCGGCGCGATCGTTGTTGGGCAAGAACGAGACGCGGCCGCGCTCCTTTTCTTGTTCAGCTTGTCAAGCACCCTCGAATCGTATGCCATGGCGAAAACCAAGGCAGCCATCGAAAAGCTGGTTCAACTGAGACCAACCACCGCGATCCTGGTCAAGGACGGACAGGAAGAACGTGTCCCGGTTGAATCGCTTAAAGTTGGCGACCTTGTCCGCGTAACATCCTTCGAAAAACTCCCTATTGATGGTGAAATCGCGTCGGGTATGAGTTCAATCGATGAGAGTGCCCTTACAGGCGAGTCTTTGCCTGTTTCCAAGAAGCCTGGTGATGGCGTCGTTGCCGGGACTCAAAACCTCGAAGGCACTCTTTTTGTCACTGTGGCAAAAGAGGTGGGGAACAGCACTCTCGATCAGATCATCGAGATGGTTCAACGCGCCCAGGAGAACAAGGCATCTGGCGAAAAGATCAGTGAGTGGTTCGGCGAGCGATACACCCTCTTCGTCATCGTCGCATTCGTCGTCGCATGGGTCGCTCGATATCTTCTCGGCCAGACGGCAGGTGAGTCATTCTATTCCGCCCTTATTCTCCTGGTTGCGCTGAGCCCGTGTGCTCTCGTGATTTCGACACCCGCTTCCACGCTTAGCGCACTCACGAAAGCGGCCAGAAGAGGCATTCTCGTTCGAGGAGGGGAGTACATCGAACGAGCAGCCGAAATCGACATCGTAGCGATGGACAAAACGGGGACCCTTACGAAAGGTGATCTGCAACTCGCGAGTTTTGCCCTTCAAAGCGGTACCAGTGCGAGCTTTGAACTATGGAGTCCGGGTTTGCCAGTGCCTCCTTCATGCGCGACGGCGTTGTCAGCCATCGCTTCGGTTGAAGAACATTCAACGCATCCCATCGGCAGAGCTATAGTACGAGCCGCCCTTGTCGCCGGAGTTGGGATACCGAGTGCGGTCGACTGTGTAACGACGCCAGGAATCGGGCTCAACGGCACCGTCGACGGGCGCTCTTGGATTGTTGGAAATGCCAAGGTCCTGGCCCAGAACCGAATGGAGGGCCAACTTAGCATCAATACATTGGTTTCAAAGAGCGAAAGCGAAGGGAAGTCATCCGTATACGCCATCGGACCGGATTGCATCGTGTTTATGTCGTTCGGTGACACCGTAAGAGAAGAAGCCAAGGAAGCCGTCCAGGCTATGCGGGATGTGGGCGTGAAGCGAGTCGTGATGCTCACTGGTGATCGCCAAGAAACCGCCCGGTCGATTGCCGCAATGACCAAGGTAGACGAGTTTCATGCCGGGCTGATGCCTGCCGACAAAACCGAACTCGTAGGCAAAATGCAGAAAGAGGGGCATGTGATGATGGTGGGAGATGGTGTGAACGACGCTCCGAGCCTAGCCCTCTCTACCCTCGGCGTTGCGATGGGAAGCTTGGGATCTGACGTCGCCATCGAAGCCGCCGACGTGGTTCTGATGCAGGATGACTTGCGCCGAATTCCTGAACTCATAAAACTTGGACGCCGAACCCGTGGGATCATCCGAGCCAATTTGGCCTTCGCCTGCGGCATGATTTTGACTTTGGCGATCACTTCGCTCGTGACGAAGCTTCCCCTTCCCATCGCCGTCCTCGGTCACGAAGGCTCCACCGTACTTGTCATACTCAACGGCCTTAGGCTACTGAAATAGGGGCGAGACGTGCCTTAATGTCAAACAGTTTTGGTATTTCAACAACCGCCGTAGCCGCCGGGTGGCTTTTACCGGCGTTCGGACCGTTCGCCAAGACCAAAA
>CAILEM010000021.1 GCA_903833215.1 uncultured Armatimonadota bacterium
AGCACTTCGTTGCTCACCGCTCGCCTTGCGAACCCAACCCACAAGTGTTGCGCGATCCGACTCCGACAGTTCGATAACCATATACTAAAGACGGAATACAGAACTCAATCGTACCGACGAATTAAAGACTCAGAACACTAGAGCCGGAAAAGCCCTAGCCGTTTTTTTGGTACGTCACAACGCCGAAATCATCCGTGTGAGTCAGAGTTTTACCGTCACTGGATGTCTCTAATTCGTAGGGTCGATACAGATGGTCGATTGTCTGAGTTGATGACTCGGTCTTCGTCTTTGGAAAATTGCTGCGCTCAATACCCATGTACGTCTTCGGGCTCAAGATAATCTTTTGGCCTTCCTCTTTCCAGTCGCCTGTATAGCTCACCTCTTCAAGCTTGGCTGCGTAAGATCCATCTCCATTCAGGTACACGCTACTTGCTAACGAGGGCTTAGTTTCGCTGTAGCCAATCGTTTTGGACACCTTTTTTCCTTTCGGGATCACTCGTGTACCGTGCCAGTCTCCCGACCATTTGCTCGCGGCGCACCCTGACACCGCAAAGGCAAGAAGAGATAAACCGACAAGTTGAACGGCTCGCGAAGTTTGAATTAGACTTCGTCGATTTGCTAAGAAAAATGGCCGATGCATTACCGCGAGAATGACATGCCTGTTTTCAGGAATTGTTAAGAGTTAAGAATCTCTGAAAGGCTTAACAAAAGGTTATTGATCGAAGATTTGAGTTTTGGCCCGGATCACGAGTGATGACACCCTCCTAACACTTTGATATGCTATCGGTATGGATTTGGCGGAACAGCTTATCGAGAGTTGGCTGATCAACGATCGTCTCAATCAGTACCTTCTGGCGGAGGTGGGTATTGAGAGATTGAATACCCCTTTGGTGAAGGGCAAAGCAGTGGATGCTCAGTTCGCTCACATCCACAATGTGCGACTGATGTGGATTAAGGTCGCAATGCCCTCTGAAATGGATCGCCTCCAGAAACTGGAGAAGGGATCTATCTCAATTCTAGAACTGCAAACTCAGTTAGCGGCATCAGGCAATGTGGTGGCAAAGATCATTGAAGAAGCCACTCGAACGGGCGGACGCGTCAAGGGCTTCAAGCCACACGTAACTGCTTTTGTTGCTTACATGGTCGCTCATGAGGCCAATCATCGAGGGCAAATCGAGCTCGCATTGCGTCAAGCCGGGGTACCCCTTTCCGACAAGGCAGGTTACGGTCTGTGGGAGTGGGGTGTCCGTTAAGCCTTTGGCTTTTTTGCTGGCTCGTCTTCGGGATCGGGTCGATTGATCCATACCCATCCGCCCTTGTGAGCAAACTGGGCGGTACCTTGGCGATAGCTTTCACCCTCGTCCAGTTCAGCAATCATTCCTGACCCGTTTGGCCACCACGTTACGGTGGTGACTTTGACTGGCTTTTTGATCTTGGCACTACGCTCTGCACAGTAATCCGTTAAAAAGGTCGAAAGCGTTTGCTGGGCTTCACTTTCATTCGTCTGTCTCACTGAGACCATCCGCTCATAACCGCTCATCGGCTCTGGTGCCTTCGCTGGCTGGGAAGGCGGATTGCTGGATTGACGCGAAGTGGTCGCCGGAGCTTGTGGTGGGCGTCCTGCTGGTTGAGAGTTCATCGTGGGAGCCGCTACTCCTGCGGGCGCATCGTCGGGGTCGGGACTTTGCGTTTTCTGAGTAACTGTCTGATCCGGACTTGCCGATCGCAGCTTTGGCAATGTGAAGATCCCAATTGCGCCAACGATGAGCACCGCTACAACCGTCACGATTGCAAAGGGGTCTACTCTTCGCACGGGTCCGACGGGAGGAGCAATATTTGACGGGTTTCCTTGCGGCTGCGGTTGGGTCACCATCGCGTATTGACAGGCGTCACAAAGGTAACCGCTAGTCACGGTCTTGCCACATCGTACGCATCGGATATCAACCACTACAGAATGGTATCAAACATTTGCGCCAAAACCACCATGGGTGGGATGCGAACTTGCAAAAATCTTCCGTGCGACCTCATGTCGGTAGGGCTAAACTGAATTTGGATCGTGGACACAACGATAATGAACTTTTTCAAGGTTAGTCGTTCAATGGTTCGCCGCACCGCCGTGGGCGTTCTAAGCCTGGCATTTTGCGTGTCAGTTGCGTCAAATCCAAAGATTTACGTGAGTTTCCGTGGCGCGACTTTGAAGTACGGCGGAAATCTACGTCCTCTCCGTTCGCAGGGAACGGTCCTTGTGCCCGCGCGTGAAACGTCAAAGCTGATCGGTGCAAAGCTGACTTCGGACGGAAAGGCGGTTACGATTGTGTTCGCAAATAGATCGGTGACCTACGAACCTGGCCACCATGGCTACAAACTCAACGGAAAGCGGCAGAACATGCGTCCCGCTTCAGAAATGCATGGGATGCGCATGTTTGTTCCACTCAGGTTATTCACCGACGTTACATCAGGCAAGGTACATGCTGAGATTCGTTGATCTTCGTAGCGAAACGCGGTTAGGGGGAGCAAGTGTCCCCAACTCTTGGAATATCCTTACGTTGCGGACGTCTGTATGGCTACAGAGTCCATGTTTCTCGGTTAATTACTTATGAATTTCAGGTCTTTTCCCTCGGCGGTGATTCCCTCGCGAATGCTTAAGGTGCTTTGTGCAGTGGGAATGATTTCGGCAGCCTGCATCTCATCGGCAAAACCGCCTTTCCTGATCACTTTCAAAGAGTATTACAAACCAAATCCTTCATCCGTGCTCGGGCAAGCAAAGTGCGAAATCTGCCACGGGCAGGTTCCGCGTCGGAATCCCTACGGCAAGGAATTGAAGAAGTTGCTGGATTCATCTTCGGATGGAAAGCTCACTGTCGATATGCTGAAGCAAGTCGAAGGTGCAGATTCTGACGGTGACGGTTATACAAATGCCGACGAAATCATCGGCGGGGTATTGCCGGGCGACCCTGCAAGCCACCCCTCGGGACCTGCCGGAAAGGCCACTTCTGTGCCGGTCACACAGGCTTCGAATTCGATCATCCCCGCAAATGGATTTCACCCAATCGTGATCCATTTTCCGATTGCGTTGTTCTTGTTTGGAGTCCTGCTTGAATTCGTTTGCCTCCGAAAGAAGGTTGACGCCCTTGGGACGGCCGCGGTTTGGAATATCCATGGAGCTCTAGCTTCGATGGCAATCGTTGTCCCAACCGGTGTTGCGGCCTGGCTAGTCGGTGGCCACAAGCTTGAGGGGGCCATGCTGTTCCACATGATTTGTGCCGGGAGTTCTTTGTTGCTCATGGCAGTGACCATCGTGACTCGACGCAAAGCAGGGAACTCAAGCGGAGCCTATTGGGCAATCTTGCTGTTGACCGCCCTTGTGATTGGTGCTACCGGCTTCTTTGGCGGACAGATGGTCTACGGCTAGGGATGCCGTGACTTGACCGCTTGTTGCACGGCCCGGGTGAGTGACTCAATCAGTACTCGCCCGAAGTCGCCAAGGCCAGGCGCACCCTGTGATCGAAGAACAACAACGCTTTCTTTTTGTCGTACTACGATGCCGAACCGGTCCGATTTCCCTGTGTGACGCATGATGAGTACGCCGTTGTCGCCAGGGACGAGGGCAACTCTTTTAAGGCCATCGGCAACAAAGTGCTTCTCATAATGAGCGAATGGGTCTTCGTGCGGCAGGATGTTGTAGCTAACGACGTGAAGAGCATGGATCTTCTCAATCAACGGCTTCAGGTCGTCGATCTTGATGTCGAGGCTGCCAACACTCGTTCGAATTGAGATCTTATCCACCAACGGCGTCGACGTCCCGGGAAGATCACCGGTAAGCATCTGCTTCACGGTTTTCACAATCTGAGAGCCGGAACCTTCGACCTCGAAATTGACGGACGCATCTTTCGGCACCGGAATCGGTAGTTTCACGGTGGGCTCTTGCCCGACGGCGAATGCCGTTCCCAACGTCAAGGCGAGCGCGAACGCAACTGGGCGAGACCATCTAGTAGGCATCATGTTTTCTTACGTTCCATTTGGCGTTTTGCGATCCAGAAGTATCGATTTCATCTTGTGAATGACCTGCGCACACCGGGATAGGGCGTTGATACGCCTTTCGAAGCTGCCCAGAGAATCCGATTCAGTTCATTAGCGGGTGCCTTGTCGTACTCTGAGAAGTCCATAGCCAGCGATTCCTGAGCGCCAGGCGCCTTCGCTGTGTTTTTCGCTTCAAGATCGATCTGAGCGGGAGCGATGTCATAAGGAACGAGTTGCGCACGCTTACTGAATGTTTCGAACATCGGGATAGCGGCGGCATCGTACTGTGTCATCGGAGGCAAGCCAAGGAGAAGCTCAATCGTGCGTAGGATGCTCACCTGACTGTACATCGTGTGATCCACCATTCGGCGCTTGACCCATGGGCTAACCGCGAGAGCAAAGGTCCGGTGGGCGTCGACATGGTCGGGACCGTCTTGGGCGTCATCTTCCACAAAGAAGATAGCAGTCGATTTCCAGAACTTACTACGGCTGGCGGCAGCGATAATCTTTCCGATCGCCTGGTCGTTGCTTCCAACGGCAGCCTCGGGAGTGAATGACCCTGGTCGGGTGCCGGAGGTGTGGTCTTCACCCAACGACATGATCATGAAGTTAGCCCATTTACCGGTTTTCTCGGCAGCATGTAGGTCCTTGATCCATCCATCCACTCGATCCATGTCGCGTGTTCCTGTCCAGGTACCCCTACTATCGACGGGAACTGCGTGGCCACCCAAGTAATCGGTATCACCTTCACCGTACGCCTTGACCATGAGTCCGTGACGTCTGGCCATGTCCCAGATGTAGCCAGCAGCTGGGACCTGCAGCTCATCGCCGTTCGTGATATTCCCGTGATCGGAGTAGCCTGAGGTCCACTGCTTCTGCATCTCGTCAGTTGCGATGGCAGCATCACACCAGCTATGCCCATCAAAGCTGACTTCGCCGTTGCAGTAGAGGTTGTCGAGCAGGGTGTATTCGCGAGCGAGCTTGTGCCGATTCGGAGTTACCTTCTCACCGTACATGCACAGATACGGTTCGCCGTTCCCTTCCTTCATGTCGCCGAACACTTGGTCGTAGGTTCGGTTCTCCATCACCACATATAGAACATGCTCTATAGGCGAACCCTTACCAACTGAGTCGGGAACTACTGAATTTGACTTCGAAACCGTCTTCAGGACGTTGGCGGTGTGGAACAGGGTGTTCTTTCGGACCAACTGAGTCCAATCGGGAAGCGACTTCATCTGGTTCAAAGGAAGGAAGGTTACGTAGCCTTCAAGGCAACTTCCGGTGTAATCGAAAGCTTGGTTTTGGCGTCCTTTCTCCGGATCTTTGCCTTTGGCCGGGTAATTTGCTCGAGATTGAAGGCCCTTGCCGACGCCAACGAACAGCATCTCATTGGTTGCCGCGACGGTGGTTGGATACCAGCCAGTGGGGATAAATCCAGAGATGTGAGTCTCCTTCGAATTCGAGATGTCTGCCACCATCACGCTGTTGTTGTCAGCGTTGGCGACGAAAAGTGTTTTGCCGTCTGGTGACACAGAAACGCCTTCGGGCGTGCTTCCTTCAAGTTCGGTGGGTTCCAATGAAGTGTTGAGGACTTCACGCACACCCTCGGGAGGTCGTGTTGCTCGGGTTGGTCCCGCTTGCGCTTTCTCTACCGATCGGGTCTGAATAATATGAACCGTGTTATCTCCAGCACAGGTGACAAAGAGACGTCCGTCGGGAGAGAGGGCCAGATCATTGGGTCGAATCCCAACCCGAATGTCCCGAACGTGGGCATTCGTTTTGGTATCGATCACCGTAATGCTGTTGCTTCCCCAATTGGAAATATAAAGATGCCGTCGGTCCTCGCCAAAGCAGCATGAATGGGGATTGCTTCCCGTGTTGACTGCCGCGATGAGCTTGAGTGAGCCTGGCTGAAGGGCATACACTTGGTTGAACGCTTCATTCAGTGCGTAAATCGTGCCGTTGTCGGGGTTGACAGCGACACCGGAAATGAATGAATACTCTGGCGCTTTCTGCTCGGATTCCTTGGTCAGTCGCCCGGCATCGTAGCCAAAGGACATCAGCTTTCCAGAATTTCCTCCAGACACGTAAAGTGTCTTGCCGTCTGGGCTAAAAGCCAGGCCGTTCCAGACCTTGTCGAGTTCAAGGTTTTGGATGACCTTGTGCGATGCGACGTCGAGAGTCGTTAAGTGGACACCTGCGAAGCCTAGAGATGAGGTGATGAGTTGCTTGCGGTCTGGCGAGAAGATGACCTTCTCTGGCATATCTCCCACCGCAACCTGCTCGCCGACCGGGGAAATCCCCCACCCATTGAAGAGCAGAGCTGGTCCAGGATGCACGTTCTCGTGCCGATTCGCAGTGAAGTGATACGTCGCAAGCGCCCCCGCTCCCAGCGCCAAACAAGAAAGCACCCAATAGCCTCGTCCCATAATCGGCAAGGCTACCACGAGTGGCATGTGCGAACACATGCCACTCGTTGCTTACTTACCTGCCAAACAGTCTGCTTCGAACTTTTTGACATCTTCGTGAAGCTTCTGTCTCGAAGTCTTCTCGATGTACATCATGTGTCCAGCCGGATAGAACTGGAAGGAAACGTGATTTCTTGTCTGAGTGTCCAGACCCATGTGATTCACGGTGTAGAGCGTGGCGTTGACGGGGCAAGCCAAGTCGTAGTAGCCACAGCAGTAGAGCACGCGGAAGTGCTGATTTCTTAGGAGAACTCTTTGCAGGTCCGACGCCGTTTCCGCATAACTACCTTCTGGTTCTGTCCAAGGGCGGACTTGTCCGGAGTTCAGATACGGAATATCTGTCCTGATCGCGAGATCGGTTTCGAGATAGTCGTTGAGCGACGAGGTAAACGGTGCCGTCGTGGCATCGTCACTGGGATCTCCGGATCCGCGCTCGCCAACTTTCAATTCCTCTTTACCAACGAGTCGGGCATCATAGCGGCCAACCGTCAAGCCTTCATTCCGAAGCAGTTCGCGAAAGAACTGCCGCTCGGTGACACGAAGGTTGGAGTCGAAGCAGTATTTCTTGCTGATGCCGAGGAACTCCGACATTTTGGTAGCGATGTGCTCCTTCTCCTGCGGAGTCATGTTGTCACCGCGTTGGAGGGCACCTGCATATTCTTTGTCGATCCAGTCTGTCGCGTCCTTCACTACTGCAGCAACCGACGGGAATTTGTTGCCGAGCTTATGGTGATACCAGGCGGTTGCGGCGAGTGAGGGGAAGAAGCCGATGTACGGATAGTCGTTGCCTCGCATTCCGTCGAGGGTCATGAAGTTGCTCGTTCCTGAGATGCTTACAAACCCGTTGACGGCAACGCCAGATCGAAATAGGCTCGCGCATAGCCCGGAGCCGCGGATTCCACCATAACTCTCGCCAGCGATAAAGAGAGGCGAACTCCACCGACGGTGGATGGTTAGCCAGTTCTTCACGAAGGTCGTGAATGCAGCGATATCGGGCTGAATTCCGAAGTACTTCGAGGCCAAATCGGGTCGCGCGATTCTGCTGAAGCCGGTGCCTGGGGCATCAACGACGACGACATCGGTGAAGTCAAGCCATGTGTCGGCGTTATCTACAGCTTGGTAAGGTGGGTTGGGCAGCGTGCCATCGTCGTTCATCGGCGCGCGCTTGGGGCCGAGAGAACCCATGTGGAGCCAAAGTGTCGCGCTTCCTGGACCGCCGTTAAACGCAAAAGTGACGGGTCGAGTATGAGCAGGGGCCTCGTCCTTTAGGTACGACACGCAGAACATGCGGCATTCGACTTCGCCTGTTTCGTTCTTGAGCGGCACTTGGGATGCATCGGCGGTGTACGTGATGCTGCCATTCGGGAGGGCCAATGTGTGGTGAGTGATCGACGCTGGGATCTCGATCATCGGAGCCGCAGCGGCTGTCCCTGCCGCTGGCGTATCCGTTGCGGCTGTGCGGCCAGGGCGTTGACCTTGTTGGGTGCGTTGTCCCTGCGCGCCACCGGGTGGGTTTTGAGCTGGGCCCTGGTGGGGCAAGCCGACGATCAAGGCTAAGGCGGCGGAGAGAAGGCAACTCATGCGAGCAAGGATACACCTAATGCTTCTTCTTGATTCCTAGAAAACTTAAGCAAGCAATACTCAGCCCACCGAGTTGATTTGGTCTATGATCCGTGATATGGCACTGTCGCCAACTCTTCCAACTCGCTTCAAGTGGAGCAAATCGGTCGTTTGGGTTATCGCGTTAATGTGCGGTACTCTGCTGGCTCAAGCCATGTCAGAAACTCCCCAACCAACTGGTCCAATCGGAATCTTTGAGTCGCACGCAGATATCGGAACCGTGTTGCATCCAGGGTCAGCCACGTTCGATGCTGCGAAGCAGGTCTACACGGTGTCGGGCAGCGGCGAGAACATGTGGTTTCGAAGCGATGCCTACCACTTTGTTTGGAAGCAGGTCTCTGGCGATATTTCCCTGTCCGCTAACTTGGCCTTCTTGGGAACAGGCAAGAACCCTCATCGAAAGGCGTGCCTCATCGTTCGACAGTCGCTGGACGCCGACTCAGCTTATGCCGATGCCGCTTGGCACGGTGATGGTCTGACGGCCCTGCAGTACCGAGATGGCAAAGGGGAGACAACCCACGACATCCATTCGAATGTGAAAGGTCCCCAGCGTGTTCAGATCCAAAAACATGGCGAGACGATTACGATGTTTGTCTCAGGCGCGGACGGGAAGCTGCAGCCTGCGGGAGGCTCGGTAAGAGTCCCGCTCAGCGGCAACTACTACGTTGGGCTGGGTGTCTGCTCGCACGAGAAGGATCTTGTCGAAACGGCTGTCTTTTCGAATGTTGAATTGGGAGTGCCGCCTCATTCTGAGAGTCCAACTTTGTACAGCACTCTCGAAACGGTTGCCATTGCGTCGACCGACCGTACGGTTGTAAGCGTGGTGCCACACCACATCGAGGCCCCCAATTGGACCCCCGATGGCAAGCACCTTATCTATAACGGGGATGGTCGACTTTATCGAATTCCTGCAGCCGGTGGATCCGCAGAGTTGATCGACACCGGGTTTGCCATTCGCTGCAATAACGACCACGGAATCTCGCCTGATGGCACCCAAATCGTGATCAGCGACCAGTCTCAGGCACCGAATCAGTCGATTATTTACACGCTTCCCATTGGCGGGGGAACCCCTAAGAGAATCACTGAGAACTTTCCGTCGTACTGGCACGGATGGTCCCCCGATGGGAAGACACTCGCGTTTTGCGGACAGCGCGATGGCAAATTCGGCATCTTTACGATCCCTGCTGAAGGTGGAACGGAAACGCGCCTCACAACAGCGGTTCACCTCGATGACGGGCCTGACTACTCTCCCGATGGCAAGCAGATCTACTTCAATTCAGATCGAACGGGTTTGATGCAGATTTGGCGAATGGCAACCGATGGGACTGGCTTGGAGCAGGTGACGACCGACGACGCTAACAACTGGTTCGCTCACATCTCGCCGAATGGAAAGTGGATGGTGTATCTCACCTATGACAAATCGGTAGCGGGGCACCCCGCCAACAAGGACGTCAGCCTTCGGTTGATGTCTCTTGCTGACGGAAAGATAACGATTCTAGCGAAGCTATTTGGGGGGCAGGGCACGATCAATGTCCCATCCTGGTCGCCCGACAGTTCGCATGTGGCGTTTGTCAGCTACCAGTGGCTCCACTAAGGTTCGCGAGACAACCCCCTCGGGTTGCATAGCCCGAGCGGGTAGAACCTGAAAGCGGACTCAGACATGGAAACGACTACAAAGCCTCGACTCGCCGTGATTGGTGTTGGTGACTTCTACCGGATGGTATCGCCGGGGATCGACATGGCGTTCGATGTCGTGGTCAAGATCGACCGCCCTGACTACGGTCCCGAACCGGGAGCATTACGCGAACTCGTCGCAAAGCACTCTCCTGACGCAGTCATGATCCTGACCCCGAACCGCTTTCACGCAGATCATGTCTGCGAAGTTGCCGAACTGAAATTGCCAACGTTCGTCGAAAAACCACTTGTCACCACGGCGGAAGCGATGCAGCGAATCGAAGACAGTGTGAAGATCAATCCCGCACTATATTGCTCGGACTTCTATGTGGATGTGTGGTCAGCTCAGCTGATGAAATGGCTCGGGTTCCCAACTGCAAAGTGCCTCGAACCATGGTTGGATATTCGAACGGACTCCGACGAGTGGACCCAAGGCATTCAGCAGATTGGAGACATCGTCGCGGTCGAAGCGACCCTTCTCGAAGGAGTGGGCCCAGCCTCCAGTTTCAAAGGTCGCGAATGGTTGTGGGACGCGACCCATGGAGGTGTCATTTGGGATATGGGCTACCACCATCTCGCGATGTGGTTCACGGTGATCAATGAGCCACTAACCGTGGTCTCTGTCGAACGACGGACCATCGCCGATGCTCCGCCCAATGCCTCCGAGACCTACGGTGGTGTTGAGATGGTTTCATCGTCGGGAATCAAGTTCAACCTAAGGGTCGGAAAGTACATCGAGACGGGCGACGACCGGGCGTTCAAGATTATTGGGACCAAAGGTGAGATTTGGATGGAGTTCATCGAACCAAGTCGGTTCAGCCTAAACGGCAACATACAAGCCCCACTTGGAGTGATGAACGGCCAGCGACTGGATCGAATCGCAGCCGTTTTTCGCGAGTGGGCCGAGTCGAAACCGACCCAGCCATATGCGTTGGATACGGCACGGCAATGCGTCAGCACGATGCTCGAGATTCGGAAGCACTAGCGCTTCTTGGGAAGCGCTCTCGTTGCTCCGGTGGACATTCCGCCGTCGATGAGTAGGGTTTGGCCGGTAATGTAGGCGCTGGCTTCCGACGCCAGGAATACTACAGAGCCGGTTAAGTCGCTCGGGTGTCCTGGGCGTTTGAGCGGAATTCGGTCGCTCAGATACTCAAGCCACTCCGCATCTTCATACATAACCGCGTTTTGGGCAGTTTTGAACCAGCCTGGGGCGAGACAGTTGACGGTGATCCCGTATTTGCCCCAGTCATCTGCGAGGCTCATCGTGAGCTGTTTCACACCACCTCTACTGGCACCATACGGGCCGAGCCCGGCAGAACCAGAAACGCTTGTTAGCGAGCCGATGTTCACGATGCGGCCGTAGCCGTTCGCGATCATCGACTTGGCGATGCCTTGAGACACGAAGAACGTTCCTCGCAAATTGGTGTCTAGGATCAGGTTCCAGTCATCCCAAGTGACTTCGAGTGCGGGCTTTCGAACGTTACACCCAGCGTTGTTCACGAGGATATCGATCTTGTCGACTGAAGCCAGCGCTTGGGCAACCATGTCGTCAATGGACTGCTTATCCCGCACGTCGCAGGGGAGAGTCACGCAATTACGCCCTAGTAGCTCGATTTCTGATTTGAATTCACTCAGCGACTCAGCAGTCCGGGCCGTAACTATGAGGTCGGCACCCGCCTCGGCAAGTGCTCTTGCGAAGACCTGCCCAAGGCCCCTACTGCAGCCTGTCACCAACGCGGTTCGACCTGAAAGGTCGAATTCTTTCAAGGACATACGATGACCTTCATGATTCCCGCCTCTTGCTTGTACAGCCTGTCGAAATACTCTTTAGTTTGATCGAGTGTGATTCGCGCGCTGATCATTGGTTCGAGGTTTACGGCACCGTTGGCGATGAGGTCGATACTCTCTGGGTAATCGAGTTGCGATCCGCACGAACCGAACACCGACAACTCACGCTGAACGAGGATCTGGAGAGGGATGTCGACTTTGGGCGACATGTTTCCGACCAGCGATACGGTGCCGCCTTTGCGAACGCTACGAAGCGCGACGTCTACCGTTGCCGTGATTCCAACCGCTTCGATGGCACAGTCGAGTTCCATTCCTGCCGAAGACTTGCAGCCTTGATCGGCTCCGACTGTTTTTGCCAACTCAAGTTTCTTCGGATCGATGTCGACAGCGATGACTTCGCCGGCACCCTTTGCCTTCAGAACTTGAACGATGAGGAAGCCGATCATGCCGCATCCAACCACGGCCACCCGGTCACCTGGTTTCATGTTGAGCAGCTTCACACCGTGGAGGGCTACCGATACCGGCTCGACCATCGCTGCTTGCTCGAACGTCATGTTCTCGGGCAGTTTGTAAAGGTTTCGCGCGGGAACGACAAGGTACTCGGCGAAGGCGCCGTCCCGCCGGTACTCATTGCACGAAACGCCTGGGACTTGGCGGTTGTCGCAAAGATTGGTTTCGCCACGAAGGCAATACGGACAGTCCCCGCAGTAGAAGGTTGGGTCAAAATTTACGCGATCTCCAACTGCCCATCCCGTAACTTCCTCTCCAATTGCTGCGACTTCGCCAGAGGATTCGTGGCCCATCACGATCGGTGGAATGCGTCGACCAGTACTGCCATCCATCCCATGCACGTCACTGCCACAGATGCCGCACGCCTTTACCCGGACCAACACATCTCGTTTGCCAATTTCAGGGACAGGAAGGTCGACTAACTCAAACCGGCCGTACTCCACTAGCTGAAGCGCTTTCATCGGAAGAATGATGCACGAAAACAGTAAACCTTGCAGCCATGAAACGCAAGGAATGAGATAATCGGGATCACATGACCAAGTTCTCGATTGTTGGTGGCGGGTGGCGATCGGAGTTTTTCCTGCGAATTGCGAAAGAACTTCCCGATCTGTTCGAGATTCCCGCGATGCTGGTGCGAAATGCAGTGCGGGCCGAGGAGCTTCGGAAAGACTGGGGCGTCAAGACGGTTACTTCTTTGGACGAGGTCATCGACGATCGTCCTGACTTCGTGGTGACGTCCCTGTCCTGGGACAGCAACCCGATCTTCTTGAAAGAACTCGCGGCGAGAAACATGCCCGTCCTTTCTGAAACACCTCCCGCCAAGACGGTTGAGGAGATGGTCGAGTTGTGTGACCTGGTAAAGGCCGGCGCAAAGATCCAGGTTGCCGAGCAGTATTTCCTTCAACCGGAGCACGCGGCCCGGATTGCCGTCGCTAGATCCGGCAAGTTGGGGGACGTATTTCAGGCCCAGGTTTCCGTCTGTCACGGATACCACGGCATCAGTTTGCTTCGGCGACTCCTTGGGATTGAGTTCGAGTCCGCAGTGATTTCAGCCAGATGGCTCTCCGAAACCGTCGTGGGAGGTCCCGATCGAAACGGCCGCCCGCCTAAGGAAGAACGTCTTGATAAGCAGCAGCAGCTTGTCGCACATCTGGATTTCGGCGACCGCTCAGGCGTGTTTGACTTTGTTGGATCGATGTATCACTCGTATATTCGATCTCATCGTGTGCTGGTGCGAGGACCGAAAGGCGAAATCAACGGGGATCGGGTGCGCTATCTCCAGTCTTTCGACACACCTATCGACTTTCAACTGAAGCGCATCGATATGGGGCAGACGGGAAATCTTGATGGACATTTCCACTCTGGGATAATCGGTGGCGAGCAGTGGCTGTATCGCAACCCCTTCCCATTCGCTCGGCTCATGGACGACGAAATTGCTATCGCTGGATGTCTGCAAGGTATGGCCGAGTTTGTTCAGGGCGGTCCTCAAATCTATCCGCTTGAGGAGGCGTGCCAAGATCATTACCTGTCCATCCTAATGAATGAATCCGCCGATTCGGGATTGACGGTGACGAGCAAGACCCAACCTTGGGCTACGTGAGTAGCGAAAAGGTTGGGGAGCGCATTCTCTTAGGCTCCGGATGATGAGATCCGAACCTTACCGGGAGCCGGGTCTTGCCACTCCCACCCCGGAGGTTCCCCGGAGGTCTCCTTGTCGGTTACAGAGAAAACCGTATTTAGCAGTTGGTTCCGCCTGGCATGATCCCCTTCCTCGAGTCTTCCAAACGGTGCGCCCACCTGAAGAGATCTTAGATCGTGACAGGGTGTGAGGCAAGTCGGCAGATTCACGTCATCCTTATGGATGACATTAATCTGCCGACGCGCGAAGACTAAGCAATTGGGTTAGGGTGCGAGGCTGTTGTAGACTTTGCGCACCCGGTCCGAACACGCCTCATGATCACCCTACTTTCGCTTCTTCTCTTCGGGCAAGTTGCCGTGCAAAAGCCGCTTGGATGGGCAGCCCAAAAACTGAAGGCGGGCATTGAGGTATCTGCACCCGTACCACTCGCGAAGACCGTGCAAAAGGTTGATGACCCTGGTGTCGCTTCGCAGGAAACGTACATCGGTGAGAGCGGGAAAGTCACGTTCGTCGTCAGCATTACTGAACTCAAGGATCTTACGGAGGCCCCGACAGGATCTCTCTTTTCTGGATCTATTTCGGTTGATACAGAAGACCCAAGTGTCGTCATTACCGGTGAGAAGGACCTTCTACTTCAAGGGTGGCCAGGTTTGGCACTGACGGGCCGCCATGGGGACGGATCAACACTTGTATCGCGCTACTATCGCTTCGGAGACATCCTCATTTCGTTAAACTGTGCCTACCAGACTTCAATGCCGCGGCCGGCTGCTGTCGATAATTTCTTGGACTCTCTGAAGTTCCCTAAGGACGGGTTTCAGAAGGTGGCCGGGGCCTTGTTGACGCGGCTCCCTCTTGGAAACACGCAACTCAGCGCCCTCCTGCCAGGAGGAGGTGAAGAGGGAACCGACACTTTGACTTTGGCTGGTGCCGAGGTCAAAGTCACGGCGTTCACCTCCAGCTATGCCTCACGCACGTTTTCGGTCATGATCGTGGACCTTTCCAAAAAGGAGTCACAAGACGAAGCAACAAGGCTCGCAATCAGCGACGCCGTGATAAAGAAGCTTAAAGCAAAGGTCGTCAAGCGAACGGAGGTTTCCAGTGGCAAAGAAAAGGCACTGAGAACTGAGTACTCCTTGGCGGGAGCTAAAGCTGGGGTCATGGTCGCCTATAAGTTGGGAAATCAGTTCATCGTTTCCAGCGTGATGTCCCCCACCGTCTACGAGGATCTCAAGGTTCAGGACCAATTTCTGCGATCGGTTCAGGCAGAGGTCGTTCCCCAGCAATGGACCGAGCAAATCCTTAGCAAGGGGATTAGCGTGTCCGCTCCAGCTGTACTTGAAAAGAGTTCGAAGGACATCCAAGATCCGACGATGACAAAGCTCGACACTTGGGTGATGAGAAGGGCACGTAGCGTCTATTTGGCTGGCATCAGCACCATTAAGCAACCCGAAAAAGTTACGACGGGCGATCTCTTGACCGGAAGTGCTGCTGGGTTCCTCCCCAAGGGGAAATCCACGATCATTGGTGAGAAAGACCTGCTGGAGCAGGGTTGGCATGGCATCGCGATTACGGTGCGTAGTGAATCGAACATCGTCGTGGCGGCCCGGATCTATCGAGTCGGAGCCACCCTCGTGACGACTAGTGGGACGTACTTTGCGTCGGATGGGCGCTCCCCTGATATTGATCGATATTTGGATTCCTTGCGCTTGCCACCGGGTGGTACGGCGACGGTGATCGGGCCCGAACTCTCTCGATATGAGTTGGGCGCGACCGGAGTCTCGGTACTGATGCCACAATCGCCTCGGCCGCGTGACACGATGTTTCAGCGCAAAGCAACCAAGCTTGTTCTTCACAACTTCGATTCGGAGTACTGCTTCCGAATGATTACGATCTCTTGTGCGGACATGCCTCCAGAGATTGCCCGCGCGGGCACCCCACAGCAGTGGTTTGATGCCGAAGCGCAACTGATCGACGAAGCTTTGGCGAGCTTGAAGGCAACAAAAACGAAGCAAAAGGATGATGTTGTCGGCAAGGACCCAGCGCTGACTGCGGAATTCAAGGTGAACAATATCGCGACAGGGAAGATCATCGTCTTTCCTCACGGCTCGAAGCTGGTGATGGGATTAGTTGTGGGACCGCAAGCGTATCAGGACCCAAAGCTCGTCGACCAAATACTGCATTCCATGGAATTCAAACACTAAATTTGACGTCGTCCACCATTCCAATTTCAGAGATATGGATTTTGATTGCCAATTCGCACGCCGTCCGTTGGCAATGCTAAGGCACATTCTGGAATTTCAATTCCATCTTTCATTGTGACTTTGCTTGCCTAATAAAGGACGCAAAAAGGGACTGCCCACTAGGGCTGTTCCGTATTCCTAATTCCAAAGGTGGTAACTTTTAAAATAAAAAGTCTAATAAGTAATGTAAATGGGTAGTGAAGAATAGGAAATTCCTCGCTAAAATATAGAATTTAGTTCAAGTCCATCAAGAAGTACCTGATAAATATTTTGGCTTAGTTGAGAACGAAGTCACAATGTCCGAAGGCTTTGATGCATTTCTGCACTATAATGCAACGCATCCCCTCCAATGTCGGCTCTATGAGGTTTTGTGTGGGTGGAGTTCGAGTTTTCCAAGAAAGAACAGAATGGCAATTCTGAAGTTGTGAAACTTTCTAAATCCTCTAGCGACGGTTTTGATTTCTTGAATAAGGGCATTGATAGCTTCTCCGTA
>CAILEM010000022.1 GCA_903833215.1 uncultured Armatimonadota bacterium
CGAATTACACAGGCCGCAAGAAGCGACCAGAACAGGAAGAAAACGCAAATTCAATGCGTTAAGAAACCATTCTTTTACAGCTCCCAAAGCGGGGGAGGCCATCAGGGGCGCGGTGCTCCCTTGAAATCGAGAGTTTGCGGCTTTGATCGTAGGTTCGGATTTGTGGAGTCTCGACTCCGTCTCGACGCGTTTTCACGGACCGGATTTCCCCCTCCAGAGCCTCCCCCGCTCGGACGCGGTAGAGGCCATCAGGGGCGCAGTGCTCCCTTGAAATCGAGAGTTTCTGGAGTTGATCGTATGTTCGGAGTTGTGGGGGCACGACGGCGTCGTGACGCAATTTGTGACCGGATTTCCCCCTTAATGGACGCGGGAGAGGAAATCGGTGGGCCAAGGCTCCATTGAGTTCGGGGTTTGATTTGTTAATCGTTCGTGCATTTTTCTGCAGGGCGGTATGCTTAGCCGTTTTGATTTTCGTCTTCGGAACGATCTGTTTGGACCGACTTCGTCGGGTTCCCCGGCTGCCTTCTTTGGGTGGCTACGCTGAGGTTGAGGATGAAGCGCTCATGCTCGGCGGTGAGGCGGCAAACACTGCAAACGCCCTCGTGAAGTGGGGAAGAGGTGTGGTCCTTGCCGGAAATGGGCTCGGCCTTGGGCCGGACGCGGATTTGCTCCAGGAACTGCTCGCCGACAAAGGACTGCTGGGATCCCTTTTGCCGATTCAGCACTCGCGTTCGGATGAAGCGGTTGACCCAACCCCGGTCTGCGATATCTATGTGACACCCGATGGTGAGAGGACGATGTTTGGACGTGGCTTCGCTGGAATGCATCCCGAATTTGCGCTATCCCAACTCCCGTTTAAGAAAGGCGAGTGGTTTACGGCTGAGCCGAATATGGATAAGCCTGCTCGTGCCGCGGCCAAGGCAGCGATGGAAGCGGGGATGCATTGCTACCTGATGGATTTCACCCGCGACGATGAGCCGATTGCGCCTGGCTCATTTTGGCAGAGCAGTACCGACTGGGCTGGGTTCCGAAACAACACCCAAAAGAACGTGCAGTGGGTGAAGGCGTGGATCGCCAAGTACGGCTGCTTCACGATTCTCAGCGATGGTCCGAACGGATTTGTGGCTGGGTCGCCAGCGATGCCAGCTCGGGCGTATCCCCCCTATCCGATGCAGGATGTCGTGGACACCACCGGGGCGGGTGATATGTTTCGAGCCGGGATGCTGTTTGGGTTGGATCAAGGCTGGGAGGCGTCGAAGTGCCTCCAGTTTGCGTCGGCGGCGGGGTGTCTCAAGTGTCGATCATTCGGTGCGACGACCGAGGTCCCTACTGTCGAAGAAGTGCTCGCCTATGTGGTGGAGCACGAGCAAGTTAGTCGGCAGTATCTGTAGTCCCTTCTTTGTTCCGCGATTCCGCCTCCCCCCCCCCGACGTCCCGAACCGTCGCGTAATCGTGTGTCGCCGATTGGCGTCCGCCAAACTCGCACTAACGATCTCTTGACGCGGTGACGGCAACATGAAGGCGAAACACCAACCAGACCCGTAGTCGGCGGTGATCGTACCGACGTCCGGAACGACTGAGGATGATTTGCGTGCTGTGAACGCAATATCTGACTGTACTGCCGCTACGACGCCACGGAGACGCGTCTACGGGGCTGGTACAAGGTTCAGATTCTCGATTACGTTCATTCGGCTGCTACGTCGGTACGATCACCGCCGCCTACGGGGTAGGTGGTGTTCCTTCTGCGTGTTCGTTACTCACGGGATTGCCGTTTCCTTTCCTCGAACTTGCCGTCCGGTGCAACTTGAGAAAATCGTGCGTACTGAGGTCCAAATGTGGAGTTATTGAAAAGAAACCCTCTGTGAATTTTCTCGGGGCCGTGTCACAATAACTCTGTCCCGCCACTGGTACTTCCATGGACATCCTTCGCTTACTTGACGACCTATCTCTTCTCATCGACCGCACCCCTGCGTTTGGACCTATTACCTGGGGTCTTGACCGTGATGAGATCAGCATGCAGATCGCGAAGATTCGCGCCTCTTTGCCTCAGGAACTGAAGACTGCGGTAAACAATGTCCGCGAGTCAGAGCGCCTCATCGATACGGCCAAGGAAGACGCCACCATGACGCTGGAAAGTGCTAAGAAAGAAGCCGAGCGAGTGCTTGTTGAGGCACGACGCGAGGGAGACCGAATTGTGGAGCAAGGCAAGCTTCAGCAAGAGAAAATGGTCTCGGAAAGCGAAATTTTGAAGCTGAGCAAGGCGCAGAGCGAAGAGATCCGCAATGCAGCCGACCGAGATGCGGTAAACATGCGTAGAGGTGCGGAGAAGTACGCATACGATGTCTTGTCGCAGCTTGAAGGGGTGGTTGGAAAGGTCATGACTTCCATCGAAAAGGGCAAGCAAGAGGTCTATCGTGCCGATGCGCCCGCCCAGCCGCTTCCACGCGAAAAAGCTCGCGTTTAAGGGGCTTCGTAAACAATTTAACCTGGTCAAATAACGACTGGGAGTGGCATCGCGGTTCGAAGATGAATTTGATATACAGGTCAATCAGCAAGGCTGCTGGTCGTTTGAGCTTGGTTTTGGCAGCACTGCTGTGTGTTGCCGTGGCCAGCGCCAAAGAACCAGTCGTACTGCAGTTCACAGTTTGGGACGGGGATATCTCGCTCAAAGTCATTCAAGGCGTTTTGCGCCAATTTGAGAAAGAGAATCCGGATATCAAGGTCAAGCTTGAGCCGATTCCAGACTATAACGGCTACCACCAAAAGATGCTGACGCTCTACGCGGCAAACGTGCCGCCTGACGTCGCCATGATGGATCCCGGTCACTTTCAAGCTTTGGCAGCCAAGGGTGCGTTGCTTCCCCTGGATCCGTTCATGAAGGCAACGCCTGGCTTCGACATCAAGGCGTACTACAAGCCGATCGTGGACACCCACACCTACAAGGGACAGCTTTTCGTTCTTCCGCGCGACATCGCCCCCATCGGACTGATTTACTATAACAAGGCCGTCTTCAAGGCGGCGGGAATTCCTTATCCCGACGGCACCTGGACTTGGGATTTCAAGGTTCGTCCCGAACTCCGCGAGAAGGATTTTGGTTGGGTTTGCCAGCAACTGGTGAAGAAGGATGCTGCGGGCAAGATTGTTCGATGGGGATTCTCTTCCGACTACCCCGAACTCCTTGCGCGAACCCTCACTTACTCAAGTGGCGGCGACTACGCGGATAACGATGAGCATCCGACGAAGGTCGTGAATGCCCAAGAGAAGACGATTCGGGCTTATCAGTACGCCGCCGACTTCATGAATACCCTCCACTTCATGCCGAACTCAACCGAGACCAGCGGCGTGTTGATGGCGACTTCGCAGCAGCTCTTCGTTCAGCAGAAGATTGCGATGTATCAGAACGGCATCTGGATGGTGCCTCAGATGCGAAAGGACCTCGTTCCTGGAAAGGAAGGGTTCTTCGATTGGGACATTACGTTGTTCCCCGCGTACGCGGACGGATCACGAGCTGCACCCACTGGTGGCTCGGGATACTGCATCTTCAAAGGTACGCCTCACCCTGAAGAAGCCTGGCGCTTGACCAAATACATGGCGGGGCCGGTCGGAATGACGGCCATGGCCAAAGCTGGCATTGCTCAGCCTGCAATCAAAGCCTTGGCGCTGACCCCTGGCGTATGGGCTCCAGGACCGACGACGCCGAAAGAGCAAGAGTATCCACACAACATTCTCGCTACAGACCAAGCCGTACCGTTCGTTCGATTTGGTACGGTCGCCTACTATTGGCCAAGCGTAAACGAGCGATTGAGCTCAGGACTGGATCTGGTCTGGAGTGGCCAATCCAAAGCCGAACCCGTTCTTAAAGAAGCTCAGAAGAATGGGCAGATTCGGCTTGACGCGATGTTGGTGGACGAGCATCTGTCGCCATACAACTGGACCTACGGCATCATCGCTGGCTTGTTCGTTGTGGCGTCGATCTTGCTATGGACGTACTGGCCCGAACGCGGAGTCAAGTACACCTCGAGAGAGAAGACGGAGAGCAAGGCAGCCTACTGGTTCCTTTCGCCCTGGTTGATCGGCATGGCGGTGTTCACGCTCGGCCCGATGATCCTTTCGTTGCTAATGAGTTTCGCCGACTGGGACATTATCAGTCCGGCCAAGTGGCGTGGTGCTCAAAACTACGTGGAGGCTGGTGTCGTCGATCCACTTTTCTGGAAGACGATGATGGTGACGCTGATCTACACGGTGTTCTCGGTTCCACTCGGAATCATGACGGCGTTAATGTTGGCTCTCCTCCTCAACCAGAAGATCAAGGGTATTCCGCTCTTCCGAGCGATCTACTACATTCCATCGCTCGCAAGCCTTGTCGCCTCGTCCCTGATTTGGCGCAAGATCTTCAATCCTGAGGACGGCCTTCTCAACGCACTCATCTATGGGAAGCACGGAAGTTGGCTTGGTGACCAACTGAGTCAGATCGCGGGCACCCCGGGCAAGCACCTAGACTGGATGGGCAGCGAGAAGTTTGCGTTGCCAGGAATGATCATCATGTCCTTGTGGTTTGCCGGAGGCGGCATGATCATCATGATCGCGGGACTCCAGAATATTCCTCAGCACTACTACGAGGCCGCAACTCTTGACGGAGCTGGCATGCTTGGCAAGTTCAAGGCCATCACGTTGCCATTGCTCACGCCGACTCTGTTCTTCTCACTGGTCACTGGGTTCATTGGTAGCTTCCAGGTCTTCACACAGTCGTTCGTCATGACGCAGGGCGGTCCTAACGACAGCACCCGCTTCTACATGTACAAGCTGTACCAAAACGCCTTTGAGTCGCTCCGCATGGGATACGCGTCGGCGGGAGCGTGGGTCTTGTTTGGAATCATTATGATCATCACCCTGGTCCAATTTAAGGCCAGTAAGTGGGTGTATTACGAGGCGGACGCGAAATGATGACCACGGTTAAGCGAGAGGGGAAGTAAGCGAAGATGCCAACAAAACCAATTACTGACGAAGCAGCCCTCGCTCGAGGTGTTGACTACGAGAAGTACCGAATCGCGGCCAAGCGAGCCGAGAAGGCGACGGCGGTCGCGCGGTTTATTCTGTGGTGCGTGCTTCTCGTCGGCTCGGTGACATTCATGTTGCCGCTGTACATGATGATCGTCATGTCGCTCAAGACTCCCCACGAGATAGCGGCAACCTCGGTGTGGTCCTGGCCTGAACACCTAACTTGGGAGAATTTCCAGTTGGTGCTGAGCAACCCCAACGCCCCGTTCTTCCTATTCTTCCGAAACTCAGCGATTATCGCGACGCTGACCACGATGGGTGTGGTGGTTTCTTCAAGCTTGGTCGCCTACCCGTTCGCGCGCTTAAGATTTCGGGGTCGAGATCGCCTGTTTGTGCTGCTGCTCAGTACGATGATGCTGCCTGGCCTTGTTTTGATGATCCCGACCTTCATCATGTACAAGTATCTGCACTGGGTGGATACGTTTAACCCGCTCATCGTTCCGGCATGGTTTGGCGGTGGAGCGTTCAATATCTTCTTGATGCGGCAGTTCATGATGGGTATTCCCCGTGAGCTCGACGAAGCCGCCTTTATCGATGGTGCGACCCATCGAACGATTTTCTGGCGAATCGTGATGCCGAACTCGGGCGCCGCGTTGGCCACCATCGGCATCTTCTGCTTTGTGTACACCTGGAAGGACTTTATGGGTCCGCTGATTTACCTAAGCTCGCCTGAGAAGCAGACCTTGGAACTCGGTTTGAACACCTATCGGGCGTTGAACCAAGAGCGGTGGGAGTTGCTGATGGCGGGATCTGTTCTCGTCATGATCCCCCTCATCGTGATGTTCCTGCTCGGCCAGAGATACTTCGTGAAGGGCATCGTCATGAGCGGTATCAAGTAGGTCGCCCATGAGCGCAATTTGAGCCGTTCGGATTGGCGCAGTCTGAACGCTGCAGGCGTTCAATCCCCAAAGCCCAGTGTTAAGCCCCACCAGGGGCGTACGCTGGGTTATTTGTGGTTGCATCCCATCAAACCCTGAAGGGGTTTCGTCACCGGTACCGCGAATACCGCCTGCGTGAAGGAGATTTGCAGGGGTTCGTACAGTGAAATCGAATTCGGTTCTTTACGACAGTTTCCGGACGCAAGACCTTCAGCGTAGACAACGCTTCGGGCTCGAAACCCAGTGTAGATCCGTCGCCGGCTCAACCCTGGGTTTTGGGGATTGAACACTTTGAGCGTTCGGGATGATCACTCTACACACACGGGTAGCCGTGGATCGGGCTCGTAACTCAGGGTAGATCCGTCACGGATCAAGCCTGGGCTTTGGGGACAGAACCTTTTTCGCGTTTGGGGTGATTGTTCGCCAAAAAGATGCTAAGTTCAACCTAGAGGTCGCTGGTGATTATCCTTTGTTCGCTTATCTTTCTCCATGCTCAATCGGCGCTGACTGGCTTTGAGTTACACCCCAATAACGTGACGATCACGTCTATCTCAAACGGGATTTCGGTGGTCTATCACCCGAATGAGTGGCCGAATGTGGGGTTTGCTCCAACGTCGCCTTGGGATTGGAGTAACGCGCGAGCTTTGGAATTCGATGCGACCAACTTGGGCAAGTCGGCTGTCAATTTGGGAGTGAGGTTTGACGACGACCTTGCCGCTGACGGCTACAACCACTCGAGAACAGGAAATGTTGATGTTCCTGCGGGTAAGAATGAACATATCGTTATCGTATTCGGCCCCGATCCGATGGCGGTAGGAATGCGGGGTTTGCCTCCTGTCCCAGGTGGTATCAATGCCTCCGCGGGTGGAGGTGCTGAGTTCTCACTCAAACACATCGTGGCCCTCCAATTCTTTCTTCACAACCCAAGTGAAGATATCCGCTTGAATCTGACGAACGTCAAGACGGTGGGAGGAGCGGGTGCCTCGCTTACGGGAATCGTCGATGCGTTTGGCCAATACACCAATGCCAATTGGCCGGGAAAAGTTCACTCATCGGGTGATTTTGGTGAGCAACGCCAGGCGGAGGTCGCCTCTCTACGAAAGAATTCTGGTTTTGAGGATCGAGATCGATTTGGCGGAGATCTCGTTGGGCCAAGACTCAAGGCGACGGGATTCTTCCGGACAGAAAAGGTCGGTGGCAAGTGGTGGTTTGTCGACCCCGATGGTCGCCTGTTCTTCTCATTTGGCGTCGATACGATGGTCCCCGACGAGTCGACGTTCATCACCGGACGTGAGGACATGTTTACAGCCTTTCCGAAGTCACCAGACCCACTCGCAAAGTTTCGATATCCAACCAGCGGAATGCATTCGGGCCCGGTTACCTCAGGGGATGTGTTTAATTTTTATGGTGCTAACTTGTACCGAAAATATGGCACGGATTATCTTGCGGCGTGGCGACAAAGAAGTCTTGAGCGATTGACTTCGTGGGGTTTCAATACCGTCGGAAATTGGTCCGACGATGGTTTCTATCGGAATGGAAAGGTCCCATACGTTGCGACGGGTGGGATCGGCGGGCCTCATGCTCGATTAAGCAGCGGCAGTGATTACTGGTCGACCATGCACGATCCTTTCGATCCGCAGTTTGCCAAAGACGTGGCGGACAGTGTGAGCGGCTTGGCGGCAAAGGTCAAAGACGATCCATGGTGCTTGGGTTACTTTATCGATAACGAGTTGAGTTGGGCAGGTGGCGGTCCTGATGGCCGCTACGGCCTAGCGATTGGTGCTTTGAAAGCCGATGCGAAGTCACCGGGCAAGGCGGCATTTTTTCAGCAACTAACGACAAAGTACGTGAGCATCGATCGCCTTAACGCCGCCTGGGGCACCACCTTCAAGGGCTGGGAAGTCTTGCAGGAACCGATGACTTTGAAGCAGTTGTCAGAGGGGCAGCGCGCTGATTGTTCTATCTTCGTCAAACGACTCGCGTTAAAGTACTTCGCCACGATCCGAGATGAACTCAAGCGGCTTGATCCGAACCACCTCTATCTCGGCTGTCGCTTCGCATGGTACGGCCCAGAGGTTGAGGAAGCGTCCGCCGAGGTGTGCGACGTGATGAGCTACAACATCTATGCACCGCGTCTCGATCCAAAGCAGTGGGTAAGAGTGGCCGCGTTCAATAAGCCGTGCATCATCGGGGAGTTCCACTTCGGGGCACTCGACCGTGGAATGTTTCACCCAGGGTTGGTTTCTACTGCCAATCAAGCCGCACGCGCTGCGATGTACGAGGATTACGTCAAGAGTGTGTTAACAAACCCAAGTTTCGTGGGCTGCCATTGGTTTCAATACGTCGATGAGCCCCTTACCGGTCGCTCGTGGGATGGAGAGAATTACAACATCGGTTTGGTGTCGGTGACCGATACCCCTTATCCGGAAATGATCCAAGCTGCACGCAAGGTGCAGGGAAAGGGATATCAAATCAGAAAAGCGCCGTAAGAACCCGGGGCAATTCGATTCTGCGAATTTGGCGATGTCCGGTTCGCCAAGGGCGCGGCTCTCCTCGGATTTGATGGTTTCCGCCGTTTCCGGACGCATCCCCGTTGGGGAAGGACGGCATTTTGCGCCAATTTACCAGGCAAGGGACCTCGCGGCCCCATGCCTTCGCTTCTTGGAGAGGATTGGCTTTGCCAAACCGGATAGAGAAGGCGCAAGTTAATGAATCCCTAGGTCTCTGCCAAATACTCTCGCACTTTCTCGGCGAGGGTTTTGGTCATGGTCGGGACAGCGGCGATTTCTTCCGCAGTTGCACGTCGGACACCCTCAAGGCTGCCGAATGTTCGAAGAAGCAATCGCTTGCGGCGGGGGCCGACGCCGGGGATTTCTTCGAGAGCGGATCCGCTGATCCGCTTGTCACGGATCTTCCGGTGGAAGGTTAGGGCGAATCGGTGGGCTTCGTCGCGCAGTTTCCGCAGAAGCATCAACCCAGGGGAATTGAGGGGGAGTTCGATCTCTCGAAAGGTGTATTCCCGCAATGCTGGCTTCTCATAAGAGTAGCCGGGGTCTTTCGGGGTTTTGGCACCAACAACGTCGCTCTTGGGGAGCGAAAACTCTCGGGCGGATACGTTTCCGTCAAGGGCGACGGGTGGTTCGATCGGCACATATAGAAGCTCGTGGCGCTTGGCCAACCCGAGCATCGGAACGGTTAGTCCGAGTTCGTCGCGAGCCTTAAGTGCGGCTCCCAACTGACCCTTACCGCCGTCGATCATGATGAGGTCGGGCAGCTTCTGAAACTTCTCATCTCCCTCAACGTATGCTCGAAGTCTGCGCGTGATAACCTCGTGCATCATGGCAAAGTCGTTGGGGCTCTCTGGGTGGTATCTCACCTTGAATCGGCGGTATTCGGACTTAGCTGCCGCACCATTTTCGCAAACAACCATGGACCCTACCGGGGCGGTTCCTTGCATGTTCGAGATGTCGTAGCCTTCAACTCGTAGTGGCGGACTCTCTAACTGGACGGCGTCTTGAAGCTGCGTCATAGCGTCTTCCGCCCATTGCTCCTTCTGTGCCATCTCCGTTGAGAACTGATTGAGGGCCTGCTCTGCGTTGGAAGCGGCCATATCGACGAGGCGCGATTTCTCGCCCTGCTGGGGGACCTCGAGCGTCACCGCGCTGCCTCGACGCTGCCGAAGCCACGACTGGATAATGTTGCGCTCCTCAATTTCGACCGGCAGCAAGATCTCCCGCGGAATATCAGGTGAGTCACTGTAGTACTGCTTGACGAACTCGGTGACGGCTTCGGAAGGAGAGGCTTCGGAGGCGCCATCAAGCATGTACTGCCTCTGGCCAATGAGCTTCCCACTGCGGATGTACAGCATCTGGACGGCCGAGCCCCGTTCATCCTTGACGACGGCGATGACGTCTTGGTCGATCTGTTCGCTTGAAAGCACCTTCTGCCGTTGGAGCACGCTTTCGATCGCGAGGATTTGATCTCGAATTTTGGCCGCCTTCTCAAATTCAAGCTCTTCGACGGCAGCTGCCATTTCGGTCTTCAGATCCTCGACGATGGATTCTTCTTTGCCATTAAGGAAACGCTCCACCTTGTCAATCACCCGTTGGTATTCGGCACGATCGCTGAGGCCCGCGCACGGGGCTAGGCAGCGTCCGAGGTGAAAATAAAGGCAGGGTCGTTGTTCCGGCTGGCCACTCCAACTCTTTCCGCAGGGAATGAGGGGGAAGACCTTATGGAGAAGCTGAAGGGAATCGCGCACGTTGAATGCGCTTGTGTAGGGGCCGAAGTATTTCGAGCCGTCTTTGCGAAGCTTTCGGGTGAACAGCACACGCGGAAACTTCTCGTTCGTGATCGTAATGTAAGGATAGCTTTTGTCGTCACGCAGTCGAACATTGAACGGGGGCCGATGCTGCTTGATGAGATTACATTCAAGAACGAGAGCTTCCAACTCGGAATCGACAACGATCCATTCGATGTCACGTACCTTCGACACCATCCGCGCGATGCGAGCGCCGTGGCGTGTGGATTCCTGAAAGTAGCTGCGGACCCGATTCTTGAGGGAGATCGCCTTGCCCACATACAGCACATCCTCCTTCTCGCCTCGGTAGATGTAGCATCCAGGTTGAGCGGGAAGCAGTTTGAGCTTATCTTGGATATTTTCGGGCAGCGAAGCTTTGGCCATTCAGAGTTCGGTATCAGGATCTTGACGCGATGACGCTGGCGATAATTGGAGCAACTTCAGGATTAACCATCTCTGAGTAATCCCCCCCGAGCATTGCGACTTCACGAACGATGGAACTGCTTAAGTAGCTGTGTTCCCACTTCGTCATCAGGAAAACTGTTTCGACTTCGTCGCACAGCCGTCGGTTGACCATCGCCATCTGGAACTCGTACTCAAAGTCAGCGGTGGCACGAAGCCCCCGGACGATGGCGCGTGCTCCTTGCTCCAATGTGTAATTCACGAGGAGACCCTTGAACTGGTCAACACGCACGTTTGGCAAATGCTTTGTGCAGGCTTGGAGTGCTTCGATTCTTTGTTCTACGGTGAGAAACGGGTTTTTGGAGGAGTTGACGCCAACCGCGACGACTAATTCGTCAAAAAGGCGGGATGCCCGTTCGACGACATCGATATGTCCAAGCGTGGGAGGGTCAAACGAACCCGGGTAGATCGCAAGCCGAAGCATAGAGGGAATATAGCTCAGATCGAGCGTTCATCTCCGTGTAGCGGCAAGGCGTGCCTTAATGTCAAACAGTTTTGGTATTTCAACAGCCGACGTAGCCGCCGGATGACTTGTGCCGGCGTTCGGGCCGTTCGCCAAGACCCAAAATGGGTTCAAGCCGCGAGCTGGGTGTACGGCCACAAACCATGCCGCGGCTACGGAACTGCCAAATCTGCTAGACATTAAGGCACGCCTCGCGCCTACGGTTAATTCACCTTAACGGTGGTATTCGGCAACTGTCCAAACAGGTTGCTGCGCACTCCGGTCACTCGCGTGCTGATCAGGATGGGGTCTCTTTGATAATAGACGGGGATGCGCGCGCCGTCTTGGATCGCGATGTCCTCGGCTCGATTGTAAAGGGGTAGGCGTGTCGATTCATCGATGATCGTGTCGGCCTTCTTACATAAAGCGTCGAATTCAGAATTCGCGTAGCCGTCGTGGTTTAGCTTGGCGTCGCTGCAAAAGAGGAAACTCAAGAAGTTCTGCGGGTCGAGATAGTCGGCATACCACGACAAGAAATAGAGCTGGAGCTTATTCTTGTTCCGGGCATCGAGCATCTGTCCCCACTCCATGGTTCGGACATTGACGGTGATCCCGAGAGTCTGCTTAAGTGACTCCTGGATGGCCTCACAGCAGATTTGGGAGTCACCGGCACCCTCACGGTATGCCAGTTCGACGGCAGGGAAACCCTTGCCGTCCGGGTAGCCAGCCGCAGCTAATTCAGCTTTGGCGGCTTTGGGATCGTACGGTAACCCCTTATAGTCTTCGCGGTAGCCCATCACGCCGGGCGAAACAAGGCCGTGCGCTTCTGGCATCCCGCCGAGTAATTCGGTGGCGATTCGGTTTCGATTGATCGCCATGGCGATTGCACGCCGGACTTTTTGATTCTTGAACGGAGGGAACTCGTGCTGGTTCAGGCCGATGTAATACACGGCTGGGCGAGGCTGATATTGGAGTTGTGGCTTTAGGGCCGTATCGTGTTCGACTCCATAGACGTCTTTTCGATCAAGAAGCAGCAAATCCAAATCACCCGATTTGAACTTAATCAGGCGAGTGGAAGCATCTTTGATGATCGGGCGCTCGATTCGGTCAATCGTGGGGGCTCCCCCATAATAGTCTTTGTTGGCGACGAGGTTTACCTGCTGCTGAGGCAAGTAAGACTCGATCTTGAATGGGCCAGCCCCAACTGCTTGAGATGTTCGATCTATGGCTCCTTCAACTACTGCCTCCTTGCACAGAACAAAGGCACATGGGTAAGTCATCTTGCCCAGGAAATAGGGACGGGGTTGGTCGAGCACAATCTTGAGTGTGTTCGGATCTACAACCGTCACTCCAGCGATATGGGGTGTCTTTCCGCTAAATCGGTCTTCTACGCCAGCGATATCGCTGAGATAGTCGCGTGCGGTAGAAGATGCGACCTCCTTGGAGCAGTTGCGGTC
Organism: uncultured Armatimonadota bacterium; assembly: GCA_903833215.1. Classification (GTDB taxonomy): domain Bacteria; phylum Armatimonadota; class Fimbriimonadia; order Fimbriimonadales; family Fimbriimonadaceae; genus Fimbriimonas. Next base: position 12,598 of record CAILEM010000022.1, read on the forward strand.
AAGGGTCCACATGAAATCGGCGGCGGTTACTTCACGACCGTTGTGAAATTTCACGCCGTGTCGAATTTTGAAGACCCAAGTTTTACCGTTGTCGGGTGAGGAATAGCTTTCCGCAATTCTTGGTTCGATCGTATTCTTCGCACCGTAAGCGACCAGCCCCTCGTAGATATTGGTGATCAGGTCACTGGTATCGACATCCTGAACCTTTCCGGGGTCGAAGGTTGTTGGTGCAGTGTGGATCGCATATCGAAAGACCCCAGATTTGCCGGCAACGGACCGCTGAGAGAATCCGCCTTTGCCGCAACCTGCGGCAAGCAAGCTGATGGCGGCGAGGGGAAGGAGGTAGCGCTTCAAGATAGATCATCTTATCATCGGACCCTTCAAATATGCCGTAGCCACTCCCCAAAAACTTCTCATGCAGTCAAACGATGTCACGCAAAACCGCTACCAGGTCTGCACGACCCGTTAACTGCGACTTGAGTAGGTAGTTGAAGTGGGGCAATCTATATCCAAGAGGCAGGAAGAACTGCCCGACATGCAAGGAATAACACAATGAAAAACATCCAGTCTCGCAAAGGTTTCACGCTCATCGAGCTTCTCGTCGTCGTTCTCATTCTCGGCATCTTGACTGCCATCGCTCTTCCTTCCTACCTCAGCTCGGTTAACGCTAGCCGACAGGGCGCAGCGAACACCAACGCTCGAGCACTCGCAACAGCAGTTCAGGGCAAGGCTATCACGGCTAACGCATACGACACGACACTTGCAAACTATGCAACCGACATGGGCGGTTCATTGCCAAGCAATCCTTGCACAGGTACCACCACG
>CAILEM010000023.1 GCA_903833215.1 uncultured Armatimonadota bacterium
GAGTCGATCAATGCATCCATTCAAGAAGTTAAGACCGTCGCAAGAGGTTTTAGACAGTTTGAAAGCTTCAGAATTGCCATACTCTTCTTCCTCGGAAAGCTTGAACTCAACCCACGGAAAACCCCATAGACCCTCTTTTCTTCAGTGTGAATTTCTTTACTGAGTAGGAATTGCATGAGGCAGCTGAAGTGTTTCCCTTTGACGAGGTGGGCGGATACATATAAACGGTGTTGCGCCAATGCTGGGGAGCTCACCAGCCGACCCTCGCAAAATAGGCTTTGGGTGGCGGCGGACATATTTGCTCTGACTTGGCGAATAGTCCTGAAGGAATCGTTGAGTACCGCTAGCTCAGCAAACCTTGGTAAATGGGCCAATGATAGATTGATATGCTACCGAACCCAGCGAAGCCATCCTTTATCAATTCTCTGACTTGAGATCTTGACTCACAACCAGGGACGGGTGAACGGGGAATCCTTGCAACGCGGAAAGGGCCTTGCGAATTACTTCGATTCCATTGAATCGTTTCACCTTGCAGTCCTAGGCGGTAAGGCAACGTTGAAGTTTCATTACGTCAAGGGTGCAAAAGGCAGTGCTTTTCGCTGTCACTCCTTTGCAAATACGAGGGCCTGTTGCTCGACGCCAGGATTCACCAAGTAGCGCCTACTAACCCCATCCAGAAACCTAACTGAGGATATTGTTCCATCCGTTTCAGATCGAGATTCAAATCGAACTGCACGGAGTTCCTTCAGGAACTTGTTCAATTGTCGGCTCGAAACCCGGGGACAAAGCTTTGTGACTTGAATCCGAACGACCTTCATACCAAGTTCCGATTCTCCACTTGTGCGAGCGCGTTCCGCCAAAACTTGCACTGCCACCTGAGCCCAACTTGGTGAGAGTTGCATTTCCAATGCCCGATACGCCCGCACAGCAAACCCCGTTACTGTCTGAAGAACAAGGAATGAGAATTGCGCGTCTGTGTGAAGCGCATCGAGAAATGCTCGCTTCGTGATTGCGATGATCGTGCACTCAGTTACAGCGGTAACGGAGGCGAGAGCTGGCTCGTTGATGATTGCTTCGATCGTACGATTCAAAGGGCAATCCGCTTACCGTTACCGACCCCCTCTCTCATGTAACCACCTACACGTACAACTCGTTGAGCGAGAAGCTAACTACGCAGGACGCGTTGTCGAACACGACAACGAACACCTACGATTCGAGTGGAAACTGGCTCACGGCTACGGATCCGATGGGGCATGCGACAAAAGCGAACACGTTCGACTCAACCGGCGATCTTCTCACCACAAAGGATGCCTTAGGAAACACGAAGATATTGAGTTACGATGCCTTTGGCAACCCAACGACGATTACTGATCCGCTTGGCCACGTAACATCCCTAACTTTCGACACCCTCAATCACCAAACGAGCGTCACTGATCCACTTTCACATACAGAGTCAACGAGTTACGATGCGTGGGGGCGTCCAACGACGCAGACTCATCCCGACTCTTCGACAATTACACTAGGTCACGACGCCGAAGGTGATCTGGTTGAAACAACCGATGAGAATGGTCACTCGAAGGCATCTGTATTCGATGACGCGGGACGGATGACATCGACCACTAATGCCCGAGGGGATGTCGAATCCTTTGGTTATGACACTGCTAATCGGCGCACGTCAGTAACCGACGGCAATTCGCACGCAAAGACGTACACGTACACGAACCGAACTGAGGTCGCCACACTGACGCTTATGCTCGAAACACATCAGCATCCGGTATATCGCCGAGTGACCAATGGGTGAGCATCAAGGTTCCTGTTCCGACGACTGAGAAGATGGTAACTGCCAGGGTTCCGCCGAGCAGCAACTCAATGCAAAAGCCGGTCTCGGCACTCGTCTGGATGGGTGAAACAACCCCAATACTGCGAAATGTCTTGCGCGAGACATCATAGCGCAAGCAGGCATCGAGTTTCCTAGCCCGTCCAAACCGCGAGAATTCAGCATCCACGTCTTTGGGGAAAAAGACTAGTCGCCCTTCCTTATCGATGGCTTCACAGAACGGCCAGAAATCAGGCCGCACCGCATGCAGCCGCTCAGCAAGCGGCAACAGGCGGTGGAGTAGGAGCGACGCATTGCTCGTGATGAGCGGAGTGGCAAGTAGGCCAATCTCAGTGCTCAATCGTCCAATCATAGAATTCTCGACACTCCTTCATAGGGCGAAGGTGAGCCACCTTCACCAAGAATCTCGTTTGCCCGCCGAATCCCATCGGCCAGACTCGGCACGATGTTCACATCGCCAATGTGGCGATGGAATTCAGCTCGGTTCATAAGCTCTGCTGGTTGGTCGCGGATGCCGCAGATGACCAGATGCCTTCCCGACGTTGTCAGGAGGTTGGCAAGGCGGCATCAGCTTCGCCCCTGGCTTCGGCCCGATTTTCGCCAAAAGAGGCTTTATGCTCGCGCCGAGGATCAGCGTTCTTAATCTGCGCAAGGATGTCGGCAGTGATACAAATAAGGCACTCTTGATTTCGTTTGGTCCGAGCGTTCGATTTGGCTTCTTCAATCCGATTGACGTCGAGATGGTCGATGGGAAACCCACGTTCTGCCCCAAGCTCTTTTCTCCCTATGCCGAGGTTGGCATGAGGCTCGTCTATACTGACTTGAGCGCTCATTCAGAAAGCATCAGCTCTAAAAGGTTGACGTATGGAGGCGTAGTCACTATCGGCACTGGCATACAGAAGAATGCTTTTATTCAAGCGAAGCTGATACTGCTTCCCAAAATCGAAGCCTACAGCTTCAGCACGTTGTCCGTCGAATTTGGGGTTCGATTCTGAAAGTGTTGGTTCAAACTACCGAAGGCATGCGGAGTAATGGTTTTGAAATGAACGAAGTGTTTGAAACGTCGGAGGGGTTGCGCGATCGGAAGCGCCGCAAAACGCGCAAGCACATCATTGACGTGGGGTAAGTCATGGATATTGCCAAGCGCACGGTTGCTGACAACAAAAAAGCCGGGAATGTGCTTTGTTTGACCGTTGAGCAACCGGAGTACATGGACAACGGCTTGCTTGAGGGCCGTGTTTAAGTGACCTTTATTAAAATCACTATTTGCTGGAACTAAGCTTGCTTTGAGTTGCACGATAACTAATCCGGCAGCGTCTTCCGTCGCAAAATCAGCATCGCCTGCTTGTTGAACCAGGTTTAGCGACTGCAATGCCTTGTACGCTGCCGAATCGCTCGTCAACGCAAGGTAACGATCTGCTAGTTCTACATCGACAGTTGAACTGCTTGCAAGCTCGCGCAGAATGAGCAACTCATAGATTGTCCCGAAAATATTGCGCTCACCGCCAGACGTGGGGACGTGGGGAGCAGCCGGCGGTGGAGTTGGGTTGGACATCGCAATACCTTACGGATGCCGTTTTACATAATTCAAACTTGAAGAGCTCGAGATGACCTTCCTTGCAGAATTGCGCAACGACTAGACTTAACTCGACAGCATATTCAAGTTTGATCCGAAGTTGCAAAACAAATAGGGTCGAGTCGCTGGCTACTACTTTCCTTGACCCATTGTTGGAACATATGCAGGGCACTTGCTCGTTGGTCGCTTCCAACGCAAGACGGATTTGTTTTGGCACCAAATTTGGCGAAAGAACGACTTATACTCGCCCTGCGCAAGACCCAAAGCACCCGAAGTGCCGAGATGCCTTTTCAGACAATACGATCAATATGTAAATGATGAGTCAGGCACATGCTGAAGGAATGGATAGGGAATAGGCTGGAGTAGCAGGAAAGCTAGATACGTGGTACGAAGAGACTATGGCTACCTGCTATCGTTGCGGCTGGCCGATTCCCAGTGATCAGTTCAAACTCCGCCGAAAAGTCAAGACTGGCGAATCGATCTACCGCCGCTACCCCAATCCCAACATCAGCGCTCTTCGCACCACCTACGGAATCAGGCTGGTCTGTTCGCCGTGCGCTCGCGCCATTGATCGCGAACAAGCTCGGCGAGAGTGGCTGATGTATCTGGAACTCGCCTTAGCGCTCCTCATCCTTGCTGCCGCACTCTTCCTCCGATTCGTCTACTAGCACCTGATAGGCAGTGTCTAGATCGCAATTGACTACCACTTAGCAACCGATTTCGCTGGATTTGGTCTGACTGAATTTCCTCTCTAGGCTGCACTGAGAGCGAACTGGCCCGCTGGTTCGCTCTCATCCCACCGTTAAGGAGGACACTCATGTCCATATTTAAGGCCGACACACAGTCGGCACCTCCGCGCCGGAGTGCACCATTCGAACAGGAACCGGGATACTATGAACCGGCTGGCCTATGGTTCTACGGCAATGTTCGCCTCTTGCAAAGCTCCCTTTTCTACGTTCCCGCTTCTCTTGGCCCTCCAACGCATCTTCCCCGAATACTCGATGAGATCGAACGAGATGCAGAGCATCATGTGCTCAACAGTCGAACCCTTGTCTGCGGAATTCACCAAGCAGCCCATATGCGTGCGGCCATTGTGCCGCTTCGCTGGAGGAGCCCCCGAATCGTGGTCCTCTCCCGTGGCTTCCATTTCCACTTAGGAAAGGAACTCACGAACGAACCGTTTCTCTCAGCAACGTTGTGGCGAGATCGGTGGGATCCAAAGACTGACCTAGCCCGGATTATTCGCGTTAGGTTCAAAAGGGCCGCACTCTGCGTCTTAAGAGTGTGAAAAACAAAACTAACAGCGAGGGCCCTTTTGAACAGTTTTAAGACGCTTTTGAAGCGTGCTGAGATTCAGTTTGATTTGCCTTCTTTGAGTTCTGACGGCGGTCTGCTTTTGTTGAATAAGTTGAACGACCGTTTGGGGATATCGCGCCGGATGGCAGCTTGTTTGACGGAGTACCGGAAGCGCGGATGCTCACATTCCCAGGAGAAGATGCTCATTCAGCGTATGTTCGGTATTGCTTTAGGTTGGGAAGACTGCAACGACTTCGACACTCTCAAAGCGGATCCCCTTTATGGGATTGCTTTAGGCGGAGTTCCTGCGACTCAGCCGACTCTCTCTCGGTTCGAGAATGGTGTTCGGAGAAAGGATCTGTTTCGAATGAGCTTGGAGTTGGTTGGTCTGTTCATCGAACGCCACCTTGAGAATCCTCCGAAGCAGATCGTGATCGACATGGACGCCACCGAAGATCCTGCTCATGGTCAGCAGGAGTTCGAGTTCTACCACGGTCATTACGGCAAGCATTGCTTCTTGCCTCTGCTGGTTTTCTGTTCTGTCGACGGTCAGGATGAAGATCTTGTCGGGGCGATTCTTCGCCCCGGC
>CAILEM010000024.1 GCA_903833215.1 uncultured Armatimonadota bacterium
GCCTCCGCACGAACCCACTTCACCAGCGTCGTTCTATCCTTCTCCGACAACTCCACAGCCATATTATAGAGACGAATTGAGGCCTCCAAACGATTGAGTAATTAACGACTCAGAACACTAGGAAGCCATTTTTTGCGCCAGGAACGTGGCTGATCGTTGGTGTCGATACTTTGAGAGTTGGCTTAACATTTTTCCCGGCGATGAGCACGAGTGGAATCTCGTAGGTAACCATCGACTTGGTTGTCGAGCCGTCCGGATGAGGAGTAACCCGAAGCATGCACCAGTAGGCGCCTGAGCAACCGCGGGGAACATCGAATTTCAGGTGAATGTCCTTGCGCTGACCCGGCTCGACCTGAATTTCCTGGACCTTATTGGGGAACCACACAGCGCAGTCTCTGGGGTTCTCTGCACCGAAGATGGTTCGGTAGTTTCCCTCTTCAAGGGTAAACGATACGAGTTCGAACTGTGCTGACTCACGGAGTTGGCGTGGGTTGTCTGCCACAAATGTGACATCAGTGGACTGACCCGGCTTGACAGTGAGGCGCTGCATCAAGGGAGAAATGAGCAAGCCGCCGATTTCGGTTTGAGTCGAAGTCGCTTTTTGCTGAGCCTGCGCGCTTGGGATCACCAGAGCCGCAGCGAGGATGGTTAGGAGAATTGATCGCTTCATTTTCTTTCGTTTAGCTTCTTAGTTTCTTTGGTTCCGCGGCGCCACTCAATCATTGGTTTGTGTGAGCGCTTGGCGGCAAGGTCAGGAGGAGATTGAGCTTGCCGCTGAAGATTTTGTTAGTTTCTGCTGACGGTGATAACTCCGACGTTTTGGTAGGTACCAGGTCCAACTTCTGGAGTGATCGAGATCTTGCGACCGAAGTCGATTCGCATCACGCCACCGGTGGACTTAGCGTCGAAGCTAGGACCGCTTGGTTGGAACATGCCGTTGAGTTTACTGATGTCAACCATGCCGCTGTCATAGAGCGATTTTGAGGTTGCATCGTTGAAGAACTGTAACTGACCTTGGAGGCTGACTGCCTGAGCGCCAGTCTGAGTACCGTTGACTTTGGCTGGATTGTCGAACTTCTCAAGTTGGAGAGTCAACGTCTCGTTGTGGAAAAATTTAATGGAGTTGATCTGTGAGTCTGTTCCTACTCCCCAGCCGTCAACGACCCAGTTGGCACTGAGGTTGCCTGTGATGTACAGGTAAGGGTTCACCCTAACGTTTGAAGCAGATTTGAGAGACACAGTACCGGCGGCCGAGTAGTCCTGGTTGATTGCGTCTGAGCTCGAGTATGTGAACGATCGACCTTTCACAGGAGCGGTCTGAGCGGAGGCAACTCCTACTACGGCGGCCAGAGCGATGACTGCGATGCTTGTTCTTAGTTTCATGTTCGTTTGGTTAATCTCTATTTCGGTTTTTCCGAACGACTTCTTAATTCGTTTCGGCTTATGATTCATATTTTCACCCACGACGAGAACGAATTCAACTCGCACCTAATTAGGACCGGAATCGTGGGGGGGATAAACCGCCCCCGCTTTAAGGGAAGCGCATTATTGGTCAAGGATTCGGGTGACACTCAAATTCCACGCGCCCTATCCTTGGGAAGATTCAGCCACCGGTGATTTGAAGGACCCGTGGTTTGGTAGCCTCAACTCAATGAATATCGAGGAAGTGTTGTTGCTTGCCCAAGGCCTGATATTGGATCCGTCTGGGTTCGTCAAATTCCCTGGGACAAATTCGGCAAGAGGTGTCTACTCGATTGGAGCCATACCCGGCCTTCGACGTTTTACGAGTTGCCATCGATATGAACCGTTCTGGATGAATTCAAAAGCCGGGACTAGCGTTGCTGATGTGGCGATTGAGACCCAGTACATGCTGGCTCAGCTTGCCGATGAGGAATATTTGCTTCTCATACCGATGGTCGACGGGATTGTCAGAGCTTCCTTGCAGGGTTCGCCCGAGGGCTTGGAGCTTGTTGCCGAAACGGGCGAAGCCAATCTCGAAATCCCCGATTTCGTGGGTCTGTTTGTAGCGATCGGCGCAAACCCCTACCAACTCCTGGAAGATTCGGCAAAGACCGTAAACCGCCAGGTCGGAATCGGAAGGCTTCGCACTGAAAAAGCCGTTCCTGCTTTCACCGATCGATTTGGCTGGTGTACCTGGGATGCGTTCTACACCGAGGTGAGCGAAGAGAAAGTGCGAAGTGGGCTCCAAACCTTCAAAGATGGTGGCGTTGAGCCCAAGTACCTGATTTTGGACGACGGTTGGCTTTCGACATCTGAAGACAAAGAGGACGACTCGAAGAGGTTGACTGCGTTCAAGGCCAATGAGAAGTTTCCAGGTGGCCTGGCCGCAACCGTTCAGATGGCCAAGGGCGAATTCCAGATTACGGAGGTTATTGCCTGGCATGCGATGACCGGCTACTGGGGTGGAGTCGATCCCGCCTGTCCTGGCTATGGTGCCGAGATAAAGCCGAGAGTGTCTTCACCAGGGATTTTCAGCCATGTTGGCGACATCATCTGGTGGGGCAAGCATATCGGGCTCGTGCCATCCAGTGAAATTTACAGGTTCTTTCACGACTGGCATCGGGAACTGCGGGCTCAGGGAATCGATGGCGTGAAGGTGGATGTCCAGGCTCAGCTTGAGTTCGTGTCCGATGGTGCAGGCGGCCGTGTGGACCTGATGAAGCGATATCACGAAGCGCTTGAGGGTTCGGTGCAGGTCCACTTTCAAGGCAACCTCATCAACTGCATGTCGTGCGCGAACGAGATGCTGTATGGCGCTCCAACCTCTAACCTGACTCGCACCTCGACTGACTTCTGGCCCGACAAACCGGAATCTCACGGCTTGCACCTGTATGTAAATTCGCAGGTCAGTGCCTGGTTCGGAGAATTCATCCACCCGGACTGGGATATGTTTCAATCCGGTCACAAGGCGGGTGCATTTCACGCGGCAGGACGAGCCGTAAGTGGTGGCCCGGTTTACGTATCCGACAAACCGCAGGCACAGAACTTTGATGTCCTAAGGACACTGGTTCTTGACGACGGTTCTATCTTGAGAGCATCTCGACCGGGTCGACCGACTCGGGATTGCCTGATGCATAACCCGACGACGGAAGACATTCTCCTGAAAATCTTCAATGTGACACCATGCGGAGGAATTCTCGGAGTGTTCAACGCCCGATACGGTGGTCCAGATTCTCTCTCGGGAGCGATCAGGCCGTCAGACATCGAAGGAATCGTTGGAGACACCTTTGTCGCATATGCCTTTGGCACTGACGAGGTTCGGATTCTGGACTATCGGGAAGAATGGTCCGTCAGCCTTCCAGAGTTGGGCTGGGAAGTTTTCACTCTTTCGCCGATTCACGGTGGAGTCGCACCCATAGGGCTTGCCGGCAAACTAAACGGTGGAGGAGCGATATCGTCCAGAGGAGATGATCACTTCACCGTCGGTCACCCTGGGAGATACCTGCTTTACTCCAGTCAGCAACCAGATTCGATGAGCGTTAATGGTGAAGCAGTTGATTTTGAATACGACGAATCCACCGGGATTGCCTCGTTGAAAGTTGAGTCAGGCCCAAGCACCGTTCAAGTCAAATTTCCTTAGGAGGAAGGGCTGGACCTGTATCCAGCCTCAAGTCAGTGAGTTTCCAACGACGTTCGAATTGGCGTCGCACAGCTTGTTGCGGGCTAAGGTTTCACCGCCCGCAACCCACTCAAATTTGAACTGGCTCCATTCAAAAGAGTGAGATCTGACGTGGAATTCACCACCGGCGTCCTGTCGATTGATTCCGAGCACGATTCGCGAAGAACTGGCGTCTTTAGCTGATTTGCCACTCGGGTCCAAACGATGTTGCTAGCGAAACCGCTAATTATTCGCTTTCCAGTCACGGTTCCTTCGTTCGCCTCAACATGTATTTCAGAAACGAGCCAAGTCCGTCAAATCGAAAGCTCGCGTCAACGTATTTTTCGATCACATAGAACATGAAGTAGTACCAGCGGCAAAATGCCCAAATCGCGATAACAAGTAGGATTGCCGTCTGCCAAGTTGGATTGAAAGCGAGCAAGCAAATAGCGGCAAGGACCCCAAGTAAAAGGAAGAGCCAACCTTTCGCAAGGATGGCGCGGGCGCTTGTCAGGTCATCGGTAAGTCGCACACCAGGCATGACGTACCTTAACTCTCGATTGTTCGCAAAGCTGGTTGACGGTGTTCGGCGGGGAAACAGGCTGCTGAGATAGCCATATTTTGCGGTCCCGAAATATCTCCAAAAAAGTCCCAAATCGATGCTGAGGTCGTGCTCACATTCTCCTCTTCAAAAGACATGAGCGGCTGCAGAGCCGACGAGTCCGGAGGGGAATGAAATGAACTTTATCAATAAACTAATCGCCGTCGCTTTCGCCGTAATTGCTTTCGCTGGAGCCGCAAATGCACAGAGCATTCATATGCTCGTCGACCGAGGAAATGGACATCTGTATGAGATCAATCCGAACATCAACATCGGAGGAGCCTATCAGCTCAACCCACACTGGGTCGGACCGATTCCTGTTTACGGATACACCGACCGAGTATCCCGTGGACAATATCTCGGAGCCGTCGTTCTCGGTAAGGGCGTTCTCCAAGACCTTGGTATTGAAGTAAAGGAGCGAACGGTTTGTCTCAAGCGAAACGTTACTCTTCCTTACGGTTGGGTGGATGCCATCCCGCTCAGTCCAAGCTGGAGCAACATGGACATCTTCTGCCACATGAACGGAAGACTTGTTGAAGTCCACGTTCCAATCGGATCAAGGTAATTCGAAAGACGGCGGAGAAAGGAGAGCAAAACAGGAGTCCTGCCGACTTGGGCAGGACTCCTGTTTTTTTTGCGATTTGTGGCCGACTTACGCTAGCGGAACCGCTATCTCGAAGACGGTGACCTGACTCGACGGTTTGAAAGTGCAGACGCCAAGCGCTGCGGCAAGGAACATAACGTCACCTTTGTCGATGGCGTACGACTGGCCAGCGTAATCGACATGTCCGCTACCTTCAACGCAGACCAGCACTCTTGGCTCGTCGGGCGCTCCAACTTCAAATGGCTGGTCTCCTTGGAGCCGACGCAGTTCAAACTGCGTTCCACTGAACATCTGTTCATCATGCACAGGCGTAGTGCTTAAGACCGTAGGAGTGACGGGACTCACCGCACCTTTCGAGAAATCGGTACAGGCAATTGCTTGTTCGATTTGTAGGTCACGAGGCTTGCCCGTTTTGGCATCAACCCGATTCCAGTCATACAGTCGAAACGTCACGTCGCTGTTCTGTTGAACTTCGAAAACAACGACACCACCACCGAGGGCATGCACGGTTCCCGCGTGAAGAAAAACACCGTCGCCAACCTTGGGCGCAAAGCTCGCCAGGTCTTCCTCAACCGTCTGGTTGGCAAGCTTTGCACGCATGCCTTCCGCCGTCGCTCCAGGCGTGAGCCCCGCGTTGATGCTGCTATCTGGACCGGTCTCGAGCACCACCCAAGCCTCGGTCTTGCCCATCTCTCCCGGTGGCAGATACTCTTTGTCCGCATCGGAGGGGTGCACCTGAACGGAGAGCATCTCTCTGGCATCCAGATATTTCAGGAGCAAAGGAAACCGATCGAACTTTTCGGCAAGCTTGCCAAACATAGGTTCCTTGGCGACCGCCAAGAGTTCCTTAATCGTCTGCCCTTTGAGGCTGCCTGCCATGACGCGGCTCGGAAAATCGTCTCGATCGCTCAGAACCCAGGCTTCTCCAATCGTTCCATCTGGAAGGGGAGCCGATAACAAATTCTCCAGCCGCCGACCACCCCACAGTCGATACTGGTAAATCGGGTCGAAACGCAGTGGATATAAGGAAACACTCATTGCCTGAAACTCCTATCGATTCCGAGCCCTGACTGGGGTTCGAAGTTCATTCCTACAATGTACTCAGCAGAACGAGGTCCTGTCGGCCCTAGTTTTGATCGACTGGTCTGGCTGCGCTTTTCTATAGGGACTGCGAGGCCGAAGGTGCTTCTGATAAGGTCCCAAACATTTCTTCAAAAAGTCCTAATTCGATGCTGAGGTGTTGCTCGAATCCTCCTCTTCAAAAGACATGAGCGGCTGAAGAGCCGACGAGTCTGGAGAGGAAATATGAAATTCATCAATAAACTAATCGCCGTAGCTTTCGCCGCAGTTGCTTTCGCTGGAGCAGCAAATGCTCAAAGCATTCACATGATCGTCGATAGAGGAGCTGGTCAGTTGTACGAGATCAATCCTGGCCTTCACAACGGAGGCGCCTATCAGTCGAATCCACACTGGGTAGGACCGATTCTCGTTAAGGGTTACACCGACCGAGTTTCTCGAAACCAGTATCTGGGAACGATCGTGTTGGGCAGCGGAGTCCTGCAGGACCTAGGCATCGAAGTTCAGGAGAGGACCATCTGCCTCAAGCGCAACGTGACACTACCTTTCGCTTGGATCGACATCATCCCCGACGATCCACGGTGGAGCAACATGGATATCTTCTGCCACAAGAACGGAAAACTTGTCGAAGTCCACGTTCCGATCGGCTCACGGTAAGTTCGAACCGAACAAAGTAAAGAGAGGGGGCTGCCAGCTAAGGCAGCCCCCCTCTTTTGTTTGAGTCGAGCCTACAAGTCTTCGAATCTCTCCGCGACAAATCGAGGAAAGAGGTTCAAAGCACCCAAACCCTAACTTCAATTTGGAATGTGGGTAAGTGTATACGGGGTTCGAAACTCGTCACTTTGGCCCAAGCCAAACGGTAATGAGCCACTTAGAATCGACGTGCCGAACAAAACCCAAAAAAGCGCGACATGGATGCTGAGGTCGCGGCTGAGTCCTTCTCTCCAAAAGACATCAGTGGCTGAAGAGCCGTCGAGTCCGGAGGGGAATGAGATGAACTGTATCACGAAACTAATCGCCGTAGGTTTTTCCGCACTTGCTTTCGCTGGAGCCGTGAAAGCCCAGAGCCTGCACATCGTTGTAGACAAAGGAAATGGACATCTGTATGAGGTCAAGTCAAACCTACATCTCAACGGAGCTTATCAGCAGAATCCACACTGCGTTGGCTCGGTGTTGGTAGATGGCTACACAGACCGAGCTTCCCGTGGGCAGTCTCTTGGTGCCGTGATTGTCGGCGGCGGCTTGGCTCAAACCCTGACGGTTGAGGCGCAAGATGAGACCATCTGTCTCAAGCGGAGCATCGCATTATCGAACGGCTATGTGAACCGCATCGCGCTGGATCCGAGATGGCGCGATATGAGTGTGTTTTGCCATTTGAACGGAAAACTCTTGTCCGTCCATATTCCCATCGGATCGCGATAACCCGAACGGAACGTAGGAAGAAACGAAAAGAGGGCTGCCAGGTACGGCAGCCCTCTTTTCGTATTCCTGATCACTGGCCGTATCGGTTGTGATAGCGGTCGTACCACTTCTCGGCTTCTTCAGCTGGAATGGGTTTCGGACTGCCGATTTGCATGGCGAGCCAAACTGTCTTGGCAACATCTTCAGTCATCACGGCTGCTTTTAGCGCGGACTTGGGCGAATCGCCCCACGCAAATACTCCGTGGTTACCCATGAGGATCGCTGGGGAGCGATTGCGATACTTGAGGATCGCTTCGCCGATATGTTCACCTTCGTTGTCGACGTAGGGTGCGCACGGGATTTCAGCCCCAAACTCATCGGCAATAGCGGTAAGCACGAGCGGGACTGACTTACCAACCGCAGCAAACGCCGTTGCGTAGTTACTGTGGGTGTGGATGATCCCCTTCAGGCCTGGGATATTTCGATAGAGAAATAGGTGGTGAGGTAAATCGACGCTCGGCCGGAGGCTCGATCCAAGAATCTCACCTGTTGGCACATGCACCTGCACCAGAGATTCCGGGGTGATCTTGTCGTAATCCATCCCACTCGGCTTGATCACCAGCATTTGCGATTCGGGATCATAACCACTCGCATTTCCAGAGTGCATGGTTACCAAACCCGTTTCGGGCAATAGCTTATTCGCCTTGCACACTTCCTTCCGTAGCTCCATCAACCGCAAACTCATCTCACTCTCTGCCACGATGGCAGTTTACTCTCCGACGTCAGGCCGTCCGGCCGCAGCAGGTCCACACCGCATGATCATTCGATGCTACGATAAAGCCTTGAGCGTCACCGGGTGGAATCGATAGAGTGCCGATGATTAAGCTAACCTTCGCTTCCATTGTGGGTACCGCGATCTTGTTGAGTGGCATCTTCTCGCAAGGGTCTGTTCCCACTTCTTCTCTGCGCACCCCTCTCGACTATGGAGCGGTTGGCGACGGGGTGACGAACGACACCGTTGCGCTGCAAAAGGCAATCGATGCCACCCAAAATGGCGGGTCCCTGTACTTCCCAGGGGGATGCAAGTTTCTCGTTCGCGGACTCAAGGCCACCGGTGAGATCCATTGGCTTGGCCCAGGTGGAAGTTGGCTCAGCGACCGAGCCGTCGATGGCGCTGTGATCATCCAAGGTGATAACGCCGACGATGACTTGCTCACCCTAGACCATGCTCCTGACTCGAGCATCAGCGGAATCGGGTTCGACGGAAACAAGGCTCACCAATCGAAGCCATGCAACGGAATCCGCATGATCAATTGCGAGTTCACCCGTCTCGATAACGTCTATGTCACGTCGTGTAGCGGGAGTGGCATTCTGTTCGAGAACAGCAACACTGCTCAGACCTCAGATGAAATTGACTTGGTTGACTGCTACTCCGTGCTCAATGGCCAAGATGGGATTCGATTCGGGTTTGTCATGCCCAATGGCCTTTGGTCACCTGGCGACTGTGAAATTATTGGTGGGCATTATGACTACAACGGCGGAAACGGCATCAACCTTCACGTCTCGTCGTATACGGCCATCAATGGTGCAAACGTGCTTTCAAATGGTCTGGCAGGAATCGAAGCGACCTACTGCACCGGCTTGAACATCACTTCGAACATGGTGCGAAACAACATGCATCAAGGCATCGTTTTGGGAACCGGGCCGGAGTTCAGCAATTGCACGAACTGCGGCATCATCGGAAACCAGGTGCACCTGAATTCTCGCGAAGGTAAGGGCAAGTACTCCGAAATTGAAGTCGGGTTCGGCTCGACGAATACGAGAATTATCGGCAACTACTGTGGTGATGTTCACACCAGCCCGGACTATCCCACTTCCGCGAAATACGGCATTTGGCTTCACGACGGAGCAAAGCACACTATCGTGGTCGGTAATTCTTGTCCTCCCGACGAAACGATCAGCGGGGGATTCCTAGCCGAGTCTGGGTCCACCTATTCCGCGGTCGCCAATACCGGCGTTCCAGACTCCTATCAACCGATCGCGGCGATGAAAGCCGAGCACTTCGCGACGAATGGAGGCAAGATTGGTCAAATTACCCACGCTGGGCGAGACATGATGTGGGTTGGCGTTACCGGAACCGCGGGCGGTTCGATTATGCTCCCCGCTCCAAGCACGATGACAAGCGGACAGACCATTGTCATCAAAGACGAAGGGGGCGGCGCAGCGAAAAAGAACATCGTGATCAACGGAAACTCAGCCAAAGTCGATGGCGGAACGGCTACGAAAATCGTCACGGCATATGGATCGACGCGGCTGCGATTCGACGGCACCGCTTGGTGGAGCTGGTAACCCGGTAAAAATGACCGACTTCATCGATGCCCAACACCCGACGAATTCTGTCCGAGTAGATTGTGAGTATGTGCCTTAAGCGAGCTGCCATCGCCGGTGCAGTCGTCATGCTGTTCTGCTGCGGCGGTTGCGTAAACGATGACGAAGCGAAATCTGAGCCGACCGCGAAAACACAAAAGGTATTGCCAGATAAAGGCACCGATGCTGACGCCGCAAATTCGAAAGATCAGAAGGACGAAAAGTCCGTGGAACAGGATGAAAAGGTCAGCAAGAGCTGACTACATGGGCACCTGTTCAAATAGGAAAACTCCCTTCTTGTTGGATACGACGATATCCAGCAACCCATGCCTCATGAGGTCGTGGGTGACAAACATCGTCCCAACTCCGCTGTCCTCGTCGATGACATGACGAATCCATTCGACGCCTGCGCGGGTCCGCTTGAGTTCAAAGCGGACGAGAAGTGCTGGGTCGTTGGCGCCTGAATCTTTATTCGGCCCGTGCGCCCAAAAGCGCTTCCCGGTGATGATATTGGGCGTTTTGCTTCGGCCCATTTTCGCCAAGACCAACGAGTGTGTTTGCGAAATGCTGTCGTCGATCAGGTGATGATTGAACCCTTGGCGATCCACCTGCTGTTCATGCCACCAAATTCCTCGCTCGTGGGCGGAGCTACTGATCACGTCAGGGCGTCCATCGTGGTTCACATCGAAAACCGGCATCTGGGCACAAGGTGCTCCTAAATCGGTCTTCACGAAGGTCCATGGTCCACTTCTGGGGTCCGGTGGTGCGACGTAGTAGCCCTCGTTGGTCAATATTTCGTTGCGGCCGTCGCCATTAACGTCACCAACTCCGAGCCCGTGGGAATAGCGTTGGGATCCTGCACCTTTTGGCTTACTGACGATATGGCACTGCCATTCGGCAAAGGGATCCTTGGAAGGCTCGAACCAAGCCAACCGATCATCGTCATAGCCCATCACCAACACTCGCTTCCCGTTGCCAAGGAGATCGACGAACAGTGGGCTTTCATTGCAGGCGCTATGCCAGATCGGGAATTCTTTCCACGGCGCACCCGAGCCGCGCGAATTCTGACGCCAAATCGTCTTCTCTCCGGGCATTCCGATTACAATCTGATCTTCCCAACCGTCGTGATCAAGATCGGACATCCAACTATTGAAGCAGTTGCTGTATCCCGACGCAGGATCAACGAATTGAAACGGGGCAATTTCGTGAGGAATCCAGTTCGGAGCCTCGTACCAAACATTTCCCGCGACGATATCGAATTTGCCGTCACGATTTACGTCGGCGACGGCCACGCTTTCTGCCACAAATCGCTTGTCGATGACCGTTTTACGAAATCGCACTGCATCATCCGTTACGTTTTCACCAAATAAGCGCTCGGGCCAAATGGACCCCACCAAGAGTGCCCCAGTCGCGCACCCAACATGCCTCAAAAGGCTTCGGCGAGAGACTTGAAGATTCGTCATGGGTTCCAACGGTACGGGGACACGATAGCAGGATGTCTGCTTGATCGCTACTTGATCAAATACAGAATCTCAGTCTCCCACTTTTTTGGATCCGGCTGGCTCGATGGGTCGGTGTTGTAGAACTCCAATCGGGCGCGAAACTCCATCCCCTTCGCACCCTTTTGCATCGCAAAGGTTAGTCCCTGCTTCTTCGACCATGCCTGCAGCTCTGCATTCGGCTTGACGAGGGCAGAGTAGCTGCCGTAGTGAGTAAGCGAAACATAGCGCCCTCCGGGGATCGTGCCAGTTTTGATTTCCTTTGACCCTGTAACAGGCTGACTCACCGGGAATCCGACGACAATATCGAGCCCTTTCGCCATGTCGATATATGTGTATCGGACGAACAGCGAACCGGAGGGATGCACGCTCTTTGATTTCATGAAAGCCATCAATTTGGGAATGGCTCGGGGAATCGCTGTGGAAAGCGATTGCATCGTCTCCGTCGAGGCAACTCCCACGAAAGGAACTTCCTTGCGAACAATGACTTTCGGGGTTTCAGATTTTTGGAGCGGAGCTAGGATGAGTAGGACGGCAACGACCATGTTAAGGCACCTCCGTTCGATACTACCCGTCGGTCGGTCACACAATTGCTATTAGACCGTTCGTGGGTCCATCCGTACTCTGGACACTACTCGGGGGGACATGGTAGGATGGCTCGGTTATTTGCAAGGTCTTGACCAATGTCTGCTGATCCGAGTGCGTCTTTTTCTCTGCCTGACGAGGCCCTCGGGCCCTTCTTCGCCACACGAGACCGACAGGTAGCCGGACAACTCCTCGAGACCATCACCTCGGACACCGTCAAGCCGGTCGCTGAGTCGATTGTGAAGTCACGACTCGGTTGGAATCCAAATCGTCGAAATCCAACCGATGAGGATGAAGAGCTATCGGATGTCGCCCAAGACGCCATCGCTGCAGTTATCGAAAAGCTCTGGGATGCATGGGAAAACCCTGAGACCAAGGCGATCCAAAATCTTCGCGCCTATACGAGTCGCGTCGCCGTCAGCCAATGCTCGGGTTACCTACGCCGGAAGCACTCGGGGCACTGGCGTGCGACGGGTCGACTTGAGTGGATAGCCGACAAAAATATTGGCTTCAGCATTTGGGATACAGATTCCGGTCGTGTTTTTGGATTCAACCCATGGCGTGAGACAAAAGCAAAGCCCAACACCTCAAAGCTCTCGACCCTCACACGGGACCCGAACCTTGCTGTTCGCGAGGCAGAATCTGCCTTTGGTCGGATTGCCGATTCCCTCCCCCGAAACTTGGAACTGCTCATGAACTGGCTCGAAGGGCCAGTCGGCGTAAACGTGCTCGCCAAAGCGGTGTCCACGCTCCTCAAGCTCGATCCTCCCGAGCGATATATCGCGAACCAGGAGTCCGATGCGCAAGACCCTGTTGACCAAGATGTTGACATCCATCGGAGCAGTGAGGTCCGTGAGGAGTTACGGTTCCTCTGGACGGAAATTCAAGAACTGCCGGTTCAGCAGCGACTTGCTCTCCTCCTCAATCTTCGGGACCATCAGGGCCGAGGAGTTATCGCATTTCTGCCAATTGCAAAAATCGCGAGCATCAGCACGATTGGGCGCGTACTAGAAATGACGACGGAATCTTTGTTGGAACTGTGGCCAAAACTGCCGTTGGATGACACTTCCATTGCCGTATTGCTGGGCGTTCACCGCGACAAAATCCCAGGTTTAAGATCTACGGCGAGGCAGCGCTTGCTTCGAAAATCAAAGAAAGAAGAATTTTAGAAAAAAGTTTCGACCGGATGCTGAGGCGCGCCAATGTTCCGCATCTACAGAAAATGCAGACCCGCGGATCAATAAGAATGAGGCTTCAATGAACGAGGAAAGACACTCGGAATTACATCGTTTTCTATCAGGGACCCTTTCGCCAGCCGAAATGCTGGCCTTCGAGGCGCTTCTTGATACTAGGGAGGATCTTCAGGACGAAGTCGCGAAGGCCCTCCAATCAGCAGGCAATTTTCCATCAGTTGCGCCTATAGACACACTCGACCACAAAGTGTTGCAGGCATATGTGGATGGATCGCTAAATAATGAAGAAAAACGTCGCGTCGACGAAATCATCGAAAGCGATCCCCTACTGAAAGAGGAATTGAGGGATCTCTACATCCTTCGGACCGAGATTGCCGATTACCGGCCGATGGAAGTCGCCGCCAAGGCCCCTGGATTTTGGGCTAAGGTCTCGGCCGTATTTTCCCGACTACCGGAAACAGCCGTCCTAACCCAAAGCTTCGCACCAGACGATTTTCATGAGGAGCATTGGCAGAGACTTTCCTTTCCAGAGACCTCAGGTGCCTCTGGGGCAGTGAAATTCGACCAAGGCAATGCGGTGGTCAGCATTCAAGCGAAAACATGGTTGCCCGGCCAGTTAGTTCGACTGCAAATCAAGGGAGTTCAGAATGGAGATCTGAGGTCGGCGACAGGAATCATCGAGCAAGATGTGATTCCATCCGCA
Source organism: uncultured Armatimonadota bacterium (assembly GCA_903833215.1). Taxonomy (GTDB): domain Bacteria; phylum Armatimonadota; class Fimbriimonadia; order Fimbriimonadales; family Fimbriimonadaceae; genus Fimbriimonas. The sequence goes on from CAILEM010000024.1 coordinate 13,650, forward strand.
GAGGTTGAGGTGCAGTTCACCACCGAGCAGCCAATCCAAGTGACCTATGCGGTCGTGACGGACGATTTGTTGGACGCTGAAATCGCCAACGAACTTCTCGCGACATTTTCAGCAGCGACGAACCACAGCAAAACAAATCTCCAGGCGTGGAGCGAATGGGCGACACAGCACACCGATTCCGATCACGCCCCCGTGTCCGAGGTTGCAAAGCAGATCTTCGAACAAGCGGAGTCGCTGCTATCGAATTGCGACTAGAAAAAGTGTAGTTTGGAATGGCAGATTTTCCGCTCTTAGAATGGTGCCGAGACGCAGCAAGGGCGGAAACTCCCAACCGAGAGGTTGAGTCCGGTTGGTGGGCCAATGTGGCCCCCAACGTCGCGGAAACGATCATCGAACATGCCGCGGATACCGAAGCGATCCATGGCGTTCTTCGGTTTCTTCAGGACCCACTTATTGAAGATCGCTTTCGGTTCCTCTCTCGTGACTTTCGAGGAGATCCTTGCCTTCGGCTCCACAAGGCGTTGACGGCGCTACTCACCTCAGCAGTGCCTGGGTCCGAACCCCAGACACTCAAAGAACTCTTTGCCCGTGCCGCCGTGGTGGGAGAAGCGGCACCCTCAGACGCCTATGGCATTTGGGCCTCGCAGCTTTGGGCTGCAGAACTTCAGAGACGAACCACCACTCGTCTTAAGCGAACAACAGCGTTTTTGATCTCAGCTTCGGGCCAGACGGCCAAACTCTCACCCTTTGTGGTTGCACCGATCCAGGCAAGTTGGACGGGGATAAAACCTCATCCCGCCCTTGCCGCATCACTCGTATTCAGCCACCAATTCGAAACTTCCATCGACTTGGCTTGGCAAGCGATCCGAGCAAGACATCCAGAGAGTCCCGTCCAATCCGCAGTTTGGTGGGTAGAAGGCGCCGCCAGAGAGTTTCCACTCGACGGCAATTCTCATATGGGAATGCTGCTTCTGCTGTTTTCAGCCCTCATGACAGGCGAAGGCTTGGATTCCGAATTCCTGGCTTCGTGCAGTTTGGACGCTGACTCTGTGCACCTTAAGGGAGTTGGCGCCGTTCGTGTCAAGGCGAAGGCGGCCCTTACTCCCGACCCGGTAACGGGGCGATCCCGCATTACACGTTTTTTTGTCCACCCCGATAACCTCGCCCAAGCGCTTGACGGGGCTCAAGATGCAAACGCCGACCCGAGTGCGATTGTTTGCGGAACGACCCTCGAAGAAATTCTCTCTCACGCCGATGCTGGGGTTGGCCTTCTTCGACGACTCGCCAGAAAAGAATTCATTCGGGTCTTTCAGCTTCCCGAGTCGGCTCACCCCATCGAAGCCGCCGACGCTGCCGTGCAAGAATGGGTTCCGATCCGGGTTCAAGCCAATGAGGAGAGCCTAACCCAAGGTTCGTTCGAAGCCGTCTTTCCGGCATTTCGACGAGTATTGGTTGAAGGGGACGCGGGCTCTGGAAAATCCCAGTTACTCAAGTTTCTGGTAGCCCAATCGTTCCTCTCGTTTCGCCCTGACTCCAATGGGTTGGTCCGGAGCCTGGCGGATTCTCGTGGCGTAGTCTTCATGCGTGCGGAAGAGCTCTTGGAGATCTGTCAGCAAGGCGAAATTGGCACGAGCATGGTTGAGGGAATCTTGTCGATTCTCAACCAACGATACCGGTTGTCTCCGGATCACGTAAGGCCACTTCTGCTGTCGGGCCGCATCATGGCTTTGATCGACGGCCTGGACGACCTAGACCACGAAAACGCCTATGAACTTGGCAGGTTGCTTGCCCACCAAATGGGGCAATCTCCCGACCTGAGATTCGTCGCGACAGTTCGAACTTGGACAGAGGCCGCGGCCGCAATCACTCAGCCTGAAATTGGGAAGTTGCGAATCCTGCCGTTCGGAGCAGAGGATATTGATGCGGTCATCGTTGCCAAAACGAGAAACAACGAACCTCTGAGGCTGCGTGTCCTTAAGGCCGCGGCCGCTTCGTCTTTGGCAAGATTTGCGACCAGCCCTCTCGTTGTCTCGTTGTTCATCGATGCCGTTCGCACATCGTCTTCCGACGGTGGGTTTGGTGCGGCTCCCGGCAAGCACTTGGTTTACGACCGGTTCATTTCTTCGAGTCTTAATCGCATCGCGATGAGTGGTGCCAGTCGAGAACGGGCTCTTGAAGCATTGCGGACCTACTCTTCCATCGTCGCCCACGATCTGTTGATGAAAGGCTACCGAGACGGCCACGATGCGCGAGAGTTAGAGCGGGCGGAGGCAGCGTGTGCTGCACAGTATCAGAACGTCTTCTCTAGGTCCCTTCGCGAAGATCTGCTTGCTTCGGGATTGTTGGTTCTCGATCGATCTGGCACACCGCTCTATCGATTCTTTCACATGTCGATTGGCGAGTACCTCGCCGCGATGAAGCTTGCCGCTGAGTTTGACCGTGCAGATGAGCGGGTCCGAACGAAGATGGCAGCAGAAATGGTGCGCAAACCGAACTGGCGTCAGGCCCTTGAGTTCATTCCTGGACACTGCAAAGATCCGCTTCGCTTCTTGGAGGAACTCGTCGATGAGGCTGAACGTAGTCCAAGGAGAGCCACGATGGTCATCATTGCTGACATCGTAAGGAGCCTGCATGCTCAACCCCTCTAGCTCACCGAGGACGTTGGAAAGCCTTGCGCGCAGATCGACCCAGATCTTTGCACGTACGGCGAGCAATGCCTGGCTGGTGGGTGACGTAGAGACGATCCGAGTCGCAAGAGCGGCGATGGACGTTACCGCTAGTGCGGCAGGCATGGATGCGAGCGACGTATTTCAGCAACTCATCCACCGTGACCGCCAACGGCTCGAAGTGCTTCAAAACCGATTTGCGGTCGTCGCCATCGACTACTGGAATCGCGACGCCCTCAATGGTGGTCGCCGTGTTGCCCTCGAGGCGGCCAGCATCATCGACCTCATCTCGGAAAAAGATGCTCGTGTCAAAGGCCAACCCATCGGCCAGGTGACGATTGAGGCGGCACGAAATCCTAAGACATACATGCCTGGCATCATGGCGAGCATGCGACATGCCGTTCGCAAAACCTATGGCGCTGACGTCGCAAGCGGGTTTATTTCCGCGCTCGATTCCGAGAATCGAACATGGGCTCTGATCGGATTATTCCGATCACGGTCGGAAGTCCTCCGGCGTGATGAGGCAGTGGCCCGGCTGATCCGGGTCGCCATTGAAAGCTCCAAGGGGAACGAAGTCTATAGCCCGATCCTCGATGCGATTCCTGTGGGGCGGACGCATTCCATGCAGTACTTCCGAGCGCTGCGCCAGTCGTCGCCCCAGGTCTTCAATCTCGTGATTGCCTGTGCGACGATTCGAGCGCTTGGGCAACCCTTGCCGCAGTCGGTGGTTACCGCCGTCCGCCATCGGTACGATAACGCTCCGATTCCGATCGCACGACTGCTTGGTGAGTTATTGAGCGCGTCTCCAACTTTTGCCTCCGTTCGATCACAGTTCGAGCACGACCTTAGGCAATCCGATCAACAACGCAAGGCGATAGAACGATTGGCCACGTTGCCCTTGGCTCCAGCAGACCCGCTCCACGCTCTCGCGGTGAAGGCTGCCCTCGCCGGTGATGCTCTCGATCGGGTTGCAGCCGATGCGGCCAAGCGTGCCCTAACTCAGTTGGGACCGGTTCCAGAAATCTGGAATCAGATTCCAGAAGTGGTTGAAAGCGATAGCGCATTTCAGCCGTGGTTCCGAGTTCGTGCCGAAGAAGGAACGCCCGGCCCTACGCCGCAACCGATGAGCATAGCCAAACGGCTAGAAAGCTACGTCGACCTTATCGATCCCCTTGAGGAATACCTGACATTAAGCGTTTTGTCTCCCCAAGCAACACGATCGCTGCGTGAACAGAAGTACGTAGGGCACTTGGCGTTCCTCACTTCGCCCATTCCAAAGAACCTCTGGCCGTCGATTGCACCGTTACTGAATGCATCCGGCGTCCAATGGGGACGCATTCAGGATTCTAAGACTGAAGTCTTGGCATTTCCAAGCGACGATCCGATCCAAGTCACCCGAGCCCTTGTCCAACTGCTCGAAGCCTGTCCAGAGCCCCGCCCTGGCGTCGTCATGTGCGCAGGATCGTTCACGTTCAGCATCGGTACGGATGGCCCGACGGTTTCTGGACCCATGATCGAGCGCTTGAAGACTCTCATTCGAATCGTACGGCTCGGCCAGTTCCTGGTGGCACTACCCGCCGACCCCGCCTACTCGATGGCCAAGAACGCAGAATATTCCGCCGCCCTCAAGCAACTCGAAGATGCCCGTGGTCGAGTCGAGGGCTGGGGCCTAACGCGATTACCTGACGGAAGGCAATACGACATTTGGTGTGTACTTTCCGAAAGGCTATCTGTCCGATGGCCGATGACGGATTTGAGAGGTCGCTAAGGGGAAAGAAACGAACGTAAAAAGGGGGGCTACCGAAATCGGTAGCCCCCCTTTTTTGGATCTATTCGCGCTGCTACCGAGAGCCGATTGGACATCGGACTTGGGCATAACGGCCGGCTTGGTGATAGAAGAAGTACATGTCCTTCCAGCTTGGGTCGAGCGGGACATCACCCATCCACATATAGGGGAGAGCGACGTTGTGTCGGACTGCTGTCACTTTTCCATTGGCGATGCAACCGAGATCATCGAGTCTGCCGGATCCTGTCACGACAACCGCCATGTACTGGCCTCGAGATACGCGATCGGTGTAGCCGAGAACCGGAACGAAACCAACGTAGTGTGGGCTGATTTGGTAGGCACCACCGATGTTGATGTTCGGATTGATTTCGTAATAGTGACCATCGGTCCGCTCGACGAGCATATGAATGGTCTGGGCGCTTGCCGCACTGACAAATGCGACGGTAGCGATCATGACGGCGATTAACTTGTTGATGAATTTCATTTCGATTCCCCCGGACTTGTCGGCCCCTCAGCCGCTTATGTCTTTGTGAGAGGAGGAGGAAGGGTCCATCTCAGCATGGCTGGCTGGCATTTTCGCGAAATCGCTTCGACAGGTTCAACGAGACCGTATTTCGAGGCTGCTTTGAGTTCACTCGCGATATTTGTCGCTTCTCGAAAGTATCCTGACCTTACAGGCTAGAGTGGTTTTAGGCGGCAAGCCGTAAAATGGATTGCTCGTGTAAAGTGAAGCTGGTATTTGGGGTGGATTCGATGATGAAGATGAAGAAGAGTTTCGTATTCCAGGCGTTGGCAGCAGTTGCCGTATTCGCCGCAGGCTGCAATTCTGGTTCAGGCACTGATGACAAGACTGCTGCTGTCGCTGGCGGCACAAAGCCTGCAGCGGCGGGTGGCGATTGCACACCGACAACGGGCCCGATCAAGATTGGCTTTATCGTAAAGTCGATGGGCGATAGCTGGTTCCAGACCGAAACGAATTTCGCCAAAGAAGAGGCAAAGACTCTTGGCGCCGAAATCGACGTGCAGGAAGCTCTGAACGGTTCTGCAGTTCTATCAACCATCGATACGATGGCAACCAACGGCGTGCAAGGCATCATCATTTGCTCGCCAGAAACCCAACTTGGAAAGGCGATCAAGGCGGCAACCGATCGACACAAGATCAAGCTGATGAGCGTCGATGACCGACTTGTCGGATCCGATGGCAAGCCTCTTACGGAAATCCCGCACCTCGGCATCTCTGCGACCAATATCGGAAAGCAGGTTGGCCAGTCTATTGCTGACGAGATTAAGAAGCGCGGCTGGAAGATGGAAGATGTTGGCGCTCTCGCCATCACGGTTCCAACCCTCCAAACCGCCAAAGAGCGCGTTGAAGGTGCGGAGTCTGTCCTCACCGCCGGTGGATTCAAGAAAGAGAACATCATCGAAGCACCATGGTCCGGCGCAGTCGATATCGCCAGCGCAAGCGATGCCGCAAATGCCGTCCTCACCGCTCATGCATCGATTAAGAAGTGGGTCGTTTTCAGTTCCAATGACGACGGCGTCCTCGGCGGAATCCGGTCGATCTCGAACCGAGGCATTCCTCCCACGGACATCATCGGCGTAGGCATCAACGGCATGCTCGCTGCTAAAGAGTGGGAGAAGGGTACGCCGACCGGCATGTTCGCTTCGATCCTTCTTCAATCCAAGGTTCACGGTGCAAACACCGTCAAGATGATGGATGAGTGGATCAAGGCCTGCACGAAGCCTGCCTTGGAGACATACACCGACGGTGCCGTGATCAACAAGGACAACTACAAGGATGCCCTGACGAAAGCTGGGGTCTCGATCAAATAGATTGCTGAGCTTTCAGTCCATTTGGAAGGGCTTCAGCGGAGTGCAAGCCCTTCAAGATGTCTCGTTTGAAGTCGCAGGCGGGTCCGTTCACGGACTGTGTGGCGAAAACGGCGCGGGCAAAAGCACGCTGCTCAAGGTCCTCAGCGGAGTTCACCGCCAGGACCAAGGCGTCCTCTCCATCGATGAGCAACCGTGCAACTTCCGTTCCGCGATCGATGCGTTGAACGGAGGGGTTGCCGTCATCTACCAGGAGCTCAACCTCGTTCCTGAGATGAGCGTAGCCGAGAACGTTTGGCTGGGTCACTTTGCCACGAAGGGTCCGCTCGTCGACTTCAAAGAACTTGAGCGAAAAACGCGAGAGTCGCTTCAACGAGTCGGTCTCGATGTTTCTCCCTCCACCCGACTTGGATCGCTGAGCATCGGCCAAAAGCAGATGGTCGAGATCGCAAAGGCGTTGACGCGAAACGCCAAAGTCATCGCCTTTGATGAGCCCACCAGTAGCTTGAGCTCGCGAGAGGTCGACACCCTGTTCGGCCTCATTCGCGACCTCAAAGCGCGGGGGATGGCGATTCTGTATGTGTCTCACCGCATGGATGAGATCACATCCCTGTGCGATGCGTGCACGGTGCTGCGCGATGGAAAGCACATCGAAACGTTCAAGACCATGGAGGGCGTCGACGCCAGCATGATCGTGAACCGCATGGTCGGCCGCGAACTGGCGGCGGCGATGACGGATTCGGAACGTGACCTCGGTGCTGACCTCCTTGAGTTGCGAGATATCGCCGGTCCTGGTCTCAAGGACCCGGTGAGCCTCACCGTGCGGGCAGGAGAAATCGTCGGGATCTTCGGCTTGATCGGCGCGGGACGAACGGAGTTGCTCAAGGCGATCTACATGGGCAATGCCGGCCAAGTGACCATCGACAAAGAGGTGGTTCCTCGCGGGGGACCAGTCGCTTCAATCAAGAATGGTCTCGTCTTCTGCCCCGAAGATCGAAAGCACGAGGGCATCGTGCCGATGTTGAGTGTTGCCGAAAACCTCAACTTGAGCATTCGTCGATCCCTCGCCAAGCTTGGGATCTGGCTCGCGGTGAAGGCCGAAAAGGATAACGCCACCAGCTTCATCGAGAAATTGAGAATCAAGACGGCGTCGCAGCAGACGATGATTTCTAACCTGAGCGGTGGGAATCAGCAAAAGGTGATTCTCGCTCGATGGCTGAGTGAGAGAATCAAAGTCATTTTGTTAGATGAGCCGACACGAGGCATCGATGTCGGTTCCAAAGCAGAGATTTATGCGATCGTGCGCGACCTCGCACGCAAAGGAATCGGAGTGTTATTTGTAAGCAGTGAGTTACCGGAAGTGCTCGCCCTCAGTGATCGAGTCTTTGTGATGTGCGAGGGCCGAATTGCAGGGTCGATGCCGACGAAGGAGGCAACCGAAGCCAAGCTTCTGTCGCTCGCGTTACCGAAGGGTGGTGCCGCTTGAAGTTCAAGCAGATGCTGGCCCAGTCGGGCATGATCCTCGTTTTCGTGGTGGTGGTGATCGGCTCGTTCCTGATCTCGCCGAACTTCTTGAGTAAGGACAACATGATCAGCCTCGGGCTGCAAGTGTCGTCGATTGGCGTCGTCGCCTGCACAATGCTGTTCTGCTTGGCGGCAGGCGACTTTGACCTGTCCGTCGGATCCAGTTTTGCCCTCGGCGGCATGGTTGGCGTTCTTATCGGCAATGCGACGGGAAGTCTGTTTTTCGGAGTCTTGGGTGCATTGGCATCGGGAGCGGTTGTCGGCCTCGTCAACGGGATTGTCGTTGCAAAGTTCAAGATCAACGCCTTGATCACGACCCTCGCAACCATGCAAATCGTACGTGGGTTGACGAATATCCTCGGTCACGGTACGCCTCAAACGGCGGAAAAACCGGGATTTGACTTCCTTGGCAACCAGTCGTACTTCTCGATCCCGCTTCCGATCCTGATTATGGTCTTGTTCTTCGTGGTGTTCGGCATCCTACTGAACCGGACCGTATTCGGTCGGAACACGCTTGCTATCGGCGGAAACAAAGAAGCGGCTCTCCTCGCCGGTATCCAGGTTGCACGAACGAAGATTGCGATCTTTAGCCTAAGCGGAATGGTCGCCGCTTTCGCCGGAATCGTTGCCGCCTCCCGCTTGGTCGTTGCCAGCAACAACGCGGGTGACAAGCTTGAGCTTCAAGCCATCTCCGCCTGCGTCCTCGGCGGCGTCTCCCTCAGCGGTGGCATCGGAACCATGAGCGGCACCGTCGTCGGCGTCCTCATCATGGGAATCGTAGAAAACGTCATGCGCCTAAGAAGCGTCGACGCCTTCTACCAAATGGTCGTCACCGGCACGATCCTGCTACTGGCGGTCTTGTTCGACCGAGTCAAGCTCAAGATTCTGAACTCGGCCAGTTAGGGCCGCCACAAGCTTTCTTTCAGAGGGCCAAGGAACGGTCGGCCTAAGAGAATCAAATTGCGAATTGGTCCCTTCTCCCCTTGCTAAAGGGGCAGAAGGCCAGGATGAGGGGTCAGCCATCAAAACGGTCCCGATGAAGTCGGGACATCCTTTTCGCATTCGACCCTTGAATCATCCCTTACTCGTCGGAGTTAATTGCCCGTGGGAATTTCCGAATCTCTCGGGGAAAACAGAAACGCAATCAGGTCCCTTCTCCCCTGACACAGGGGAGAAGGACAGGATGAGGGGTCTGCCATTAAAACGGTCCCGATGCAGTCGGGACATCCTCATCTCCGGCGAAACGGTGGACTCGCTAACGACTAGCTACACCTACGACACCGCCAACCAGCTGTTGACGGAAAGCAACACTGGCTACTCGTCAACGTACACCTACGATTCCAATGGTAATCGGTCCAGTCAAGTCTTGAACGGCACGACTTATTCATACAGCTACGACTCTGGCGACAAACTCAACACTGTCATTTCCGGTGGAACAACCGCGAAGAGCTACACCTACGACGGTGCTGGCCGCACTCACGCAGTTGTCACAAGTGCGGGCACGACAACCTTGAGCTACGACTACGAGGACCGGGTGACCGGCATTACGTATCCAAGCTCCGCGACGAATTCCTTTACGTACAACGCTCTCGATACACGAGTCGGAAAGGTCGATAGCACTGGAACAAGCACTTACAAGCGCGACGGAGCCAACGTCACCGATCCAGTCTTAAGCGATGGCTCGATCGCCTACACGCCAGGAACGTCGGAGCGAAAGAGCGGTGCCAGCACATTCGACCACGCGAACTACCTCGGCACATTCACCCGACAAATCAATGCATCACAAGCGACGACGGCTGTGCGCGTCTACGACGCATTCGGGAAAACGGATATCCCGTTCACTCAACAGATATGCCGAATAGCTCGATGATCGCCTGAGACTCGGCAACACTCCTTCGGGATAACTTGATCTACACCCGATGCGTGAAAAGAACTGCTGCATTTGGTTGTATGATTAGCCCGTGAGTGTCACGGCGATAGGAGCCTATGGCGGTAGGCAGCGTGTCCTCATCTGCGACGACGAGCGCCACATCGCCCGTCTACTACAGGTGAATTTGGAACGCCAAGGGCACACTGTAGTGTGCGCCTTCGACGGTGGAGAAGCTGTCGAACGACTAGCTGAAGCCGACGGACTGAGCCTGCCTCTATTTGATAGGGCGGTACTTGACGCAATGATGCCCATAATGGACGGTTACGAGGTTTTGAAGTGGATCAGGAGCCACAACCACACGAAGAATCTGTGGGTTGCGTTAATGGTTTCTCGTCTGCCAGACGATGATCTATCAGAACGGATTCCTTATCGTCCCGACAAGTACCTCTTGAAGCCTTTCAATCCCCTAGAAGTGCTCTTGTGATCGGCACGTCCTCGTTGGCGGAAACTTGCACTCGTTATGAAACCTTGGCTTTGCCAACGATTCCGTCGTATGTGCAATATCCGTCCCTGACCACGCCTTCCATCAATCTCTGGAAGATATGAGTCCGAGCACGGCTCGAACGTCGATTGAATCGGAACTCAAATTCGCTGAGATAGCTTTGGAGATACTTGCGGGAGATCGCCCCCTGGTGAGTTCCAAGCAACCAACGTTTCAACAGCGAAAACACCCTGTGAACGCCTGGAAGGGCGATATGGGCGGCAACGCCGCTGTCGTCGATCACTTTGCGGACATGTGCGTATCCGAGTCGTTCCAAACCGAGATAAGAGTTCAGGCCATCCGTATGGACTGTCGATTCTAGTTCTAACTTGCCCGTGACGAAGTCGTGGAGTTTGACCTTCGTACAGTCGGCAATCACGGCGAGTCGAACTCGTCCGAGTTTCTTGCCTTTCATCTCGACCGCGCAAGCCACAGCCGTCTTTCCAGCAGCGCCGCGTCCTCGCTTCCCCGCCTTAACCCCGCCGACATATGTCTCATCCACTTCGACATCGCCAGATAACGGACTTCGGTTCGGATCTACCATACAGTGTCGGAGTTTGTGGAGCCACGCCCAGGCTGTCTTGTATGATCCCATTCCGAGTTGCCACTGAAGTTCCTTGGCCGAGATCCCCTGTTTGCTGGTTGCGACCAAAAAGAGGGCTAAGAACCACTGCTTCAATCCTTTCCTTGTTCCGTGGAACGCCGTACCCGACGTCAAGGAGTGGTGATGGCGACAGCCGTAGCAGACATAGATCGCCCTGGTTGGGAGAAGGTGAGCTTCGGTGCAACCGCACTTTGAGCATTTGAAGCCGTTGGGCCATTTTTGACGGAAGAGATATTCGGCGCAGGCTTCTTCCGTTCCAAATTCGTCTAGGAAAGCAGGAAGGTTTTTCGGGAAGTCTCGTTCGATAAAGATAGACTTTGGTCTACCTTATTTCAGCCCTACCATTTAATAGGCAGGTTCACTGTTGAGCGAACGGGATACCCGTTTTCGGGAATCTAGAGTCCACCACCGGCACACCCCAGAGCCCGTTTGGGTTTGTCGGCGGGCAGGGCTACCAGGAAGATGGCGACACTGGCCTCAAGCTCCTGGGACACAGATACTACGATGCATCGACCGGGCGATTCCTAACCAGAGACCACGCCAAGGATGGGCGAAATTGGTTCGACTATTGTCGCAATAGCCCGCTGACCGCAACTGATCCGGTAGGCGAAAACCCAGCTGCTGGGGCTTTAATTTGGGCTGGCATCGCAGATCCAGAGCCGATTTCGAAAGGCATCTTGATCATTGGCGGTCTTGTAGTGCTAGCCGCCACGGCATTGGCGTGTGAAGAGGTCATTGACGTGACAACGCCAACTCACACAGGCGCTCCGGGTACCGTACAGAGAGGCTATCGAACGTCGCGTAGGTATCGAGACGATGGGTATCCCGCAACAGATCGGGATTGGGACCCGACACATAATCCTCCGGATCATGTTCACGATTGGCCCCTCGATCAGACTGGAACGGGTCGACCGCCGCAATCTCGTCCCCCCGTCGCTGGGGATCCGCCTCCGCCCAGGAATAACCCTGATAGCATGGCTGGCATTGTCACCTCGCACGGCATTATTTATCAGTAGGATGTCCCGTATGCAGCATATCAACCTTCATTCATCAGGCGACCTTATATTGAAAGGTCTCCATGATTCTTCTCTCGGGTCAATGGCCATTGACCCGGGAGGGAATTTGATATTGACCTTCCTCAACCAGGTCGATCCAGGTACCCGAATCGAATTCAAAATTGACACTTCCTCGCGGTTCGCTCTATGGTGTGTTGGAACGATCGCACCTTCGATCATCGCATGCGCCTCTCTCTGTGAAGGTGACAATGCCGCCCAATGGCTCAGCGAAAGGTTGGGCAATGAACCGACGAACCGCATGTTCGACAAGGGCGCTTGGATATACGAACGGTCATGGGTGCTTCTCTTTGAAACTTCGGTGGGAGATGCATTTCTAGTTTCGGCGAGCGGCGAATTTCGATCGCTCGTACAAGTCTTCGTTGATGGGGCTGAGATGGCTTGGACCTGATCATAACCCAAATTACTACCACCCCAAATACGGACCTGAGTGAGGACATTTGTCAGCACCACGCCTATTCAACAAGACAGTCCGCGACTGGTGGCATTTCACCCATGGCCACATACGAAGCCAACGAGACCCATTGCGTTTACGTTCAGCGTACGAGTGCTAACCTGGTTGGACTTTATCAGCATATGCTGATCATTGCAAGTCGAAGTGCCATAAGACGATCAGATTCAACAGTGCGGCGCTGTACTTCCATTCAAGCACTAACAGAACCTTCGTTTGATCCAAAGATAATGTGTCGAAAACCTGGCTGGATTTTTCTCGTGGCTGTGGCTGCTGGATGCGGTCACAACCAACTCAAGTCGCACGCTGGGCCGACATACCGAGGGTCTGTGACCATGAAATTACACAGGGCGCTTTTACCGGTTGCGCCGAGTACCTGGACAGGCACCCATGGCGAGGAAGTTGTGATGGTCGAGGTCTTCGGTCTTAGCGAAGACGTAGCCCTCGGCAAAGTGAAGTGCTCAGGATTTCTGCCTCGAAGAATTGTTCGTATTCGACAGGACGCTCCGATGGCGACTGCGAGTACGCTTTGGGAAGTTAACATATTTGGTCTGCGACTACCATCCGGCTCTGTCGGAGTCGAATTTGGGCAGAGCTCGCGTAGAATCGCCTTGCACGAGCTTTTCGCGGGACTGGATTTTCAGGCGCCTTACGAAGGTGGTAATGTCCCTGCACCGAATCGTGTTCAGCAGATGGATCGCGTAAAAATCTCGGCACCGTTTCGCGTGTCTGATGGAATTGAATCAGTGTCAACCGCGCAGACGGCAGCCGTACTAGCCATCGAAAGTCGGTACTCAAAGGAGTCCAACCGCTGGTGGCAGGTCAAGATGGTCAAGTTCTAGGTATGCCCACGAGGGTCTCGGGGTCTGGTGGGATCTCGGGAGGTTTGGTTCCGTTCCAGTACCCTGCCGGTGATCCGAACCTTGGCTGGCATATTGGAAGGCGCAACGATTCAATCGGCACGTTAGCGAGGCACGCCTTAATGTCAAACAGTTTTGGTATTTCAACAACCGCTGTAGCCGCCGGGTGGCTTTTACCGGCGTTCGGACCGTTCGCCAAGACCAAAAATGGGTTCAAGCCGCGAGCTGGGTGCGCGGCCACAAACCATGCCACGGCTACAGAACAAGCCCATTCTGCCAAAACTGTTTGACATTAAGGCACGCCTCGCCCCTCGTGTGTTACCGCCCCCACTTGAACGATTGGAGGCTGTCGGCGAGGGCCTGGTCGTATTTGGTGAACTCTTTGTCGGACGCCGTCATCGTGAATTCGACGACGATGCCGTTCTTCATCACTAGGAATTGACGCTGTGACGCCGTCACACCGGACCGCAGCTTCTTGGAAATGAGCCAGGTGTAGGCGTCGGAGTCAGGAACTGTGTACGGCTCTTGCTCTTTCACCGTCACGCTTGAATCCGACTTGAAACGCGCGAGAGTGTCTTCGCCGATCTTCTTGGCGTTGTCTTTCCAATTTGTCCCTGCTTTCACCAGTAGATTCGACTGGAAGCCGTCATCTTTCGGGCCGAGGAACACCGTTGCCCCGTTCTTCTGCTTGTCCTGTTGCTTGAACCCGTCGGGCCGGTTGTAGCTCCAATCGGAGGAGTCCTTAGGGCTGCTCGAACCGCAGCCTAGCAAGGCTGCTGCGAAAACCAAGCTCGATATGCCAATGATCAAAGCGCGTCTTGTCATTCCAAATCATGGTACGGCACTGTGCGGCGTTTCGTGGCAGAAGGTATCCCGGTTTCACGAGGGAAGGATTTTCACGCAACCAGGTCCAGACCCATTGCTTTGCGGGCCCGGTTGTTTCCCCAATGCAACACTGGCTCGACAAGCTCGGGTGTAAGGCTCGGGTAGCAGTCATAGAATTCATCCATCGGAACTCCTGCGGTGACGTTATCCAGCAATATGTTCCACGGGAGTGCGAATTCCCGTGAAACATATTGCTCCCTCCATCGTTTCGGAGTCGGTGCTAACTCTGCAATTGAGCAATTTTCTTTTCTAGTGCATCGGTGCCATTGCATTGCCAGAGGCGGCCAGTCCGTCCGTCCTCAACCAAAAGAGTTGGCGTACCTGGAATCCCGCATGTATCTCCAATCTTTTGGGTTGTCGAGACACGTTGGAGGGCCGCCTTTTCCCAGCCTGGCTTTTCCTTTGCGAGTTTAGCCTGCCAGGTTTTAACCACGTGATCCAATTCATCACCGGTGTGAGTCCAAGCCGCCGCCTCAAATTGCACAAGATCACTCCCAGTCAAGGAGCCTCCAATTTCGGCAAGCGACTTTGCGTGTTTGTGAGACTTGATTGGGTAGCGCTGCGCAAAGAAGGAGATCTTGGGGTGGTGACGGATGGTATCAAGTACTGACATTCTCACGTTCCGGCAAGGTGGGCATTCGTAGTCAAAGAACTCCACAATTCGAACCGGTGTCCCTTGGGGGCCCGAGGCCAATGTCGCGCCATCGAGGACAAATCCTGGACGCGGTTGCTTCAATTCGACGATCAACGGTGGTTGCGGATGGGCCGCGTTTGCACGTAACCGTACGACGTACACGACAGCCAAAATCCCAATTGCAGCGATCATTACTCCCCATTCAACCTTTGAGGTCAAGAGCCTAACTCCCATGACTCCATCCAAACGGGCCAACACCTCTCGTTTTCGTGCCTTGTCGATGCATGGCCATCATATGCAAGTGCATTCACTGCACCAAACATTCCGGGTAAGGGCTTGATATGCCAGTCATTTGCTACGTCGCAAGCCCACACGGCGGTCGAGGGGTCTTTGAAGAACGATGTGGTTTGCCCTTGAAGAAGGTCAGCAAAGACATAGCTCGACCCGTCGTTATATGGAAAGAAGGGAACGAGCGTCACCTTGTCGTTACCAAATCGGTGCCCCATGTCGCTGGGACATCGAAACATTTGCCTTCCATCATGCGCATACACCAACAATGAATCGACGATGAGCGGGAACGACTCAGGCGGCTCATTCCGTGGTCTTCCCACCGGATAATGAGGTGCGGCCCGCTCGAATCCATTTATCCCAAATGGATAATGGTCGTCGTTATCACCCAAATAGAGGCTTGTCGCGGCTCCTATCTGCTTTAGGTTTGAGATGCAGGAGACTTTGTATGCGACGCTTTTAGCACTCGCCAGACTGGGAAACAAGATTGCCGCCAAGGATGCGATGATCGAAATGACGCACAGCAACTCAATGAGCGTAAAGGCTCGAAGTACCTTGCGACTCATTTCTGGGCCTCTTTGGCCGCGTCAGCGAGTCGACTTCCAGAGCTGGCCAACTGTGCGACCAAGCCCTGACCGCCCGCTTTACGCCAGCAAGAGAGCGTCCAAGCAACGATTGGATTCTTGGAGTCCGCACCATAGAATTCTGTCAGCGGAGCAACATAATCTTTCATGAGCTGAGGCGAATTGAAGGAGGCGAGAATCGAGCAGGCGATGGTCGCGCGGACACCATGGTCATGAAGCATTCGGTCAAGGACTTCCCGATCATCGGAGTTTAGTTCCATGATTTTCGGAGTGTCTTCGAGATTCCCAACAATTATGGCCTCTCGTCGATCTCGAAGATGCTGGTCTCGCATTGTTTCCTTAATCTGTGCTTCACTCGAGCCGGAATTGCGCCCCGCCACGCTATAGCCTGCTGCGAGACCCAAGGCAACAGTCGCAATGTAGAGCGGGCGGGGAACGAACGATCGTACGGAATCTAGCATGTTGAATTCGCTTTGCAACATGCAAGGCAGTCTTTGAGATCCTGGGCTGAATGAGGAGTGCCGCAGTGACTGTTACAGCAATCCGTACATCCCTGGGTCCCTTTGTCATAACCGCTAGCACAAGGAATCGTACCTTGTTGGGCACAGTTCGGCCAAATGAGCTGACCTGTAGCAGATGCGAGAACGAATGACCCGAAAAAGAGCGTAGCGATAATAGTAACCTGGCGAAGTGATTTCATAGGACCCCCTGGAGCGACAACTGCCTTAATAGACAAGAAGCAATTGCCATACCATCATTATATGAAAATACTTCATTAAAAGGTAAGCACCTATAATTGCGATCTCAACAGCAATTATTGCATCCATATTATCAGCCCATGCGCAACGGGCGTCGAGCCACCAAGCTCTTTACCAGCCCATACGTCTTAACAAAGACTTAAGCCATGTGCTCAACTCGCGCTACGAATTATCCTACCATGACGAGCGAAATCGGACTTCAATCATGAACGTCCTCGTGAGCTAGGCACCTGGAAGCAACCGCCCATTACACCGCAACCGGTCTACCCTATGCTGGCAATCTGGACTGCCTTATCTTGAGAAGACTCGCGAACGGTTGGCAGGTGAGTTTCCAGTATTCCCGGCGACAAATCACGCGGGCACCCGTAAATAGTTCTTGACCGACTTCAGGGCTTCTGACGGCGGACGAAGGCGTAGGCGTTGTGGTCGTGGATGGACTCGTGGTTTTCGACTTCGACTTCGTAGTTCCCGACGTTCGGGTGCTTGTCGAAGGCGAGGGCGACTTCGCGAACCATGTCTTCGACGAAGCGCGGATTTTGATAGGCTTGCTCGGTGACAAACTTCTCATCCGGACGCTTAAGGACCGGATAGAGCTGGGCGCTGCCGGCGGATTCGATCATGTCGATCACGTCTTCGAGCCACAGCATTCCGCGAGCTTCAACCTTGACCGTTACGTAGCCGCGCTGGTTGTGGGCACCGAAGGCTGAAATCTCTTTCGAACACGGACAGAGCGTTGTGACGGGGACCTGAGCGTAGACGAGGAATTCGTCGATAGCGCCACCCGTCGCGATGAAGCCGCATTCATAACCCATCATGCCAACCTTGCCGGTAACCGGGGCGGCTTTTTCGCGGAAGAGATTGAACTTCACTTCGAGGTGGGCGGTTTCCGCATCCAACTTATCGCGCAGCTTGGCAAGGATACGTGGAATGGTGTCGCCACCGATCTCATGGTTGTACTCACCAAGTACTTCCAGGAATCGACTCATGTGAGTACCTTTGAATTCGCGAGGAAGGTCTACGGTCAGGGAGAACACACCATAGGTCTGCTGGACGCCATTGTTGCGCTCAAGAACCTTGATCGGATACTTCACGTTCCGAACGCCGACCTTATCGATGGGTATGTTTCGACCATCGGGCGAACTCTGGATATCGACCAACGGTGTTCCTTCAGTCTTTGACGGTGTCATCTCTTCAATTGCGTCCTTGGCAACCATTACGCAGTGTCCTACGCAGATCGGGGCCTATATCTCTCAAATTGGCTTTTCCTCAAAAAGTTCGAGCCCAACAAAGGCCGCTTCGAGCAATTCAAGGGTGTGCAGAACCTGGATTTTCTTGCCGTGCTCCCTTGCCGCTTGTGCGATCCACGAATGGCAGCCTGGGTTTCCGGTTGCGACGATAGAGGCACCGGTTTGGGCGATGTTGTCGTACTTGCGCTCCAAGAGTTTTCGTGCCATTTCGGGCTGAGTGACGTTGTAGATTCCCGCACTTCCGCAACACATATCTGCCTCGTTCAGCGGCACCAGCTTGAGGTTCGGAATCGCTGAAATGAGTTCTCTGGGTTGACTCACGATTTTCTGGCCATGGGCCAAGTGGCAAGCATCGTGGTAAGTCGCCGTCTGGTTGAGTCCCTTTGCCGATTGTAGGGCCTCGATTAAGCCATTTGCGAGAAGGAATTCGGATACGTCAAACGTACGTTTGGCGAACGCCTCTGCGGAGGATTGACCATCCATCAAGTGCCCGTACTCCTTTATGGTGCTGCCGCATCCAGCAGAATTGACGATGACAGGCAAGTTGTCAGGCATCGATTTTATCAGCCGTTCGCCGAGCTTTCGGGCTTCGGTCAAATTGCCGTAGTGAGCGTGGAGCGCCCCGCAACACCCTTGGCTGACATCCTTCACCACAAAGCCGACGCGTCGAAGCAGCCGTCGGGTTACCTGGTGGACGCGTGGGTAGAGAACCTTCATCGCGCACCCTTCCAACAGGTAGACCTCACCCTTGATGGCGGGAAGATCCTTGTCATCAAGGAATGGAAAGTGGGCTTCCTGCTGGGGAGTCGGTCGATCCGCTTCGGCGGCATGACCGCTTAAGAGGTGGGATATGAGGCCGGGCACTCGTTTGCCAGGCAAAAGCCGTCCCAGCGCAAGCTGGGTTTTCAAGATCGTCGGGTTGGTCGTGCCCGCCAACAACGCGTCCTTCGCACGCTGTGGCTTTTCTTTCTCAATCTTGTCTCGGGCAATCTCTAGGATCATCCCGTACTGAACCGCACTCGGACACGCCGTTTCGCAGGCTCGGCAGCCGAGGCAAAGATCCAGGTGAGGTTTCACGTCCTCCTGCCAATTCAACTTCCCGCCAATGGCGCTGCGAACCAGATAGATTCGGCCACGTGGCGATTCCATTTCATTGCCGGTCTGCACGAAGGTCGGGCAGGACTCCAGGCAGAAGCCACAGCGAATGCAGTGGGTGGTCAGTTCCTCAAGGTCATGGTTCATGAGTCGTCACCTCGTGTCGCGATTCGTGCGTCTGGATCCTCAACAGATGCCCATTTCCCCCGGATTGAGTTTGTTTTCGGGGTCGAAAAGTTGTTTTGCTCGCTCCATCAATTTGATGACGGTAAGGTCAGTGAACTCCAGGTTCCTCTCACCCACGCCTGCTCGCACAACCCAATCTTCCGAGAATCTTTGCAGTGACTCGTTACCAGGGGCAGCCGCCCATAACACGCACGAGCACGGATCGACGGCGATGAGGTGAGGTTGGTGAGCACTCACGGCTTTCTGGAAATCGGTTGGCAGAACCCTCTGAATCCAGTTCGCGGCTTTTACTTCGGCACCTGGGAAGAACTGCATTTCTGGCTTGGGGAGAGCCTTGAGTGGGAACGTTTTCAGTGTCACTTCGGCAATCAACCCGAGCGTCCCGCGGGCACCAATCATCAGCTTTTGAACGTCGTATCCAGCCACGTTCTTTACTGCCTTGCTGCCGCATTTGGCGATAGTGCCATCGGCGGTGACAACTCTCATTCCCAAAACCCAGTCTCGCCAAGACCCGCATTGCGCTGAGAGTCCGTGGGGAAGGTTGAACCCGATCTCATCGATGAGCGAACCATAGAAATGCGCAGTTGCCTGAGCTAGCCGCGGCTCAAACATCGCGTAGGGCAGGCACTGATTCACCTTTGCCAACTCCGATTGGAGTTGGGTAACCGTGGTGCCAGCACGCACAACGACCACCTGGTCGTCCACGTCGTGCTCGATCACTCCGCTATATTCCTGAAGGGAAATGGCCGTGAAATTCTCAAGCCCAATTGCATCGGTTACCGCGCCCCGATTCAACCGAGATTGTCGATAAACAGTGGGTAAGCCAAAGGGGTGCGGTGCCGATTGAGCGTCGAACACGACCGGACCTGGCGCATCTTTCACGATCTGGGCGATCTCATCGATGCTGTTGGGTGTGAGGGTGTTCACCATCCGGTGCCTCGCCATCGCTTTTGATGTTCGACGCAAGACTTCTGATTCGGCAGGACCTTACAGGGATTGCACAGCATCGCGTCGTTAAAAATTCGCTTTGACGTTGCCTGCAACTCAAGGTCTTCGGGGGCAAACATCAGCTTCATGAGGTCGATCTTCTCCACGCCGATGCCATGTTCGCCGCTGACGCTTCCGCCGAGTTCAATACAGCGCGTGAGGATCTCTTCGCCCGCCTCGATCACTCGTCTGATCTGGTCAGGGTCGCGATCATCGAAATAGAAGCAGGGGTGAAGATTGCCATCCCCGGCGTGAAATAGGTTCGCGACCCCAATCTGCTGACGCTTGGCCACGGCATACACAAACTCCAGCATTTCGGGCAATTTCGACCGTGGAATGACCCCGTCATGGGTGACGATACTAGGTGCGATGCGTCCCATGGCGCCGATCCCCTTCTTTCGAGCGACCCACAGCTTGGCGCGCTCGGCTTCGTCGGCGGCGACCCGGATTTCAAGGGCGTTGTTTCGAGTGCAGATCTGCTTCACGATCTCCATCTCGCTTGCAACGGTTTCTGGCTCGCCATCGCATTCGATGAGTAGCAGGGCCTCGGCTCCTTCCGGGTACTGAAGGCCAAAAGCCAATCGAACCGCTTGAAGAATTCCCCGATCCATCATCTCCAGGGCAGCAGGAATGGTGCCGGCGGCGATGATATCGGCCACCGTTTTCGTGGCATCTCCGATCGTGGAATAGGCGATCAGAGCGGTCGCGACAGCTTTGGGAACAGGTACCAGTTTTACCCACGCCTCGGTAACCACTCCGAGGGTACCTTCCCCCCCGACAATCAAGCCAAGAAAGTCGTATCCAGGGCCCCCAGCCAGCTTCCCCCCAAGCTTCAGGATCTCTCCACGAGGGTCCACAAGTGTAACGCCGAGGATGTGCTGCACGGTAATCCCGTACTTAAGCGTGTGAGGACCCCCAGAGTTTTCCCCAATGTTTCCCCCAATCGTCGAAACTGTCTGAGATGAGGGGTCTGGGGCAAAATGGAGTCCAAATTGCTTCACGGCCTCAGAAATTCGCTTATTTGCAATGCCTGATTGAGCAAGAAGGCAACAGTTTTCCACATCGATCTCTAAGATCCGGGTCATCCTCTTTGTGGAAATGACAACGCCACCCAGCGCCGCCAAAACTCCGCCACTCAGCCCGGTCCCTGCACCTCTGGCTGTGAACGGCACGTTGTTGTCACAACACCATCGGACGACTTTGGCGACCTCCTCGGTCGACTCGGGAAGCACGACGGCAGTGGGGTTACTGCGGTCCACGGTATAGGCGTCACAGTCATACGCGCGCTCTGCAGCGGCACCACTCAGCACCGCTTCGGGCGTTAGTAGCCGCTCTAGCGCCTTTGCTAGTTCTGCGTGCGTCGAAGGCATGTTCGGAATCGTACCGCCAATCGGATTTTCCTGTTGGTGCGTCAGAATCATTACTCAATGAAACGCTCACTTGGCGTGTTGCCTTTGCTGGCCGCAATCTACTTCTGCGTCAGCGGTGGAGCGTTTGGGCTGGAGCCTGTCGTTCAGTTAGGCCCCGGGATGGCGATCCTCCTGATCGTATTGACGCCCCTTATCTGGAGCGCACCCGCCGCACTGATGACCGCTGAACTTGCGGGTGCAATGCCTGAGGAAGGCGGCTACGTCATCTGGGTCAAGCGAGCCCTTGGCAAGCCGTGGGGTTTTCTGTGCGGGTGGTGGACCTGGGTTTACACTTGGGTCGATGTCGCGATCTATCCAACCCTGTTCGTGGCTTATCTTGGCCGCTTCCTGGCACTGATCGGCTATTCAACCGCTTTTGACCAGAATCCCTGGCTCAAGTGGGCGGTCGGTCTTCTGCTAATCGTTCCATTCACTGCGATGAATCTGCGTGGGACAAAGCTCGTCGGCGAGACGTCCGTTACTTTCTTTGCGGTGTTGCTCATCCCGTTCATTTTCCTGATTGGCATCGGAGCGGCAAGAGTCTTCGCCCATCCCGAATGGACCGTACATCCCTTTACAGCATCGGGGGGCAGTTCGTCTGGCGTCTTCGGAATCGGGTTGTTCGCCGTGATGTGGAACTATCTCGGCTGGGATTCGATGTCAACCGTTGCCGGTGAAGTGAAGAATCCGACGACCACATTTCCCAAAGCCCTTGCGCTTGGGGTTCCGATTGTGACCTTGGGGTACTTGCTCCCGGTCCTCGTAGGGGTTGTTGTGTTGCGCAATTCCGGCTCATGGGACGAAGGAGCGTGGGTCCAAGTTGCGACTGCCGTTGGCGGGAAATGGCTTGGCATTTTCATGGGTGCAGTGGGCATCGTGTCGAGCGCTGGCCAGTTTTGTGTAATGCTCCTCGCTGGGTCTCGAATCCCGTTTGTTTTGGCGAGCGAGGGTTGCCTGCCAACCGCACTCACGAGACTCCATCCTCGTTACGGCACGCCCTGGAGCGCAATTCTCATCAGTGCAATCCTTTACACAGCGTTGAGTTTTGAGTCGTTCAAGGATTTAGCAGTGGTGGATGTCGTTTTATACTCAGGGGGCCTGATGCTTGAGCTCATTGCGTTGGCTGTTTTGAGGATGAAAGAGCCGCAACTGGCACGCCCTTTCAAGATCCCTGGAGGCTGGCCCGGCGTTTGCCTGGTCGTGTTCTCACCGACGGCCCTCATCGTATTTGCGTGCTACAGTCGCATTCACGAGAAGGGAATGGTGGCGGTTTGGACATGCCTGGCCGCCTTGGCCACCGGCCCCATTGTTTGGCTTCTTACTTCCAAGCAACGGAGCCGCACTTTAACTTAGCGTCTTACGTGCGCCTTCATCCAAGGCTCCACTGCTTCGGCCCAGATTTGGTAGCCCTTGTAGGTTGGGTGAAGGAAGTCGCCCATGATTTCGCGGCTGATCGTGCCATCGGGTTCAAGGAACTTCGCCCCGATATCCATGAACGTTACGTTGCGCTCACGACCGAGTTGAGAAAGGAGTCGGTTAACCTTGATCGCCTCAAGTCTGCCTGCATCATCGGGTCGTTGACCCCGGGGAAATATCGCAAGCAGTAGGATCTGAGCCCTTGGCTTCTGCTGTCGAATCTTTCCGAGGATGGCCTGAACGCCGTCTCGAATTTGCTCGGGCGTGTTGAGGAACAGGTTATTCGTACCAATCATCAGCGAAACCGCTTCGAGAGGCATGTTGTCGAGTTCACCTTGCTCAAGTCGCCAGAGAACGTTCTCGGTGCGATCCCAGCCGAAGCCAAGATCTACAGCATCGCGGCCACCGTAGTATGTCTCCCAGATCTTGTTCACCGACTTCAAGCCACGGTCGATGGGAGGTCCGCCAAAGAAGTGGTTGATCGAATCGCCGATGAAGGCGAGTCGACACGGGTGGTCAAGAGCGTATTGCTTGGTCAACTTGAAGCGTGTTGCCCAATCGTAGGTTCGGTAGTCGCGATCCTGAGTGACAGGCACGACGGCTGAATTTCTCGAATCCAGATTTGTCTTCGCGCGACGTCCCATCAGGCGAGCCAAAGTTGGCTCCATCGCCATGGCCCACTTTCGATACCCATACGCCATTGGGTGCAAAAGGTCGGGCATCACATCGGTCGGGATCTCGTCATTCGCATCGAGGAATGTGTATCCGATGTCGAAGAAGAGAACGTGATGCATGGGTGCCCAAGCCTTGAGGCGCTCGTTGATGTCGAGAATGGACTTTCGGGCGGTGGAATTTGCCTTATCTCGGGGGAAAACTCCGAGGAGAAGGATCTTCGTGGAGGGTGTCAAGGACTTGACCTTCTCACAAACGGCCTCAACACCATGTGCAATCTGCTCAGGTGTGTTGGAGGAAACATTATTCGTGCCGATCATGATCACCGCGACTTTGGGTTTGCACTTACCCATTTCGCCGTGCTCCAGTCGCCAAAGGACGTGCTGGGTCCGGTCTCCGCTTATGCCGAGATTCAGGGGTTTGTCTTCACCAAAGTAAAGGTCCCAAGTGTCCTTTCCCCGGTTGTGGAAGCTATCCCCGGTATCAGGTTCACCGGCGAAGGCATGGGTGATCGAATCTCCAATAAACACGAGTTTGGCTTCGCCTTTGTTGGCGACCTCCACCATCGCGCGGTGGCGGTTCATCCACCATTCGTTGTTGACGGGTGCAGGAGTTGTTGCCGAGTTCTGAAAGGCAACAAATGCAAGGCTAAGGAGCAGAGGTGACACGCCCAATTATGGCAATGGATGGCTCGTCCTTTGCTACTTGGTCTTTCCTTGCTCCTCGTTGGCTAGGCCAGCGAGCGGTACTGGCACGAGTGGGGGCCGCACGGTTCCGTGTTCCCAACCATAAAGGAATCGAGTTGACGCACCGCAAACCCGGCCCTGACACGGGCCCATCCCGCATCGAGTGTGCAGCTTTGCCTCTCGGCCACAGTCGTAGCCTTTCAACTGACGATGTCGAACATCTTCGCATCGGCAGACGATGGTCTCCGGCTCGACCAGACCTCTCAGTTCCTCGCGCAATGCGAAAGCTTGGTCGAGGGCTCTTGAAAACGCCTGCCACTTCTGCTTCTCGGGCATCAGCACTTGGGCACGTTCGGTATGGCCACTGGCGGTAAAGCCGGCGATTTTGCCTTCGACAACCGAGAGTTCAATTCCACCAATCCCAGTGGGCTCCCCGGCGCAGAACACATTCGCAATGCTCGTGTTCTGGAGCGAATCGACCTTGACGAATCCATCAACCACTTGGCAGCCGATGAGCATCGGCAACTCAAGATTGGGAACGAATCCAAAGGAACAACCGAGGTACTCACACTGGATACTTCCAACGGATTTGTTTAACTTAACCGATTCAAGTTTATCTTTACCATGAGCCGATTCGACCCAAGCACCACGCTGGATCAGGCGACCAACCCCAAAAATAAGCGGAGTCCCCTGCTTAATTTTGGAGGGATATTTGGCCATTCCCGCTGCAAACCGGGCGAGATTCGCAGTGCTGGCTTGCTCCACGATAGCCATGACTTCGGCCCCGTACTCTTTCAAATAGGCTCCGACGGCGATAAGAAGAGGACCGGATCCGGAGAGGACAATTCGCTTGCCTCGAACGTCGAGCCCGGACTTGACCAGAGCTTGTAAACCCCCAATTCCCATTACGTTTGGAAGGGTCCATCCTGGGAAGGGGAGAAACAACTCGCGAGCTCCTACTGCCAAGATGAGCTTGCTATATTTCAAGATGATCATCGATTTATGAGTGGCACCCATGAGGACTCCGGGTTGGGGAGCGTCCACGATCGTCAGTCCGTTGAGAAGTTCGACACCGCTCGCTGCGAGTTTTTCAACACTCTTGGCTACTTCGGGCGCGAGCTTGCCGACCTTGGCTCGGAAGATTTGGCCACCCGGTTGTGGATTTTCGTCCACGATTCCAACCTTTGCACCACCTGAGGCAGCGGTAATGGCGGCTGCCATGCCGGCGGGTCCGGCACCCACGACCAAGACGTCAAAATGGCGTGATTCAGTCATCGGTTTCGACCTCCATTCCCGCCTGGCAGAGAACCATACAGGAGCGTTGATGCGTGACACAGTCAATGGTGGCTCGGCATTCGTAGCAAATTCCCATGCCACACACCGGACCACGAGGTTCTGAGTCGACCGACCGCCGGAACTTGCTGGTGCCGTGGTTAAGAATCGCGGCAGCGACCGACGTGCCCTCCACGACGTTACAGGTTTCGCCATTGATCTTAATGTTCATGGTGTCCTCCCGGGATGTATGGAGCAGGGTCGATGACGGACTTGGAGCCGGATGCCCAATCGGCGATCAACTTGCCTGTGGCGAGCGATGTAGTGATCCCGAGACCCTCGTGGCCAGCGGCGATCAGCAGAGATGGGTCCTCGGGCATCGCGCCGATAATCGGCAACTTATTGGGAGTCGTGGCTCGGAATCCTGTCCAGATCCGAATTCCGGAGAGCTGTTGAATTCCGGGCAGATATTCTGCGGCTCGGTTGACCATCTTCGTCACCAGCTTTCGGTCGACCTCGGAATTCCAACCGACGAATTGTCTGGAAGAGCCGAGCAAGATTTGGCCTGTCGCCCTGGGCTGTGCGTTAAACGCCACCGACTCACTCGACATTTCGTGCGCACTCTTCAAATAGCCAAGTTCGATCAACTGATGATGCACAAATCCTGGATAACGGTCGGTGATGACCAAGTGCCCTTTACGTGGTTCGATCGGCAACCCTGGCGTCAGCAGCGGAGCGTGTCCTCCCGCTGCATTGATCACAAAATCAGCCTCGAACTGCGTCCCGTCCTCAAGGTGCACCGAGCGTTGTCCCATCTTTGTGGCACGCTTGCCTTGGATTAATTCAGCCCCATTACGTTTGGCCTCGGAAAGCAACCACCCCGCAGCCGTCACGGGATAGATGACGCTGTCGCTGGGAATGCGAAGGCCGCCGGCAAGACCATCTCGAAGTTGCGGTTCGGCTTTTGCCAACTCAGCAGGGCTAAGGACTTCAGCCTTGACGCCGTTCGACTCGTAAAACTTCCGCTTCCCTTCCACGTGTGAGAACTCTTCGTCGTCTGCTGCCACCCACATGGTTCCGGTGGGCCGATACTCACAGTCGGCTGGCATTTGGGACACGAGGCCAGTCCACAACTGCTGAGAATAATAGGTGAGGGCAAATTGGGCTGGAGAGTCGTCCATGACGACGATATGTCCCATTCCCGCGGCGGTTGAAGCTCCCCCGATGGGTCCCGGTTCGATTACCAAAACTCGCTGAAAGGATTGCGACAGGTAGTAGGCACAGGCGCATCCGACGATTCCGCCGCCCACGACGATCGCATCAAACTTGGTGCTCAACGAGCCGCCCCCATGGTCATTATGATGACTTGTCTTCGAAGGCACAGTGGTCGGAGCGCACAAGTCATCTTGTCGAAAATTAGTTTAGCATTTAACTATTGAGCATCGCAGCATGTGGATCTGGAGGCCATTTCGATGCTCATTCGCATTTCCAGAAGAATGCCAAGCAAGACGTATTCTTACTCGGGGGAGAATATAACAGAATAGGGACGTCATGTCCAAAGCCCATCTCGACGTCGTTTTGACCGACACCATCGGCACCATCAACCCCAACATCTACGGCCATTTCATGGAGCATTTGGGAGCTTGCGTCTACGAGGGAGCATGGGTTGGCGAAGATTCCCCCATCCCCAACACTCGTGGGTTTCGAAACGATGTTATTGCGGCGCTGAAGCAGATCAAAGCTCCGGTTCTGAGATGGCCGGGTGGATGTTTTGCGGATGACTATCACTGGCAAGACGGCATCGGCCCACGTGAGAGCCGCCCCCGGCGCATCAACATCCATTGGGGCGGCGTGGTTGAGACAAATGAAGTAGGCACCCATGAGTTTCTGGACTTCTGCAATCTCGTAGGGGCCAAACCCTATTTCGCTGGGAATCTTGGCAGCGGCACTGTTCGGGAAATGCGGGATTGGGTCGAATACTGCAACTACCCCGGCGACAGCACGCTTGCTCTACAACGCGCGGAAAATGGCTCGAAGGAGCCGTTTGGTGTTGAATTCTGGGGAGTCGGAAACGAGAACTGGGGCTGTGGCGGCAACTTCTCACCGGAAGATTACGGCACCGAATATCGGCGCTATTCCACCTACCTTCGCAACTTGGGAGATACCAAATTATTCCTGGTGGCGTGCGGACCGGCACAGAATGACCTCGACTGGACGCGGCGCTTCTTCACAAAGCTCCGAAAAGACTACTGGCAGGGCACCGATATTCACGGTTATGCAGCCCATTACTACTGTGGGACGGCGGGATCGGCAACCGAGTACACCGTTGATGAGTGGTACGAGTTGCTGTACAGCGCGAGTGGAGTCGAGCCCCTCATTGTTCAACAGTGGGCCCTGATGGCAGGCTTCGATCCCGCCCACAAGATTGGCCTGATCGTCGATGAGTGGGGGACTTGGCACAAGCCGGCTCCTGGCCACAACCCGGCATTTCTTTGGCAGCAGAACACGGTTCGTGATGGACTGGTCGCGGCCTTGAGTCTCGATATTTTCAACCGCCACAGCGACAAAGTCGTGATGGCGAACATCGCCCAGACAATCAACGTTCTGCAGGCGATGATCTTGACCGAGGGTGAGAAGATGGTTTTGACCCCCACCTTCCACGTCTATGATTTGTACTCAGACCACCAGGGCGGCGAGTCGGTACGAACCCTGTTCGTAACCCCCGAAATCGAGACTCCGAAGGGCAAATTGCCTCAGGTCTCCGGTTCGGCTTCGATCAAGGGCTCGACTTTGACCTTGACCCTCGTCAACACTAACGCCACTGAAGTCGCGGAAACATCGGTAAGGCTATTGGGTGGTGTGCTCAAGCAAGTTGTCAGCACCACCGGCTTGTCGTTCCCCGATGGCGATATCCAAGCCCACAACACATTCGACAATCCCGAAGTGGTTACGGTGGCGAGCCAAGATCTCGTCGCGTCCAGCGACCAGTTTGGACTCGTCATCACGCTCCCGGCGGCGTCGGTGACGAAGCTCACATTGGAGATTTAGGCGGGGCCGCTGGTACCAGGGGTCCGTCACAGCACTCCGAAGGCCGCGAAGTAGCGCGAAGGTGAGAGGAAGGCAGATTCCGGTTTGGCAAAGCCAATCCTCTCCAAGAAGCGAAGGCATGGGTTCGCGAGAACCCTTGCCTGGTGAGATAGCGATAGAACCCGTACTTCCCTGAAAGGGATGCGTCTGGAAATGGTGAGAGAGACCACCATTTGGGATATTTTTGCGATCTCAATCCTCGCGGTCAAAGGCTAGCAGGCTGGTGACGCATTGCCTTTGGCAAAGGTCAAATGCGCATCTCCTAATCCAGGCTAGCCCCGTCGACGGGGCAAGCCTTCGCTTTTTGCAGAGGATCGCCTTTGGCGAACCGGAGGGCGGTGGCATTTTGCAGACCGCGAATTTATGCCACCGTTTATGGGTCTTTTGAGGCTCGCCTACTTTAGGTCGAACGTCAGAATCTTCCCTCGCGCGACGGCGACTACCTTGCCTTTCTCCATCAATACTGCCTTGCGGGGTTCGATAATTACTTCGAAAATCCGGCCCTGGATTCGGAGGTTGTGGATTTGGATGCTTCGTCCCGATGCGCCGTTGAGGACGACCTTGCCGGTTGCGTCGGTATCGCAGAGTTGCTCCAGACCCACGAGGCAAAGGAGGGCGCCCCAGGTGTAGTGGGGATCGGAGCGACCCCAGCCGGTGATGGAGTTGAAGTTCTCGTGGCACGAACCATCTGCAATCCAGTTCTTCATGAACAGGTTCACTGACTTCTCGGCGTAATCCAGCATCTCCGAGTTCGTCGCGTACTTGCGTAAACCTTGGTAGGTCAGATAGCTCGTCGGCCCCCAAACGGTGCCTCGCCAGTAGCCCTGGGCGGGATAGGCGGGGTCATTTTTCGAGATGGTGGGACAGACGTATTCCCCACCGAACTGGTCGGGGCGGAAAAACAGATTCAGTGCGCGTCGAGCACGTTCCTTAGAGGGCGCACCCGCGATGAGCGGATAGAAGTTAAGCGGTGAGACGCGAGGAGAGAACTTCTCGGCCGGCTTCTCACTAACGGTCCGATGGATCGCCAAATGGACCTCCGCGCCATATTTGGCTTGGAAATACTCCAATCGAAAGGCATGCTTTTCGCCCGCTTTGAACTGGATCGGGCGGGTTTCGTACTTGGTGAGAGGGTGAATCGACCAGCCGTCGATCAACTTCTTACCACCGATCCAGAGTCGGCAGCCGTCGTCCGAAGACACATCGAAAACATAAGGTCCCGACTTTGATGCTTTGAAGACGCCAGTCCACCGAACGGAGTAGTCCTCTTGACCAATCCCTTCGACCGGACCTTGGCCCCAATTGAAATGAACGGCCTTATCGTGGCGGACGATGGGAGTTCCTTCGAGTTCTTGACCCTTGAAGTACTCACCTCGAAGGCCGCCTTTTCCATTCGATGTAATCACGGCGTCCGCCGCGACATCTTCAGTGGCCGCTTTGGGAGTCCAATACCGGTATCCATACACTCCCGCCGACTCATTCCAAAGGAGTCGGTCCATGCGGTGCGCCATGTCTTGGCATTCCTTTCGGAGTTTGTTTGCTTCGTCTTTGCGTCCGATTTTTTCGGCTATGCGAGAGAGATATTCGGCATCCATCGCCCACAAAGCGTTGAGGTCAGTGGAATCGATGTCCATGTTCGGACCGACCATCTTGCCGTCGTCGAACATGGGACTGTCGTCGAGACCACTTTCGAACTTGGCGTTTTGAAGGTCGCCAGTATTGCTGCCCCACTCGAGGAGTCCATCTCCATTTCCGTCGCGGTTCGGCTTCTTGCCAGGGCCCCGAGGAGCAAACCACCATCGATGCCAACGCAATAGCTTGGGATACACCTCACGAAGGAACGCAACATCGGGATCGCGCTGATTCATCTTCCAAACGCAGTACGAACCTACGGGAGGTTGAGATCGATCAACGCTTACTCCCCATCCGCGTCCACCGTAGTTCGGAACAAATCCATCAGCGGGAGACTGGGCGATGATCGCTCGAACGGTATCCCGTGCTGTGACCGGATCATCGAGGCTCGCCATGAGACCATTGAAGAAGCTATCCCAACAGAACAGGACCTGGCCATCGGGGAGGCACCAATTGCGCGACACGATATGAGCTAATCGACCTGTGTCGGCTCCGTAGATCTTTGAGTTGCCAAGTTGGTTTTCCAACGGACTTAAGAAGTCGCCCCAATCCCCCTCGGCCCAAAGGCGGGTCTTGTTGTATTTTTTACGTGCTTGATCGAGAACGAACCCAGCTTTCTGCACATCGGGCAAGGTTCCTGTCCCGATCGCGAATGTCATCGGCACTTTCGAATCGACCATGTAGCGCCCTGACCAACTCGGTTGGTTTCCACCCGATGGAAGGCTACGTCCCAACGCAGCAAGCGACACATTGAGGCTCCCTGCCTTCATCACAATAGGTTTGGGATTGGAAACCAAGACAGGCTTGCTGCCCGGCCAACCTGATCCAAGAGACGGTCGGATCTCAACCAAACCCGTCGAGCTAATTCGCCCGACTGCAGCGCCTTTTCCTTGCAGACCCCATTCATAGGTGACAACCGATGACCCCACTGACCAAGAGATACGGTGGTAGCTATCATCAGGAGCAGCTTCGCCAAAGTGAACCTTGGCATCCATCAGCGCCTTGTAGCCTTGGAACGCCTTGCCATCTCGTCCAACCCATCCGATATTGAGGAGCACCGACTGTTTGGCATCGCGATAAACGGCGAGGCCAGCTAACGCATCGGTGTAATGGGCACCGATCCTGACAGGTGCTGCGCCTGCCTTCGGCGACTGGGCAAGGATTCCGAGAAGCAAGAGAGATTGGATCATCAAAAGGTCACGCAAAACGATTCTAGAGCTTTGGAGGCGATCCGTACTGCATTACCTGGAACGTTTGGCAAAAACCCGCCGCTGTGTGTAGTTACACCATCCGGCAATGAATAGGCTCTAGGAAAGCGCTTCTCAGCGGAAGAACATCCATTTAGACATTTCGATCCAGCGCGATGAGGACTGGAGCGGAACTGTATTCAAAATGCCCAAGGCAGTGATGGGCGAAGTCATCGCCAGGATTGAGGCGACGCTAAGGGCATTTTGAACGTACTTGAATTCCACTTCGAGCCCTTCACGTCGCTGTGCCCGACATCGAATCATGTCTTTAACGGAAAAACGCACACCAATGACCAAGAGCACGGTGTGCACCCCCGCCGCCACATACACAACTACCCCGCTCGGAAAAATCGCGAAAGATGCGATGTACAGACACAGCAAGATTCGACTGATCAGGGCAGACGGAAAGACGGAGGCGAGGTAGAGCCAAAACCGCCAATTCCGAAGCTGGGCCCTAACATTTCCCTTCTTCGGTCCCTTCAAAGGGGCCGGTGGTTGGCCATTGGCATCGATTCCCAAGCTTGCTTGGTCCACAACGCCAGTATAGCCATCCTATATGAGGTGATTTCCTCAGATCGAGCGGATGGCCCGGGCAAGTGAATGGCCCGGGCCAGTAGAATAGATTACGCAATGGCAGCACAACGCACCGTCGTCGTTGTGGGAGGAGGTCTCGCAGGCCTCATGACCACTATGAAGCTCGCGGAGGCCGGGCACAAGGTTAAGCTCTTTAGTCTTGTTCCAGTTAAACGTTCTCACAGCGTCTGCGCGCAGGGCGGCATTAACGGCGCCGTCAACCTTCGTGGCGAAGGTGACTCCCCCTATTTACACTTTGAGGACACCATTACAGGTGGAGACTTCCTCAACCACCAGCCCCCGGTCATGCGCATGGCCGAGCGAGCTCCCGCGATCATTTACCTACTGGATCGCATGGGCGTTCCGTTCAACCGTACAAGTGAAGGGCTTCTGTCGTTCCGCCGATTTGGTGGAACCCTAAAGCACCGAACCGCTTACGCCGGCGCTACCACCGGACAGCAGTTGCTCTACGCCTTGGATGAGCAGGTCCGACGTTTTGAATCCACCGGTCAAGTTGAAAAATACGAAGGCTGGGAATTCCTTGGCATCATCAAGGATGACAAGGGTGCCTGCCGCGGTATCACCGGTCAGAACCTGCGAACGATGGAGATTGAGGCATTCCCTGCCGACTCCACCGTCATCTGCACGGGTGGTAACGGCCTTATCTTCGGCCTCAGCACGAACTCCATTATCAACACCGGTAACCCTGTCAGCATCTGCTACCAAGCCGGCGTCCATTACGGAAACCCCGAAATGGTGCAGATCCACCCGACCGCGATTCCTGGCGAAGACAAGTGCCGACTGATCTCGGAATCGGTTCGTGGAGAAGGAGGACGCGTCTGGGTTCCGCGCAACCCGATGGATGAGCGCAAGCCAGTTGAGATTCCCGAGAAGGATCGTTGGTACGTCTGCGAAGAGATGGACCCGGTCTACGGAAATCTCCTCAGCCGCGACATCGTCAGCTTCATCATTTACTGCGTTTGCCGACTCGGCAAAGGCGTCAAAGCTCAGAAGCAGGTGTATCTCGACATCACCCAGCTTTCGCAGAGCCGAGGGGGCCCCTACACTCGCGACCAGATCAACGACAAGCTCGAAGGCGTTCTCGAAATTTACGAGAAGTTCATGCGAGAGGATCCGATCGAGACGCCGATGCGCATCTACCCAGCAGTCCACTACACGATGGGCGGCCTCTGGGTCGATTACGAATTGAACGGCGACGGAAGCTGGAACACGGACTCACACCGAAACCAGATGACCAACGTTCCCGGTCTCTATGCCGCTGGCGAGTGCGACTACCAGTATCACGGTGCAAACCGACTGGGTGCCAACGCACTTCTTAGCTGCTTGGTCGGTGGCGAAATTGCCGCCCAAGGCGTGATGTCTTACATCAAGTCAATGGACGCCAGTGGCGAGAGCCTTTCTCCTGCCGCCGTGTCTGAAGCCCAGCGCGAGAAGCAAGCTGAGTACAACACGCTCAAGCAGAGCAATGGACCGGAGAACCCATATCGCCTCCACGCCGAACTCGGTGACATCATGTGGAACAACTGCGGTATCTGGCGCGTTCAGAAGGATCTGCTTAATGCGAAGAACCAGTTGGATGATCTCGCGGTGCGAGCACGACAGTGCGGACTCGTCGACGACAGTGGCTGGTCCAACCAGGCGGTTCCGTTCACAAGAGCTGTCATCCACATGATCGAAAGCTCCAAGGCCATCGTCGGCGGCGCTATCGTTCGCAACGAAAGCCGAGGTGCCCACTTCAAGATGGACACACCGGATCGAAACGATACTGACTGGCTGAAGACGACCCTCGCGTCGTACACGCCAAAGGGCCCTGAGTTCACATTCGAGCCCATCGACTGCAAGTACATCGCTCCACGACCTCGAAAGTACAAGATCAATCAGAACAAGATCGTCAAAGAGATCATGGGCGAAGAGTACTTGGCCAGCCTCGGCATCACTCAGAGCTAAGCTAAGCCAAACAGCACGGCCGATACAGTTGTATCGGCCGTGCTGTTTTTTCGCATGAACCAGCTGTCGAACAAAGAGAAATGGCGGTCACAGTTTCCTTCTCCTTTGCCCAAAAGGGGAAGGCTAGGATTGGGGAATCTGCCATCAACGGGGTCGACGCAGTCGGCGCATGCCTTATGTGATTCGTCCGTTGGATCATTGACTGAATTCAGGTTGAAGGCTTCCCCAATGCGTGCCTTGGAAATTGGCCCACCCATCGGGACTCTTACTAAATTTGAATCGAGAGGAAGGGAACAGAGCCCTCGGTACGAACATGAATTCGAACTGGTTCTTGGGTGCGATCACAATTCGGATTTCGAGGTCATCATGTCAAGAGCAGGCAGTGTTTGGGAGCTCCGGAAACAAGGGAGCCAAAGGCGCTTTGGATGGCATAACCCTCTCCTGTCCTCTCCCTTTTGAAAAAGGGCGAGGAACCTGCTTGATACTTCGGAGCCTCTACCGCAAGTCTGCACATTAGCCAAAGATGTTAGTCGTGCGGCGGCGGAACTGGAATGAACAGCGCGAGCACAACCCCCGGGATATACAAGAACCCGGCGAGCCAGATGGCGTGGGAGGGCGAGATCACCTGCGTTGGTGATGCCGCACTGGCCGTAACAACCCCAAGCGTAATCGTCGCGACACCTGCGATGAGGCGTCCGATGTTGTATGAGAAGCCCGCACCTGTGGTACGCAGCAAAGTCGGGAAAAGCGGTGGAACATATAGCGGGAATAAGGCAAAGATGCCCGAGCTAAAGAAGAACGCGGTGTTAAGCCAATGTGCGGTCGTCGATAGCGAGTGAACATCACGGAACCCGACGATATAGGTCGTCAGAGAGCAGGCTAACAGGATCGAGAATGCTTTTCGATACCCGAGGAACCTCGCTAGCACGGCTGCGAAGTAACAGCCAGCAATGTTCCAGAGGCAGTACACAACGGTAACCGATCGGACGAGAACATCAATCTGTCCCTTGGGCATCGCCTTCACTTCGGGCAAGCTGCGAACTAGCTGAGGCGCGAAATAAAGAAGGCCCCACACGCTGGCCAAGCAGATGCTCGAGAGGCAGACGGTAAACACGGTCGTGCGCAGGACTTCGCCTCGGAACAGGTCAGAGATCTTGGGCATCTCTTTCTTCTCCCGTTCTCCAGACCATTCGGCAGGTTCGGGAACAGCCTTTCGTATCCAGATCGTCGCGAAGGCAGGAATGACGCCAATGAGGAAGACGTATCGATAATCCCAATCACCCAACGCTCCGACGGTGAGAGCAGCGACGATCATGCCGAGGTTGTAGCCGTTCTGAAGCGTTGCGCTGGCAAAGTGGCTGTATTTCTTGGGAAGAGTCTCAGAGACAAGTGCCGAACCAGCCGCCCATTCACCGCCAATACCTAGGGCAGCAAGGAAACGGAAGATGAGCAGGTGCCACCACTCTTGGGCAAAGAACGACATGCCGGTAAAAATCGCGTAGGTAATGATCGTCAGCGTGAGCGTTCTTGATCGCCCGAGTCGGTCACCGATACGCCCAAAGACGGTGCCACCAATCGCCCAACCAAACAGGAAGACTCCCTGGATGATCGCGGCCTTAATGCCAACGTCGGATTGAGTTGCCATGGCTCCCAAGAGCTTCTTGACAAACGGCACTGCCACAAGCAGATACAGAGTTCCGTCCAGTCCATCGAAGCCCCATCCTAGCCAAGCTGCGATGAAGGCGCTACGTTGCGTCTTAGTGATCCCTTCCAAAGCCACTCGGAGATTATAAGGCAAGACCCGCCGACCGGTATGCTTTCGTTATGACTGGCACCGAACGATTGGCGATTCTTGCTCGTGGAGAGAACCCAAACCTGATTCTCAAGATGAAGAGCGGCTTCGCCGTCATGGCCGATTCCCAGTTCCTGCCCGGTTACTGCCTGCTTCTTGCCTATCCTGAGGTAGCCACTCTCAACGCTTTGGAAGGGGAATCTCGCATCCAGTTCCTCAGCGACATGGCCGCCCTTGGCGATGCCGTAAAAGCAGCCACAGGTGCGGTGCGGATCAACTATTCGATCTACGGCAACCTTGACCCATTTCTACACGCCCACATTTCTCCAAGGTTCGACTGGGAAGACGAGACCACTCGAACCCTCCCCCCGTTATCCATTCCTTCCGAGATCAAAGACGATGCTGCTTATCAGTTCGAAATGAGCAAGCATGGCGAGCTGCTGCGGAAGATTCGAGAACTGCTCACATCTTAGGAACCGACCCGCCCCACCCAGTGCGCCAAAAGGCGAAGGCATGCCTCGTCGACAGGGCTTGCCTGGTAACTGGTAGACCGCGTCGCCTTGCCCTGAAGTGAATGTGCCAATCAACGAAGTTGGCCCATCAGAGGAGCCCACTCCGTTACGCCTGTAGATTGCAGTTGGCCGAACTCAGTGGGACTTCGTCTGGAATCGTCATGACTGACGCCACTCGCAGCCTAACGTTAGCCTCAAATGGCCCTTGAGTAAGAGTACTCAGAACCGTCCTAACCTCATTAATGGAGTTCGCTATCCTGGTATTTCAACCAGTTTGCCCCTCAGTTGGGAGAATCGTTCCGAAAGGGCGGTATTGTTGAAATACGTAACGCCTACGCTTATACTTTAACAAGTCAGGAGTAATAAACATGATCCTCGGATCGTTAGTTTCTTTCTTCACCGTCATCGCGGGACTTCATTGGCCCGCGATCGACAACAGCGCTGTGAGAATCGTCCCCAGCCGCGTTGCACGTCTTGGTGTTACTGCGATGAGAGTTACGGCTGCACCAGATATTGCCCAGGGTTGGCAAATTAACCCCCTTTATTGCACTACCGGCGCATTCGTACCGGCAAGCGGTACGCCGATGCCAAATTACTTCTCGGGCACCGCCTGCAGAGCTCAAGGGGCCATCTATCCGGTTTCGGGTAAAAATATGGTCGATTCCCAACTCACCATCAACGGCGAGGTCGTTTGCACAATCACAGCAACCCCTCCGATGATGTACGTGGCCATGTTTCCGTCAGTTATTTTTGACAGCACGCATTTTGCGAATGGCTCGGCTGTGACGGTTACCGCCAGCGGGCATGACAATGCAGGCAACTTTTACACGGGATCAGGAACTTCGATTGTCAAAAACCGCGCCATGTTTTATGGCCGCTATGACTTCGAAGTCACTTCGCCAGCAGGCCCCGGGCAAAAGGGTATCCCAACTGCTCGGACATTCTGCACTTATGCAAACATTCAGGCGGATCAGGTTGTAGTTCCCCAAGGTGCGAGTGACCAAGGGTGGAGGGCTTCCCGCTTTTACAACGACCTCCAAACGTCTGGCTCCAGCATTGTCTACGTTCACACCCATGGCGAACAAACCTACCCGACCTGGAACCCTCCAGTTACGCCTCCAGATACATCCATCTCGTCAGATCTAGACGAGGTGGACCCGAACAACGCCACTCTGGCGAGCGAATATAGCATTTTGGCTTCGACTGTGTTTGCTGCCCAATCGAATGCAATCGGCACCGGGGGGCTGCCACCTTACAACCCAAGCGGAGTCCCGCCAATTTGGCTTGAGTTTAACGACGCATGCTACACAGGGCAGAACAACGCCTTCGCGAACGCCTTCCTGTATCCATATGCGAACGCATATGGAGGTTGGTGCGAGAACCAGGCGCAATTGGGATGGTCCATCTCCAAGTATACGAACCAAACATACATCTGCGGCAATGTATTTTGGAGCTACCTTCAAATGGGATACACCGCGCATGATGCTCGATTGCAGATCCCTAATGTTTATTTGGGAGGAAGCTGGACTGGCGACCCCCGCGACCTTGTTCAATGCTGGGGCGACTGGAATATGCGCCTCCACGGCGTTTACACAAACATGACAGGGCTGGAGACACGATGGCACACATAATCAGACACGTTTGGATTGTTGGCGTCTTTGCGATCGTCACAATCTCTTTGGGACAGAAAGTCGTACTAAATCGTAAACTTCTGGCGGGAGAATCAACCCCCCAGGTGATCGCCACCAAAGCATCCAGTTTTCTGCGGATGATTGGACGCAACGCGGGCGATTTGAAGGACTGTCGCGTGGCAGCATCACCCCTGCGAGACAGGAGAGATTGGGACGTTGACACCAGTGGACATGATCACTGGGTAAAGCTTGACGAGGTTGGAAATGTGGTCATGTACGCATTTCAGGGTCGAATGCAAGAGCAGTACCGCGGCAAGGGGCGGACAGGAAAGCAGTTCTTCCGCAATGCCGCACAGGCAAAGGCTCACGTGCGGGCACTCGCCACGAAGCTTGGTGTCCCGACGAATACGGTTTTGAAGTCATTTTCGTGGAAAAAGGACGGCGAAGTGGCGGACGCAAACTCGGCAGGAGCGGTCGGAGGCAGCTTTATGGACGCCAAAGGAAGGCTCGTTGCGGCGTTGAGTTGCGATCCGCAGGATGGTGAACTCGTCTATTTCACTCGGCACCGTTTCTATAAAGGTGTCTACATATAAACAATCGCCCGCATGGGTTCGACGGAACTCATGTGGGCACTGAGAATCGACCATTCCTTGCCGAGGGAGATGGGACGGGAACTACGATGGCACACGTAATCAAAACCACATGGATTGTTGGCGTCTTTGCGATCCTTACGATCGCGTCCGTACAGAAGATCGTTACTGATCGAAAACTTCTCCCTGGAGAGTTAAGCCCGCCGATGATTGCGACCAAAGCCTCCAGTTTTCTAAGAATGATTGGACGCAATGCAGGCGATTTGAGCGACTCTCGCGTTTCGGCATCGCCTCTGCGTGATAGGAGAGATTGGGACGTCGATACCAACGGCCACGAGCACTGGATAAAGTTGGACGAGGTTGGAAACGTGGTCATGTACGCATTTCAAGCCCGGCGGACTGAACAATACCGTGGCAGAGGAAGGACCGGAAAGCAGTTCTTCCGCAATGCTGCCCAGGCAAAGGCTCACGTGCGGGCACTCGCCACGAAGCTTGGTGTCCCGACGAATACGGTTTTGAAGTCATTTTCGTGGAAAAAGGACGGCGAAGTGGCGGACGCAAACTCGGCAGGAGCGGTCGGGGGCA
>CAILEM010000025.1 GCA_903833215.1 uncultured Armatimonadota bacterium
CCACCACTATAACCAAACTCTCGACGAATACCGTTGCACCATTCCGATGGCACAGCAGACAAAAATCGGCCGAGGATCGCATCCATGCTTTCCATGAGCTAAGGACGAAGGAAACACTCGAAAAATACTTGATGGCATTGGCCACGGAGACGTCGACAAAGGGGTTCGCGGAGGTTGGGGATTTGTCACCCACGCTTTCATTTTTGGGTTTTTGATATGTCAAACAAAAGTAAAAATCGCCAGCGGACCACGACTGAACGGCCGCCTCGTCGGGAGTCGACGCCTTTGGTTACCGACATGGTCGGGGCGAATATTGGGTCTTCGGTGCAGTATGGGTTTCTGCAGGCGGACCGGGCTCTGCCTCAGACCATTGATGATGCTGAGCGTGATTTTGGGGAAGACATTTATGACCGAATGGCCAACGACGCTGTGCTCGGTGGTGCAGAGGCTTACCTTAAAGTGCTCGTGCTTAGCGTCGATCTCAATGTCACTCCTTCGATCGAAGAGCCTCGGCCCCATGAACCCAGCGAACTCCATGCTGAATTCGCCAAAGCGATGGCTGCACGTGATTTCTGCCATGCGTGTCTGGATCGACTCGCTCACACCGATCGGCCGATTCGTAAGATCCTCTGGGACATGCTGGACGCTCTGCGCAAGGGGCATCGCCTCGCCGAGATTGCAGCCGAGGTAGCACCAAGCGGCCTGCTCAAAGGCAAGCTCGTTCCACAGGCGATACGACCTAAGCCGAGGAAGAACTACGCCTTTGTCGTGGACGAATACAACACCTTTCGCGGTGTCATCGCGGTCGTCCCAGGTGTCTCGATTGCGTTGCGAAACGGCATCGTTTACGGTCTCGACGAAATCCCAAATGCGATCGCACCGAGCAAACTCATGGTGCTCACCTTCGGTGGCCAAGATGGCGACCCTCGAGGGCGTTCCTGGTTCCGGCGCGCCTACGATCCATGGTATCGAAAGCAGATCGTCAAGCCGGAATCGGTCAAAACAGCGGTTCAATTTGGCGGGGGAATGATTACCGCTATCGCCCCTGAAGACATCAACCAAGTCAACGTCCAAGATCCCATCACGGGGAAAACCGTTCACATCCAAAGCGCGATTCAGTCGATCCTTCAGCAGTTATCCAACGGTGGAACGGCGACGTTTCCGGGTGGTACCAAGCTCGAAGTCCATCGACCCGACTCCAATGGTTCGTATTTCGAGGACTTCTTCGATCGATGCGACCGGGAGATGGTGACCACGTTCCTACTCTCGGGTCGTGCGATGCTGGAAGCGCGTCACGGCTCGAAGGCAGACTCTGGCGCCTCGCAGGATGTGGTCGACGACCTTGTGCAGTTTGTTCGGCACGAGCTTTGCGAGATGATCACGCTCCGGCTGTTCCGTCCGTTCGTTGAGATGAACTTCGGGGTGGACTTTGCTGAGAGGTTTACACCGAAGGCGACGATGCTGAAGATGTCTCGACCCGATTTCGCCGCGAATGCGACGGCGGTTGCGGCCCTGAAAACGGCGG
Source organism: uncultured Armatimonadota bacterium (assembly GCA_903833215.1). GTDB lineage: Bacteria > Armatimonadota > Fimbriimonadia > Fimbriimonadales > Fimbriimonadaceae > Fimbriimonas. Next base: position 1,526 of record CAILEM010000025.1, read on the forward strand.
GTTATCTCGATCCTTCGCAGTTACCGGATATTGACCGCGAGATTTTGGGTTTGCCTGAGCGGCCGTTAACGGGTGATGGAGATCCCGATTTGTAACCCCAAACGCAGCATTGGTTGGTGCATCCAGGTTCCGGACGCCGGTACGATCACCGTCGACTACGGGTCCGGGTGATGCCCCGATTTTGTTTGCCAATCCCAATGGCGGAGGGGTGGGCAGACATTTACCCATTTTATGAACATCCCTACTCATCACTTCGCCGCTGAATTCTCGGCGGTTTCGGAGTCGGTTGCCGACTCTGTTGTTTACGAAGGAAAGGTGTTTCAGGCCGGGGATTACCCGGACAAGGCGTTTGCCATCGACGAGATGGAACTTGCGCAGAAGGCGCGGGCGTTCCAGGGCGTCGACCTCGATTTGGAGCACTCAAGCTTCAAGGATGTGCTCGGCAATAGGCTGGGTCGCCTTGAGGCGATTTGGAATCACGGTGCCGATGCCATCGGCCGACTGCGAATTCCGAAGTGGCTTCACGAGCTTGCTGGCGGCAAGCTGCAAACCTCCCTTTCCTTCGACCGAAACAAGAACATCGTGGGCTGTGCGCTCACGCTTAACCCGCGAATCACCGACGCTAAGGTGGTCGCGGCGTTCTCACTCCATTCACCTCTCAAGGAGAAACCAAGTATGCCTACTTCATTGAAAGATCGACTACGCGTGCTTTTTGGGTCCGCACCCGAAGCACTTCGCGAGGCTGGTATCGATCCTCACGAACTCGACAGCGTCGAATTCGCGGACCGCAAGCCAGAAATCGACCCCTCGATTCAGTCCCAATTGGCCGAGTTCAAAGCGACGAACGACCGCCTGCTTGCGACCCAACTGAATATTGCGGCAACGGTCTTCGCCGACGACATGGTGCGGAATGCCAAGGCAGTTCCGGCACAGCACCCTCATCTTGTGGCTCTCTACAAGGCAGCCGCTTTGGCGGACGGCGAAGGCATGGTTCGCTTTACCGACAACGGCAAGGTTCAGCAGGGTGTGAATCTCAAAGCACTTGAAGATCTGTTCAAGGACGCCCAGCCGCACAACCTGTTCTCGACGCAAATCCCCAACGCAGACCCAACCGAAGATTCAAATGCACCGAATCCAGCAATGGTTGAGCGGTTGCGGGGAGCTACCAGCCTTGGACTGCAAACGACCAAACGGGAGGGCAAGTAAATGCCGATCGCACCTTACGATATCTTCACTCAGTCCGAACTGACCCCCACGATGTTTCCCGAGCGCATGCTGAAGGCATCCTTGCCGGTCGCGGCAAACCTTCACATGGCAAAGGGCACCGTGGTTGGGGTTGTGACTTCTGCGGCTCAGAATGACGTCCAGACCCTCTCGCAAGCCAGCGCAACAGGTGGCACCTTTACGATCACCTTTGGATTCGGCACGGTTTTCACCACGGCACCGATCCCTTACAACGCAAGCGCAGCCCAAGTTCAGAGTGCGTTACAAGCGCTTCCGAACATTGGTGCCGGCAGCGTTTCCTGCACAGGTGGTGCACTCGGTAGCGCCGGAGTTGTGTGTACCTTTGGCGGAAACCTTGCGAACCAGCCCCAACCTGTGTTTGCCATCAACAATGCGGGCTTGGTCGGCTCGGGAGCTGCAGTTACGGTAGCCCATACGACGACGGGTATCGCCAATGGCGCGCTTGAACCGTACGCATCTGGAAACTCGGATGGTTCGCAAACCCCGATCGGCATCCTTGTTGTCGAGGTTGCGACCGACACACAGGGCAACGTTACCTACGGCCCGCTCCCGACTGGCAACGGTTTCGGTTCGATTCGCCATGTAGCTCCAATCGCGATCGCGGGCTACTTCAATACGGCCGATCTCACCGGTCTTGACACAAACGCGGCCACAAAACTGGGCCGCCTCATCCAAGGCACCACGTCGGTTGGCGTGTTGTGCGTTACAGGAGCCTAAAATTTGAGCACTTACGCTTACGCCCAAAATGTCGAACTCAGCATGATCCTGCAGGACAAGTTGCCTGTGCTGACGATGAAGGACCCTCTTTTCGAGCTTATGCCGATCAAGTCGAAAGACGTCGCTCGGCTCGTCTGGGATCAACGCGGAAACTACGTTGGCCTAACTGCTGCTCGTGGCTATGACGGCGGGTACGGACGGGTTAACCGCGAATCGGTTAGCCGCTTTGGTGTCGACCCCGCTCCCTATGGCGACCAAAAGTTCATGACCGAGGATTGGTTGACCAACTCGCGTCAAGCAGGAACGTTTGGCTCTGCGATTGACCTCACCGAGGGGCAAGCAGGAGACCAAGACCACCTCATCACACGGATGATTCAGCGGATCAAGTCGGTTGGCTGGACGCTTTTTACCACTGGTAACTACTCCGTCCTCGGGCCGTTGGGTCAGCTCATCATGACCGACTCATTCAACCTCACGCCGTTCAATGTGGCGATCCCGTGGGCGACAGTGAACACGGCGACTCCTTTGCTTGACCTTCGCAACGCCAAGCTCAAGCACCGTGGACATTCGGTGAGTTTTGGCCGCAACGCCAGGCTATTTTTGAACTCTCAAGATGTGAACTCGCTCCTCTCCAACACGAATCCCAATGACCTTGGCGCGAAGCGAGTGATCACGGTGAATGCCGGTGCCCAGCCGATGACGGTTGCCGATGTCAACCGTTACCTCCTTGAAGCGGATCTTCCTCAGATCGTGGAGTACGACGATTCCTATCTTGACGAGAGCGGGGCGGTGCAAATGTTCATTCCGCAAGGCTACGGTGTGTTGGTCGGAGCTCGCGACTACGGCGACCCTGTTGCCGAGTTCATTTTCACCCGCCATGCCGACCTCATTCGGTCGGGGACTCGCCTTGGGAACGGGGATTTCTCGAATATCTACTATGACTTCGAGCTCAAGAAGAACCCGGCCCGGGGTATTTCCACACTGGCTTTCAACGGGGCGCCCGCGTTCTATTTCCCCAGCGCGATCATTCCGTTCCGGTGCTAAGCATGCGCTACAACATCCTTCAACACGTCGGGGCTTTCTGCCCCGGCGACAAGGTCGCTTCGTGTAACTTTCCGGAGGGAACTGACTTCGATCGGCTGCTAAGACTCGGTGCCATTGAGCCAGTTGGCGAGGAAGTGCCTTCGCGGCGTGGGCGGGGACGACCGCCAAAAGGTGCGCCCCCACGCAGCGAGGAATCGGTGGAGTTCACTCCAGCGTGATTCCTCCTCTCACCGTTCCGGACGACGCCACGGAGACGTCGACTACGGGGGTGGAGGCGACTGGCAAGGCGTTCAGAGAACTGGCGGCGAAACACTTGAAGTACCAAGCCGGTTCGTAAATAGCGTCGAGACAGAGGCGAGACACCAAAGGTCCGGTAACTGCCTAAGTTCACAGAGATTAAGGAGTCCCGACCGGGTCGGGACGCGATTTTTTGAACCGGATTTACCCTCACCCTTCCCTCTCCCACTCGACGTGAGAGAGGGCATCAATGGCGGGCGGCTCCTGTGAAATCGAAAATCGAATTGGCTGGTCGGTCCGAAAATTCCGACTCTACACTCGAAATTCCAACCATGTTCCTCTCCTGCGTCTGAGTGTACAGACTAGCCGTGAGAGAGGGCATCAACACCCTATTGCTCCTGTGACTTCGCTCGTTTGTCGTCTTGAACTTGCCTGTTTTGGTGGGTGGAGGAGACGGGCAAGGCTTTAGCAGATTCTCTCTTGGTAGGAGGTATTCATGTCGTTTTCTTTCAACCCGTCCTTGCCGACGCTTCGTGACCAAATTCGGTTGCGGCTAGCGGACACGGATTCCGCGTCGGCGGTGTTCCAGGATTCCAGCATCGATGCGATGCTGGGGATGTACTCGTATGACGAGGCATGCGCCCAGCTTGCTGAAAGCGCAGGAGCAGAGTTCTCGCGGATGGCGAGCACGATTGAGAACGGCCCGCTCCGGTATCAGTATCAGGAGCGCGCGACTTTCTTTGCCGGGCTCGCCAAGTCGGTCCGGTCGCTGGCTCAGCCGCCGCCAGGAGCGCCACCGTTTACGGGGGCGACATCAGGGCCGATGGTTCATCCGGATTTGTCGTCCTATCGGTCCGATTGATTTTCTTCCCATGGTTCAAATTAAGCCTCACTCTGTTACGATTCGGGCGGTGTCCCAGACTCCGCTTTCGAACTCTGTTTTGGGGAACCCTTCACGGGGGACGGCGACATCGCCGATTCGTTGTTTGTGCATTCCACTGCGACCTCGTGAGGCGTTTGCCCGCTTTGGCGTCGTACTCCAGGATGCCTGGACGATCTACGTTGAGGTTGGCGATGCCGCTGCGTTTTCACCTCAGGCTGAAGTGTGCTTCGGAGCGATCGTTCTGTACGTTCAGGGGGACCCTGAGGTGCATCAGAACGGAGATATCGCCGACTGCGCGGTGATTTACGCCACCCGAATTCAATATCCGGAGGCGGCATGAGCAACGCCCTGCAGACAGCAGCCCTTCTCGATTCGATCCGTGCCGCCGTTATTTCGGCATGGGGAACCATGCCTATTTCCTATGGTCGGCCCAGGGTTCCCATAGCGGCAGCACCCTACACGGTTATCACTTGGGAGTCCGTGGATGTGTCGTTTACGGGCACGTCGGCAACGTTGGCAAACCCCAACCAAACCAACCGCTTTACGATTATCGGACGCTTCCCCTTTCCGACGGATCCATCGCAGGTCATTGACTTGCAGCGTGTCGAGAGGGCCAACACCCTCATCGCCCAGCTTCAAAACGGGGCGACATTCGCCGGGATCGGTATGAACCCGCTTGTCACCAAAGTCGAGGCGTCCAATCTCGCGGACCCCAACGAAAAGGCTTACGAGTTCACCCTCACCTTCGTCGTCGTCACCCAAGCAACACACCACTAACGCGGCATTTTCGCCGAAAGGAAGGAAAACTCCATGACACTCACGGGACTCAACATGGCCGCGTTTACGGTCACTCCCAATGCAGGCGGATCTTCGACATCGGTCGCGATGCTCGGCCTCCTGAAGGCTTTTTCGATGACTGCCGACAACGAGCAAGTCGACAGCGGCGGCTTGGCAGATCGCTACGAAAGGATGATGAACGTGAAGCAAGGGCAAGTTGTCGACTTCACTACCTTCTTGAGCGGTTCGCCCCAACCGGTGCTGACGAACCTCGATATCGCACTCTGGGAATTCGGAAGCACGAATTTTCTTGGATCCATTCGATCGGGAAGGCTCGATATCAGCACGGAATCACGAGAAGCGAGTGGGATTGCCTCCGCGTATAAGGCGCCTAGCGCGACACGAACGAAAGTCAAACTGACAACCCAAAAGCTTGTTCTCACTAACGTCGCTTTTCTCGGGACTCTCCTCACCGGATCGGCAGCATCCTTCGATGTCACCGCGTCGCTAACCTGGGGAGGCACTGCATTTGTGATGCCGATGACCATCAAGAGCGCGAAGCAACGGGTTGAGCGTGACGAAGTGCAACTGGAAGAGGTTGTGTGCACGGGAAAAGGCACCCCAACCGGTCCTTCCGACAATTCACTCCTCGGCAACATTCTGCTTGGCACCTCCCAGGTTGCTCTCGCGATCGATACTGGAGGCGGTCAGTACAACACCGGCTCCGGGATGTGGGCTTTGATTACCAAGCTGTCGACCCGGTTTGCCGATGCAGCTTGTATCGAGCAAGTTGGGCAGTTCATGTTCCAGGGTCCGGCCTCGTTTGCCACGGGGTAACCAATGAACTTAGAAACCACGATCACAGAAGGTGAATCGGCGTCCCCGCTGCTGTTCTATTCGATCGTCTCCCGGATTCGGCCGCTTGCCGATTCGTTTGAGATCGCCATCGCGACAGGAGATGTTTTGCGTTTCAGACATGTCCGGGGTCGCGATGCCTTGCGCCAAATTCGAGAAGCGGCACATCGGTTTGCCGAGGGCGTGACGACTGTGAATGCCCCCCTTGAGATGAAGGCATTTGTCTCGTCGGACCGTCAAACGATGATTTGGTGTCACATGCTTGGGGCATTGAATCTGGATGGCGGTACCGCTTGGAGCTTTTTACAAATTCAGTACTACGGACCCGTTGTGTTTGACGACCTGCTGGAGCAGTTCAAAACGGAACTTCTCCACGTTGCGGAAGCGACCGAAATGCGCGACATCGACCTGGCAAAAAAAGGATCGGGGAGTCGGTTCTGTGGCGCAACCGACTCCATGTCGCCCGCGACGTGTGGGGTCGCCATCCCCGAGAGCTCGATGGCGAGCAGTGGGACGACGCCATGATCGTCGACTACGTTGCGTTGGCTCTTATTGAGCAAGACGAAAACAGGGGGAGTTGAGAGATGGGAATCGTAGAAGACATTGTTGAAAGGTTGCGGTCCCCGGCGGTGGATCTGCGAAAAACCAACGTTTCGGAGAGATTTCGGGTACGCCCGACTGGCCCGACCAGGACCACCGTGAGAACCACCCAATCGATTGTCGATCGATTTGTGGTCGGTTTATCTGTCGAGAAGGATGCCCGCGCGACACGGAGCGGCACGCCTCCGACGACGCCCGATTCATCCCCGCCTCGGGTTGGACTGTTGGATAGCTTCTCCGTCGCTGTGCGACCGCAGGTGTCCGCCCGCGAAGCGGATTCTCGGAAACCTGAACCCCAATCCCAGACCATGGATCATCGGATCGAACTCCGCCAATACGCTATCGGCGGTGGCCAGGAGGGCAAGGTCGGAGTAACGCCAACCGAGTTGGCCGTCATTACCCGTCCCAACCACAGCCTGAAAGGCCGCCTGGTTGCCGCCATCGAAGACTATATCGCGGACGGCCTCAACCACCACACCGCCGCGCTCATCCGCCAAGGCATCTTGCCGCGCTAGCAGTCCCCACAAGCGCCAAAGGTGCGCCCCAACAATAGCCTAGGGCATCGCCCTAGGAATTCAGTTCGGTGTAGAATTCCACGAAAAATATCGGGGTGCATCTTGCCACAATCCCTCAGCCTCATCCTTGTTCACATAGTTTTCAGCACCAAAGATCGCGTTCCTCTCCTCTCTCCAGAAGTGGCTCCGCGGCTACATAGATATCTCGCGACGGTTTCCCGGGGAATGAGCTGCGACTGTTATGCGGCGGGAGGAGTTGCAGACCATGTTCATCTGGCTGTGACCCTTGGCCGCACAGTGTCCATGGCCAAATTCATAGAGGAGGTTAAGACGTCCTCGTCAATGTGGCTAAAGGCTGATTCACCCCGTCTCAAGGACTTCGCCTGGCAGCGTGGGTATGGAGCGTTTTCTGTCGCGTATGACAATCGAGGGGCCCTCATTGAGTACATCAACAATCAAGAGGTTCATCACCAGAAATTGACGTTCAAGGAAGAGTACATGCAGTTTCTCCGCGAGAACGGAATAGAGCCAGATCCGCGCTATATGTGGGATTGACCAATGACATCAGGGCGATGCCCTAGCCTAATGTTGTTGCACACCTCGTCCTAGGGCGGTGCCATAGGCTAGTGTTGGGACGCACCGTTGGTGCTACAGATCGGGGGCACACCTCGTCCTAGGGCGGTGCCCTAGGCTAGCGTTGGGACTCACCTTTGGTCCTAGGGCGATGCCCTAGGCTATTGTTGGGGCGCACCTTTGGTGCTTTTAGGAACCTTTTTCTATGCCATATCCTCTATCGATCATTCTCGACCCTTCCCAGGAACGGCTTAGCCGGGATGGGTTGTCTTGTTTGGTTTCGGGGCGGGACTGGGATCCGGCGAATTGGACGGATATTTGGGTCGACCCGGTGACGAACACCTGTATGCTCCGGCCCGCCCCGAAATACCCGGACTGGGCCACTTCGAATACCGGCATCTTTGCCAAATGGGGACTTTCCGATTTCACTCTCACCCCGTCAACCGGTTGGCTGTCGCACAATGTCGATCAAGGTGGGGCATTTATGTATTACAACGCCCTCAATTCCGGTGGACTCTCAGGAGTCGGCCCAACCCTTGGCGTCAACCAACCGATCGTCATCGACCTCTTTAGTCAGGGAGCAACCAATGCGCCTTACGGCATTCTCGACATCGGGTGGTCCAATACCGGGGACTCGACGGCGGGGATTGCCGTTCGCTTCTATGCGGATGGGAGCGCCGACGTGTACAAAGGCGGATATCTTTCGGGCCACTATGCGGGGGGCGGAAGCAGCCCAAACTACTTCGATTCCGCCCTCGCAACCGGCAAAACACTCGGGGGTGGATCGACACCGATGGCCCCACGCGGCTACCAAACGATCATGCTTATCCCATGCCGAGATCGAGAGCTCCTCGTCATCTCGAGTATGGGCGGCTCGTTCTGCCACATCTTCCAAGACCTCGCCGAGGGTACGCCCGGACTCACGATAACACCGGGCGAAAAGTTCTGGTTCAGGGTTCAACCCCAAGCTTCTGCCAACCTTCGATTTGCCAAACTGCAATACGCGGCGAGCGGCTACGTTTGTGGAGTTCAAAGTAATTGGCGACTCGACCCGCCCTCCGGCGATCCTGCTTTCGAGGTTTTCCAATCGCTATCGCAGGCGGGAGCTTCGTTGGCCACGGCGAGCGCGATCACTCCTTCCGGCAACCCATTCGATGTGGCCAATCCGATCCAAATCAAAGTCATCCTTACGCGTGGAAGCGCACCGGATTGGACTCCCTTCGTCTATGGTGCCCGGGCCTACTTTAACCCCCAGACCGCAAATTCTACGGGGTCGGCATTGGAGTTGCTGCCTTACGTCACCGGATTCCATCTCGATGTATCGGACACGATCGGTGGTACCCGGGCCTCGATCAGCTTAAAGCAACCTGCCGCGATTGAAGCCGCCGGTGGTGTTGCGATCACCACCCAATGCCATCGTCCCATCCAGGTTTCCGATGAAGTGGGCATGATGGTGAACGGCGTTGCTGAGCCACCCCATTGGACCGATGCCTATGGCTTCACCTCAGACGGAAGCGATCAGAACCAATCCATAGAGATTGAGCTTCGCGACCTCTGGAAGTTGGCCGAAGAGTACGTTTTCAGCGACCCTATCCCCCTCGATGGGTTAAGCCTCAGCGATGCCTACATCTTGGTAGCGACCATGATCGGATTTCCCCTCGATCGCGTGTACGTTTCGCCGAGCGCGACCGACTTCAACCTGCCCTGGACGGCCGCTTCGGGCGGAGACTGGGCATTCCTTTGCGATATCGGAGACAAGGGCTCCGAAATCCTGGATCGTCTCCACCAGACCTATGCTGCCACGTGGTTTCACGGTTTCCGTCCCAATCGAGCAACGCCATCATCACCACCTATCCTCAGCCTGATCGATCCTTCGGACACGACCCCGAACTACGCATTGCCGACCACCGCATCGGTGACCCTCTATCCATCGGTGACGATGGCGGGTGCGTCGTGGAACACGGTTTATCGGTCTTACCGAACCCAGGTCTTGGAACCTGAGGCGAACGACATCTCGGTGATTGGCAGAGATCCTCGCGGCGGCAAGCCAATCGTGGCCCATCGGGCGGATACTGCTTCGCAGGCGGTGGGGACATCGCCTTCGGCTCGCCCGGCGAACTGGTTGGGCACGATCCGCAAATACGGATGGATCGACCCCGCGATCACCACCATGACGGCCGCTCAATACGCGATCAGTCTGCTTCGGTCACGATTGATGATTGCGCGCGAGATCATCGAATTCGAGTGCGAATATCTGCCCGGAGTCTGGCGTGGTGACCTCGTTACCCTTATTCGCCCGGCAGCGGATCCGGTAACCGTGCGCATCAAGACTTTCAGCGGCTCTTTTGAGAACGTCGGGACGTTCGGTGACTCGGATTCTGCCGATGCCGTGTGGCGTCCCTGCCGATACGTGGGTGAAGTTGGGACCATTGTCTGCCCTCTCGACGTCCACGGCACCAGCGTTCAGGCCATCGGCCGGAACTGGAATACGTTGAAAGCGCTATCCAAACAACGCATCGTCGACGGAGGCGAAATCATCGCCCGGCGGCCGGTTTTGAATCAGCAGGAGGGGTAAAAGCAACCCAGGGGTACAAGAAAAGTCCTGACCGCACAGGCGCATTACGGCATAGATGCCCTCGCTCGCGTCCAAGCGGGAGAGGGTCGGGCGAGGGGAAATCCGGTTCAAAAAAGCGTCCCGACCAGGTCGGGACTCCGCAAATCTGGGATCTCTCGTCGTTACCGGAGCATGGTGTCTCGACTCCGTCTCGACGCGTTTTGTGGACCGGATTTCCCCCGCCAGAGCCTCCCTGGCTTTGACGCCGGAGAGGCCATCGGTGGCGTCCGGCTCCCGTGGATTCGAGAGTTTTCGGCTTCCGAATTTGGTGACAGCGGTCGACGCTTCGTCATTCGATAGACCATCTGGTCGCATCGAGTATTTGCTTCCCCTTTGGGTGCATTCGCGTCCTTCGCGCGAGACATTCGTTCGTTCTGGACGTCGGTACGATCACCGCCGACTACGGCGCGGGCGAAATTTCTCCGGCCGATTGTTTCTGACCGGGTGAATCTCCACAAGACGCGTGAGTGGAACTAAAAATATCATGCCTACTTGGAAAACAGGACGGAATCGCACGATTATGGTGCGCGGGTCAATGGTTGGGAACTATGCGGACTGCGTGGAGATCGTTGGGTTCGGCGACCCGTCGCAGAGCCATAACATCGGGAGCGCGGGGACGATGACCATGGCGTGGGGCACGTTAGGATGCTCGGTGAGTTGGCAGCAAGCACCTCCGGGTCCGCCCGCTTACAACCTTGGAGTACAGGTCACCGCCAACGATGGGCAGGGGCATTCGGGCTCCGATATCGCCACTACCGGGTCGGTGACGTACGGACCTCCGGGACCGCGCATTGACTGGGAGTCCCTAGGTATCACTGGTTCATACGAGTTCTCGGTGTTCGTCGAGGAGTGGGCGCAAACCTATATCCCGGCGAGTACCTCACCCGTGAATGGCACTGACTTCCCCACTTATGGTGGTGCCGCCGAAGGTGATGGACTTCCTGCGATCGGCGTTCAGTACTACGAAGTCGCCCCGGTGGGCGCGGTCCTCAATGTCAGCATCACGTACGGGGGCGCCTCCGTGAGCCTATCGAACGCACTCACCGCGCCGATGAGCATCGGTTACGTCCAGGTTGGGACGCTTATCCAAACCGTGTTTGGGGCGTCTTACGTTTATTCGCCAGTCACCAGCGTCGCCTTCGACACAAGCGTCTCGCTCCCCTCCCAAACCTGGAGCGATTCCGACGGCAACGGCACGTCGACCGCGACCTACTCTGGCCAGGTGATGAGCCTCACAAGCATCAATGTGCCGGGCATGACGGCAGGTGCCCATGGCTCCTGCTCGGGGGCCACTCAGCCCATCACATCGTTCAGCCTCAACGGTCGGCTACGGTGCTTTGGGCAACCGTTCCCCGGCGGGGGCCATGCCCTCACCATTCAGGAGAAACTCACGGGGACGGCCAATCTCACCCTCAATCCGAACGGCTCGACCGCGTGGCAACAGAATTTCTACAATCTCGCCGCCTCGCTGCAAAGTGTCGGCTATGGCCCGTTGGTACTCGACGAGCGGTCGCCGGTTGCCTGTTGGCTCACTGGTCTCTCGCCAGACGACTCGCGAGATTGGCGCTGCATGCTGTCGGGTTTTAGCTGGCCCGCGCTTTCTCTATCCCACAGTTCCTCTCAAGTGATCGATGCGTGCACGGCAACGACTCAGTGGTCGGCCGGCCCGCACACGACTCTTTCGATCGTTGGCGGCCACCTCCAGGCGGTAGCTTCTGGAGGTTCGGGTTCGCTTACCCTCGCTGTCCCCCATGCCCTACGAATTTGGGAAGCTTTCCGGTACCTTCAGATCTCCGGCTCCTTCGATCCCGGCGGATCGACACCGATAGCCATCACTCTGACGGTGTCGATGGCGGGCAAAAGCTGGAGTCTGCCGATGCTGCAGACGCCTTCCCGCCCGTTGGTGGACTGCTGCTGCGCGACAACCGACACCGAGACCGTCGACACCACCCAAAGCCGCTTCCCGATTGCCTATCCCGGTGGCTTCCCAACCAACACCGACCCGATCAATGCCTATAAGCTCGGATGGGGCATCAATTTTTGCGACACCCTCACTCTCTCCGGCATCCCTGATGGAACTACCCTAACCCTCACCGGTATCTCCTTGGTGGAGTCATCCGATCCCCAAGCCCAGTCGGCGGTAACGCTTCTCGAACCGTTCCAAGCTTTTCAACCTGGCTGGACGAGTCCGACCGATAACACGTCCGTTCAAGACTATGTGCTCGTGGAAACCGACTATCGGGTGCTCGATGTGCCTGCCCTGGCCCTGGTTACCCCCTTCTCCGGTGCACCAAGCTACGTCTGGTATTCGATCTCGCAACTGCGCACCATCCTCGCTGCCAATCCTGGGATCACCGCAACCCTGCTCACCCCGCCGACCGATGGTTATCACGGCAGTGGACAGTTCGGATTTCTGCTCGGCGGCGAAGGCGCGACCTACGATTGGACGGCTCAGGTTTGGAAGGACTGGATCGACGTCCCCCTGCCGCAGTCGGCGATTCCCGCTCAAGACCTTTGGGACGAAGTCACGGTTTATCCTCAAGCGGGAAATGTTTGGCCGCAGGGTGCGCCCTATAGCGGATCGACTCCCCTGCAGGTCAGCAAGTCGTTGCGATTTCAGGGTTGGGGGCTCGCCTTCATTCCTTCGGGGGCACCCCTTTCTGGTGCTCAAGTCACGGTGTATCCCACCGCGAGTCCGGGTAGCAACGAAGGATCTGGCACTACCAACAGCCTCGGCTACTACGCGACGGGAACACCTTGGGCACGTGGCAATATCGACACGACCCTCGACCTGAACGTCAGTCCCATTCCTCACCTTAGCGCCCATGCCGTGTATCAGAATCGCCAACGCGCCCGCACAAGCTTTCGCCATGCCCCCGTTATCACCAAGGAATTGGGATACGACGTTAGCCTCGGGCTGCGGCATGCGCGAACCTATTTCGAGTCGGGAGGCGGACACATTGGGCTGCGCTGCGCGGGAAACGTCTTGCCCCAGACGTGGACCGACGTCGACACTGGCCTTGCGGGAATCTGGGCCCGCCCCCGGTATGCCGACGTCGGGTCCAGTTGGCCGATTGGCATTTTCTATGGAGATGGCACCACTGCCACTTGGGCAAGGAGTTACGATGAAGGACACACTTGGGTCGATTCAACCGCTATGGGGACGGCAATGGTAGGCGACTTCGAAGAAGGCGCAAACGGGCTGCGATGGTTCTACAAGGTCGATTCACCCGATGGCGGAACGACCCACAACATCTACAACCGGCTCCTCGATGCCCGGCTCAATGTGTTGCGCGATTGGACGATCACGAACGTCACCGGCATCGACAACGCCCCCATCGCCTGCCGCGAAAGCCCCGCCGCCGACGGATCGTGGCGCATCGGCCTCTTCTACTCGTCCGGCGGCGCCGGGGTTGTCAAGTTCTCCAACGACGGTCTCAACTTCGCTTGAGTTGGCACAGACCTCGATGTGTGCATTTCGTCATCTCTACCCAGCCCCGTAGTCGACGGTGATTGTACCGACGTCCGGAAAACAACCCGATGAATCCAGCAACGGCGTGCTTCCAACCGAATCGGCACCTGAAATCCTTCTGCTGCTGCGTCGGTACGATCACCGCCGACTACGGGGGCCGTTGTGACTAAAGGGTTTGGTTGTCGCCACGATGGTGCCTCGGACACACAAAGGTGGATTTCGCACCCCGATTCCAATCTCCCGCAAGGGGTCCGGAAAGGGAAAGTCCAACTCGTCTCCCTCCTTCGCAAAGCTACGGCGGAGGAAGACAGCAGCCAGTGGTGCGAGCGCCCGAACCAGATTTTGAACAGAACCCAACGCTGGAACAATCGAGAGCCGCTCGGAGGATGAACGAAGGAATGAAATATCCCTCGTCCAAACAGCACAGAACTCAGAGAAGCGTTGTGATCGCCTCTCGCAATCATCACCCCGACATCCGGTGACGCAATGCCTTCGGCAAAAGAGCGACGCACCTTCGAAAGATCCAGGCTAGAGCCGCTGACGGCTCAAGCCTTCGCTTTCTGGAGAAGATCACCCTTGGCGAACCGGAATTGACACCCTCCGACCGCGTCGCGCGGTCGGCACCACCCCCTCATTTTCACATTGGAGGTTCACATGATCGTTTATCTTTTGGCTGCCCTATTGGGCGGCTTTCAACAAGTCAACCCGCCCGGCACGTTGGTGATGCCTTCGCAGGCGGCGTTTTACTCGGCCACCGGCGGTACCGCGGTGGTTGAGATTCGTAACTATCAAGGTCTGCCAATCCCGTTTGTGGATGCGGCAGGCACCAAGTGGCCGTCGGCTACGGTGACGCTTCCCGCTGGTTCGGCGGTGGGTTTGGGATGGCTTCTCGGCCAGACCAAGCCAGATGGGTTGAACTCGCTGAACCCACCTGGTCCAAACCAATCGACCTTGGTGGTACGTATGAATTGCACCGCGACCGAGTCACCGGTCGGGACGTACGACGGTTTGGCTGGAACCGGTTCTGGCATCGCATTGGGCTATACCGCTCCCAATTCGACGACCCCTATGGTTCTTGCCGCAGGGGTGACATACACAATCGCTCCTGGCGGGGGCATGACGATCAACGCGAGCTCGGGCACTTACAATTCACTTAGCACGACGACTGCTGCCCAACCCATCACGCCGACCTCAGTTTTGATTGCAACCCAAGGTGGCAACCCACTTGGTCCATCGCGGATTGGCGTCATCTTTTCGAACACGGGGAGTAATGATGTGTTTATCGGCACATCGTCGGGGAACGCGGTCTGGATCGTCCCCGCCGGATCCGGCGGCGTGTACGTCATGATTGGCTCCTCGGTGACCACCCTCTACGCCTGGACCTTGACTGGAACAGGCTCACTTTCTGCCACGGAGTACGGACGATGAGGCCCCTTATCAGTCTGGTGTTCGCATTTGCGGTGGTGTGTCTAGGCTTTGGACAGGGGGATTTCCCGGTGCCGCCAAGTCCGCCAGGATTGACCAAGGCGAACCTCAGATCAACCGCTCCTGAGTCACTTCATGAGACGTTAGGGGCACGCATTAGGCGGCATGCCTTGTGGGCACACACTCGGAGTCCCTTCGCAAAACCGTTCGTCTGCATGTGTAAGCCATGGCAATGGGGCGAAGCTGTTCTTGCCGGTCACCGCCGAGTCAACGGCGGAAATGTGTACGTATGTGCATCTGCAGGTACGACAGCTACTTCTGGGGGAGGCCCTACTGGACAGGCAGCAGGTGGGGTTATCAGCGACAATGGAGTGTATTGGGAATATGTCGGCGCAAATACCGTGACTGCTGACCCAAACAGCAGCCTCATATCTTGGTCTCCAAGCCTCGTTTTAACGGCAGGTCAAATTATTGTTATTGGAGGACTGGTCCCTGGGAAGCTACAGTATGGCGTCGTAAACGGCGGTACGACGGCAAGTACAGGCACCGGCCCAACGGCCACGACCAATAACATTACAGACGGTACAGCGACGCTCACCTATATGGGTGTTTACCAACCAAGTCCGTACGGCCAAACAGGTCCAGTCGCCACAGTTTCGACAAGTCAGCCCAGTGGGTACCTTTGGTATTCCGCTTCTGCTCCAGCTTGCGCAACCTCACCTACTGGCGTTCTCGGCATCATCGCCAAGGGATCTGGCTACTCCGTGAACGATACAATCACTCTGACAGGCGGGACTCACTCTGTATCGAGTGTTCTAACGGTTACGAGCGTTCAGGCGGGAGGGGTTACAGGTGTTTCTCTAACCACACCAGGTACGTATACACTTTATCCGCAAGCCATAGTCGGCCAGGGTGCAACTTCCGGAGCCGGCAGTGGGGCAACTTTCACTTTGACGTGGCCTGAACCAGGTTGGCTACACATCAACAATGGATATCTTGCCGGTGCATCCGGCGGAGCAAACAACTTCGCACTTGTTGCAGTGATGTCCACCGGAGCTGGGCAGCCGATCACTTCTAGACATATTTCGGTTCAATTTGCAACCGACGAAAGCGCCCCGGTCTTTAGTTGGAGTTCCTCGTCTCCTGCGCCGGCAAATATGCAAATCCTTTACGATGAGGGGAATGGCTGGATCCCCTATAATCAGGACATCCTTCCGCGTGTTGCAGGGTCTCAGAACTACCTGACGCTCAATTTCCCAGGCGGCCGCATGTTTCGTAGGTTTCGCATAGAGACAGCAAATGCAAGCACGAGCGCAACGATCCCGTATATTGGGATCACTGCGGGATCAGTTCCGATTGCTTGGATCGACCAGGACACCATCCCAGTAGCGGTTATTTCAGACTCAATTTGGGATGGAAACCCTGTGAGTCCATTCTCATGTGGGTTTAGTTTCGAGAGCTATCTTGGTTACGCACTTGACTGGAACATTTGGGATTTCAGCAAGGGCGGGACCGGTTATGTAAACGCGGGTTCCTACAATACGTTTGGCGCGAGAGTAACCGCAGTCCTAGCCGCCAATCCAAAAATAGTTTTAATCTATGGTTCAACCAATGACATAGGTCAATCGAGCACTTCCACCATCGCAAACGCTCAGTCATTATTTTCGGCACTTCGGTCTGGTGGATTTATAGGTCCAATAATTGTTTGGGGAGTTGAGAGCGTCTCCGCCAATGCCTTAACTCAGGAGGGATATGTCCAAACAGCAACTGCTTGGAGCGATCCACTGGGGCTCACCTTTTTTGTACCCATCTCTGGTACAGCGATTCCACCAATAATTGGAGCGTATAACAACAATCCTACTCCCGGCGGACTAACACTTCCATTAGTGAATAATTTCTCGAAGTACATCAACGGGTCCGACAGTGTGCACCCTTTGGAATTGGGAGTTCAGATTGAAGCGCAGTATGCAGTCAACTTCATGAAGCAATTCGTGTTTCCACTCATTCAGTAAATCACTGGTTCTGAGCCTCAACACCCCTGGGCATTTTCCTTATGCTCGGGGGTTCTTTTTGCGTTTGGTAGCTCGTTCCGGTACCATAGGCGCGTGAAACTCCCTCGATTACCTCACCAAGGTGCCCGTTCCCGCGAACTCGACTTTATTCGAGGGATTGCGATTCTCCTTGTGATGGGAGTCCACTTCGACAGCATTCCTAACACGAATTGGTTCTATCACGCATTCGAGTTTCCTGGCAAAAGCTTTGGAGGATCAGGCGTCGATCTGTTCTTCGTGCTTTCCGGGTTCCTCGTAGGTGGCCTGCTCCTTAAGGAATACAAGAACACAGGGACGCTTCGGGTCTCGGCATTTATCTTTCGCCGAGGATTCAAGATCTGGCCCGCTTACTACTTCTTTCTGTTGCTCCAAGTCCTTAGCCACTCGCATCCCCTCAAAAGCTTCCTCTGGCAAAACGTCTTCCACGTCCAAAACTACGTCGGAAGCTCAATCACTCACACCTGGACGCTATCCCTGGAAGAGCACTTCTACCTCCTACTCGCTCTTTCGATGGGTTGGATGACCTCTCGAAAATGGCCCATCGAGAAGATTCTCAAAGTGTTCATCGGAACCATGGTGTTGGTCTTTTTCGTTCGCTGTGGAACCGTCGCCCTCGGTTTTCACGGGGCGAACGAGATGACCCACACTCGTATTGATTCCCTCTTGATGGGTGTCGTCCTCGCCTCACTTTTCCATTTCTATCCAGAGAAATTTGAAGCGCTTTCCAAGAAGCCCCTCCCACTTATTGGGATAACGGCGGCGGTGGTTGCGTTTATGGTTTTTGTCCAGGATCAAGCGATTCGCTTTTCGATTGGATTCACGATTATCTACTTCGGGGCGGCGGCGCTCACTTTGCTGGTGTTCTCACACTCCGGAAAGATCAAGGAAAACGCGATCTACAAGTTCATCGCCATGATCGGCGTGTACTCCTACGCCATCTATCTTTATCACAACAGCGTTCGTGGGCCAGCGATGAAGATCGCGATGCATGCACCGGAAGTGCTTCGATGGCCAGCGCTGATGATCCTTCAGTACGGCCTTGCCATTCTGCTTGGCATGTTCACGACCCAGCTGATTGAGTGGCCGTTCCTGAGGATTCGAAACAAAGTCATCCCCCAACAAGTGCAGGATATCGGAACACCGGACGAGGAAGAAAAAGAGACCGAAACGGTGAAGAAAGCAAAGCGTTGGCCGCTTTACTTGGCCATTTCGTTCTGCGTGCTCATCGCGGTTGGTGAGGTAGCCGCCAGAAAAATCGGGCTCGGGAATCCACCTTTGTATATCCATGATTCAGAGTCGATGTATGCGCTTAAGCCAAGCCAACACCTTAAACGGTTCGGCCGCAATATCCATATCAATCAGTGGGGAATGCGAAGCGAGGATTTGGCGGATGTCCCGGCGGTTGGCAAGGCTCGTGTGCTTTTCGTCGGTGATTCGGTGACATGGGGAGGGGCTCAAACGGATCAGAAACAAACCTTTCCTTACTTAGTCGCTGACAAGGTCGCAAATCTCGAAACACTCAACCCTTCTTGCGGGGGATGGGCGCCTGCTAACGAACTGGGTTGGCTCACTGAACACGGCATCTACTCTAGCAATGTCGTTGTCCTCGTTTACAACGATGGCGACCTATTCCAGTCCAAGGCACCGGACATCGCTGGAAAACACTCGGGGTACCCGGACCACAAACCCACGCTTGCCATCCAAGAAGGCGTGATGCGCTATCTGCTCAAAGTTAATCAAAATGATCCCGGGACAGGACAGGATGCCCCGAGTATGGCGGTGGCTGCCGAGATCCGCAAGACAATCCAGGCTGAAATCGACATGGTGAAGAAGGCAGGTGCCAAGGTCATCGTGTACGAATCCAAGTTGGACCCGATCGCGAAGCTTCCTGACCACACAATTGAGGCGCGGGCGGAATTGAAGAAGATGGTCGAGGGCGAAGGCATACCCTACCTAACCGCAGATCTTGATCATGCGGACTACTACAACGCCTATCACCCAAATCCGAAAGGAAATGAGGCAATCGCCTCGCTCATCGCCCCGGTGGTGAAGAAATTGCTGACCTCTGGCAAGGCTCATTGATTTCTTCGACCTGTGTTCGCAGGGATTATCGTTGTGATCACGAGCCCCAACATACCCACGACAAAGCAACCCTTTCCGGTATAGCAAGGCCATTCCTCTCCAATCACGAAGGGATGGCCTCCCGAGAGGCCTTCCCTGGTACCCCGGCCGCCTGCCGTTTCCTATGCTGAAAGCGTTGCGTCTGGGGCTCTCCGGCGAGTTACTGCTTTCGAGAGCTTCGGTGTAACGGCCTCGGCGATCATCATGCGATTGGCCGGTGACGCTATACCTTTGGCATAGACGGCACCTCTCGCCACAAAATCCAGGCTAGAGCTGTCGCCAGCTCAAGCCTTCGCTTTTTGCAGATCATCGCCTTTGGCGAATGGGGCGGGTGGATGATATCGACCGTCCGAATGTTTCTTTGTTTCACGTCCGGTTTTGAGAATAACTCGCCATACGAAAGCGTATTTGGGGCTAATCTTTGGGGGGCTGACGATCCCAATCAATGCTGAAACATCTTTGAAGGTGGCTAAGCCAAAATCGGATTCTGGAAGTCATTCGCCTGTAGAGGAATTCAGTTGTATGGTTAGTCGGCAGGCGAACACATTACTCCGAGCCAGCGTAAATAGCAAAATGGGACATTTCCGCCCTGTAGGACACGGCCTTGCGCTTCTTGCTTGTGCATTGTGCTGCTCTTGTGGGGGTGGCGGCACCGCCTCGCCATCGATGCTGCAGATCATGCCACTGGGAGATTCCATCACCGCTGGAACCGGAATGGTTCCTGGTGGTTATCGTGAGATGTTCGACCAAGACCTCTACCCCAAGTACCGATTTCGCTTTGTCGGCACGCTGAGCTATGAATCTGATGGGATGAGATCACCCTGGCACGAGGGGCATTCCGGATGGTCCACGCTGGATTTCGTTGGGGGGACCGTCGTCGCGGGACGTCCGAAATTCCCAGCGTCAGCCTTTGTCGCTAAGGCTAAACCTGACGTTATTGTCTTCCACCTTGGGACCAATGATGGCGTCGAAGAACCTGAGATGGAGAAGCGATACAACGATTGCTTGACCGCGATTTATTCGGTCGCTCCAAAGGTCAAGATCGTGTGGGCGCTATGCCTTTGGAAGAAGGGCGGCAATCAGGTGAGATTGATTACAGCCACTCACGACGCAGCCAACGCTGTCGCCAAAGTTTGGCAGGCAAAAGGCAAGCAGATCGTTGTCGTAGACCCAAGCGTAGGCTTCGATCCCGTGACGATGACAGAAGATGGCACCCATCCCACGTCCCAGGGATATCGACTTCTGACCGATGCGATCGAGAAAGGATTCGAGCAGATCATGACCAACCCCTGATTCGCGGGTAACGGTTTCCGGTATGGCAACGCCGTTCATCTCCAAGAAGCGAAGGGATGGCCCCGCGAGAGGCCTTCCCTGGTAAATGGGTCCAAGTTGAAATTTCTACTTACCATTCAGCGCGAAGCTCGGCGATGTAGGCGTCAACTTCCGCAGCACTTTTAAATCGATTAGGTGATTGCCTTATTTGATCAATAATGCCCATATAATCTGGCAAGGCATCGGACTTTTCGACGACAAACTCGTCGACCAACTCAGGGTGGGCACTGAGGCGCTGCGTCAGGCCCGTGAGCTTGGCTTTGAGCTCGGGACTCGTGCTGTCGGGGATGATGGTCTCAAGTCGCATTGTCGTCCTTATTCTGACGCCTCACGTCTGTGTATCGTTTCTGACCGCCCAAGACTAACACGAAGTTGAGGCACCACGTCACCCTCGAGCCACACGTCAACACTTTCCGGTATGGCAAAGCCATTCTTCTCCAAGAAGCGAAGGGATGGCCCCGCGAGGGGCCTTCCCTGGTAAATGGGTCCACGTCGAAATTTCTACGCCATAGGCGTTGCGTCTGGGGCTCACTGCCGAGTGACTGCTTTCGAGAGCTTCGGTGTAACGGCCCCAGCGATCATCATGCGATTGGCCGGTGACGCTATACCTTTGGCATAGACGGCGCCCTTCGTTCCATGATCCAGGCTAGAGCTGTCGCCAGCTCAAGCCTTCGCTTTTTGCAGATCATCGCCTTTGGCGAATGCGAGGGGTGGGTTAATATCGACCCTGCGCTGGTGTCTAGGGCCAACTTGCATTCTGGATCACAACGCGATAGCCGTCGTGGTCGGCGAACGTCTTTCCCCGCACATCCCAGTACGGGTTGAAGATGGGAGTCAGCGTAAATCCGGCGAGCAGCATGCGGTCGCATACTTCCCTCCACTCGTCTGCATCTGGAAAATAAAGGACGATTAAATCCTCTTCGGTCGGCGTGGGCATCACGGGATGATGCCGGCAGTGCGTGAACTCAAAGTGATACGCGCCGCCCGGCAAGCCAAGCATGACCCCATCAAACCCCTCATGGTCCTCGAAGCTACCCAAGACCTCAAACCCCAGCCCCTTTTGGTACATATCAGCCGTCCGGGCAAGGTTCGATACGGGTCGGGCAATGCGTAGTTGTGGTTGCATGAGTTGTTTCTGATGGGATCGAGTGCCAGGTCACTCCTCTTCGAATGCATTGCGAACCCCTTGAATGAGTCGCTGTCCGACCTCGGCATCTGCCAGGAACGGAAACTCAGCTAGGAGCTTGTTCGATAACGTCCAGCCATTCTCAGAGACTGAGCGCACAATCCGATCAAGATCTTCGGTCGGTCCTTCGATGATGTCGTTGACGAAAAGCCTCGCGTTTCGGTGGGCACGCATTTGGCGGGCTTCGATTCGAAGATCGACTTCCACCGTTCTCTTTATGACACCGGAGAGATACTCCACGTGGTCGGTGAGGTCCGGATATCGCCAACAGGGCTCGGCATCCTTGTAAGCGTCGAAATGGAAAGTCGATGTGAAACCGTCCTCATAGCGAAGCCCTTCGCCGATTCGGTAGGCAGAAGAGTATCTCCTCATCAGTGGCTTAGACAATATGTCTAGAACCCTGTCATAGTCGCGAATCGCACCAGAAATGACAACTGAGATTGGCAAGACAAACGGCTCAGGGAGAGATCCGTCGCGTCTCAAAACATCATTGACAAGAAATCTCGACACACGTCCGTTGCCATCTGACAAAGGATGAATGTATACGAAGCCAAACGAGAGCACGGACGCCCGCATGATGGAGCTAGAACCACGAGTCGAAACCTCAACTTTCGCAAGGCCCGCCAGCATGTCTCGAACGATGTCCCAGTGGGGGGCAACATAGTGAACCAACTCCATCGACCCCCTGGTTTCACCCACAAAAATCGGTGACTGCCGGATGCCGTGTCTTGTGGCGACGTCGCCAAGAATGGCTCGCTGCAGGTTGACGAGCGTCGACTCCTCGAAGAGGTTGTCGTGTTTCCCCACCTCGGTTTCAAGTACGGTGGCGAACCTTCGAATCCTGTCGGTTTGACTAGACTCGCCTTCAATTCCAAAGCTTGAGCGGCTCTCTCTAATCGTGAGCCAAACCGCACTTCTTGCCAGAAGTTCCTTACCGAACTCATCCTCCAGACCCATCCACGCACTTGCGACATCGAATCCAAGTGCATCTTTCACGGTATCCGTGAGCAGGACGATCGGACAAAAGCTCGGATCGCCGGGGAGGTTATCGCGAACTCTCCACCTTGAATTGTTCACACCTTGGGTCGCTGTGAGATAAAGACTGGAATCAAGGGCATCGATATAGCCTCCACTCCTAACTCCACCGAAGTCGAGTTCGCGTCCCGTGAGCCATTCAAAGAAAAAGCCTGCTCGACGGGCATAGCGTCCCGTAGGCTCATCGTTTGCCCACTTCGAGAGTTCGTCATACCCGGCAACTGCGAACAGCCTGGCGAGAAACTCAAGACTGACCCGCTCATGCCTCATTGAGAACTCAAGATGACCTCTTAACGTGGGCTCCGGTCTATATCGTTCTTCGTAGCTACATACGCAGCTATTCCCCTGTCTCGTTTCAGAGCGAGTGCGAGCAATACGACTCTGGTATCGAGGTGCCTGCACTGGGTCCACGCCATATCTCTGGGCTAGCCATGCAACGCCGACCGCACTCTCGCCACCCCATTTTGATAACCTCTCCTCCATTTCGATAACTTTCCTTGAGAATTACTCCATATCGATTATTATCGACTGAGATTCACCCATTATAGATACAATTTTCCTGAAACGATTACAATCACGTCATTCGACTCCAAAACGGTAACCGGGATTGGCGGTTGAAACAGGTTCTCCCACGGATGCGGCGACGGTTGTTGCGGAGAGTCGTGCCTCGCTTTCGTGCTTTTGGGATGACAATCCAAATCTGGGAAAGCATGGCACGCCATGCCCCTACAGCGGACTGTCGGAGGGCAGCACTTGACGCAGATCAAATTTGTCATGCCTTCCCGGCACCCCCATCGCTCGAAGTTTTGCATTCCTTCAAATCGTTCTGATTCTCCTCGAAAGGCGGAACATGCCCAGTCTTGAAGCGGACCTACTGGCAGTTGGAAACATGACATGGAGTCAGGTGAAGTGAATCCTCAATTACTCTCGGCGACGATCAATACTCTCTTTGGCGGCGGTAAGGGCCTGTTGGCAATGGATGAAAGCACGCCAACATGCGACAAACGCTTTGCCGCAGTTGGGATCCCGCAGACCGCCGAGGCACGCCGCGCCTACCGAGAACTGATCATCACAACACCCGGCCTCGGAAGGTACATCGGCGGCGCAATCCTCTTCGATGAAACCATTCGGCAGACGACCAAGGAGGGTGTCCCCTTCCCCAAGTTCCTTGCCGATGCTGGCATCGTTCCCGGAATCAAAGTTGATGAAGGCACAAACGACCTCGCTGGGCATCCAGGAGAGCGAATCACGGCGGGCCTAGATGGCCTACGTGAGCGGCTATTGGAATACTCCAACCTGGGTGCCCGATTCGCCAAATGGCGTTCTGTGATTACGATCGGCGACGGAATACCCACCCGCGGGTGCCTTGATGCGAACGCCCAAGACCTAGCCCGATACGCCGCTCTGTGCCAAGAAGTAGGACTGGTGCCGATTGTGGAACCTGAAATTCTGATGGATGGCGACCACACCATCGAGCTTTGTGCGGAAGTCACCGGCGAGATGCTGTTTACCGTGTTCAGCGAGATTTACCAGGAAGGGGTGGATTTGGAAGGCATGATTCTGAAGCCAAATATGGTGCTTCCCGGCCTTTCGTGTCCCATCCGAAATTCGATAGACGAAGTCGCCGATATAACCGCAGAAACGCTTCTACGTGTGGTTCCAGCTGCAGTACCCGCCATCGCATTCCTCTCTGGGGGCCAATCCGGAGAACTCGCCTGCTCCCACCTGAACGCTATGAACCTCAAATTCCGGGAGAGGTTGCCGTGGGTGCTGTCTTTTTCTTTTGCGCGCGCGATTCAGCATCCGGCATTGGAGATTTGGGCAGGCGAAGACACCCAAGTATCTGCTGCCCAAAACGCCCTGTTCCACAGGGCCCACTGTAGCCAAGCCGCCCGTTGTGGCGACTACACCACCGATATGGAGACAACAAAATGAACTCGACACCACTCCGCCTTTTTATCATTCGCCATGGCGAGACGAAATGGTCACAAACCGGTCGGCACACGGGAGGCTCCGATATTCCACTTACGAAGCGCGGTGAACAGGAAGCACGCGAGATAGGCGTGCGCCTGCGTACGGTTGAGTTCAGCAAGATCTTCACAAGTCCGCTGCAAAGAGCGAAGCGAACTTGCGAACTGGCAGAACCTGACAAAGCCGTGACGACCGACTCCGACCTTTCGGAGTGGAATTACGGCGACTATGAAGGGAAAAAGTCATCCGATATCAGGAAAGATTGCCCAAACTGGGACCTCTTTCGTGATGGCTGCCCGGCGGGAGAATCGCCACGACAGGTGGCGGCACGGGCAGATCGAATCATCGTGCGGCTAAGGCTGCGAGTCGGCAATTACGCTCTCTTCACTCACGGCCAATTCGGTGCCGTCCTCGCGATGCGGTGGATCGGACTCCCCATCGCCGATGCCGAGCACTTCCCTCTCGGAACCGGATCGGTGAGCATCTTGGCATACGCCTCTCGCCACTCCGACGTACCCGTGGTCACCCGTTGGAACGAGCCCAGTCGCCGATCGTACGACATCGGGGTTTATCCCCGTGAGGAGATCGATAACGCATGTGAGCCACAAGCGATCGAACGGTGGGAAACCGATAAGAGTGAAATCACAGGCGTGGGCACCGCAGCCACGCCAATGTATTAAGGTCGGTGTTATGTCCCCAAAGCCTAGGGTTGCGATTTATCGCTACCCTGGGTAGGAGAATCATTAATCGTATCCTTCCCTAAAAGGGATGCGTCACCGTCCGTTGAGATTTTCGTGGCAAGCGGATGTCACCTTGGAACCCTAGCGTGCCTTCTCCTTCGAAATGATCTTTAGAATCGAATCGGCGGTGACCTCGGCGAGATCGAAATCTTTGGCCTTGATCGCGGCATCAAGTTTCAGCATCAGCGGCTCCATGATCGCCTGCTTTCCGGTTCGTTGAATCCATCCAGGCAACTCGGCCTGGATTTTGTGGATCTTGCTCGGCAGTCGCTCCATATAGCTAGTGGTAAGTGTCTTTGCTTCGCTCAAGGGTGCACCGATCAAGAACTTACGGTAGGCGACAAGCGCCTCTTCGCCTTCGGTGACGAGTCGGAAATTCATAGTCTTCATCGCTTCGCCACCGATTCCCCATGCGAAGATGTTGACCACGGTCGCCCCATGATTGAACATCTTCGCCAAATAGGTTTCCATGCTCATCCCCGTCTGCCCAGGCTTGCTTTCTGGTTGCATATTCGTCCCTTCCGACGATGCCCAGCCGAGCTGTTTGTGCTGGGCAAGTTGCACGTAGATATCGTCAAAGAGACCTGGCTGCGGGTAGGTGGAATAGCCGGGTCGGTGGCTTTTCCCGAAGGCGACGGAAGGAGGAGCGAAGTGGTTTTGCTGCGAATAAGACATCTCCTTCTCGTGCTTCATGTAGGTGATGTGATCATCGTTACCTCCCGTGAAGGCTCGCATAGATAGAAAGGCGGTGTGAGAATAAATCTTTTCGGCAGGAACGCCAGCCGCAGCGATGCCTTGCGTCCATAGGCCGATAAATTCATTCACGACGGATTCCCGCTCCAGATCTAGGTTCTTAGGTGGGTGAATGCGAGTGAATCCGCGATTGAGCATGGCCCGGTATCCAAGGTATTGGCCGGCGTCGAAATCTTGCCCGATCATCGTCTCCCAGCCAGCAATCACTCCTGCAAACAACTCCGGCCTCTTCCGCATCTTTAGCAGTGTCATGCCGTCTCGAATGGCTCTTCCCAACAATGCCGAGCGCTTTCGAACTTCGCTCTGGATCGCCTTGCTGTTGAAGCACATCTGAGGGGGAGCTTCGGTTGGGGTCTTGCTCCAATCTAGGCGTCGACCTTTGCTAGGCGTCCCATCCCAATCCAGCGACTCAACATTTTTGGAGTCGCTCCACAGGTCTTTGCGGCGACCCCAGAAAATGGAATCGTCGATGTGAAAACCGACTGCGACATTCGTTTGAAGAGCAAGTTCGAAAGCCCGTTTGACAAACAAGACACTTTCCTCATCGGTCTGATCAAAGCAAAGGGGCCCCAAGATCACTGCGAGTTTCGTTTGTGCGTTGCCAACTGTACCGATCCGCGTCTTGATATCCTCCACATATTTGCGGAGTGCAGCCGCGCCAGGGGTGAGTTGATCTGGGCTCCCACTGCTTAGGAGCTGAGCTTCTTTGGGATTTCGACTGTAGTAGGTGAATATTTGAAAAGCCAGATACCTCGATTCATTGTTCGCGACATTGCGAGTTGGGGAGGCAAGTCCCAATGAGGAAAAACCAACAAGGACGAGGAGTGCTATCCACTTGATTACACTTGGCATCATCGTAATCTCTGACTGATCTTTCATCGTAATCGTCTTCTTTCCCGACTGACCGCAACCACAATGAACAGTTGGTGTAAGGAACGGAGCGTCGATCTCTGTTAGACAGAGACGAACAGGATCAAGCTCTGGGAACATTCCGGTAAGTGAGATTGCTCAAATACGCGATGTTCCCGTCTCGCAAAGGATTACGTCTTTATTCGCAGTTAAGGAGAAATCAACGTGTTATCAAGAATCACCCTGATGTTTGCCGTTCTCACCGTCTTATGCGCTTCCGCATTCACCCTTGGAGGAGCTGCGTCGACGGGTCAAGGCGATAAAAGCGGTATCCCCCCTGAGCATCCTGTTCAACTTGCCCAGCGCTTCCACGAAGATTTGGGCCTTAGTCCAGAGCAGGTAGCGAAACTCATCCAGGTGAAAGAAGCACTGACCAAGGAATTCACACCACTTCGCGCGCAGGCTGAATCCCTTGAGCACCGAATGCAGGAACTTAAGCTAAGCGAAAAGCCAGACGAGGTTGCCGCCAAGAAACTTCAGCACGAGAGTGAGGAACTTGGCGGAAAACTAAAACCATTGTTCGACCGTTATGCCAATTCAGTCGCCGAAATGCTGACGCCAGAGCAACGTGAGAAGCTGATGAGATTGTCCGAAGCCCACGGCAAGGGACACGACGAGTCAGGCTTCCCCTTGATGTTTGCCATGCAGTCGCGAGAAGAACTGGGACTATCCCCGCAACAGTTCACGAAACTGCAGTACCTCCAGGCTGATTTCATCCGAGCCTTCGCTCCCCTTCGCGAGCAGATGGAGTTGCTTCAAATTGAAATCCATGACAAGTTCGCCGCAACGGGTACTGAACCGACCCAAGAATTTCGAGAGCGCGGCGAGTCGATCGGTAGAAAAGTGAAAGAGCTTCAGACTCAGTACTCGGAACGTGCCGTCAAAGAGGTTCTACTGCCGAATCAACGGGCAAAACTCGGGGAGCTGTTGGGTGGCGAGCATCGCGCTGAACAAAACGGACGATAAGCCGGATTATCCGGAAGATCGAGAACTCGCCCGACGTTGCGCGTCGGGCGACGAACGTGCGATGCGCGAAGTGTTTGCCGAGCACGAACCTCGACTAAGGAAGTTGCTGTATCGGAATCTGGGGAGCCGCGAAGATGCCGAGGAATTGGCGATCACCACCTTTATTAGGTTCTGGAAGTCAGCCCACCGGTTTCGCGGGTCAAGTTCGCTGAAGGCGTACCTAACCCGGATTGCCCTGAACCTCGGTCGCGACGCCGGACGAAAGCGTTGCCCCGTCGAGGTGCCTCTAGGGGAATCAGTTGCCGAAGAGCATCCATGGGCCGACAAAATTCGTGAGGGAATGCTTCGTCTGGAGCGTGAGGATCGCGAATTGCTGAGCCTTTACTACCTTGAGGATTGGGACTACAACGAAATCTGCGACAGCCTCAGCATCAGCTACGACGTATTGAAGACCCGGCTTGTGAGAGCCAGAAAGAAGCTACGACAAATCGTGGAGGAGCAAAATTGACCGACGAACAGTTTGACGATCTCGCCCGAAAGGCCCTCGCCTTCGACGCTGGCCCCACGAGTCAATCGTCATGGCACCGCGTCCAGCCAGTTCGGTGGGCATGGCTACCCACCCTTCGCGAAATCATGATCTGCGGATGCGTCGGTGCTGCCGCACTCACATTAGTGAGTGTGCGGATCAACCATGGCGCCCCTTCACCACCGAAACCCAACGCAGTGGTTCAGGCAGCCCTGCCAACGCAGCGCCGGTCACTCCTCGCCGAGGTGACCCGGATCGATGGCACTGATGAACGGTCCGCAGGATTCGTTCCTAAGCTCAGGCGGATCGCTACGAGCCCCAATTAAATGGAGCTCGCAATGGCGTGGCCAACCTCGGCGAGAATCGCATCTCGGTGGGAATTGGATTCGGAGGCGTTCGTGAGATACGCCGTGACCAAGATTGGCTTGCGATTAGGTGGCCAGAGAACGGCGATGTCGTTCGTCGTTCTGTGACCGCTACCGGTCTTATCGCCAACCTTCCAGTCGCGAGGAAGGCCGGCGCGCAGTCGGGGGGCGCCGGTCTTGTTTTCGAGCAACCACTTTGTGAATTGGGCACGGCTTTTGGGCTTGAGCACGTTGCCGAACACAAACTTATGAAGGTCTTCCAGCATCGCGGTTGGAGTCGTCGTGTCTCGTGGATCACCGGGTTTGCCCTCGTTAAGGTCTGGTTCGATACGGTCGAGGCGCGAATCGACGTCGCCGATTGATCGCCAAAAGCGAGTGATGGCAGACGGGCCACCGCAACTCGCAACGAGTAAGTTGGCCGCGGTGTTGTCGCTGACTGTCATTGCAGCTACGCAAAGCTCCGTGATGCTTAGCCCTTCCCCGCCGACGTGGAGCTTCGCGACAGGCGCATATTGCAGGAGATCCTTCTCGTGGATGATGATGCGCCGATCCTGCTGCTCGAATCCCTGATCCACACGTTGAAGCACCAACGCGGTGGTGGACGCCTTGAACGTGCTGCACATCGGAAAGCGCTCGTCTCCCCGATGAGTAACGAGTTTGCCGGTTCCTGTGTACAACACGGCAACTCCTAGCCGGCCCCCGCTCCTTTGCTCGATGCCGGCGAGTCGGCTCTTCAGGTCTTGATTGATGGGTATGTGTGCCAATGTGGGCGTCACAAGGCCCGCTACTGACATGGCAATGACTCCTCCAATCAAATCCCGACGACTGACCAAATAGGGGTGTTCTGTCATGCTTTAGGCTACGATTTTACTTGCGTGATGAGACACGAGTAGGCCTACATCTCGATCACAAGCACCAGGTTCTTCCCAAAACCTGGCAGACCGGATTTCGATCTGTATACTTGACCTATTCATGGTTATCTTGAGACGCTATTCGCTGGTCAGTGCGACTCTTTTGATGACGAGTGCCATACAAATGGGTCACTCGCAATCCAGTCCGGGACACCGACTAGAAGCCTTCTCGTACAAAGACGTCGTCTTGTTAGGAGGACCAATGGCGGTTCAAGAGAAGGGGGCACAGGAATACTTCCTAAAACTGAACGAGGACAGCTTGCTTCAGGGTTTTCGGTTACGCGCCGGACTTCCTGCCCCCGGAAAGCCCATGGGTGGCTGGTATGACCCAGATGGATTCGCGGGTGCCCACCCATTTGGCCAATACGTCTCTGCGCTCGCCCGCATGTACGCCGGGACCGGTGACCTTCGATTCAAAGAAAAAGTGACTCGACTCGTACACGAATTCCACAAGACGCTTCGCAGTGATGGGTACTTCTATTCGTCCGCAAAAGTGGCCAAAGAGTGGCCGTGCTATCTGTACGACAAGAACTGCATCGGTATGCGCGATGCCTTCACGCTCACGGGAAACAAAGAAGCTCTGGCCGTCCTGAGCAAAATGACGGATTGGGCAGTACCGAATATGCCGCGCCGAAGCGATGAGTGGTACACCCTTCCCGAGAATCTCTACAAGTGCTTCGAGCTTACGAAAGAAACGCGCTATCTGAAAATGGCAGCGGAATTCGACTACAGCACGGGCTACTACGACGACTTCGCAAGTGGCAAAAACGCCTTTACGGAGAGTCGCCATGCCTACAGCCACATCAACTGCCTAAGTTCAGCGGGCAAGGCATTCGAGTTTGGGAAAGGTGCCAAATATCTCACCGCGCTAGAAAATGCATGGACGTTTCTGACTGAAACACAGATGTACGCTTCGGGTGGATGGGGACCGGACGAGCACTTCGTCCCGTCGGGGTCAGGAAAGCTGTCTGCTTCTCTGGACTTTACAGAAAAGACCTTTGAAACGCCGTGTGGAGCTTATGCAAACGTAAACATGGATCGCTATCTTCTTCGCTTTACCGGTGACCCGAAATACGGCGACAATATGGAGCGAGTCTTACTCAACGGGATGCTCGCGTCACTCCCGCCGCAGGCTGATGGCCACTCCTTCTATTACTCAAACTACAAACCAGGTGGCAAGAAGCAGTATTTCCCCGACGTCTGGCCCTGCTGTTCAGGAACGTACGCGGAAATTACGGCGGACTACCCCACCGACATTTACTTCCACGACAAGAACGGCCTCTATGTGAATCTATTCGCTCCTTCTAAGGTTCGATGGGAACACAAGGATGGACCGATTTCAGTACGACAAGCCACCCGATATCCGTTATCCCCAACGACCCAGTTAGCCGTAAAAGTCCGACGACCCCAGAGGTTTTCAATCAATGTCCGAATTCCTGATTGGGCCAAATCCTCACCCCGCGTCAACCTGAACGGTCACTCCATCTCGATCACTAAGTCGCAAGGCAACTACGTAAGACTTGAGCGAGTCTGGCATCCAAATGATGTTGTCGATGTTACGTTTCCTATGCAACTCAGGTTAGAAGCAATCGACAAACAAAACCCTGACCGGGTTGCGCTCATGATCGGTCCTCTTCTGTATGTCGCAATCAGCAATCAAGATCTGTCGTTGGCTGGCGATCCGAGTCATCTTGCGGACTGGATTCGTCGAGATCCAACCTCGGCAGCAGATTTCCGTACCAAGAGCGGCCAAGTCTTCCGCCCCCTGTACATGGTGGGAGACGAGCGGTACACGACCTATTGGCATTTGAAGTCGTAGGTCTCACCTGCGATGATGCCTCCACCCGGAGTGAAACGGAGCGTGGAGGCTACCCATAGAGTGCTTGGCGTTTGCCCGAAGTAGGTGGTTCCTTAGCCTCCAAGCTCCACTTCGCTGCGGCGGGAGGCATCGTCGCGGGTGGTTTTCGTTACATGGTCTACGTGAGGTTTTAGGCTCCTGACCTATACTCCAAACCATCATGTGGTTGGCCATGCTTTTGTCTGCGGTCGCTTCTTCGCCGGTGGGAGTACCTGAGGACTTGCCTCGGGGAATTGGGAACTGGGATGCGACGACGCTGGGGAACCACCGCATCGTTATCCAAGTTTCCGACACCCTCTCCGTCGATGGAAAGGCAGTGGTAAGGGTTCACATCCCTTGGCGGCGGCGAGATAAGCACCCCGAGTTGGTCGACACCGTGGTCACCGATGCATTCGGACATCGGGTGATGAACGTATTCCGCAAGGACATCCAGCGCGAATTCGGCGACTTCGCCTTTGAGCCCAAATCGGGCAACGGCACCTACTTCCTCTATCACTTACCTCACGTGACTGAAGGCACCTACTACCCGAAGGTCCACTACACAGCCCCCAGCAACACCACCGATCCGGGCTGGCAGAAGACGGTGCAATCCCTAGCCTGGACGGACATTCCTCAAGCCAAAGCCGAACGCTTTGAGTCGCTGAGTGCCCTAGATGCCTACACGCCGATGGAGATCATCGCGACCCACGCCGAGGTCAAAAACCTTCTGATCCAGAATCCGACCGACGATTATTTCGTCTTCCCAGAAGATCGGCACCTCAGTATCCGGATGTGGGAGGATCTTCCATTTCGCTGGGCAACCCGTGGGGCGAACACGGCCTTCGAAGGGACGGCGAAGAAAGGCGAATATTACGCTTTCCAACTCGGAGTGTGGGCGGCACGCAACGACCTAAAATTTATCGATGTTCGATTCTCCGACCTAACCGCTTCCAACGGCGCAACCTCAATTTCGTCCAGGTCAATCACTTGCTACAACACGTTTGGCGTGGACTACACTGGCCGTCCGTTTAGTGTCATTCAGAGTGTCTCCAAAGGCCGTATTCAGCCGCTTTGGTGTGGCATCGACGTACCGAGCAATCTCAAGCCGGGGACGTACTCAGGCACCGCAGTGGTGTCGGCCAAGGGCCAGAAAGACACCACCATCCCGATCTCTCTCACCGTTAGCAGTGAGGTCGCCAAGGATCACGGCGACGATCGCCCCGAGGACATGACGCGACTTCGATGGCTCAACTCAACCCTTGGGCAGCGTGCCGAGGTCGTCAAGCCGTTCAGTGAAGATGGCCCCCTCGCGAGCAAAACAGTCCTTGCCGACAACGGCTTTTTCGCCCAGGTCGGTCGGTCTATCAGCAGCCGGATGGATCGGCTCTCGGGGAGCAAGACCAACTTGTTCGCTCAACCTATGCGACTTACAGTGGAAGGCACCCAAGGCTCTATTAGCGAGCAAGTCACGCAGAAGCCCCGAAAACGCAAAACGGAAGTCGGGACGGTGGAATGGCGACAACGCTCCCAGATGGGGCCACTCTCGAAGCAACTGACGGGCACGCTTCAGTTCGATGGAACCGCCGACTTTCATGTCGAGCTCACCTGCCAAGAAGACTGCGAACTGCACGATATCCGCCTCGAAATCCCCCTGCGAAAAGAGGTTGCCCGCTATTTGATGGGTTTGGGTCTCAGCGGTGGAGTTGCGCCCGAAAGCCTTGACTGGAAGTGGGATGTCGCGAACAACCAAGAAGGCGCCTGGGTCGGATCGGTCAATAACGGCCTGCAATTTGCCTTACGCGATGAGCGTTACGTCCGCCCACTCAACACCAATTTCTATCACGAGAAGCCGCTCATCATGCCGACGTCGTGGGATAACCACGGGCAAGGTGGCATTCGAATCCGAACCGAAGGCGAGACCTATCAGATCACCTGCTACTCCGGCCCACGCACGATGAAGAAGGGCGAGAGCCTTCAATTCAACGTGCACATGATCCTGACCCCGTTCAAGTTGATCGACCCCGCCCGCCAGTTCAGTGAGCGGTATTACCATTCTTTCAAGCCCCTCGCCGAGATCCAGAAGGACGGGGCCAACGTCGTGAACGTCCACCACGCGACGGAAATCAACCCATGGATCAATTACCCCTTCCTAGGATTCACTTCCGATTCGGCGGAAAAGGGCCCCTCTGCCAAGATGAAGGCGTACATCGCTGATGCCCACAAGCGCGGAATGAAGGTCAAGATCTACGACACAATCCGAGAGTTGACCAACCGGACACCGGAGCTATTTGTGCTCAAGAGTTTAGGGGGTGAAGTCTTCTCAACCGGCAAAGGCGGTGGTGGCTCATGGCTTTGTGAACACCTGGACGACGACTACATTTCGGCGTGGCACGCCACCGAGGTCGGGGATGCCGCCATCGTCAACAGTGGTATGAGCCGGTGGCACAACTACTACGTTGAGGGTCTGGATTGGCTCGCACGCAATGTCGGAATCGACGGCCTTTATCTGGATGATGTCGCGTTCGATCGGACGACGATGATCCGTGTCCGAAGGGTCCTAGAGCATCGAATCGCCGAGCGGCCGCGCCCAGCGGGAGCCCCCGTCAGTGGCCCGATAATCGATCTGCACTCCGCCAACCAGCACAACAAGACAGATGGGTGGAACAACAGCGCCGTGCTTTACATGGATCTGATGCCGTTCCTCGATCGACTCTGGTTCGGAGAGTACTTCGACTACTCCAAGGGCCCCGACTACTGGCTGACGGAAATATCAGGCATCCCATTTGGCCTGATGGGTGAGATGCTTCAAGACGGCGGTAACCCATGGCGAGGCATGTTGTTCGGCATGACGGCTCGGCGTCCTTGGAGCGGCGATCCGCGCGCTTTATGGAAGGCTTGGGACGAATTCGGCATCAAGGAAGCCGACATGATCGGCTGGTGGACCGACGATTGTCCGGTCAAGACGACCGACAAGGACATCCTTGCGACTGTCTACAGTCGCCGAGGCAACTGCGCGGTTTTGATCTCGATTGCGTCGTGGGCCCACGACGCTGTGAATGTCGGCCTCAAGATCAATTGGAAAGCCTTGGGAATTGACCCCAAGAAAGCCACCCTCGTAGCGACGCCAATCGAAGGTTTTCAGTCTGCGCGCACGTTCAAACTCGGCGAGTCCATCCCCGTGGAGCCTGGAAAGGGGTGGTTGCTGACTTTGAGCGAATCCTGAGTCCGCGAATGATCGCGTCGCCCGCCTCGTTCGACCTCCGAGCGGTTCGTGCCCGTTTGTTCGTTTTGTTCTGATTACGATTTGGTATAGAGCTCACACCGCTTGGTGCTGTCTGCCTCCTTCGCGCGAGGCTACAGCGTCCGAGCCTCCGCCGTAGCTCTGCGAAGGAGGAAGACGAGTTGGACTTTCCCTTTCCGGACCCTGCGGGCGGGTGGTGTAGGGGTGATCACTCCGCCGGCTGAACCCGTCCGAGAGCACCAACGGTGCGCTCCATAATAGCGAAGGGCAACGCCCTGGAAAAACGGTTGACCGCCACGACCAGAGCGCTGTAAGCGCGATCCATCTCGTTGGTGGGCATCGCCCATCAACCTTCTACTTAAGCCAAAAGTCAATAAACGTCCTCGCGTCCGTTGCTCGCAAATCGCATAATGCAACCGCAAATTGAACCTCCAAACCCTAGAGACAGTCATAACCGATGCTTCGCCAGCCATTAACTACTCTGGCGAAACGATCCACCATGACCCACTCAGACTCCCGGCGGCGATATGCGGAGATAGGCAAGGTCCTTGCCCACCATGGGTTTGAATTCCTCTGGTCAAAGTGGGGGATTGAGAAAGTCCTTGGCCGAATCGAGAAGGCGATTGGCGAAAAGCCCAAGCCGGCGGAAACCCAACCGGAAAGGCTGCGCATTACCCTCGAAGAGCTTGGGACAACCTTCATCAAGCTGGGGCAAATGCTCAGTACCCGGCCAGATATGCTTCCGCCTGAGTACATCGCAGAGCTGAGCAAGCTACAAGATAACGCTCCCCGAGTTCCTTATGAGCTTATTGTTGAAGCCATTCAAAGCCAGTTTGGAGCCAGTCCACAGTCTGTCTTCCAGGTATTTGAGGTTGAAGCTCGCGCGGCAGGATCCATCGCCCAAGTTCACAATGCAGTTCTCCCTGATGGCACTCCTGTCGTCGTAAAGATTCGGCGCCCTGGCATCGAGCTGCAGGTTGAAGAAGACTTGGCAATCCTTGGCCGCATCGGCAGATTCATCAGCAATGATACGGACTTCGGGAAGCACGTCGACCTCGATGGATTGGTCGACGAATTCGCCTTCACGTTGAGAAACGAACTCGACTTTATCCGAGAAGGGCAAAACGCAGAGCGCATCGCTGGTGCCTTCGCTGGTGATCCTTCTCTCCGGGTCCCGAAGATCTATTGGGAATTCAGCACGACTTCTATCCTCACCATGGAGGACATCCGTGGAATCAAAATTGATGATCTGGAGGCTTTAGACTCGGCGGGCATCAATCGAAAACGGCTCGCAAAGAATTGCGCTCATATCGCGTTGGTACAGGTGCTCGACCAGGGATTCTTTCACGCTGATCCCCACCCCGGGAATTTCTTTGTTCAACCGGATGGCACCATCGCGCTGCTGGACTACGGCATGGTGGGTCGGCTCGGGGAGCATCTGCGAAACTCCCTGTTACGACTGTCGATGGCGATATCGCGTCGGGATGCTGACCGGCTGATTGACGAACTCCTTGCGATGGGTGCGGCAAAAGGGGGAGTGGATCGCCAGCGCCTCAGCCGCGATCTGGACCGCCTTCTCTCTCAGTACGAAGGCGCATCTCTTGGGTCGTTTTCTGCGGGACAGGTCTTGCGAGAAATCACGGCGGTCGCACAGCGAAATGGACTCACCTTTCCGAGCGAATTGATGGTGGTGGTCCGAGTACTCACCATGGACGAGGGGCTAGGTGCCAATCTAGACCCGGATTTCAATTTCATCGAGTTCGGTAAACCCTACTTCGAGAGGTTTTGGCTCAAGAGTCACTCACTCAAGGCTACTGCAAAGCGGATGAAAGAGGGAGCAATTGACCTTGCCGACCTCAGTGTCGACCTGCCGGATCGCCTTGTCCGGTTGCTTGGCACAGTGGAGCGTGGTGAGTTGAAGGTCACTACCCAAGTCGAGATGAATGAAGCACTGAGCAACAAGCTTCAGCAAGCAGCAAACCGTATCGCTGTAAGCGTGCTCACGGCTGGACTCGTCATTGGCCTAAGCGTCATCGCGCTGGTATACCGCCCAACGAATTCGGAGGGCCCGACATACTTCATCCTAAAGGGACTCCTTGCCGTCGTGGTTGCTTCTACGGTTTGGCTTTTGATTGCGATATGGCGATCCACCCGATAACAGTTCTACTTCGTCGCATCTCGCCGCTTCCATAGTTCGTGCAGCAGGACTGCCTGGCCGCCGTGGTACGACTCGTGTTGAATGACGTGCCCCAAAACCCAACGTAATGAGATTTCGTCGCTGTGCCCCGGCTTCAACGTTTCTGCAGCGGGCCACCGTTTGATCGCTTCAAGCGTTCGAGCTCGAATGCGATTTTGGAGTTCGTAATACCAAATGATCGGCTGATGGTGCGGCTCTGGCCACCGGCCTTCGTCAACGTCAGTCTCATCCCAAAGGATCAATTTCCGCTCTTCTGGATCGATTGGGATATCAAGAACAAACTTCTCGAACCAATACACCTCAGCCATGATGATGTGCAGAAGGATCGCCCCGATACTGTAAGAGCCCGGCGACGGTTGCCATACGACCGCCTCGACGGGGAGGTCTATCCCAAGCTCCAATCGCCACTCATTAGTGCCGTCTTGCAGAATCGCGCAAAGCAGGCCATAGGGGTCCTGAAAATCATGCAGCGGAGCAACATCTCGAATCATGAGACCCAATATAGTCGACTCACTCAGGCTGTGTCAAAAATTGATTCACACTCCAGTTACACCCTAGCCATTTCTTAAGATCTGTCCATTCGTCCGATTTTCCATGACCGGGTTCGCCGCCAAAGTATTTGTCAACCGACTCGACAAGAAAAGGCTCAGCGGCTGGGTCACTTGAACTTGAATTTCCGCTCAGGACAGGGTTCACACGAAAGTATCGATCACGACCGAGAATCTGATTGGCTTGAAAGTCGGCAACGTCCAGGAAAGCGTCAACAAACAAATTGGAATACTGGGCCCACTGTATATAGCCCCAACTCGAAGAGCGCTGGTGAAGATATTGGGCTGGAGCTGCTCCTGTGCCAATCGAAAGGGCAACTATATGTTGAGGAGGCTTCACGCACCCGAGGCTTGGGTGGAGTGCCTGAGCGATCGCACACATCACAGGATTGTTTGCTAGCAGTGCCCCGTCAGTGAAACCCTGATAGATTGGAAACTCCGTAGGGGCTGCGCTTGATCTCATGACGACGTCAACAGCTTTCTGAGCCAAATCAGGATTCGGCCCGCCGTCGCCATCATCTTTGAAATTGTGGAATATTTTCGCTTTCCATCGCCTCGGCCCAGACTCGCTCCTGCAAATTGGATTGTGACTATCCAGTTGAAACGACGTGATCAGGATCTTCCGTTGAATGTCACCGAGCTTTACGTTCGTTACAGGTTTACCAGTGCCGTTCTCCAAGCCATTCACAATACCTTTGAGCCGCCTTTCCGTTGGAATTGCAGCTGCGTAGATGCCGTCACCTGTTGCGAGGCGGTCCCAAATGGATCTTCCACAAATCGTCTCTGCCTGATCCTGGTAGAGCGTCACTAACTTTTCGCCATTGATCCCAAGGCCAATTGCGACGGTATTGATTGCTCCAGCCGATGTACCCGCCACCAAGTCGGCAGCTCCAAGAAACTCAGGAAAGTCTGACTCGATATGCTGGAGGACACGCGCAGAAACGATTCCCCTTAGACCCCCGCCATCTAGGGCCAGAATCCGATATGGCTCTTTAGGCGCTGTAGTTTCTCTTGATTCACTCACTTGTTCAGCCTCCATGAGATCGTAGCAACGATGCACACAAGGCAAGAGATCCCAAAGGCGACAAATTTCGGAATCGTCATCAGGTTGTGCGGATTCAAGAACCAATGATTCGGATCGTTGACGAGCGACGAAAGTAGTAACAGATTCTCAATCTCGTCAAACACCATCGCAGCCACAGCAGCAATCGGTGCCACAAAAATCCATTTACGTATACTCTCGGGAACATGATCCGATGCTGCGAGCGATATCCCCCACAGGATCAACAAGGGGCCATAGGCAAAGGGGAATGCAAAATCCAGTCCAAGCGCAACTCCGGCTCCGACCGGTCTTGAGCACGAAAGGTGCTCAAGGTACCACTGGCTCGGGATTCCAAACGCCATGCATAGAAACACCAGCGCACCAAAAAGCCACCACGGTAAGGTTATCGGCTGTGCCTTTCTCCCCTCACGCACGGGATGGTGTGCAGTAGAAACTGGAGACTCACTATTTGTCATTTGCTATCACCGACCAAGGCAATGGGCGCTCATCACCACATTGGGAATCCAAAAGCGCTTTATGGGGTTGGCAAAGGTCGGACCAATTCAAGTGCCCCTCCAACAATTTCCCTATTTCAGTGCCCGCCCGATGGAATCTCTCCGGGCGGGCTGACGGAAGGTTTGCCTTTAGGCAGGCAAACTCATACAAAACGGCAGAATTACTTACCGCCGAAGAAGTGGCCAATTGAAGCCAAATCTAGTGAGAGAGCGACAGCGAAGTGCGATTTACCGATACCTTCCCCGGTCTTCACCACTCCCCCCGCTGCGATGGTCATCTGAGGATTGAGGAAATACGTGAGGCCCGTAAAGTACTCCGTATTTGTATCTGTATCGTTTCCAGGCGTCTGGGTATTACCAAGAGTGCCTACAGTTGCTCCGAATGTCCAGCCAAACCGACCAATACTTCCGAGCCCCCCAGTAGGGTACTTGACCGCCCATTCATGGGCGACGCCCCAGTTCTCTTTGAGAAACCCGATATCACAGGACACCGAGATGGGCTTTTCATTGGTATCGTCACGATCTGTGAGTAAAAGCCGATCTCGCGAAATCAATCCCCCAATCAGGGCGGCAGGTTTGGTACCGTGTCCACCACTAACGATGCCTCCGTAGACCTGAACCCAGTTTCCACCGTATGGTGTGGTACTTTTTTGGTTAGACTTGATTCGTTGGAACGTAATATCGTCCACAGCGAGAGTCTTCGTATCGTCCTGGGTAGTGGCAAAAGCCGAAGTGAAAATCGAGAATGACACGGAGCAAAGCACTAAAAATCGAGTAATCTTCATCGTCTCTCCAAACAAACGTCAGTAATGTTTCCTGTCGTACACCAAGGGAATCAGGAAATAGAACCCTTAATGTAGATTGACAATCATATCCTTTTAGCTTCAAGTGCTACATGATACTTTTTGCCACATAAGTCGCAATTATAACACTTGTATTCGCGATAGTTTAATGTAATCGGTGGTCGTGCTTGCTAGTGAGATTCCGGCAGGTAAGGTCGCAGACACCTCTTCAACATCTCAGGGGGGGCTAAACAACAGATCTGCCCCTTCATAATCGAGTCATGCGTATACTCGTTACGGCTTGCAACGGAAACATCGGTAAGGGGCTCATTCCCGGACTTCAGGCACTTGGTCATGACTTGGTTTTGACTGACCTCAATCGTCCCAGCGAAGATCTCGGGCTTCCGTTCCATCAGCTTGACGTCCAGCAAGGCTTTGGGCTTGAAAAGGCAGTTGAAGGCTGCGATTTGGTCATCCACCTCCCTGCCTGGCACGGAATTCACTGGCAGCAGAAAACAGAGGTTGACTTTTGGCGACTCAACGTCGATGGTCTCTTCTGGTCTTTGCAGGCAGCCAAAGCAGCCAATGTTAAGCGGTTTGTGTTCCTAAGTTCGCAGGCGTGGCACGGTCACTATGACAAGTACGGCTTCACCAAGCGAATTGGCGAAGAGCTTTGCGAATATCAGCGACAGTCCAGTGGAATGCGCTACATGGCGATTCGCCCCGCCGACCTTACGCCCTGGGGATCGGATTGGGTGAACCGATACGGCGCTCGCCTCCTTTATGGAGGTGTGGACCGAGATGACGTTCTCGACACCGTGCTCCTGTCGGTTCAACGCCTTGAGAGGCATTGGGTAGGCGAGGCCGAAGGCATTACCGTCGATGCATTGCGGTCGAACGCCTTTACAGAAGAACAGCTTGCAAACTGGGAATCGGACCCGATCGGCACATGCGAGAGCATCTTCCCGAACTCAAGCGACCTCATCGAGAAATACGGCATTCGAATGGACCATAAGCCCCACGTCGTCAACTCATTCCTTGGGTGGGAAGAAATTGGCTACTCGCCCAAGCGAAACTTCGGCACCTTCCTCCAGGCTTTACGCGAGGCCGATGCAACCGAAGGTGAAGAAGCCGTCAGGGCCCGCCGGTGTCCGTACTAGAAGACCCCAGAAGGAAAAAATAGAGACGGTGGAAAAGGTTGTTTCCAAGTTCAAAACCATGGAAGAGGCCGATCGCGCCAACCGTCTCTATTACCAGTCACTTACCCCAAAGGAACGGATTGACATCCTCATCCAAATGATTGACGATCACTATGGCACTGAACACCGACTGGAAAGAGTTCCTGGATCTGCTCGAATTGTCAAGCGTGAAGCTTAGTGGCCCTTCGTGACTTTGTTTGCCACCCTCTCGTGCCCGTCGAAGGGCAGCCTCTGTGCTCATATTCCCTGATTTCAAGAGGTTCTCTGTTCACCCAGTAGACACATTGACTACTACCGGGTGCCGGTATATTTCTATCTCAGAAGCAGAAGGTCAAGACTTTCGAATTGAGCGAATCCAGAGTCAATGGTCACCAATTGGTGACCACCTGCGATCGCAAATGCTGCTAGATACGCGTCCATCCAAAGCTTTGGCGAGCTTGTATCTACCGAGATTAATCCCCTCCAATGAATCTCAAGTTCATCCGGCTCCCCCGCAAAAGTAATTTGGGGGCTGCCGATGAGAGCAGCATACAGCTCCGTCGCCTGTTTATTTGTCAATGGTGGAATTCCGTAGACATTCAGTACGGCTCGAGTCGTTATCAGCCTCAGAAACGATAACTGCGTATTTCGGCAAAACGCCACATCCTTGACCGACTGCTGCCGAAGCCAAGCCGATGCCAAGGCATGATGTTCGTGTGAAGAAATCGCAACCGCCAGCCACACGTTGCTATCGACTAGCTTCATGATTCCATGCGACCTCTTGATCAAGAAGAATGCTCGCAATCTTATCTGGAGTAAGTTGCTCGGGGTGTTTGGCGGCATGTCGACATGCGATCATTGGAAGGCCTGTTATGGGGTCGGTCACAAACGGAGAGGATGCCATTGGCACTATCCCCGCCGTGCTATCCAATCCACGTCGAAGCAAATCTGCTACGACATCCTTCAACTTCCTACCCTCCTGCGCAGCCAGGATCTTCACATCTCGAACCAATTCATCAGGTAAATCGAGAGCTGTTTTCATTTTTCCACCTTACCATTTTTCTAGTTTTCTAGGTTTCCAGTAATTGATGCTTGGTTAAGTGAATTTCTCGCCGCTAGGTTTAACGTCCTCTCCTCTTGAACAGGACGTGCAGGCGAACTGCTCACTTGCGAAGGCATCATATGATGCATACTGATATGCATGAGAACCACACTCAATATCGACGAACGCCTCGTTGAGCGCGCAGGTGAACTGACCGGCATAAAGGAAAAGACTGCGCTAGTCCGGGCGGGTCTCACGGCCCTAATCGAGAGGGAAAGCGCAAAGCGGCTTGCCGCTCTGGGGGGCACAATGCCTGACATCCAGCCGGTCCCACGGCGTCGATCTCAGTAAAACCAAGAGATGATCTTAGTAGATACATCGATTTGGATCGACCATTTTCGAGCCCCAAACGAAGAACTCAAAACCCTTCTTCTGGACTCCCAAGTATTGATGCATCCATTGGTAGTCGGAGAACTTGCCTGTGGAAATCTCAGAGATCGCCACATGACGCTTGGTCTTCTCGATTCCATTGCGAAGTGCTCCATCGCAAGCGACATTGAAGCCTATCATTTGATCGAATCTGAAAAGCTGTATGGTGCTGGAATTGGGTACATGGATGTCCATTTGCTTTGCGCATGCCTTTTGTCCAGCTGCCAAATCTGGACCAAAGACAAATCCCTTCGTGCGGTTGCGGATCGATTGGGACTCAACCACCAATCACAAGCCTGATTCTAAAATGCCCCACAGCAGATGATTGCCGACGAGCGACCGACAAACCACGTAAACAATGTTGAACAAAGAAATCCGCTGTTATGTGGTTGGAAGCGTTCGACGCTCGAATCGAGTTAACGATTGAACGTCGTAGCTCCTCTCACCGGCACGGTGAGAATCGCACATGCAAGTTGGAATAGATAGTTTTGCCGCCACCGACGATCGGTCCGCTGATCCGCTTCATCAATCTGTCCGACTCCGTGAGCTGGTTGAGCAGATCGA
This sequence comes from uncultured Armatimonadota bacterium, assembly GCA_903833215.1. Taxonomy (GTDB): domain Bacteria; phylum Armatimonadota; class Fimbriimonadia; order Fimbriimonadales; family Fimbriimonadaceae; genus Fimbriimonas. The sequence goes on from CAILEM010000025.1 coordinate 44,724, forward strand.
GTTTGCCGATCAGGTCGGAGTAGACGCCTTCGGAATCGGGGAGCATCACCGAAAGCAATTTCTCGACTCCGCCCCTACTGTCATCCTCGGTGCGGTGTCCGCACGGACGAAGAATATTCGCCTCTCCAGCGCGGTCACGGTGCTCAGCGCGGATGACCCGGTCCGCGTCTTTCAGAACTTCGCAACGCTCGATCTTCTCTCCCAAGGCCGAGCCGAGATCATCGTCGGGCGTGGTTCGTTTATCGAGGCGTTCCCTTTGTTTGGTCACAAACTCGAAGACTACGATTCCCTGTTTGCCGAAAAGCTTGATCTACTCCTCAAGATCCGAGATAACGAAACCGTGCACTGGTCGGGACAGCACCGAGCTGCACTCACTGGCCAAGGCATCTACCCGCGACCGATTCAAAGTCCTTTGCCTATTTGGCTTGGAGTCGGCGGCACACCACAATCGTTTGTCCGTGCTGGCATGTTGGGTCTTCCCCTCATGGTTGCGATCATTGGTGGAGAACCACGGCGATTCCGCCCGCTGGTCGATCTCTATCGCCAAGCGGGCGAAGAAGCTGGATTTGCGCCCGAGCAATTGAAGGTAGGCATTCACGCTCTCGGCTACGTTGCTTCAACAACAGAGCAGGCTGCCGACGACTTCTTCCCCGGCTACGCCAAGGCATTCACGGAAGTCGGCAAGGAGCGCGGTTGGCCACCGGTAACTCGTGCCCAATTCGATGCCCTTCGTGGTCCGCATGGCGCGCTGATGGTCGGGAATCCCGATGAAGTCGCCGAGAAAATCCACCGTTTCAGCGAATCACTGGGTGGAATCACTCGCATCAGCTTCCAAATGAGCGTGGCGGGGCTTCCTCATGAGATGCTGATGAACTCGATCGAACTAATCGGAAGCAAAGTCACCCCTGCCGTTCGATGATGCGATGACTTTACTGCTCGGCGGTGAGGGCCTCTCGAAGGTCATCGTCGTCGATCATCTTTTCGATCTCGCCGGGAGTCAAGCGCGTCAGAGGTGGCACGTCGGCATCAGCGATGGCCCACATTGTGTGGGCGCCAACCGCCGCAGCCCGGCACAGGGCTGGCTGAGACACCTTTTCAAACGTATCTCCGACGCTGTGGTAGTAATGGGCGCCTTGACCCTCGATTTTCGCCATTAATGAGATCACTGGAACGCCAGCCAACATGAACGGTTGGTGGTCACTGTGCAGGCCTGCCTTGTGGTCGTAGTCTTGCTTCATCCCGATACCGGCTAGCTGATTGGCAAGTCCTTCGAAAACTGAATGCTTCGAGCGGCGTCCAGGTACCCAGAAGCCGTACGGGTCACCCGTCATATCGAAGTTGAGCAAACCGCGCATCCGGTCGAGTTCGTCGGCGTGATCCCGAACGTAGGCATGGGAGCCACACAGACCCACCTCTTCCGCTGCCCACATCGCAAACCGAAGGGTGCGCTTGGGTCGTCTGCCGAGTGCAGCCAGTGCGTGCGCCATCTCAAGCACAATCGCCGAGCCGAGTCCGTTATCAGTTGCCCCTTGCGAAATATCCCATGAGTCCAAATGCCCCCCAGCCATGACAACTTCATCAGGAAGTTCCGAGCCGACGATATCACCAATCACGTTCCTGCCGACACCAATAGAGTTGGTATTTCGCATGGAGATTCGCACCTTTGGAATCCCGCCAGCGTTAATCAGCCGCTTCAGGCGTTCCCCATCTTCTTGGGAGATTCCCATGCTGGGAATCGGCGCCTCGCCGTAATAGCAGACGCCCGTTCGAGGCAGCCCACCCGACGCGGAGCTATAGATCATCAACCCAGACGCCCCTGCTTCGAGGGCAAATTTCAACTTTTCCGTTCGATGGAGAGCACGCTTGCCGGGCGCAACCCCTTCATCGCAGAGAACGACTTTGCCCTGAACGGCATGACCCAATCGCTCGAAATCACATGCTTCCGCGTGTCCGGCATCAATGACCTCCGCCGACAAGTCCACCTCGGAAGGAGCATTGCCATGAGCCATCGCCGTCAATGCCCACGAAGCGGGCTCGGTGACGAGAACCTCAAGAGAGCCTCTCTGCCAAACCGTGACCTGTAGTTCCTCGTATCGGACGTTCTCAAGCCCAACCTCCGTAAAGCAGCGACGTCCCCAATCTTCCGCCCGATCCCCCGACTCCGCGCCACTCGTGCGGCCACCCACGTTGTCGCACAACCACTGAAGCTCCTTATACGCTTTCGGTCGGTTGAAGCATTCAGCAAGAATTCGGTCAGAGATTTCCTGGGGGACCATCACAATGAGGAAAGCTTACACCGTCAACGGATCGCCCGTAGTCGTCACAACAAAACATCGATCCGTCGGGTAGCCCTGAAAGGGCGCCCCTATACCAGCCCAGGCTAAAAGCCTGGTGGAACGCGCCGCCCAACCCGTAGCGCTGTAAGCGCGCCCCATCTCGTCAGTGGGCATCGCCCATTGACTTTGATAAGCGTCCGCAGTCCTCACGAGATCACTAACGGGCTCGCCGTAATGGCGAAGGGGCGGCATGACGGCCTAGGCCGTTGGCTCGTCAGGCAGCATGGCTAACATCTCCAAGACTGCAGCCAATAACTCGGGACACCGATTTCGGGCAAGATCCCAGACAATCTCCTCATCTACGCCAAAGTAGTGGTGTACAAGCAGGTGCCTCAGCCCAACAATCCGATTCCACTCAATATCTGTTCGGAGTGAGCGCGTCTCCGGCGGTAGGCACCGGACTGCCTCCCCAATGTTCTGGATATTTCGGATTACTGCATCAAAGAGAACTTCATCGCTCGAAAACTCTTCATAACTTCGCCCTTCGGTGTACCGAGCGACCTTCTCGCATGCGTCGCGAATATCGAACAAAAACAGGCGATCTCTACGCAACCCTGACGGCCTCGCCAAGAATCTGATCTCTGATCATAGGTCTGAGAGCGCGCTTCGTAACCAAATCTATCGGCGACTGAAACTCCGCTTCAAGGAGTTCACGGAGGCCCATATACCGGTCAAAAGTTGCTGGTCCTTCAAATTCCACGAGAAAATCTAGATCGCTATCCTCTCCGGAAGATCCCCGAGACGCCGACCCGAACAGCGAAAGGGACTTGACGCCAAGCGCCCTCAAGCGATCATTCACAATGACCAATCTGGCTCTAACTCGCTCCTCATTCACATGGACATTATTACATGGCAACAACGCAGTCACCCAATATCAAGCAGTACACGTGCTACTGCAGTGAACCCAACGCTTTCGCTGCCATGTCGCGGGTGTCTTCATCGCAATCAAATAAACATTCCTTCAGCAGCGCATCGCTCGCTGCATTGATCTCAATGAGATCCCTCACCGCGCTGTTGCGACACAGTGAGCAGGGCGTCATCTCAGCGATCCACTCGAAGATCGGCGCAAATCCCGGCTCGGTCGGGAGCCTTAGCAGATCCATGCCAACGAAATGAAGATGATCCGCATCTTCCAGGGAACGAACGACATTCAAGAGAAACGGAACATCTTCGACGAGACCATTGTTGCCAAAGAGCGCGATCCCATCCACTGTCCACCCAGCAGCAATCAACTCGAAGCCAAGCAAACGAACACGCGGATCGATAACCCTCTCAAGCACAATCACAAACGGATTGCGCTCCGCCTTCCACTCTAGGGCGCGTACGACTAACTTGTCGATGTCAACAAGATCCACTATTCGAGAGAGCCCTCTTGCCAAGACTCCGAGCCAATCGGGCTCGTGCGCCTCCTCAAAGCTGCGCCATGCCTTCGCGAGTTCTTCCTGGGTTGCCCAATGCACCCACATGACAGCCGACGGCCGCGCACTCGCCCCCTGATGCCATTGGTCATAGAACTCTTCAAATGGGATTGAAGCATCACGTTTTGGCCTTGCGGCTCTCGTTTCTGGGTCCTCTGCCGCGACTAGCCGCGATAACTCAGCAATATCGGGCCGATTCGGTGCCTTCTCAGCAAACCAATCGGCCACAACCTGTTCCCCTAGAGACTCACGAAAATCTGTGATCCACAATTTGAATTGCCATACTTCTTTGGCAGAAAATTGGTCAACCGATCTTGAGACAATCCAGTCCAACCCGTCGAGGCCATCGAGATCCAGTATGTGATCGGCAAATCGAAAGTCATTAGCAGGGTCAAAGTGCGAGTATATTGCCTTCTTTGCAGGCCCCACACCACGCTTTGCCAACTCAAACGCGGCGGATTCACGATGATGTCGATGCCTCCGCGCCCCTTTGGTGCGAGGTAACTGGTGAATCAGGGCATCAAATAGCTCATCAGGACATGAGGACAACCTGATTAATTCGGCTACATACCAGCCCCTCGACGTCTCACATTGCCAATCGTGGCCGGGCCAGCGGAAGACCAATCTGCGCAAGACTCGGAAGGATGGATGCACCTCACCATCGCGAAGCTCTTGAATGGCCCGTCCCTGCCCTTTCGATGCCGCGACTTGGAATTCCGCAATCGTCATTTTTCGAATTGGCCGGAGCTCTCGACTAATCCTGAGGCAGATTCGGAAGTTCCGCGAGCCATTTGAGGTAAGTTCCGCGCTCGACTTTCACACTATCTTTCATCACGGAAAAGACCTCACGTGCCACGAGGTGTGACAGAAACAGCTTCGCATCCGACTCGGAGATACCTTCATCGACCAATCGATCGAGCGTTGCTTTCGTCTCTGGATCTTCGGCAAGCCGGTTCTCGACCGTTGCCAAAAAGCCGCGTCGAGAAGCCAACTGCTCTTCGGAGAGTGCGCTATCCGGCGGAAAAATGCTCCGAGGCTCCGACGAAAGGACCTTGGATCGGGATCGATGCTTCCAACTACTTGCCACGTACCCATGGTATCACCCGCGCACATGTTCTTGCCTCCTAGGAGCGGGAGGCCGGTTGAAAACTGAGTTCTCCGAAAGTCGCGAGGAGGTCAACAGATGTGGTTATTTCTTCGTCCTCGCTCTTGAGGACGTATTTCCACTGACGCCTCAATCGAAGTTCAGCCGATATCGATACTGTATGCTCCCATTGGTGCGCCTTTGCGTTAAGGACGCACGGTAGGAGGTCTGTAGACATGGCAAGTTTGCCGAGTCAAATGTTCTCGGTCGTGTTTCTCTCAGTTCTGTGGGGTTGCACAGACAGCTCAACCACCGCAGCGAATGGTGCAAAAGCGGAGGCGACTCCGACGTCCGTCGCGACGAATTCTGGTTCTGCAACCGCCGAAGGAAAATGGCCATGGCCCTGTTGGAGAGGCATGGAAGGCACTGGCATCTCCGCGATGTCAGGCTTCAACAAGAACTGGACCGCCAAAGCCCCCAAATTGCTTTGGCAAGCACCTCTAACCGATATGGGCTGGAGCGGCCCTGCCTCCGATGGCAAGGTTCTCTACATCGTCGATCACTCCGGATCAGAAGATATCGTCTGTGCATGGAATTTGGCATCCGGCAAAGAGGTTTGGAAGACGAAATACCCCGACGCTGATAACGACAACAATGGCTTTACTCGGTCAACGCCTCTGATCGACGGCAGCAACCTGTACATCGTCAGCCGACTCGGCAAGGTGCTCTGCCTAGATACAGCAAAGGGAGCGATCAAGTGGCAGCACGATTTGGTTGGTGAGTTCAGCGGCCATACCCCTCAGTGGGGCTACGCCATTTCCCCGATGATCGATGGCAAGAATTTGATTATCGTTCCTGGTGCAGCTGACGCCGCCATCGTCGCACTCGACAAGTCAACGGGTGCCACTCTAAGCAAGGGTGGGACTGGAGATCCCGGATACGCAACCCCCGTGATTGCGACGATCCAGGGCAAGCGACAGTACGTCGTGTTTCAGGCCAAGAAACTCGCCGGAATCTCCACCGATACTTTTGCCGAGCTGTGGTCTGTGCCTTGGGATACTGCGTACGGTGTTAACGCCGCGACCCCCGTCGTGATGGGGAACAGTATCTTCATTTCCTCCGGCTACGGCCATGGTTGCGCTATGGTCGACGTTGGCCCTAGCAGTGCTCAAATCCGATGGCAGAACCGTTTGATTCAGGCTCACTTCAGCTCGCCGATCGTCTACAAAGGCTATATCTACGGCACCGGCGATCCTGGCAAACTGACTTGCCTTGACCCCAAGACAGGCACGGCCCTCTGGCAGCAACCAGGATTTGAAAAGGGCGGACTCTGCGCCGCCGACGGAGTCGCCTTCGTCAACAACGGCTCAAACGGGGACGTCATCCTCGTAAAACTCGAAACTACCGGCTACAAAGAACTGGGTCGCATCGCCCCAATTCGTGGCCAAGCATGGACGGCTCCGATACTCGTTGATGGCAAACTAGTTGTCCGCACAAAGGACGCTATCGCAGTCGTCGATCTGTCCTAGCCTTGCTCTAATGCCTGAGTCGATTTGGTGTATCCACATCGACTCAGGCGTTCCTTTTCAAGGATGTCCTTCAGGCACCTTTCCGCTGCTTTCGCTGATTGAGCGATCGAATATTGTTCGGCGATTGCTAATGCCGCCGATTCCCCGCGCTCTCGCCATTCCAGCTTGTCCGCGACACACCTTCGGATGGTTTTCGAAAGGGAATCTGAGCCGGAATACAGAGCAACTCCTCCCGTGTTCTTGGCCAACTCAGGAAAAATCCCCGTAGCTGGCGCAATCACAGGTGTGCCGCAAGCCAGCGCCTCCAAGGCCACAATGGCCCTGGATTCATGCAACCGAGAAGGCAGAACGAGAAAGTCACAGCCTCCCAAGAAAGCTCTCTTTTCGTGCGGCGAGATCTCTCCACCGAACTCGACGTTTACCTTTGCATCTCCTACCATTTGAACAAGTTCCTGATAGAACGCAGGTTCCAGCACCTTCCCTCTCACTGAGACCTTAAGCGGAACATCATGCAGTTGAGCCAGGGCTGAGACAAGAACATCGAGCCCCTTCGCCCGCCGAATTGAAGACAGATGCCCAATATGAGTGACAGTAGTGGAGGGCTTTGCGTGTGCCGAAGCTGAAGCGACACCTGGAGGAACCAAGAAGAATTTAGCCAAGTCCTGGTTGAGCCGAATCGACATCTGCTCAGCATGGTCGGCACAGGGTGCGATGAACCCTTCGGCATCCTTGACTCTGTCTTGGAGCAATGCCATCGAGCGGCCATGCCAAGGTTCGGGGAGTTCGTCAAGAAATCCGTCTTCTCCTTGCACCTGGCAAACGATTACAGCCCCGGTTGTGTTCTTCAATTGCTCGATCAAACCCGCCAACAAGCTGTTTGCCAAGATCACGACTTCCGGGTGGAATTCAGCCACGGAATTGGCAAGGGCCTGAATCTCCGCCGAGTGTGCCCCCTTGGCCCCTGACAGGAACGATGCCGTCATCTGCCCAAGGTCACTCGCTTGGGTTCTCACCGCAAACTGAGACGCCCAAGTAATCAATGCGGGTGAATCCAGCCATCGATGGAACGGTTTCAACAGGTGGGAAAGCCGGGGAGATTTCTCACGTAAAAAGGCGTTGATCCCACCGATCTGAAGCGGCTCCTGGCGAACTTCCAGATCCTCCTCCAACCGCAACGGTGTATAGATGGGGAAGATCGCAATGTCATGACCGATGGCCCGCAACCCACGCGCCAAATCGCTATCGCGGGCACACGCTCCACAGTACATGGACCCGGCACCTGCGACGATCATCGCAATCCGCATTGGGACTACCTGAACGACCAAGATCCGTCGGCTAACTGAGTTGGAATGCCTTCAAGTTCTCGCTTGCCGCGATAAGGACCACTGTCGGTCACGTCCCACGCCAAAATCGGCTTACCATCCAAGGAATTGCCACCAACCTGAACACCTGAAGCATTGACTTCTGGTTTCGTATGCAGCGGCTTACCATGTCCATCTGCCCAGACAACGTTGATGAGATCGCGATGTCGAGGTTGAATCGGCATTTGGTAAGTAACAAAAGAGGCACTGCCTCCTCCAAGGGCGATAGTGGCGTCAAAAAACTCTGAAGTGTGAGTCGGGAACTCCACTTCACTGGCGTTATGGACGGGCCGTCCCGTTTGTCCGGTCCAGGGATTCACCAAGAAATTCGGATCGCCAACATCAATGAGCTTGAAGTTCGGTTGGTAGCTCATCGAAGTGACGTCAGGCGAAGAATGACAGGGGGCCGGATATCCAAGGTTCATGCTTCCCGCTTTGTAATCCAGGGGGGTTCCATCTTCCGGACAGATCACCATTTGGGCGCTTTTCTGGTACGGCTGAATCGACTGGAACGAGGAAAGGATGCACGGCTGATAGGTCGACTCAAAACCCATGTAGAACGTTATGGGATAAGTATCGTCGCTGTCACCGAGATAAAGGGCTGCTGCCGTACCCATCTGCTTTACGTTCGAAAGGCAGACCGTCTGCTTCGCTGCACGCTTCGCCTGAGCAAAAACTGGGAAGAGGATCGCCGCCAAAATAGCGATGATCGCGATGACGACGAGGAGTTCGATCAGTGTGAAGGCGCGTTTTACTCGCATGGGTCCCACATGCATTGTTCGCTTCTTGGCTCGCGAATGGGTGTGGTGATTTCCGCTGACCTCATTTCCACGACATCTGTAATGCCAAAAAGTCCCCCAAACTACAGTCATCGTGGGCACTCGCCTCTCGGTCCAGTTGGAATCCGGGATGCCAACGCTATTAGGCGTTATTGGCATGGTCGCTCTGTGCCTTTGGGGCCGTTCCTACTTCGCTCCTGTTGATGTTGCCCCTCGTGATTTGGGTGTCAACAGCAAGCACACCGCTCGCACCGCAGCAATAACGGGTTCTACTTCCGCCGCGTTAATCCCTTTACCTGGGGTGTCGGCGAACACGCCGGTGCCCCCAATGCCTGGTGATTGGAGTTGCTTCCGTGGACCGGACCGCAGCAACGTCGCTCCTCCCGGAGCCGTGGTGGCGAATACTGCTGACGGTATTCAACCCGCGTGGCAAGTTGGGGTTGGTGAGGGCTATGCTGCCCCTTGCATTAAGGATGGCCGAGTCTTCCTTCTCGACCACGATTCCTCGACCGAACAGGATGTTCTCCGGTGCTTTGCCCTTGCCGACGGCCACGAAGTTTGGCGAACAGGTTATTCAGCCAACATCAAACGTAACCACGGCGTCTCCCGCACGATTCCCGCCACCGACGGAAAATCCGTTGTCGCCCTCGGACCCAAGTGCGTTGTCCTTTGCGTCGACACCGAAACTGGAAAGCCCAAGTGGCAATTGGATCTGGTGGAGAAATTCGGGGTAACCGTCCCCGAGTGGTACGCCGGCGAATGTCTGCTCATCGACGATGGCAAGGTCATCATCGCAACCGGAGGTAGCAGCCTCTTCATTGCACTCGATCTCGAAACCGGCAAGGTCGCTTGGCAGACACCAAACCCCAAGGGTTGGGCAATGACCCACTCTTCGATATGCCCGGTCACCATCGGGACAGAAAAAACCTATGTCTACTGCTTCAATTCCGGAGTCGCTGGGATTTCGGCGAAAGACGGACATTTCCTTTGGGACACTGATAAATGGACGGTCAACACTGCCACCGTTCCGACACCCGTGCCCGTCGGCGATGGCAGGATATTCCTCTCCGGCGGCTACAATGCCGGTTCGCTCTTTATCCGAGTCACCCAAAACGGTCCAACTTGGAGCGTTAAAGAGGAACAGCGGCTCGGCCCCGAGGTATTTGGCTCCGACCAACAAACACCGATTCTCTTCCAAAACCACCTTTACGGTGTGCGCCCAGGAGGCGAACTGGTTTGCCTAGACCTCAACGGAAAGCAGTGTTGGACTTCCGGCACCGGCGGTCGATTTGGTACAGGACCGTATCTCATTGCCGACGGCAAGATGGTGCTCCTCAATGATCAAGGGACGATGACTTTGGTGGCGATTAACGATCAAAGCTACAAGCCGCTGGGCTCGAAGCCAGTCCTAAAAGGCCCAGAGGCGTGGGGTCCCATTTCGATTGCCGGAGATCGCGTCATCGTTCGCGACGCCAATACGATGGCTTGCCTGAAGATGGTGAAAACGTGAATCAAGAAGACTCAAAGGGAATTTCGAGACTAGAGTTGCTTCGCGCTGGTGCGATCGGTATCGGCGGGATTACGTTGCTTGGTTCGCTGGTCGGAGCGGGTTGTGCTTCGGAGAAGCTCGTAACCGCAGATGGCCCGCCCAAGACCGATCCCAAGCTGCTCAAGTATCACGAAGTCTCCAGTTTCAAAACTGGCTTTCACTGGCTCCGTGGAATCTGCACCGACGGCAAATCTATCTGGGTTGCAGGCGACATGGCGATTCAGGAGTTCGACATGGATGGCCAACATCTCAAAAAACATGAGGTCGGTGGTACCGCCAAATGTGTCGCCGTCGCCCCCGATGGACTCCTGTATTCAGCTACCGACGACCAAATCATTTCCCCAAGGAATGGCGCCAGATGGGCGAGCCTCGGGCCGCGGGCGAGAATCGTCTCGATTGCTGCCAGCACGAACGAAGTGTTTGTCGGTGATGCTGGTAATCGGCGTGTTGTTCGGTACAACCGAGATGGCAAACAGACGGGGACCTTCGGCGAGAAAACTACGGATTACCCCGGTCTGATCGTCCCAAGCCCCTTCATGGGACTTACCATCCACAGCACAGGAGATCTGCTTGTCACGAACATCGGCAAGCATCGCGTTGAACGCCACTCTCCAGAGGGCCACCTGATCGAAGCGGTCGGAGAATCCGGGATGGGAATGGAGTCGTTTTGCGGCTGCTGTAACCCCACCCACGTCAGTGTTCTTCCCAACGGAGATATGGTCACCAGTGAGAAGGGATTGCCGAGAGTGAAGGTCATTTCTCCGGACGGATCTCTGAAGTGTGTTGTCGCCGGGCCGGAGCTATTTCATGCCGAAACGCTGGGACTGGCAACAGCAGTTTGTGATAACCGAGTCCTGATCCTTGATCCATGGGAGGGTGCCGTTCGCATCTTTGCGCCGGTATAAAATGCCAAAGAATTCCGACCCAAGTCGCCGCCAATTTCTAAGATCTGTGGTTCGATGGGCCGCAGCCCCTGCACTGGTCGGCACCGTGGGTGCGATGACTCACCGAAAGGGTGAGACGTGTACCAACAACACAATTTGCCGAACATGTGGCGTTTCCGAAACTTGCGGTCTGCCCCAGGCTCTTTCCTTCCGCGATGCCACAGGCAAGGAGAATCGCCACGTCGGATAAACCCAAAACCTCCCGACGCGAAATGCTTCGCGACTCAGTCCGCCTGTGCGGTCTCGCTGGCGGAGCCTTTGCCTTGGGTGGCCTTGCCACTCGGAGCCAAGCAGCCGAGACGGTGTGGCAGATCGATCCCGAGAAGTGCACCGAATGTGGTCTCTGTGCTTCCGCATGCGTTCTCGATCCCACTGCGGTCAAGTGCGTACATGCCTATGCCCAATGTGGCTACTGCAAACTCTGCTTTGGACTCTTCCGAGATAAGCGGACCGGAAACACCACCTCTGCGGAAAATGTACGGTGCCCAACCGACGCAATCAGCCGGACCTTCATCGAAGATCCTTACTATCAAATCGCGGTAGATGAGAACCGGTGCATCGGTTGCGCTCTATGCGTCAAAGGTTGCCACCAGTTCGGTAATGGCTCGATGTACCTTCAGATTCGACATGACCGATGCGCGAATTGTAATCAGTGCGCCATCGCGAATGTCTGCCCAGCCGATGCAGTCGTCCGCGTACCCAGCGACAAGCCCTACATGCTGAAGAGGCCGAAATCGTGAAGCTCAGGACGGCCATTGGCTTCGTGCTGGCCGCACCAATGCTTGCGTTCGGGCAGACCGCAGATCAGCATTCGCAGCCGCCTCCGCAGTTCACCGACTACCGAATTCCCCTCGAACGTGCCGCGCTGCCAAGAGAAAGCGCCTTTCAATACGTCGACCTTGCCCTCCTCGCTCTGATGCTGTTACTGACGGCTTGGATCGTGCTGACACGAAGGTCTCGAAAAGAACTCAGGATCGTTAGCATCTTTGCCGTCGCTTACTTCGGCTTCTACCGGCTCGGCTGTGTTTGCGCGATAGGGTCCATTCAGAACGTCACTTTCGGATTAACACATAGTTCTTATCGTCTGCCACTTACGGTAGCTGGTTTCTTTGTCCTCCCACTTCTTGCCGCACTGTTCTTTGGCCGTGTGTTTTGCGGTGGCGTGTGCCCAATGGGTGCCATGCAGGACCTCGTTCTCATCCGCTCAATGAAGGTGCCAGCCGGTCTCAAGGCAATTCTAGAAACCGTGCCCTATATTTATCTGGGTGCGGCCATCTTGTTCGCAACAACCGGAACCGCATTTGTCATCTGCGAATACGATCCGTTCGTTGGGATGTTTCGGCTTCACGGTCACTTCTGGATGATCGTTTTTGGTGGTGTGGTCGTCGCCCTTTCAATGGTTATCGGCCGACCCTATTGTCGATTTCTTTGCCCATATTCTGTTCTCCTAAAGTGGTGCTCTCACTTCGCGCGCCATTCGGTTTCGGTCACACCGGATGGATGCATCCAGTGCCACCTCTGCGCCAACGCCTGTCCATTTGATTCGATTGAGGCACCTCAAGTCGTTCCCGCAAATCGCCAACAATCCCGAAGGCAAGTCGCCAATATGTTGGCCTTTGCACCTGTCCTGACGCTTGCTTTGGCAGCTATCGGATGGCGGATGTCGCCCGTCGTGGCGTCGTGGGACCTACGCGTCCACCGAGCTCGAGTCCTGCATCAGGCACAGCTGAACCCTTCCGCACCGAAGACTGCTCTCGCCGAGGCTTGGGATCGTCACCGTCACACCGCGCAAGAGGCGTATCAAGAAGCTGCAGCAGTCGAAAAGGAGTTTGAGGTGGGTGTTCCACTCCTGGGAGCATGGATCGGTATCGTGATCTCATTGAAATCGCTGTCATATCTGCGGCGAAAAGTCTCTACTGACTACGTGGCGAACGCGGGTTCATGTGTCAGTTGCGCAAGGTGCTATTCGGTCTGCCCCGTGCCTTTCCGAACCTACGGATTACCAAGTCTTCCCATAATCCCATCAAGTCCAGTTGAAGATCGAGAGCCAGTGGGAGGTGCCGCGTGAACCATTGGGCCATCACTCTCCGTCGGTGTGCCTGGGTCGCGAGTGCGTTCTGCCTCATCGTATTCATCGCGCTAGGATGGAATGCCTTTGCCAGCCGTGCAGTGGACCCAAACCCACCTACCCGAGTGGACAATCTCGTCACACGGATCAACCTCGATCCGAATAATAAGCAACTTCTCGCGGATCTTCGCCGACAAGACGAGTACCTGCGCTCATCCTATTTTCGCAGCATTCGCTTTGCGCAAACTGGCTTCTGTCTCCTGATTGCCGGGCTGGTGGCAGTCCTGATTTTCTCCAAAGGTGCCGACAAACTGCGCGCCAAACCTGTGCTTCCCGACCCTGACGCACCCGAAAGATCCGTCAATGACGCTCTGTCGTCGCATCGAATGGTTGTGGCACTCGGTATCGGTCTCGGCGGTGTGCTTGCGCTTGTGGCCACCTTATCTCGCCACGACGCCATTGCCGCCTACGTGCGAGACGCTCCCCTGCCTCAAGTGACGCCGACAGCCCCAGGTGCTCCTGCGGGACTGCCACCTGCAGGAACTTCCCTCGCTGTCACTGCGCCTCCAGTAGGGTCAGCGGTAGTAGGGGCTGCGGCTCCCAACCCCGTTGCAAGCGTGCCGACAGCGTTAGGCGGAACCGCACTCGCGCCACTACCTCTCACAAGTTCGGCCCCAACTCCTCCCCTGACCAAACCTGCCACAGCACCCAAAGTCGCGAGCAAAATCGCACCACTTAGTACAACCGGGTGGCCATCTTTCCGAGGAGGATCATCGGTCCCAAAGGCAATAAATCTCCCTGCCGACTGGGATGTGCCGAGCGGCAAAGGCTTGCTTTGGAAGGCGGACCTAACACTTCCTGGCTGGAACTCGCCAATCATTTCCGGTGGAAAAGTTTTCCTTTCCGGTGCTGACGAAAAGCACCGTGAGATTTGGGCATACGACTTAGCGACTGGGCGCAACCTATGGCGCTTTGCAGTCCCGGTTCCCGCGGAGGCGAAACCAGTCAAACCATCCCCCGATGCAGGCTACGCACCGTCGACGATGGCTACCGACGGACAACGCGTTTTCGCCGCCTTCGTCGATGGAAGCGTGGCGTGCGTCAGCGTAGACGGCAAGCCTATATGGGCGCGACAATTCGGACCGCTCGAAAACACCTACGGCTTTGCGTCTTCGCTGCTTTTCGCAGGAGGAAAGCTCATTGTCCAAATGGATCAAGGTTCCGCGCCGGAGTCGGGCAAGTCACGACTCTATGGTCTTGATCCAACCACCGGTAAGACCGCATGGGAAACGAAACGTGCCACGTCAGCATCTTGGAGTAGCCCGATTGGGATTCTGCTCGATGGTAAGCCTGCTGTGATCGTCGTCGCCAGCCCTGGTGTTTCCGCTTACGATGCCGCAACCGGCACCGAGATCTGGCACGCCGATGGCTTGAGCGGTGAGATCGCACCAAGCGCCATTCTCGGCAACGGCCACATCTTCATCGCCCAGCAAGGCTCGGTCATGATGTCAATATCGGCAACCGACGGTAAGGTCGCATGGACCTCATCCGACGCAGCGCTGCCAGACATTAGCAGTCCCGCGTTCGGCGCTGGCCTTGTTTTCCTGGCCTCTTCCGATGGCACGACCTCGGCCATCGACAGTGCTAATGGCAAAATCGTGTGGGAGAAAAGGCTAGAGAAACCGTCCCGCTCCTCGCCGCTCGTGCTCGGTGACCTCGTCTATCTCATGGGAACCGATGGTGTGATGAGGGTCTTTCGCGCCTCCAAGAGCTTTACGCAGGTATCAAAACACCGTTTAGGGGAACCTTCCCAGGCGACTCCCGCGTTCGATGCAGGTCGAATGGTCGTGCGCGGTGACCATCACCTTTTCTGCATAGGTGCCAAATGAGTTTGGCCGTGATTTCTCCGTACTCCGAGGCGGTGGATCGCCTGATCGAGGAACACGGCAGTCGACCCGACCTCCTCATCCCACTGCTTCAAGGAGTCCAGGAAAAGTTCCGATATCTTCCTATGGAAGCACTTCGGTTGATCGCAGACCGAACCGGGATTCCTGCCACTGAAATCGAGGGCGTCGCCAGCTTCTACTCGTATTTCCGCCGATCCCCAGTTGGTGAGCACCTCGTTCGGGTCTGCCATGGAACCGCGTGCCACGTTCGTGGCGCGGACCTGATCGAAGATTCCCTCCGCCGCCATCTGTCGATGTCCCCAACCGAGGAAACCGATCGGACAGGCAAATTCACCCTTGAACGCGTTGCATGCGTTGGGTGTTGCTCTCTGGCACCGGTAGTGGTCGTCGATCAGGCAACCTTTGGTGGGCTTACCGCAGAAACTGCTCCCAGGTCCCTTGTCCCGCCCACGGTGAGCCAATTTGCAGTTGGGGCTCCCTCAGGGCACCTCTCACGAGGACCCATTAAGCTCCGAATCGCGACCGATTCGTGCTGCGCCGCGTGTGGTTCGCTCCGTGTCCGCCAAGAGCTCGAAGTCGCCGCCAAACATTACGGATTGCAAGGCTCGGTTGAGACTGTTTCGTGCACCGGCATTTGCCATCAGATGCCGATGTGTGAAGTCCTTGACCCTGTGCTGGGAAACGTTCGGTACTCGAAGATTGCCCCAGGTGAAGCGGATGCAATCGTGCGGCGTCACCTAAAGTCCGGGATTGCCGGTCAACTCAAAGCTGGAATTGCCAGCTTGCTTGACTGGATATCGTCACCGAATGATTCAGAGCCATTGGAGTCGAAGTGCGATCCAAGGGACCCCATGCTCTGCGAGTTCATCCATCCTCAACTTCGTATCGCGATGGAAGGAAATGGGGTCACGTCTCCCCATGATCTCGCCGCTTACCGCGAATCCGGCGGTTTTGAGGGGTTGAAGGCTGTCCGAGAAGCGGAAGATCCAGACTCAGTCATCGAAGCGGTCATCAAGTCTGGACTCAGAGGACGTGGTGGTGCCGGGTTCCCAACAGGCCGCAAATGGCGCACCGTTCGCAACGCCTCCGGTACGCCCAAGGTGCTCATCTGCAACGGAGACGAAGGAGACCCAGGTGCATTTATGGACCGGATGCTCCTTGAATCATTCCCATTCCGAGTGCTTGAAGGAATGCTTATCGCAGCGTATGCGATGGGGATCGAGGACGGGATTCTGTATATTCGGGCTGAGTACCCCCACGCCGTCGCCAGCATCCAGAAGGCGATTGAGATTCTTACGGCCGAAGGTCTTTTGGGTTCGGTGAAGCTGCGGGTCGTGCGTGGTGCCGGTGCCTTCGTTTGCGGTGAAGAAACCGCATTGATCAGCAGCCTGGAGGGTCATCGCGGCACCCCCAGAGTACGCCCTCCTTTCCCCGCCGAATCGGGCTTATTCGGAAAGCCAACGTGTGTAAACAACGTCGAGACCTATGCTCTCATTCCTTGGATTCTACGGAATGGAGCCGAGGCTTTCTCAGCAATTGGGAACGGCAAAAGCACGGGAACGAAGGTTTTTGCCCTCGCCGGCGCCGTCCGGCGTGGTGGACTCATCGAAGTGCCTATGGGCACGACGATTCGCCAGATCGTCGAGGAAATCGGAGGCGGCGTCGCCGAGGGGAGGACCTTCAAAGCCGTACTCATGGGTGGCCCGTCAGGTGGATGCGTACCCGCTTCCCTCGCGGATACTCCAGTCGATTACGAAGCGCTTCAATCAGTCGGCGTGATCATGGGTTCGGGGGGAATGGTCGTCCTCGATGATCGTTCCTGCATGGTGGATGTTGCCCGGTTCTTTATGACTTTCATCCAGAACGAGTCGTGCGGCAAGTGCACCATGTGCCGCGTCGGAACTCGACGGATGATGGAAATTCTGGACCGTATCTGCGAGGGTCAGGGCCAGCCCGAGGACCTGGATCAACTCGAAACACTGGCTGGCGCCGTTTCCCAAGGAAGCCTCTGCGGTCTTGGCCAGACGGGTCCCAACCCGGTGTTATCGACACTTCGACACTATCGTTCGGAGTACGAAGCCCACCTTCAAGGCCGGTGTCCTGCTGGTCGCTGCACAAAGCTCATCCACTATCGAGTAAACGATAAATGTATTGGTTGCACGCGTTGCGCACAGGTCTGTCCGGTCGAGGCAATCCAGATGCAGCCGCACCAACGGCATATCATTGACGACATCAAATGTGTTCGCTGCGACGTATGTCGACTTGCATGTCCCGAGGAGGCAATCGTCATTGAGTGAGAATCAGATCGAACTAACTATCAACGGAATCGCACTTTCGGTTCCTCAAGGATCGACATTGCTCGAAGCCGCACGCCAAGCTGGAGCCGACGTCCCCACCCTCTGTTGGCTCCCGCGCGGCGGAACCTGGGCAAGCTGTCTGGTGTGTTCCGTCGAAGTCCAAGGGATGCGTCGTCTTGTTCCTTCTTGTGCAACCCTGGCCCAAGCCGGTCAGGTGGTTTTCACGGATTCCGATGCCGTTGTCAGGCACAGGAAGATGGCGCTGGAGCTCCTGTTGAGCGATCACGTTGGCGACTGCATTGCTCCCTGTCAATCTGGATGCCCCGCGCACCTGGATGTCCCGGCGATGAATCAGGCGATCCTAGACGATGATCTTGCCCTCGCCGGACGCATCGTCAAAGACACCATTCCCCTTCCCGCCACACTCGGCCGCATTTGCCCGACCCCATGTGAAGGTCGTTGTCGCCGGAAGACCGAAGACGGTGCGGTATCCGTATGCCTCCTCAAGCGTCATGTCGGAGACCACGAGGCACACCTCCTCGATCCGTACGTCCCGCCCATCCCCCCTCCAACAGGCAAGCGGGTGGCCATCATTGGTGCCGGTCCCGCCGGTCTATCTGCCGCTTACTTCTTGTTACGCCACGGCCACGCTGCAGAGCTCTTTGACGATCACGAGGAACCTGGTGGAGCTCTTCGCTACGAGGTTCCTGCCGACCGCCTACCGCGAGAGATTCTCGACGCCGAAATCGATGTCATTCGAAAAATGGGTGCCGTGTTTCACCTAAACACTCACGCTGATTTGGCGCAACTAATACCCAGCTACAACGCCGTCGTACTTGCCGCCGGAACCCTCAGCGAACCTGACACACCGTCTGGAATCGAACGTGCCAACCGTGGCGTCAAAGTTCAGAAAGGTACGGGCCAAACTTCGCTGGTGGGTGTTTTTGCTGCCGGAGGTGCCGTCGCACCTGGAAAGATTAGCGTTCGCTCCATTGGTGATGGGCACGCTGTTGCCGATAGCGTTCACCATTTCTTGACCGGCGAAAAGGTCACGTCATCTATCCCATTCAACCTTGAAGTGGACCGCTCGAACGTCACCTTCGTCCAGACCCGTCTCCAACTTGCCGACCATCGACCAAGAACCGTTCCTGCCGGAGATGGCCTGTCACTCGACGAAGCCAAAGCAGAGGCCGCACGATGCATGCAATGCGGATGTGCGAAGGTGGACTCGTGCGTGCTGCGATCCCTCGCGACACGCTACAGCCTTGATGCTGCAAAGTTCAAAGGTTCGTCTCGCCCCATTCGCATCGACGATAGTCACGATGAAATCCTATTTGAAGAGAGCAAGTGCACGTCATGCGGCATCTGTGTTCGCGTTGCCGCTGAGCATGGCGAAAACCTCGGACTTGCCTTCCATGGACGTGGTTTCGACACCAGAATCAGCGGACCGTTTGGCGAGCCGCTCGCAATGGCACTTAAGAAAGCGGCGAGGGCATGTGCCGAGCAATGTCCAACCGGTGCCCTGTACCTAAGACCGGGCCTCCATGCTGAGGAGCATAAAGATTGAACCTCCGCATAGAACAGCTTTCCAAATCATTTGGCAACCGTGTCGTCCTTGATGGGCTCAATCTGACGGTCGAACGAGGCGAAGCAATCGCCATCGTCGGACCGTCTGGCTCCGGCAAGTCCACTCTGCTCAATATCCTTGGATCGTTGGAGAAACCTGATTCCGGCAAGGTTGTCCTCGGTGAGGTCGTGGTTAACGAACTAACCAAGCATCTGCTTGAGGCCTTTCGATCACGTTCGGTAGGCTTCGTATTTCAGGAACACTTGCTGCTGCCCTACTTAAGCGCACTCGACAACGTGCTACTTCCCTGCCTTGGCCACCCGGAAACCACCCCCATTGAGTCGGCCCGCTCGCTATTGGATCGGGTTGGACTCACGGAAAGGGCCAACGATTTTCCGTCCACGCTTTCCGGTGGAGAGCGCCAGAGGGTCGCCCTAGCCCGGGCACTCATTCACGAGCCGCTGATGATTTTGGCCGACGAGCCAACCGGTAGTTTGGATCACGAACGGGCCGTCGAACTTGTCGATCTCCTACTGTCAGAAGCAAAGATGCAGAACAGGATTGTCATCATGGTGACCCACAATCTTGACCTCGCTCACCGACTGGACCGAACCCTGATATTAACCAACGGCCAGTTGACTTTGGAGGGCGGTTGACGGTCTTTGGTGTCGCACTAAAGGCAACCCGATACCATTGGCGGACACACCTTCCCGCGATGGCATTTGTCGCCCTGGCAACAGCGATCGTAACCGGCGCCCTTGCCGTGCAAACGTCGATCCGATCTGATCTCTACGCAAGCCTTGTGACCCCGCTGGGCCGCGTAAACCAAGCGTTCGTCTCCAACGGAACGTTTCGAGCCGAATTGGCAGGATCCAAAGAAGTTGCCGCGCTCAGTCTCAACGCAACTGCATCTTCAAGCGATTCACGGACGAGTTTTCCGGCGACAATCTGGGGTTTGGGTCCTGAATCCGCCAACCTTTGGAGTGATTACCAGCCTTTGTTTGGGGGTCAGGCAAGAGTGGCTGAATCACTGCGTAAACAACTGAATCTGACGGTGGGTTCACGACTTTTCCTTCGAGTCCCAGTACCGAACGCTGCCCCGCTAACCTCGGTCTTCGGTAGACGAATGGCATCCGAATCCACTGTGGAAGTGAGCGTTGACGTAGCCAGCTTCTTGCCTTCACAAGGCATGGGGGATTTTTCTCTCACTCCCAAACTAGGCGGGCGGCCACTCGTCATCATCGACCGAGAATGGCTGAGCCAGCAACTCAAAATTGGGGGTCAAGCAAATGTCATCCTTTCGGAATCAACGGATCTTGCCAAGACCTTAAGCGCGAAACTAAACCTCGCCGATCATGGCATCAGGCTCTCCTCTCGTCCGGGAGAGATGACTGTTCGAAGCAATCACGTCCTGCTAACACCCAAACAAGTTACTGCCTGCGAAGTTGCTGCCCAAAAGCGTGGGGCTAAAACCCAAAATACGTTGGTTGCCCTCGCCGAGGAAGTGCGCATTGGGGGAAGACACATCTCATACGCGATGGTGGCTGGCCGGCCCAGTAAGGAGCCGGGTAACCGGCGAATTAGCCTTAACGAATGGGCTGCACTCCAACTCGGTGCATCCGTCGGCGATAAAGTGGATGTCACCCTACTTGTACCGAAGTCGGATGGGACTTACAGGCACCCCACCATCCATGGGTCGCTCGCCGGTATTGTCGCGATGAAAGGCGACGGGGCGAATCCCAACTTGGTTCCAACCCTTTCCGGCATGACGGACTCACAGCACATGTCAGGTTGGAGTACTCCGTTTCCGATCGATCTCACCCGAATTACCCCGAGCGATGAAGACTACTGGAAGCGTTACCAAGCCGCTCCAAAGGTATTCGTGGATTCCGAAATCACCCAATTGGCATGGGGGGCTGGTGACTCCGTGTCATCAGTCTCCGTCACTGGGTGCACCGAAACCGAGTTCGCCGAAGCGCTTCTCCAGGTTCTCAAACCGGAGGATTCGGGCCTCAGTGTCATCCGTGCGCGCGACAACGCATTGCTCGCTGCCATGGGGTCTTCCGACCTTGCCGGTCTGATTCTTGGTCTCAGCTCCTTCTTGATCCTGTCTGCGTTGGCAATTGCTGGGTCGCTTCTTGTTCTGAACTTCCAGAGCCGAGCGCGTGACCTGAAGTTGATGTCCTACGTGGGACTTTCCCCGAAGACGATCTTTGGGTTGTTGGCTTACGAAGCATTGTTTGCCGCGATGACGGGGGCCATTGTTGGGACTCCTGGAGGCGCGCTACTCGCCAAAGCATGCCTTGTCCTCTTGGCCCGCTGGCAGGCAATCCCGTCAACTCTGGGAAATGTCGCCATTCTGCTCACCGTCAAAGACGTGGTCATTGGCCTCACAACGAGTGTGGTTTGTGCTCTCGGAGCTGTCCTCATTTACGCACGACCACTGTTTTCGCGACGTGGAATCCGCCGCCCACGACCACCTAAACCGTTCGGCAGCCCTCTTGGTACCGTATCTGGACTGTTGATAAAATCAATCCGCCAACGGCCGCTGCGAATGCTTTCGGTGGCGATGATCGTTGCCACCAGCACAGCCGTTCTCGGTATCGCGGCGGGCAGCTACAGCAATGCCGATACCTCTGGCACCGGCGGCATCCGCCTGCAAGTAGAGACGACGCTTCCGGTGGCCATCGATTGGACTACAGTTCAGGGCCGGAAACAACTCCACTTCGATCTGGCAGACGAGGGTGCATTTGAGGGAATCGTCGTCTATTCCCTCTTGCGAAGCCCCGGAACCGACGTGAGTTGCCTGAACCCGGCCAAACCGACGGCACCCCGAATTTCCGCTATCGGTGCCGACTTCATCCATGCCTCCCTGTTTGCATCAACCGACAACCAGGGCAAGAGCGCCTGGCCCCAACTTCTTGGTACGCCTACTCCAGGTTCTGCCATTTCGGCAATCGGTGACGGCGACACCTTGGAGTGGATACTTGGGACAGGCGTCGGCCAAACGCTCGACACTCAACTCTCGAACGGCACAAACGCCAAACTTAGCTTTGCTGGTGCCACCCACGGCTCATTTCTCGCCGGTGATCTCCTTGTATCGAAAGGATCGTTCCACCAACTCTTTCCCGATATCGAGGCTCCTTCTTTGTTCTTGGTCAAGACCCCCGAGTCCAAGCAGCAGGCACTGTCATTGGCTCTGGCGAGAAACCTATCCGACTACGGCGTGACGATCCGAAGCACCACCGACATCTTGAGTTCACTACGCGGTGTTTTCAACGCGTACATCTCCATCTTCATTGTCTTCGGCGTGATGGGCTTAATTCTGGGAGTTTGCGGAGCATCCCTCTCTGCCGCACGCAATGCCCTCGAGCGTCAGGCTGAGTTCGCGTTGATGCTTGCGGTTGGGCTCCCTCGCTCGCGTGTAAGGTACTTGATGATCGCAGAGACTCAGTTAGGTGTCCTCCTTGGAACTTCGGTGGGTCTGATCCTCAGCGTCTTCGTTGCTTTGGCCGAACGCGCGTCCATTTCCTGGTTAGGACTGCTGGTTGCAGCCGTGGCGATCGTGCTCACCAGTACTATCTCATGCATTGCCGTTTCGGCGCTGATATTGCGGAGAGGAATCTTGGGAGCTTTACGATCGGAATGAAAGCTTGTTTGGCTGTGCTCTTTCTTATAGGAGGCCTTGGTCGGGGCACCGACTGGAATTGCTTCCGAGGCGATGCGCTCAATTCGGGGACCACGACCTCGGCCATTCCGTCGCCAATGCGGCAAGTCTGGTCACTCAGCCTAGATGGCCCTATTCAGTCCACTGCTGCCGTACTGAACGGGACCGTATTTGTCAGTTCGATGGCAGGCAGCGTTTATGCTTTTCGGCTGAGTGATCGAAAAGCCCTTTGGCGATTCAAATCCCCCTCGGCATTCTCAGCATCGCCGACCGTAATAGATGGGCGGGTCTTCATCGGCGACGAAGGCGGAGTCTTCTATGCGCTGGATGCACAAACGGGCAAACCAAAGTGGCGAGTTGAAACTGGCGATAAAATCGTCTCTTCCGGCACCGTTGTCAAACAAGACATCGTGTTTGGCTCGTACGATGGCCGTGTGTATTGTGTTAGGCGCACCGATGGTCACCGCCATTGGTCCGTGCCCACCAAGGCTCCGATCAACGGCACGCCCGCCTTCACCCCGCTGGGAATACTCGTCGCGGGCTGCGACGGGAATTTGCGCGTCCTGAACCCGACGAATGGTCATCAAACCGCGAGTTACCCAATAGGCGCAAACGTAGCCGCCTCACCCGCGATGAATGGGACAATGGCATTCGTCGCCACGACGCGCGCCGAGTACAGTTGCGTGGATATCCAACAGAAGAAAATGCTCTGGCGTGTTGGCGAAAAGGAAGAAGGCGCTGGCTGCTACTCCAGCCCCTCGTTCTCCAACGGCCTCGTCCTCTTCGGCTCACGAAGCCGAAGGGTCTTTGCCATGGACGCCCGAACCGGCGCCGCACGCTGGACATTCCGCACAAAAGAGTCCGTCGACTCCTCCCCCGTCATCGCGGCAGGTACTGCATTCTTCGGCTGTAACGACGGCTTTCTCTACGCCGTTCGAGCCACCGACGGCAAACGCCTCGACGCCCTCCGCCTGGGAGGAAAAATCACCGCTGCCCCTGCCATCACCAACAACCTTCTCCTCATCGGAGGCGAAGACGGCACCCTCCACGCCGTCAGATAAACCCGTCCGAGAGCACCAACGGGGCGCCCCATGATAGCGAAGTGAGCAGCCCTGGTACCGGCGGCCCGCCACCAAACCAGAGCGCACAACCGCCATCTAACTTCGGTGAAGATTTGTATCCCGGCGATCACCCAAACGGGCGAACACGTCCGAGAGCACCAACGGTGCGCAACATAATAGCGAAGGGCGCAGCCCTGGTACCGGCGAACCGCCACCAAACCAGAGCGCTGTAGGCGCGACCCAACACGTCGGTGGAAAACACCCATCGACCTCCATCAACGCCAACAGTCCAAATGAACCTGGATGACATCCTGACCTAGAAACAATCAACTTCAGGGTGCCCACGAATCACGATCGCCTATCTCCACAATTCTACGAGTGCTAGATTTCAATGACTTGGAACAACGTTCACTCCCATTCACCAATAATTTCGCTGAGAATTCAGGCGTGGATCCAAATGCCGAATGCACTATGGAAGTGCCGACTGCGTCGACACCGCTTTATGGCAGATTCCCCATCCTGACCTTCCCCTTTTGGGCAAAGGAGAAGGAACCGGTTCACAATTCTGCTGTCATCTCCAGCGGGTTACGAGGCTAACTACCCTGTCTCAATTCCGTACCTCTCCAGCACGGCATTAACAGACGGACTTCCGTTGCCCTTCTCAGGTCTCGGGGAACCAGCTTCGAGTAGCAACTCAACACTCCGCACAAAATCACCATCCTTCCGCCACGAATCGCGAGAGCCTCGTAGGCAAGCGCGTAAGGGTGTCCCACCAAACTCATTGAGAATGGCCAGAGAGGGACCGTATGGCAAGATAGCCTCGATGATGTCGTCGAAACCGTGAAATGCGGCGCGGTCAATCGCTGAAGACAGATGCACGCCCACGCAGTCAGGCGGGAATCCAATATTCAGCATTACCTGCACGGCATCCAACTTGCGCTCCCATGCTGCTTCAGGAAGGATCGTGAAGTCTTTGTTCGTCAACTCTGTCAAGTGACTCGCAAGCTCCTTGGCCACCAAAACATCACCACGCCAACACGCCGACATCAGCTTGAGGGCGGGGCTAGACCGCCGCTCGATTACCTGCAAGGCCGACGACTTCCCAAACTTCTCGGCAATCTGAAACAGCCGTCCACCACCAATCGTGTAAGTGTAGATCGGCATGCCCGGAGCGTTCGGAATCATCGGATTTCCAGGCTCCGTTGCACACCGTGCAAGGCATTCCGGGTCAGCATCAATCAAGCGCTCCAGAAGCGGAATATCTTCCAGCATCGTCGCGACGTATACATCAGGAGTTGCCCCGCGTTCAACCAGTCGTCGGCAAACGTCGATCTCCAAAATCCTGAATTGGGCAGCCGTGCTCACGTGATCCAAGTCCCTTGCATCCAGTTCGGAACCCGCATCCACAAGAAGATCGACGATCTCCGGCGTCTTCGAAAAATGCAAAGGATACTGCCCGTCTCCTCCACGCTCTCGAACAACATCTGGATTCAGCCGAAGGATCTCCTTGAGTTCATCGACCAACCCGAGCCTCGCTGCAGAGTGAGCACTCAACTTGGCCCCACGGGAAATCAGATACATCGAGGTGGCTTCATTGGCCGTGTCCAAGGCACCAAACCCGCCAGCCCACCACGTGCTTCGAGCATTGATGTCTGCTCCACGATCCAGAAGCAGTTCGATCAATGGGATGTCATCCCGCTCCGCCGCAACCGTAATGGGTGCGGCGCCAAAAGCTCCGTCGAAATGCGAATGAATGAGCGAAGGATCGAAATCCAACAAGATCTGAACGACGTCTCGCTCTCCCGCCTTAAGTGCGTGGAAGAAGGCTGCCTTGCGATCAGGAAATTCTTGGACGTGCTGCTTAAGCTTCGTCCAACTAGGAAATCCGTATTCCCTCGCCAATATTCGCTGTGCATCAGCTAGCCGATACGACGCTTGTGTGGTTCCGACACGTGCCAACGCGGCAGGGTCATTGGATCGAAGGGAGTTGAGGAGCTTCTTTGCTTGACCTTTCAAGTGGTCAAGAAGAGCACGCTCGGGTAATTGCTTGTTCATTAAAACCTCCATGCGTTCAGCCCGAGGTCCGCGATCAGGCCGCATAAAGGGTTGCGGTGCAATATTCATCTGTTTCGGTGGGCTAAACCCTTTCCGCGGACCCGGTAGCACCCGACGTGCGAAACAGAATTATATCCGCCCGGGCACCAAAGTCGTGTTAAGAGCTACTAACTCTTCAACAAGCTATTAATCGCTTCGAAGGAACGACATTCGTAAAGTGTTCCCTTAATCTGGTCGATGACAAATAGCGATGGTGTGCTGTTAATGTTCAATTTGGACGCCATCTTGTTTTCGTCGTCGAGTCTCTTCGTCGCCTCGGCCTTCCACTTGGGGTTGGATTTAGACAGTTTGGACTGCCACATTTCGATGAATTCTTCTAGGTCTTTGCCGCTCAGTGAAATTGCTTTAGAGTCAAATCCTGTATACGATTTGGAATCGAGCGCACAGGCCAACAAGGCAAGGTCCCTGGCATGTTGATGCATTGAGAGGGGAAAGTTGTGGGTAATTAGCGCAGAGTTACGTTGATGATCCCGAATAATTTGGTGCAGAGTCGGTGATATCCCCCGACATGGCGGGCACTCATAGTCAAAGTATTCAACAACATAGTAATGCTTTGACTCATCACCGACAGCGAACCGAGCGTTCTTCAAGACGCCGTGATAATCCACTCCCTTAACAAGTACAGGTTCACTGTCTGGATTCTTGTGCAGGACTCGGGCAGCGAACCCGGTGCCAAGAACGGCAATACAAACCACGATGATTGCCCACTGGATCTTGAGAAATGTAGTTTCAGATAGAAAATTCTTGTTCATTGTCGAAAATGATCTCGGCAGTAGTCGCCTTTTGTAAACATATCTTTGCCGTCGAAATGGATGTGGCCATCAAAATATAGGGTCAGCCACCGCCCTCCTGGGTCCAGGCGCGTTTCGGACTGACCTTCTTCCCAAACGTCTGTACCGCGCTCAACAAAGTAAGGGCAATCATGAGTTTCGAGGGGTCGGAGCGAGCCTGAGGCGATACCCAAAGCATAGGAATAGCTCGACCCGTATTGTTTGAATAACCGAGGACCGGACCCTGCTTCTATTTGAAAAAGTCTAGGTTCGAATCCGTAGGGCTTGAGTACCATCGTGAAAGAAGGGATGTGGTTGCTCTGAATGAGGCTCCAAAAATCCTCGTCAAGCAGAGAGCCACACCCTCCATGCCATTCGCATTCGCCAACTGCGTAGGGCACCCTATCATCAAAGTCATTCGAATACAACGTACTCGTTCTGAAGACTTGCTCCAGGTTCGAAGTCGCCGACGCCTTCATCGACTGAACCTTTGCAGAGGCAAAAGCCGGGAAAAGGATCCCTGCCAGTACAGCAAGGATGGCGATGACGATCAGTAATTCGGTCAGCGTGTATGCCAAGTACTGTCCTTGGTTGGTTTTCTTACGAATTTTTCTGGCCATTTCGAGATATCCTCGTGAAAAAGGGGATACGTACCTGCGGCAATTTCTTGCCTTAGTTCTCCATGCTTCTCAGGCGATAACTGCCACATTGTGTGCACGGCAAATCCCATACTATAACTGTCATTAGCATGCAGTCCAATTGCATGCACCTTTGCGTACCAAACGGCTCCATCTGGCGGGGGGCAATTAATAAGGACCATCATGGCAGGACTTTGAGCCTGAGGATTACCTGTGTCGAGCGCCCTTGAGAGTAGCTTATACTGCGAAGATGACACCTCCTGGCAACGCCCTTCACTAGCATTTGCCAAGATTGGACCTACCTTTTCCCACAATGTTGGATCTATACCCAAGCTCTTAGCCATGCTGACCCATACCTTAGCTTCAGGGCTGGGTCTCGTAAAATGGTAGATTAACCATCCAACCGTGCCCAGCAGCACGACTAAAGTCGGCCCCAACTTTTGCAGTGTTCTCATAGTGGAGCAAATCCTTCCGGCTTATCCGGTCTGGCCAGGATAAACGCACTTTGGACCTCCAGGAGTGGCCCAATACGTACAACATTCATCACAAGTTGCCACTTCACCAGATGCACAATATAAACTACAGCAGTTGTAGCAGGCCGTTAGGTTTTTTGAAAACCCACAAGTGATACCAGATCCACAGTTGGGCCACTCAGTTCCGCTAGCCACAGCCGCGGCAATGGATAGAACAAGAGTGAAAGACAGAAGTAGTAAACGTGAGAATTGATTTTTCATGTATTATCCCCTTTTCTGGTCGATCACAGCAGACACAGAAGTGATGATATCTTATCACGTCTTTCCGAAAAACGAAATATAACAGTGTGAATCTTTCGTTTTTTTTGCGTTCTCATTGTTATCGTTTTTTCTTGATAACATCTCAAAGGCGCTGAAAAATGGGGCTTGCTTTGTAGTATTCGCTTGTCCTATCACTAAAGCCCACTCACAAATCTCAGAAAGCCAGGACAATCCTTATAAGAGGTGCCATTCAATTGATTTCCAGACATCCAGCAACCTTGATTTCTATCTGGTTTGGAACTTAGGAAACACTTACAGCTGAAGGACATCCAAACCGTTGGATGCGTTTCGTCACCGGAGGTTTACCTTTAGTCGTATCGTTCTGCTTACGATACTACCTCCTGGTGCGCTGGATTAGGAGCCGAGGAACTCTGTCAAGCCAGGATTCGTGAAGTCATCAACTTGGGTGAGTTCTTAGCGAACCCACTTGTCAGTAAAATGTTGGCGAAATGGGTCACAAAGCGCGTTGGAACTTCAACCAAGAACAACGGCTTGTGGCGGCCGAAAAACTTCTCACCAATCGCTCTGGACAGAACCTTGTCGAAGCCTACTGCCGGTGGTTTAGAGTAGGCAGAAAGCGAGCAGTCAAGGAACTCCGAATGCTGCGCGAAAAAATCCCAACCGTAGCACAACATTCTAGGGACTGCGATGACGAGGATGACTACGATAACTTAGGCGATATTGAACGCTATGATTGGACTCCTAGGAGAAGCAAAAAAGCTTACCGCGAAGGGACTCTCGACTATTCCGACGCCACATTTGCGTTTATCGCCGGATACACATCAGGAGGCGCACCCTTCGGAGTTACGTGGGAAGAACTCGAGGCGCAACATGAGGTGCGCCTGTATCGCGCCGAAAACGACCCGATCGTTTTCATCGACGACCCATTTGATCCCTTCGATCTGTATAGCCCCATCGACGCCTACGACTCATTTGACCCATTCGGACCGGACACCACCGCGATCCCTGAATATCCATTCTGGTAATTGCCTTCGGCCACGAATCCAGGCAAGTCCGGCTACACTTGAACCATCGTGGTTAGCCTCCTTGCATGCCTTTTGACACCCATACACCTTCACTCTGCCACTCACACCGGCGCCGTGCATCAAGCCAAAGTTGGAGATGGTGAATTTGGCGCGTTCAAAGCAAGCAAGGAATGGACTCCACCTGCAGACAAGAAGGTCCTAAAGAACCTCCAGCGGTGGCAAGACCAGAAGCTGGGCATCCTTCTTCACTGGGGAACCTATAGCCAATGGGGCATCGTCGAATCATGGAGCTTGGTGACCACCCACTACCCTTGGAACAAACGGCCCGAGAAATACGCTCAGCTCGATGACCGCAGTTACGAGAAGGTGTACGAGCACCTCGCCAAGACCTTCAATCCCGTCAATTTCGATGCCGACAAGTGGGCTAGTGCCTTCAAGGACGCCGGAGTGCAGTACGTCTTCTCGATGACGAAGCACCACGACGGCTTCTGCATGTGGGACACCAAGCAGACCGACTACAAGATCACTTCGGATCAGGTGCCGTTCCATTCCGATCCAAGAGCCGACACCGTTAAGATCATGAGTGAGGCATTTCGCCGCCACGGCCTGAGCTCAGGCCTCTACTTCTCAAAAGCCGACTGGCACAGCCCTTATTACTGGCTGCCAGAGCTCGGGCCAGGTAGCGGGCAAGGCCCCAACTTCAACCCCAAGCAGCATCCCGAAGAGTGGAAGAAGTTCAAGGACTTTACGTGGAAGCAGGTCGAAGAACTCATGACCGGATATGGCAAGCAAGACACCCTGTGGCTTGATGGCGGTTCCGTTCGTCCACCTGACGCCGACATCGATATGGACGGAATGGCGGCGATGGCACGAAAGCACCAACCCGGCCTCATCGTGGTTGATCGCACCGTCTCCGGAGTCAACGAGAATTACGTAACACCAGAGGGTGAAATCCCCGACCACTACCTTCCCTACCCCTGGGAAACATGCATGACGATGGGGACCTCTTGGCCATGGAAGCCGAACGACAACTTCAAGAGCGTCGGCACCCTCGTTCACAACCTCTGTCGAATTGTAGCCAGGGGTGGGAACTACCTCATCGGTATCGGTCCCGACTCTAAGGGAGAGTTCGATCCGATCGTCTACGAAAGGCTCAAGGGCATTGGCGCATGGCTCAAAGTCAATGGAGAGGCCATTTACTCCACACGCCCCATCCAACCCTACGAGCAGGACAACTGCGTCTTCACTCGCAAGAAGAATGGAACGGTCTATGCAATCCTCCTCGCGAAGAACGAAGCAGATGGACTTCCTGAGAGCCTGCAGCTTCCAAACACGATCTCGTCGAAAGCTGGAACCGCCAAGCTTCTTGGTGGAGGAAACCTAGAATTGGATGCCAACGGAAAAATCGTGATCCCAGAAAAGATCCGAACAAGGTCAGTTGGCGGATTGGCTTGGGCGATCAAACTTTCACCCAAGCATTAACCTAGCGGTCCTCTGAGCTTCGATGGCCCAGAGGACCAGGACTAAGTCCTAACGGGCGATCAAGCCACTCGTGCCTGCTGGCAATCCACCGGCGATGTCCACTTGGGTCAGTTTTCCGTTTGCCGCGACCCGGAAGGTCGTGATCTGCTGGTTACCCGTCGAAAGGACATAGAGGAACGTTCCGTCGAGGTTCATGGCTGTGTCGATGGTATGCCCACCCGTAGTCCCACTGATTCCAGTTCGATCGAGGAGATTGATCGTGCCGTCAGCCGCGATCTTGAAACCACTTACATTCCCGCTACCGGCATTGCCGGTGTACAAGAAGTGTCCGTTTGGCGAGACGACATCCCAACATGCCGCAGTCTGCATTGTCGGAGCCTGCTTGCTGAGAAGCCTGAGTTCAAGGTCCTTCGTCAGCGAATAGCTTGAAACCGTGCTTGCATTGGCAACCCCGCCAACTGCTTCCGTAACGAAGAGCCTGCCCTTGGGATCAAAGTCAAATCCAAATGGAGTCTTCCCTGCCGAGGCTTGGTGAAGGATCTCCTTTGGAAGGCCGCGTTCGTCGAGGAGGTAGGTATCGATGACATTCGTGACCTTTTCGGCCACTACCAAGCCATTGCCATCGGGCGTGAATTTGATTTCAACGGGAATGCCGCCGACCCCATTCAGAGGAGCCGTGGCTCGTGGGATAGGGATCAACTCTCCCAGGAAGTTCACAAAGCCTTGGATATCACCTTGCACCGTCGCAGTGCCTTGGTTGAGTACGTAAACCAATCCGTCGCTCTCCGTGACGCTCACTGGAGATAAGCCTCCGGTGGGTTCGACATCCATCAACTTCAATTGCCCTTTGTTGACGGCAAATAGGGAAACGGTATTGTCACCCGCGTTCACGACAATTAAATTCCGACCACTCTTTGTGAGGGTCAAAGCACCTTGGCTCCCAAGCCCCTTGCTGGTGCCCAATCCGCCTGTTGCCACAGGTGCCAGGGCCTTTAAGTGACCGTTTGGCCCCTGAACATAGGCTTGAACAGCGTTCCCGCTCGCCTGGTTCAAGAGCGTGTAAACGTAGTGATTGCTGTCTGCAAGAGCAAGTCCCGGTGCGAAGAGTGCAAGGCAAAGTAGTCTCGTTGATTTCATTCGTTTTTCCTTTGTGTCGGCGGCTTCTCCCGCCAACGTCGATTCACCGGGACATAATTCACGGGCGATCCCAAAGGTTCCACGGTTTTCAAAAGTCTCGTGTTCAGGGCAAGACTGTCGGCAAAGGAACTGTCATCAATGGGTCCCTATCAGGATCAATTTGTCGATTTCAGTTGCCTTGGAGCGTGTTTTCGGGCAAAGCAACCGATAAAACCTTTAGACTTAATTAGCACAACATCGTAATGTATTTGGGTTCACAGCTTGGGCCATGATGCGATGTGCAATTCTGTGCTGAGTCAGTTGGTAATACGGCATGAAACTTCGATCGTTCCTTTCCGGACTCCTCCCAATCATTCTGTCCACATCGGGATTTGGGCAAATAAAGGGTAGTGACGATCAACAAGATTTCACCGACTTGGCAATCGAAGACCTCATGCGTGTCGACGTCACGGATGCTTTTAAGAGCACCATGCCTCTGATGAAGGTTCCTGCTGCGATATTTGTGATCAACCAAGACACAATTCGACGAAGTGGAGTGTCGACGCTCCCTGAAGCATTACGGCTCGTGCCTGGCGTAGAAGTCTCAAGAATTGGCAGCGTCTACTACACCGTTTCCATACGTGGGTTTGGAGACTATCTGGCGAGCAACAAAATCCTCGTTCTGCTCGATGGAAGAACTCTCTATTCTCCTTACCAGAACACGGTCTATTGGGAAATTGAGGACTTGGTGATGGAGAACATCGACCGGATCGAAGTCATCCTCGGGCCAGGAGGCAGTCTTTGGGGCGCCAATGCTGTCAACGGCGTTATTAATATCATCTCAAAGCACACTAAAGACACCAAGGGCAATCTGCTGATTCAACGGGCAGGGGACATAGAGAGAAATAGAACCATTTTTCAATATGGGGGCAGGCTTTCCGATGACGCAACTTTTCGCGTCTACGGCAAGTACGGCATCAAGCATGCCTCCGACAATATTGATCGTACTTCCTTTGGGGATAGCTCAAGCCTCAATTCACTCGGATTTCGTTCAGATATAAATCTGCCTGGCCACAACTCCTTGATGGTGGATGCTGAAACAGCCCAGTACCACATCACGGAAGATCAGCCGATCGCCTTAGCAGCCCCGTCTTATAACACAACTTACACGAATACTGACCTCATTCAAACGGGCCACCTCCTCGCGAAGTGGACCCATGAGGGCCTGAAAGGCGGCCAAACTTCGGTCCAAACCTATTACGACTTAATCAACTACCCCTATACGAATCAAGGTTCGAGTGCAGCGATGTTCGATTTGAGTATCGAGCAGCGAATGGCTCACACGAACCGGCAAGATGTCGCGTTTGGCGGCGGATATCGCTATATGCTGAATAGTGGGATAGCTGGTCCGAGTGCCATCCTCCTTCCAAATTCCAGGCGCGACACGATCTTTAATATCTTTGCGCAGGATAACCTCTCCTTGAATCCACACGACACTCTGACGGTGGGTGCCAAAGTCGAGCACAACGATAACACTGGATTTGAGTTTCAGCCGAACGTTCGCTATGCGCACGCGCCGAACGAAAGGCAAACACTCTGGGCGTCGATCGGAAAAGCGGATCGAACGCCAAGCCAAAGTGAACAAAACATCTTCTCACTCACGTCTACGACACCTCCGATCGGCGGACTTCCGCCAGTAGCTACGGCAAATATCGGCACAGGAAATCTCAAACCGGAAACGATCATCGCGAACGAAGTTGGCTATCGGCAAAAATTAGGTGAGCGGGCTACGATTGACCTTTCTGCTTACTACAACTTTTACAATAACCTTATCTACCTGGCCCCCGGGGCCCAGTTTACGAGCACTCTATTTGGGCCGCCCGTTTTGATCGATCCGAGCTATTTTCGAAATGGAGATAGCGGCCAAACTTACGGATTTGAGGCACTTTCCAAGGTGGATATTTCACCGACTCTCAAAACAGACTTCTCCGTCACCACTCTACGTCGTAGCCGTTTTGTAAAGGGTTCCGAGTTGGCTGGCCCCCACTATCAGGCAAGTTGGCACATGGCATGGAGCCCAACGAAGAAACTTGAACTCGATAGCCGCTTGCATTGGGCTGATGCTATCTTCGAAGATCAAATACCTGCGTATATTAAGCTGGACCTACATTTGATCTATAAATTGTCGGACTCGCAGGAATTGAGCCTAGGTGGATATGATTTATTAACACCCAGACACTACGAGTTCTCCAACGGAAGCTATATCGTACGAAGTTTTATCGCCCAGTATCAGTGGCGCTTTTAGGAAGGACATCATTTGAGACAAAGACGGACAATTGCCCAACTAGCCAGTGCGATGATCATCGCATTCTGCCTATTTGCGCCTGCCCGCACTCATGCCTCCGACCGTGAGCATCAAGTAAAGTCAGGGTTCGTCTATAGCATTGCGAAATTCTGCGATTGGGATTTCTCCAAAAAGCCAGGAAACCGATTTGTCATCGGGATTTACAGGACAAGGGCATTCGATCTGGATATCGACGTTTTGAACGGTAAGACCATTCGAGGTCGCTCTGTTTCTGTTGAGCAACTGAGATCAGAAGCTGACATCGCAAATTGTCAGGTCGTTATCGTTGGAGATGTTGGTACCGAAAATATCCGTCACTTAGTGAATCTCTGCAAAAATTCCAGCACTCTTCTCGTTGGCGAATCCGAAGGATTCACAAGAGATGGAGGAACCATTGGCTTCGTGCTTCGAGATGGCACCGTCAGGTTTCAAGTCAACCTCCAGACCGCCCAAGTTGATCGCGTTTCCATCAGTTCCAAACTATTGACCTTGGCTGAGCAGGTCTTTCGATGACGCTCCGACGAAAACCTTACTCGCTACGTCTCAAACTCATCCTCGTCACGACGATCGCGACTGCCGTGGCGCTTTTAGTTTGCGCTGGTTCACTTGCCATCTATGATCGATGGAATTTCACTCAGCAGCTCAATTACGAATTGACGACGCACGCGAAAATCCTTGGTGCCAACTGTACCGCAGCGCTGGAATTTGGCGACAAAGCAAATGCCGCCGAAGTCATTCGCGCCGTGTCGGCAAACCATCGCATCGAGATCGTGGTGGTGTACGACAAAAACGGCAAGGAGTTTGTCCGTTACACACGACCTGAGGCACTCCGTAAGTTCCCTGCTGGCTTTTCTAGCGAGAACATCCTCAGCGCGGCCAACTTCTCGGCAACGAGCCCTATCATGTTGCACGATGAGCAGTTGGGGTCGATTCTGCTGGAAGGTGGCGAAGGCGATTTAACGATTAGAACGCGAACTTACTTTCTGGTCGCAGGTTTGCTGATGGCGATCGCCGTCGCAGTCGCCATAGGCGTCGCCAGCGGACTCCAACGGCGTATCTTCGATCCCATTGCAGAACTCGTCACCGGCATGGCGGAGATTACGCAGAAGAAGGACTATTCCCTTAGAATCGATGACAAGGGAGATGATTGTAATATCCCGAGTTTTTCGCCACCTGTCTAAGGGGGTATCACCCCCTAGGAGTAAGTGTGCCTACAGAAAAGCTAAAGAATCGTCGCAGGTTTACTGCCGAGTTCAAATTCCGGGTTGTACTGACC
>CAILEM010000026.1 GCA_903833215.1 uncultured Armatimonadota bacterium
TCTCCCATTCTCCGCGCTTCCCAGCGCCACTCCGCGCCCACCGGCGCCACTCCGCGAAGCCACTCCGTGGAGCCCGCTCCACCACTCCGTGCTTCCCGGCACCACTCCGCACTCCGCTCTCACCGAACGTGTGCTTTCATCCAACCTTCGACGGCATCGCCCCATACGTGGTATCCCTTCTCGGTTGGATGAAGGAAATCGCCCATCATGCTACGGCTAATTGTTCCATCTGATTCTAGGAATTTGTCGCCAAAATCAAGGAACGTAACATTGCGTTGACGCCCAATAAGAGCAAGCAGTTTGTTGACCGTAATCGCCATCAGCCGACCGGCGTCATCTGGCTTTTCGCCCCTTGGGAAGATACCAAGGAGCAGAATCTTTGCCCGCGGCTTCTTCGCTCTGATTTTGTCTATGATTGCCTGGACTCCATCGCGAATTTGCTCAGGCGTATTGATAAAGAAGTTGTTTGTCCCTATCATCAGCGACACCGCTTCCAATGGCATGTCGTCGATCTCTCCCTGTTCCAGCCGCCAAAGAACGTTCTCAGTGCGGTCCCAGCCAGAGCCAAGATCCACCGCATCTCGATTGGCGTAGTAGGCTTGCCAGACCGGAGTCGGTTCTTTGAGCCCGCGATCAATCGGGGGCCCGCCAAAGAAATGGTTGATCGAATCGCCTATAAATGCGAGGCGACACGTATGTTCTTTGCCGTACTTCTTGGTCAACTCAAATCGGGTCTGCCAATCGTAAGTTCGGAAATCTCGGTTCTGCGTGACTGGGACGACGGCTGAGTTAGTTGGGTCCAGCGTCGTTTTCGGACGCCGACGCATCAGCTTGGCGAGAGTCGGTTCCATCGCCATGGCCCACTTGCGGTAGCCGAAAGCGAAAGGGTGAAGCAGATCGGGCATGATCTCCGTCGAGATTTCACCTTTAGCATCCAGGAAGGCGTAACCGATATCCAGGAAGTTCACCTTATGACTAGGCGACCAGCTTGCAAGCTGCTTGTTAATCTCAGCAATTGTCTTTCGCGAAGGCGAATCGGCTTTGTCTCTTGGAAAGATCCCCAAAAGAAGGACCTTGGTGGAAGACGACAAAGTTTGGACCTTTTGGCACACCGCCTCGAATCCAGCCACAATCTCATCTGGGGTATTCGAATGCACGTTGTTCGTGCCAATCATGACCACCGCGACCTTCGGCTTGCACTTGCCCATTTCGCCGTTATCAAGCCGCCACAGCACATGTTGAGTTCGGTCGCCACTGATTCCAAGGTTCAGAGGCTTATCCTCGCTGTAGTACAGGTCCCAAGTATCTTTACCTCGGTTATGGAAACTATCGCCGGTATCCGGCTCGCCGGCAAATGCGTGGGTGATCGAGTCCCCCACAAATACCAATTTTGCCTCGCCCTTCTGAGCGACTTCCACCATCGCCTTATGGCGATTCATCCACCATTCGTTGTTTACGGGAGCCGGGATAATAGCTGAATTCTGAAGGGCCGCTAGCGCAAGCCCAAGGATCAAA
>CAILEM010000027.1 GCA_903833215.1 uncultured Armatimonadota bacterium
CGGTTGACTGGTGATGTCGATAGGGGTGTTGGCATCAAGTGCGGCATGCACCAATGCGTCCAAGTCTCCGCCAGGATAAGGCAAAGACAGGCTTAGCCAGACCGAGGGGAAGACCCGGTTCGTTCTTCCAAGCCGACCGGATGCCATAGTTCAGGATACCTGCCAAGCCATATAGGCCATAATTTTAGCGTGCCGGAGTTCCAAGAAAAAATTTCCGAGTTAGCTGACTTGATGGAAGAGTTCAGACTAGGCGAAGCAAAGATCGAAACCGAAGGGTTCACGATCGGCTTTCGACGCCGTCCTGCAGCAAGAACCGTGACCTTAGAGGCCACCTCAGCTGGGGAGGATCATGGTCATGCATCTGATCCTTATGAACCCGAAGCTGCCGCAGAACCAGAGGCGATAAAAGGAATTCCGATTACCAGCCCGATGAACGGCATTTTTTCTGCCTCGCCCAGCCCTTCTTCGCCCGCGTTTGTTAAAGAGGGCGAAACGATTTCAGCGGGCCAGGTTGTCGGACTGATTGAGGCCATGAAGGTATTCAACGAGATCCCTAGCACGGTAAGTGGAACAGTGATTAAGCTCGTTGCAGAGACCGGAGCGATGGTTCAACCCGGCGATGTATTGCTTTACGTTGGCTAGGCTTGACTCTTGCGTTAGTTAGGGGGCCCCTTGCAGCAGCACTGCGTCAATAATTGCTGGAGACTGCCGCCCGCGCTGCCTCAATTGATTTTTTTGCGAAGTACTTGTATGAATGAAGCTCGCGGAATGATGGATAAAATACGATGCGAAGGAGTCCGTACTCTCATCGTGGAATTTCGTCAAACTTCCAAATTAGGTTCTAAATAAGTGCCAAGGCTCGTTAGTGCAATGGATTGAGCCCTCACCCTTTCCGGCGTCCCTTCTCGTAAGTTCCGACGGAGAGGGAATCCACACGCAAATTTTGTTTTTTGGCGTTGAAGTGGCTGCGACCAAAAGTTAAGGGCTTTGTCGCCCAGCAGAGGCTACGCGCCATAATTGTGGGGTGTCTTCGACTGAACCCC
Organism: uncultured Armatimonadota bacterium; assembly: GCA_903833215.1. Classification (GTDB taxonomy): domain Bacteria; phylum Armatimonadota; class Fimbriimonadia; order Fimbriimonadales; family Fimbriimonadaceae; genus Fimbriimonas. The sequence goes on from CAILEM010000027.1 coordinate 1,044, forward strand.
CTAAAGTGATTCGCATCGGCATTCTTGGCTTTGGAACGGTAGGCTCCGGCGCATTTCGCATGCTCCAGGACAACAAGGCTGAGATCACCCGTAAGATCGGCTGCGAATACGAGGTCGTGAGCATTGGCATTCGTGACCTTGCCAAGCCAAGAAGTTTGCCTTCTCAGATATTTACGACCGATTTAGAATCAATCGTTAACGATCCGACGATTGACGTCGTTCTTGAACTCGTTGGTGGCATTGATCCTGCTGGTGCACTTGTCGAACAAGCCATCCTGAACGGAAAGCATGTCGTCACTGCGAACAAGGAGCTTATTGCCAAGCAGGGATCTCGACTTGTTCACCTGGCAAAGAGCAAAGGGCTTGACCTTCACTATGAAGCAGCCGTCGGCGGTGGAATTCCCCTCGTACAGCCTCTCAAACATCAACTTGCTGGGAATGATGTCCTCAAGATGATGGGGATCTTGAACGGCACGACGAACTACATCC
>CAILEM010000028.1 GCA_903833215.1 uncultured Armatimonadota bacterium
ATTGATCCCCTTGGGAACCAAACAACCGTCGTTTATAATTCTGCTAAACAGAAGATTGCTTCTTATGACCAGCTTGGGAACATAACAAGCTACGGTTACGACAACGCCAACAGGTTGATTACGGTCCAGAATCCAAGAGGTTATGTCTCCACGACGATTTATAACGCTCGGGATGCGATTGCTTCGCAGGATGCGCTTGGGAATTTCTCAACCGTCAGCTATGACCAGCTTGGCCGGGTGATTACCACCACGAACGCGATGGGAATGCAGAATGTGGCTGTCTATGACGCAGCCAGGCAGCGCATTGCCTCCGTGGATAATGCTGGTTATCGTAGCACAACGATTTACGATGTTGCTGGGAACACGCTCGCAACTCAAAACGCTAACGGCTGGTTTGCGACGAACGTCTATTCCGCTAACTCCAACCGAGTCGCGGCGATGCTTGACGCCCTGGGCGGACGGGTAACGATGGCCTACGATTTGGCTGGACAAACTCTCTCCACCCAGAACCAGCGATCCTACTTTACAAGTTATGCGTACGACTTGGCAGGAAGGTCTCTTGCCACCATCGATGCGACAGGCGCGATTTACACGTCTGGCTATGATATCGACGGCAGAAGAATCACCAGAACTGATCCGCTGAACAGGGTTGGAACAACGGTTTATGATGTGGCCAGTCGAACCGTGGCCTATCAGTCCCCGCTTGGGTTCTTCAATACCAACGTTTACGATATCGTGAACCGCCAAGTTGGCTTCATCAACGCCCTGGGATTTGCTTCCACGACGGTTTATGACGCGGCATCGAGAGTTCTAGCATCGGTGAACGAACTTGGGTTCGGGACCACTTACGCTTATGATGTGGCGAGCAATCGGGTTCAAACTCAGGACGCGAGAAATAGCCTTTGGACGTCGGTTTACGATGCCCTCAACCGCCAGGTCGCGACGATTGATCCGCTCAATCTCCGAGTGACACAGACCTACAATCCTCTCGGCCAACCCGTTGGGACTCAAGATCCACGTGGTTACTTCATCACGCAGCTCTACGATAACCGTGCGATGAGCCTGGGGACGATGAACGAGATCTCCTACCAAACCACTCAGGTTTATGATGGTGTGGGGAATCTGATAGGGCTCACTCGCTTCTCCGGGGACCTCGTCACGAACCAATATGATGCTCTTGGCAGAGTCACGACGACTCTGTTCAGCGTTGACTCGAAGAATGTTTCGTACGTTTATGATTCGGTCAGCAACCGAATCGCGGTTTACGACCAGTCTGGGCTCTCGACTTATTCGTACGATTCGGTCGACCGACTTGTTGGTCGCACCGATCAGGGTGGGTTGGTTCAGGCTTATAGATTCGATCTCGCTGGCCAACGAATTGCGCTCACAGATCCTGACGGCGGCATTCGGACGTTCACTTACGACCTCGACAGCCGGCTAAGTATCTTCCAAGATCCTCAGGCAAACCGCACAACTTACACTTGGGACAACGCGGGCCGCAAAACCCAAATGCGTTACGGGGACGGCCTTCGGGTTGGATATGGCTATGACGCTGCATCGCAAATCCTCACGATCCAATCCGACAACGGCGCTTCCACTCTCGTTACAAAGTTCACCTTCGTATACGATCCGAATGGAAATCGCACGGTCATTCAGGATCTGAATACGGCATGGACAACGTATTCCTACGATCTGAAGAACCGGCTCACGCAGGACAACACCTCGGGGGCGAATGCTCACAATTACACTTATAGCTATGACGGCAACGACAATCGTCTGACGAGTTCGGAGACCGGCGCGCTGACCTTCTGGACTTACGATGCCGCGAACCGAATGGTCACCGCGGTCTCGGGTGGTCTGACGACCACATACAGCTATTCGAGAAACGGGGGACTCACGAGCGTCTTGGAAGGTGGAGGATCTGCCTACACGATGGCCTACGACAACATGCTGCGACTGTACTACCAAATCGCGGGAACCTCCCGGTTCACGTACACATACGATTCAGACAATCTGAAGCGGTACGAGGATGCACCAACTGGGCGGACGACGATCGTTTGGGATGGCTCTGATTACCTACAAGGAAGGGCGTAAACATGGCTGTAACAAACTACTACACCGTTGGCGGGGAGATTATCGGCGAGCGCACCGCTGGTCAAAGTCGCCTTGACTACATACCGGATGCGCTTGGCAGCGTCGTCGCGACGGTTGACCAAACGTTGACTGTGAAGAGCACGGCGCGATTCAAGCCTTATGGTGCTGACCTCGCGACTACCGGGACGCAGCCTCTTTATGGATGGGCAGGGAAAAAGGGATACCGCAAGTCTGGTCGACCCTATAGCGATTCCTATGCTCGCAGGCGTCATGAAGATGTCCATTCCGGTCGGTGGACCACTGTAGATCCCATTTGGCCGGTTGAAGGTGCTTATGACTATTGCTGGAGCTCTCCTACAAGGTGGACCGACGCAAGCGGTCTTCGCCCTACTCCGTCATGTTTTGCTTGGCAGGCACCGCTTCCGACAGACATAAATTGCGACTCTGCGACAAACGAGTCGGTATACAGTTACTGCGATTGGTGTTACCATAGCCGCAACGTTTTTATAGACTGCTACCAACAATGCGATGCCATAGCTAGCGCTTACTACGATAAATGTGCGAGCGAAGGCAGGAAGCCTCCGCGGCGGTCATATCCTGGCGAATCCTGGTACCCTACCGCATCAATCGGAATCCGGCCGCCTGATCCGACGCCGACTTGGTACGGGCCAGTTATTGGGTGGCCAGTTAGCGAATACTTGACATTCAAATATGGTAGATATTGCGGATTGGACGTGTACGGTGAAGGTAACGCTCCCCCTCTCGACTGCCTAGACATGGCATGTCAAAAGCATGACAGCTGTCTAGGCACAGTTTGGAAATACGGCGATCCAGCAACTCAATGCCTTTGCAACATACACATGTGCAAGGAAGTTAGTGCTTGCGAATGCTATGCCGACGATTGCGCCGACGTAAAAAGGAAGCTTCTTTTCTACTCTTGTGGAATTGCCGCTGGATGTCCAGTGTGGTTGTGGCCATTCTAGCGAGTAAATGAGAAACCAGGTTGTGACCAAACGATTTCGCGACATTTGGCCGCTATTTCTTTTTGGGGGGTTAGTCACGGCATGTTGTCTGGTTGTCGTTGGCTTCATTGGCTGGGTCCTTTGGGATGATAGCAATCGCCCACAAAAAGAAATCTCGGGAGATCTCCAATTACCGACATATTCGATCTCAGGTGACCTTAGTTCGGTGTACTTCACTGAACCCATGGGTGGCAGGTCTGTGCTTCGAGTATTCGGCAGAACGACGCAGAAACTCGAACCCCTAAAAACACCGTTTGCCTACGTGCGGGCACTCGGCAAGTCGAAGGTTTCAGGGGACCTGTTGATCGCGGCTGGCATAGGTGAAGCCCATGGTCTTAAGCTCTACTGGATTGATGACCAGAGCAATATCACAGACTTCCAGCCTAATCTAGGCTATAAGACAACTCCATTCGCCTCTATCTCGCCGGATGGATCGAGGATTGCAGTTTTGGGAAGCGCAACTAGCGGACGACGGCGTCAGCCGTATGACTGGTTTGACTTCGGGATCTTGATACTTGGCCCAAAAATCGGACAAGAGACTTGGACAGACGCTGGTGGAAGAGTCGGCGGCTCGAAACCGAGATGGTCGCGTGATGGAAGGCTGCTTGTATGCGTAGAAAACTCCGGCCCAAGAGAGACAACCATTGCTGTCATTGATACAACGTCTGGAAAGGTCCTTAAGAGATCACCGATGGAGGATGCTCATGACGCATCGTTCGACTCTACCGGAAACATTGTCGTGACTCACGATAGGGCGCTATCGACTTTGCTAACTCCGGGTCTAGTCCCGATTAAGGCTCTTCCGCTTAACATGTATCAGCCAGAATGCAGTTTCGAACCTGATACTATCAGCTATTTATTTATAAACTCTGGCGGCGAGCACACCGTCCGAATTCTGAATACTAAGACATTAGTTGAACGCGATCTTGTTAAGGATCTCCAATCGAAACATTGATCCCATCAAGCTTTGCATTGTCAAAATGCGTTTATTGAGCGGGTTTGTATCTCCAAGCAAGTGGATTTTAGCCTCCAGACTCAATTGTTGCAGAATCTTCCTGAATTCAGACAGGCGTAGCGGGCAAAGCGGACAGCAGTGTCGCTGAAAGCGGACACCCGCTTTATTTGAGTTTCTCCAGCTAGGGTTTCCTCGTCCCGCCTCGTAGCTGTGCTCCTTTGCGGACCAAGGAGCGTGAGGTGCCCTGGAGACCATTAGAGATGAAGTAGATCAAGGATGTTGCTCGGCTACGGCGCGTTCCAACGGAAATCGAACACTGATTCCAATTCAATTCGAACACGGATTCCAATGTTATTCGAACACGGATTCCAAGGCTATGTTCACGCCACGTTGCACTGTCTTCTGATTCTCTTATTCTCTCCATGAACTGAGCCACCACAAGAAGGACGTCAGAGATGAGTATCCGGTGCGCATGGGACGTGAGCGGGACCAGAACAGAATCGGTTGTGACGGTCATTCTCAGGAAAGTAATGCAATCGTAGAATTCACCAATTTGCCCACCTTCCGCCATTTGAACCGCGGCATCAAGAAAAGCAGGCAAGCACGAGAGAACCTGCTCGGCAGAAAGATAAATGGTGCATTCCCGATTCATCAGGATGGTGTCAAGGGGCAACGCCGTCCACGGAAGTGCCAAAAGCGCCTCCTGACACCACCGAAGGTCGAAGTCTAGGTCCGGAGAGGGCCAGTGGATCACGATCGCCGGGAATTCAGCAACTAAGCGCTGCCGGAGTTCTGAACCTGGAGCGGATTCCACCTACTTGGGCCACCCTTGGCTGTGCGTACAGACGTTACGCTTCCGGAACTTGTTTCTACAATCCGCATCCCGCGAAGCAAAAGTGCTGGGGCCACCAGAGGGTGGACGACAGTTGCCGCGAACACCCTGTGAGACACAAACGCACATGCTCAATTCTGCCTGACAAAGTGCCACTGTCTGCATGCACAACGAGATTTCGGCGGAATTGCTGGCTCGGTCGTCTCCCACAATGTCCAGGTTGAACTTGCCACCGCCAACAGACCCTTGCACGGTTCGGATATATCACTTTCAGCCCAAAATTTGCCTTGTATGATTTACTTTGGTTGCGATTGAGGCTTGGAAAGGGATCGACAATGAAGCGAAATAGGCGAGCGGAGAAGGCGATTCACAAAGATGAGATTGGGCATATTCCGCATGACCTATTACGAAAGATCCAGGAAGCCTGGGTGGGTCCGCCACCCACGTTGCCGGTTGCGTGGATGAATCCAACTACTCTGGAAGACCACGAAGCAGACGTTGCCTTCAGCGGCAAGTATTGGGACAAGATCTCGTGCAACCAACAAGTACCACAGCACAGCCTTGCCTGGCTTTGCAGCGGGGGTGCCCCCGGAGCGGCTGGGTACTACCTGGCTCATTTCATCAAGTGTTACTTCTCAGCATCGGATGACGACAAAGAACTGATCACCGACGAAATCCATTTGTTTGTCGCCGCTATTCTTCGGCGGACAGATCAAGCAGAACTGAATTTGGGACAATGCTTGGTGGTTGAGGATTTCCTTCGCAACATTGACGAATTCGGCCCTTGGTTTAGCCTGCCCGATATGGTTAGTCTGTGGGCAGAGATGATTGAGAGGTTGTCTCCGCCTTGAATTCTGGGCACTGCTACTTCGGGGAGATTGGTGAAGACAAATGGGCTCCTATTCACTGAAAAGGAACCTGTGGGCAGCATGTTGTTTTGGGGGCTTGTACAACCTGCGAAAGGCAAGTAATGAAAGTGGTTTGGATTTCCCAAGAAACGAACTTGAAATGGATTGGCAGAACGTCGTTTGGGACGACGCCGGTTGTCCGCCAGAAAGGGCGCAGTCCATCCTAGAGGACTGTCTCAGAAAACACCTGCATTGGAAAGGCAAGCCCGGATGGCCCTCAGATCTGGAGAACCAGGTAGGTGAAGGCTAAGGGCAGCCGAACTGCCCTTCGCATCCCCCAAAATATCAGATGATCCTAGCCGTTTTCAAGATTTGAAGGATGTTCAGTTTCAGTGATTGTTGCCAATACCTTCGACACGGGCACAGCTTCTTACGGAGATTAAGCTTTGCGACTTTTATCTTCGCCATAAGTGTCGTGGTTCTTGTTTGTTTTGCATGCTCTGTCAGACCATCTGTTGTGGATTCTTTCCGGTTTCTGGTTGGTCAACCGATCCGCGACGTCACAGTTGGCGAATACCTTTCGAGCACTGAAATAGGCGAAGAGAGAGTCTACACTTGGCCCGGCGACGTGAAGAAGGTAAAAGAAGTGGCCGGACAGGAGCTTAAGCAACTTGGATTTACTCTTTTAACATCGTCTAGTCATTCGATGACCTGGAAGCAAAAGTCAGTTTCGAGCAAGATGCCAAATGTGGATTTCGTGTCTATCTCGGAGCCGTACCGTACAACTGGAGGGGTTACGGTTTGGGACTCCGGCGTAATCGTCGTGCGCTGTGGGTCAACCTTGCCTGACTCACTCTGGACGAGGTGGCGATTGTTTTGTCAACCAGCCAGGTCCGCGTTGTCTCCCCCTAAATGAAGCTCGGTCGACGAACGTAATATTGGTAGTTTTTTCCATCGAATTGCTTTTTGATTTCCACTCAAAGGTTATCAAGTTTCCGAAGGTGCGCATTCGACGTAAATCCATCACCATACAGAACCTTCTTTCTGCTTTCCACATTTATTTTCTCACTAAATATACAGATTAGGTGAAAGTCGTGGTCTCGCAATATCTTTTCCGCGCCGCTCTGACTGATCGACAACAGGCTGTATAATCAGGCCTTGAGCAACACACTTGCCAAGGCTATCGAACTCGCGAAAAAGCTTCCTGAGAAGGACCAGGAGGCACTTGGTGCTGTGCTTCTTGAGGAGATGCGGTCGGAGCGTCGGTGGGCAAAGCTATTCAAGGAATCACAGGGTCAACTGAGTGACCTAGCTGACGAAGCGCTTGCTGAGCATGAGGCTGGGAAGACAAAACCCCGGGGATAAGAGGCAGACTCCTCGTCGAATTCTCTGTCGGCACCCCTGTCATGATTGTGGGCAAGATCTAGGCAATATGCCAATTCGGCGAGCAGATAAGGCGATTTACAAGGCTGAGATGCGGCTGATTCCGCCTGATCTATTACGAAAAATGCAAGAAGCTTGGGTGGGTCCGCCATTCTTGGACGAGCAGAGATGCCGAAAGCCTGGGTGGTGTTACTATTGCTAACTCGCCGAATGCCGCATTTGATTATCGCATTAGTTGCCTTGGGCGCAATCTGTATTTTAGCTTTGCAATTCGACACGACTCCTGCCCCGTCACCCGTTGGGTGGTGGAAGAGTTCGGGTTATCCGTCCAGCCCGCCAACAAGGGCGCTGTACCTGGAAATCAGGAAAGGCGGCGAATATTCTTATGAATCACTGCCCGGGCATGGCACTTGGACTATGCACGGCGACCATCTTAAGTTAAACGCATACCAGGGCGCGAAGGGTGAAGAGTTTACTGTGGAAAGCAAATTCAAGGAACTGCGAAATACGGCTACAGATGGAGTCGATTTTTTGCCTATGGTCGGCAAGCCACAAAAACGTTGATTGGATTGTGGTGGATGTGATTCGGCCTGACTGCGCGAGGCGCACAACGAGGTTTTGATTGAGTTGCTATTTAGCGACTCACTAGATTCGTGTGGCAGGGCTAGGCCCCATACCCTTTGGCTGCTAAGTATTATTTAATCAATGAAGCGAAAAGCAAATCGGAGAATTGGGACGAGATCCCGTGCGACGAGACTTGCCACGCCACAGTCTTGCCGTATGCAAAAAGCATGACATTGCCTGATGTGCCTCCTTACAGTGAACGACTGATATGACGATAGCTCACCTACGGAAACTCACGTTCGTTGCCTTGGCCAGCCCATCTGTTTGCTTCCTTCTTACATATATTGTCGGGAGCATATTTGCTTTTGACGGTCAAGCCGCGATTCTGACCTTGCCATTCGTCCTGTTGGGCTGGACCAGTTTGATCGTCTCTATCCCTTTGGGTGCGTATATGGCTGCTTCAAGCAAGGAGTCCCCACATACACGAATTGTCTGCTTGGTGGGGGTCCTTGCTAATTGTCTCGGCTTGGCAGTGGTTGTGGTCCTCGCCGATCAACGTAAGTTAAGGCATGCTTCTTTGCTGCCCTCCGAAACGAGATGCGAAATTCATTTGAAATCCGAATCAGGACAATTGATTGAGGCAGGGCTAGTCGCGACCTTGGCCGCTTGAGAGGAAATCGGAGACGGTGCGATGCCGTATTTCCCAGAGTTTGTGGTGCTGCGATTTGGTGGGAGTCGTTGAGTTCCGGCTGTGCCGGGCCGCAACTTTATTCGAATGGATTCACGATCTTGACACCCATGACTCTTTGACCATGGGACATGTCCTCTGAATAGAGAAGCTCGCAACCCAGTTCGCCAGCGGCTGCGATAATGGCGCTGTCCCAGTAGGAAAATCCAAATGCTTCCTTGATCTTTAGCGCCTGCGAGAATACTGACATCGTTAGGTCTTGCACTGCGAACCTTTTCCAACTCGAAATTAACTTGAGGGCATCGTTGTGGCTCGCCCTGACAGCTCTGGTGGGTCTTGTTGCTTGAACATAGAACTCCTGCAGGACCTGAATCGAAAGGGCTCCGCCGTCCTCGTCGAGCAGATCAATCGCACGCTGTCTCTTCGCTTGATCGCATGCATCCGAGCTTATGGAATAAAGCAGAACATTCGTGTCGAAGAAATGTCTGGGCTTCACGGACGCCGCTCATGGAGTTCATCACGAGGAATTCTGTCCGAGGCACTGAATCCTTTGATGCTTTCCCTTGCCTCTCGCTCCAAGGCCTTGAGGCGCTCAACCTCGTTTTCCACGGATAGACTCGTTAAGAACTGCTTGACAAGGGCTGACACCGAAGTGTCCCTCTGGGCGGCCACGATACGCGCCGTGCGGTAGGATTCATCGTCCAGTGAAACTGTGATATTTCTCATGGCCACACGTAATTCTACGGCAATTCTGGACTCTCCAGCTACTTGGAGCTTCGAGAATTGCGGTTCTCCGCGCCGGCAACTTCGGTGGTTACTCCTGTGCTGTCCGAATCAGGGCGTAGTGGACTGCACGCCGTGGGCACGGGGTAGGAATATCGAGAGTGTCCAAGGCTGGCAACTCAATGTCGCACACCTTGACTGTGGCGCGAGGCTTTTCTTGGACCGGATTTCCGTCACTTAGCCTCTCCAGTTGGACGAGAACATCGACTACCAGATTCGCCTTGCTTGGCGTAGAATAACCGAGAGTTTTCAAAATGGCCAGTCATGATCTCCCAAACTTCGAAGGCACCGGAGTTGAAATATCTGAGTATGCGAAAAAGTATCCGACCGAGAGATTTCGTTTGACCGTGCTTGATAACGAGAGCCCTTCAAAGCAAACCAATCAACTTAGCGTTGATGAGATGGCTACCAAGGCAAGACAAGCTAATCGTGAAGGTAGAACTCGGAAGTTCCCAGCGTAAATTGGCGTCTAAGTGCGATCCTGGCTTCTGGGAAATGTTCAACGGGCTGCCTCCCCGAGTCCAAATTCTTGCACGCAAGAATTTTACGCTTTGGAGCCAAGACCATACGCACCCAAGCCTCAACTTCAAACCGTGGAAGAGTCGCGAAGACGTTTGGTCGGTTCGCGTAGGCGGTCATTACCGTGCCCTCTGCACGAAAGATGGCGAGGACTGGGTCTGGTTTTGGATCGGTACACACGAAGAATACAACGGACTCTTCTAGGACGTTGAAACTGGGAATTTTGGGGGAGCTACTTTGATGGATTGCTTCCGTGGGTTTTCGTTTCTGCCCTCTTGTCGTGTCAATGCTGGTGTCTCACTTGACCGCAAGCGACAGTATCGGTGGCAAGTGCCTCCCATTGTTGAGAGAGATTTTGGATATGGAGTCCTCTTGAGGCCCCGTCTTCCTTTGCGCGCCTTTGCGAACTTGGCGTGACAATTCACCTGTGCCGTATTGCGCCGGTATTTTTGGGATTGTGGTACTGATCGGGTATTCAGTTTATTGGAGTCTCGGCTTTGCCTCGACGCTTTTTATGGACCGGATTTCCCCCGCCTAGCCTCCCCCGCTCGGACGCGTAAGAGGAAATCGGTGGCGCGGTGCTCTGCTTCTGCCGACAGCCCTTGGCCTTCTCGGCCTCACAATTCTTCGTCTCACTTTGCGCGCCTTTGCGAACTTGGCGTGACGATTCACCTGTGCCGTATTGCGCCGGTATTTTTGGGATTGTGGTACTGATCGGGTATTCAGTTTATTGGAGTCTCGGCGTTGCCTCGACGCTTTTTATGGACCGGATTTACCCTCTCCCTTCCCTCTCCCGCTTGGCCGCGAGCGAGGGCATCGGTGTCGTTATTCACCTGCTGGATCGATAGGCTGCGGCCCATAAATTCGGCAAAGGCGTTGGATTTGTCCTACAGCCTTGTATTTCTACCAAATCCGCAGTTGCGTTTTTGGAGGGGCTACGTGGAAGGCTTTGTAGAATTCGGGGCAGTTTTGTAGGACTCCGTTGACTCGGAATTCGGGTGGGGCGTGAGGGTCGGATTCTAGGGTCATTCGCTCGGACTCGGGGCGGATTTTGTTTCGGAAGAGCTGGCCGAAGGAGATGAAGAACCTTTGGTCGGGGGTGAAACCATCGCTGGAAGGTAGGTTGGCGACGTTGGAGGACCGGCGGAAGGCAGCGAAGGCGGCGGTCACGCCACCGAGATCGGCGACGTTCTCTTCTAGAGTCAGCTTGCCGTTGATGTGCAGGTTGTCGCGCACGTGATAGCCATCGTACTGGGCCACGAAGTCCCTTTGACGCATGTCGTATTGCAGCCCATCGAGCTTGGACCACCAGTTCTTGAGATTGCCTTCCGAGTCGAACTTGCGTCCACGGCCGTCGAAGGCATGCATAATCTCGTGCCCGATCACGGTGCCGAAGGAACCGTAATTCGAGGCGTCGTCGGCTTCGATATCGAAGTAGGGGGGCTGCAGGATTCCAGCAGGCAGGATGATCGCGTTGAGGCTCGGCGAATAGCGGGCGTCCACCGCATAAGACCTCACGTCCCAATCCGAGCGATCGATCGGCTTTCCGATCTTGTTCAACTGACGCTGAAATTCAAACTCCCGGGCGCGAAATACGTTCTCCAGAAACGATCTGTCGTTAATCACAAGCTCGGTCGAGTCACGCCACCGTTCGGGATAGCAAACGCTGACCTGCATCTTGTCTAGCTTCTCAAGCGCCTTCCGTCGCGTTACCGGCCCCATCCAATCCAGGTGCTCAATCTTGTCGCGGATGGCAGCTCGGATGCTTTGCACCATGGTTACGACTTTGCCCTTCGCGTGCAGACCAAACCCGGTACGACACAGGAGCTGCCCTAATTCATTGCCGAGGCACGCGTCGGCCTCTTCAAGGACCACCTCGCTTCGACTTCGCTCGAATTCCTGCCCCATCAGTGCGGACTGAAGTTGGAACGACTGTTCAGCGAGTTGGGACGACAGAAAGGGGGATGCCGCACTCGTCAGGCGCCAACGAAGGTAAATCCTCCAATCCCGAATCGGCACGTGGCCGACAAGTTCAGAAAATGCTTTAAGGAATATCGGCTGCTCGACATTCACCGCGATGGAATCGGGGGTGCCCAACTCCTTGAGGTACCGGGGCCAGTCGATATTGGGTGCGAGCCCCTGCAATTGGGAGAGGCTGAGGCGATGGAAGTTCTGCTCGACGCTACCCGTTTCACTTTCGGGGACACTCGCTTCGGCAAGCCTCGTTTCGATGGCGAGAACCCTTCGCGCCGATCGCGAAACCGAAGGCGGTGAATCTCCAACCAAAAGGAGAGACTTTTCGATGATCGCACTCAATCTCGTTCGAAGCGACCGGGCCTTATCGTCTTGGTCCAGGTAAGGGCTACGGCGTCGCAGGCTTAAGCCGGCTTGGGACAGGCTCAAAATCTTGTGGGAGCTGTTGAGGAAGTCGAAACTCACATTGGCGCAAAAACCGACACCGATCGAAAGTCGGTGAAGTCGGGCCAACTCAGAAACCAAGTCCCCTCGAGTTTGAATCGCCTCAATGCGGCGCAACTCCGGCTGGATGGGTTCTGCGCGAAGCCGATCGGCGAGATTTTGATCGAGACCCGTTCGGATGAATTCGCCAACGATCTGCTCGGGGCTGCCCGCCACCGCACTATTATCGTAAACGGTAGGCGCCACGATCTTCCAGATCATCTCCTCATTTCGCTGCCGGGCTTGGGCTGTCGCCGAAATATTGGCTTCGTCGTTCGGGATGCGTGCCTTATCGAGCCAGGAACCGTTGGAGAACCGATAGAAGTCCGCAGTCGGGCTGACTCGGCGATCGAGAAACCCAGGATTGACCCCATGAAACACGATCGACGGGCCAGGTTGGCCAAGCTGAGACGTATTCAAGCAAGTCGGTGCTAGCAGCAGGGCGGCTAGCGGGCCGGCAAAAGGAAGGGGCACGCAAAACCTTACCGGCTAAGTGGATCGATTGCCCTTCCGTTCGAACTAAACTACAATAAATGCACGCAATCTTGATTGCTTTGGCTATGTCCGCAACGACCGGCGGAGTCCAACAAACGACCGTTCGCGTAGAAGCTGAAAATGGCCAGCTTATCGGCCCAATAGTCGCCAGTACACGACCTGGATTTTCCGGAAAGGGTTACGTCACCGGCTTCACTAAAGAGGGCGACAAAGTCGTCATGAAGTTCACAGCAGAGCCGGGAATCTACGAGGCGTTCATTCGATATAGCGCACCTGGCGGAAAGAAGGGGTATGAACTCGGCGTCAACGGCCATCGCACCTCGGGCATGTTTGCCCCTACCGCCGATGTCTTTGCGACCGCTTCGGCGGGAAAGGTCGAGCTTGCGGCAGGTACCAACTCCGTGGAGATCGATAAGGGCTGGGGATACTACGATATTGACTACGTCGAATTCGTGCCCGCAAAGATTGACCGATCTCTGAAATCCTTACCTCTAAATCTTGTCGACCCTAACGCGGCGGCCAGCGCCAAAGCGCTGTTTGGCAAACTCGCGAAAACCTACGGATCGCAAACGCTCTCCGGGCAATACAACGACGACGATAGCAACTACATCGCGGGGTCGACGCACCGGATTCCTGCCATCTATGGTGCCGACTTCATGGACTACTCTCCTTCGCGAGTCGAACGAAATCCTGCTCCCAAAGACCTGACCGAGAATGCCATCGCAAAGGCGAAATCGGGGCAGCTGGTGACGATGTCTTGGCACTGGAATGCCCCCACCGACCTGATCGACAAGATGCTGAAGGACAAACAGGGCAAGGACGTCGATGCGAGTTGGTACAAGGGCTTCTACACCAACGCCACCACTTTCGACCTTTCGGCCGCGATCGACGATCCCAGTTCGAAGAACTACAAGCTACTCCTTCGCGACATCGACGCGATTGCCATCCAACTCAAGAAGTTTTCCGATGCCAACGTTCCTGTCCTGTGGCGACCCCTTCATGAGGCGGATGGGGGTTGGTTCTGGTGGGGAGCAAAGGGCCCACAGCCGTTCGTAAAGCTGTGGCGGCTGATGTTCCACCGTCTCACCGAGGTTCATAAGCTACACAACCTGATCTGGGTGTTTACCGTCGGAGACAATCCCGCGTGGTACCCAGGTGATGCCTATGTGGACGTGCTCGGCGTCGACGCCTATCCCAGCGATCACTCGGACACGTTGGGAAGTACCTGGGATCGGCTTAAGAAAGAGTTCGACGGGAAGAAGATGCTCGCGATAAGCGAATTCGGCGGCGTGCCTGATATCCCGCGAATGCACCAATTCGGAGTCGAGTGGGCTTACTTCGTGTCGTGGCCAGGGCAAATCAAGCCGCCAGGCACCTCGATTTCAGACCTCAGTCGGATTTATCAAAGCAAGACAGTAAAGAATAGGGAGCAGGGATGAAGTTTTCAGACGGCAATTGGATGATGCAGAAAGGCGTGCGTGCGAGCTACGCGGCCGAAGCTTATGACTGTGAGGCGGTTGGCGACTCGCTAAGAATCTACGCTCCGACCCGGCAGATTCGACATCGCGGCGACACGCTGGAAGGTCCATTGCTCACGCTCGACGTCAGTTCACCCATGGCGGACGTGATTCGCGTGAAGGTGGCCCACTTCGTCGGAGAGCGTGATAAAGGCCCTCGCTATCCTCTGTTTCCGTCATCCACCGACGCAGCAACGGTGACGATCAGCGAAACGGCCGCCGAACTGACGGCGGGCAAGCTGCAAGCTCGAATATCCAAGACGAACTTCGGAATCGAGTTCTTGGCGGATGATCACGTGGTGACTCGCAGCCCCGATCGTGGCATCGGTTACATGAACTGGGAGGACCAGGGCGTGTTCGTGATGGGACAACTCACGCTCGGGGTCGGCGAATGCGTGTACGGCCTTGGCGAGCGATTTACCTCGTTCGTAAAGAACGGGCAAGTCGTCGAAACGTGGAACAAAGACGGAGGCACGGGCAGCGACCAGGCCTACAAGGGTGTTCCGTTCTACATGACCAACCGCGGGTATGGAGTATTCGTCAATCACCCCGGCGACGTTTCATTTGAGGTCGCTTCGGAGAAGGTCTCTCGAGTCCAGTTCAGCGTGCCTGGTCAATCGCTGGAGTACTTCGTGATCTACGGGCCAACGCCGCGCGAGGTGCTTGAGAAATATACGGCGCTTACTGGCAAACCGGCTCTCCCGCCTGCTTGGTCGTTCGGTCTGTGGCTGACGACGTCGTTCACCACCAGCTACGACGAGCAGACGTGTACCGAATTTATCCAGGGGATGGCGGATCGCGATTTGCCCCTGCATGTGTTCCACTTCGACTGCTTCTGGATGCGCGAATTCAATTGGTGTGACTTCAAATGGGACGCCCGCACCTTCCCTGACCCGCCCGGCATGCTGAAGCGGCTCAAGGAGCGCGGCCTTCGCATCTGTGTGTGGATCAACCCCTACATCGGGCAGCGCTCACACCTGTTCCAAGAAGGAATGGGGGCGGGGTATCTGCTGAAGAAGCCAAACGGAGACGTCTGGCAAACCGACCAGTGGCAGCCTGGGATGGGAATCGTGGATTTCACGAATCCTGCCGCGACCGAGTGGTTTAGCGAGATCCTGCGCGGGCTCGTCGACATGGGTGTTGACAGCTTCAAGACCGACTTTGGTGAGCGCATTCCAACCGATGTCGAGTATTTCGATGGCTCCGACCCGGTCAAGATGCACAACTTCTACCCGTACCTGTACAACCAGGCGGTGTTCAACGTGCTGAAGGAGAAACGCGGCGAGGGAGAAGCGACTTTGTTTGCGCGATCTGCTACCGCCGGATGCCAGCAGTTCCCGGTGCACTGGGGTGGTGACTGCTATTCCAGCTTCGAATCGATGGCAGAGAGCCTGCGCGGCGGGTTGTCGCTGTGCCTCTCCGGTTTTGGCTATTGGAGCCATGACATCGGCGGATTTGAGGGCACGCCTCCCGTCGAGGTTTACAAGCGCTGGATCGCGTTTGGCCTGCTGTCTTCGCACAGCCGACTGCACGGAAGTTCGTCGTACCGAGTGCCGTGGGTTTACGACACCGAAGCCGTCGACGTGCTGCGCTTTTTCACCAAGCTGAAGTGCCGGTTGATGCCGTACCTGTTTGCTCAGGCTGTCGAAACGAGCCGAACCGGTCTGCCGATGATGCGAGCGATGATGCTCGAGTTCCCCGGAGATCCGACCTCGGACTACCTGGATCGTCAGTACCTGCTTGGCGATAGGCTGCTGGTGGCACCGGTTCTGTCTTCCGACGGAAGGATCGACTACTACGTGCCGAGTGGCAATTGGACAAACTTCATTACCGACACGGTAGTGACCGGGCCAGCATGGGTCACCGAAACGCATGGATTCCTGAGTGCCCCACTCTTGGTACGTCCAAACTCGATTATTCCCGTTGGTGCCGACGATTCCAAGCCTGATTACGACTATGCGAAAGGCGTGACTTTCCGGATTTACCAACTGGAAGACGGTGCCGAGGCAACCGCCACCGTTCCGACCCTGACCGGTGAGACAGCCCTGAGTATTCGCGTTACCCGCACCGGCTCGGCGATTCAAGCCGAAGTCGAAGGCGAGGGCGATTGGCAAATCCTCCTCGTGGGAATTGACAACGCTGAGTTGGTGGAGGGTGGAGAACTCCTTAACGACGCGCAAGGCTCCCGAATTCTGCCTTCACAGTCGAAATTGACGATCTTTATCGCCTAGATCATTCACAGACTCAATCAACAAAAATAACACGCCTATGAACTACCGAAATCTCGTTCTGGCAACGGTGGCAGCCTCCATTTGTGGGGTTGCTGCGCCACCTGCCTTTGGCGGTACCACCGCCCGCGAACACATTCGCTTCGACTCCAATTGGCGATTCCGAATCGACCCCAACACATCGATGGGAGGCACTCCCATCAACGCCTGGCAATGGGCGATGGCCCTCGGCATCACCGACTTGAGTGTTCCGTCCATCCCCGAGAGCATGAGCAAAGCTCAGTGGCGCCGTGCGAGGGTCGGGATAGATACGTTCCGAAACCGAAAAGGCTTTGCTTGGTTCCGCGCCGATCTTGGCTCGAAGCTGCCAGCCCTCAACGGTGCCAAGCGGATTCTTCATTTCGAAAGCGTGGACGACAACTGCGAAGTGTTCATCAACGGCATGCTTCTGAAAAAGCACTACGTTTGGGACGAAGCGTTTGATGTCGACATCGACCGTGCTTGGAAGGAAGGTTCCACCAACACTGCGATGGTTCTTGTCGAAAACACCGATGGCGGTGGCGGAATCATGGGTCCTGTGACCTTACGCGCGGCCAAGGATCTCGATGTTCCCGAATTTGCGAAGCCGACGTACAACGATACGGCTTGGCGCACCGTCCAGCTTCCCCACGATTATCTGCTTGAAGGCAAGTTCACTCCAACCGCCGATGCCAGCCACGGCTCGCTGCCCCAGATTCCCGCTTGGTACCGAAAGACGTTTACGGTGCCCAAGCGCTTTGAGGGCAAGGACCTGTCGATTGCTTTCGATGGCGTGTATCGGAATGCTATCGTGTGGCTCAATGGTCACAAGCTGGGTAAGCACAGCAGCGGCTACATCGGCTTTCGACACGACATTGCCCCGTACGTGCATTACGGCGCAAAGAACGAACTGTCGGTGTTCGTCGACCCACGCCAATCGGAAGGTTGGTGGTACGAGGGGGCGGGGATCTACCGCCATGTTTGGCTGGATGTGACGGACCCGGTACATGTGGCTCCTAACGGCACTTTCGTGTCCTCCGAGATGCGTGGATCCATGGCGATGCTGACGGTCAAGACCCTCGTTGCCAACGACACCGCCAAAGAGAAGAACTGTGCGGTGGTCTCCGAAGTCATCGATCCAACCGGCAAAGCCATTGTGACCGTAAAGTCAGGAAGCGCAATCGGCAAGTACCACTCGCGAGAAGTGACACAACAAATCTCGGTCGCGAACCCCAAGCTTTGGTCGATCGAGAAGCCTCAACTTTATACGTTGCGCACCACCATCGTTGCTCAGGTTCAGCGCAAGTCGGTTCCAACCGACTCCGTGGACACGTCTTTTGGAATTCGAACCCTTCGCTATGACGCCGACAAGGGATTCTTCCTGAACGGCAAATCGGTCAAGTTCAAAGGCACATGCAACCACCAAGACTTCATCGGAGTCGGTATCGCGATGCCAGATAGCGTGCTGGAATGGCGCATCAAAAAGCTGAAAGAGATGGGTTCCAACGCCTATCGCTGTTCCCACAATCCGCCTGCCAAAGAACTGCTCGACGCATGCGACCGGCTCGGCATGGTGGTGATGGACGAGAACCGGCACCTTGGCAACGCCATCGGTGCCAAGACCCCTCATGGCGCAACCTACGACGACCTCCCTGAACTTCGAGAGCTCATCCTTCGGGATCGTAATCACCCAAGCATCGTGATGTGGTCGATGTGCAACGAGGAGCCTCTCCAGGGTTCCCCTGAGGGCGGAAAGATCTTCTTGGCGATGATGAAAGAAGTTCATCGCTGGGATACGACCCGCCCGATCTCCTGCGCCATGAACGGCGGTTGGGGATCTGGAATCTCGAACGTCCAAGACCTGCAGGGCGCCAACTACAACCCGGGCGGCTATGATGGCTTCCACAAGCAGTTTCCAAAGATGCCGTTCTACGGCAGTGAAACGGCGAGTGCGGTGAGCACCCGCGGGGAATACGTCAACGACACTGTCAAGGGGTATGTGAGTGCATACGATGTCAATGCGCCACCCTGGGCACAGACGGCACAAGTTGCTTGGAAGGCGCTCGCGGACAGACCCTATGCGGCTGGTGGATTTGTGTGGACCGGCTTTGACTACAAAGGCGAGCCAACTCCGTACGGTTGGCCATGCGTCAACAGCCACTTCGGCATCATGGACATGTGCGGCTTCCCCAAGGATTCGTACTACTACTACAAATCGTGGTGGGGCGATAAGCCGACCGTTCACGTGTATCCACACTGGAACTGGAAAGGAAAAGAGGGCAAGCCCATCAACGTTTGGGTTCAAAGCAACTGCGAGCAGGTTGAGCTGTTCTTAAACGGCAAGAGCCTTGGCACCAAGAAGATGCCTCCTCACGAGCATCTTGAGTGGAACGTGAACTACGTGCCTGGCGCGCTGGTGGCAAAGGGCTATGTTGTTCACAAGGTCATCACGACAGATCGAGTCGAAACCACGGGAGCACCTGCATCGATTGTTCTGAAGACGGATCGCGCGAAGCTGATCGCGGATGCTGAAGACATCACGATGGTCGAGGTTCAGGTTCTGGACGCCAAGGGCCGCTTGGTTCCCTACGCCTCGAACATGATCAAGTTCTCGTTAACCGGAGCAGGATCAGTTGCTGGCGTCGGCAACGGAGACGCAAGCTGCCACGAACCCGACAAGGCATCGCAACGCAGCGCCTTCCACGGCCTCTGCATGGTCCTCGTTCAGGCAACGGGAACGCCAGGTTCCATAAAGCTAACCGCCACCTCCCCCGGCCTAAAGCCCATGTCCCTAACCTTCAAGTCGGTACGCGCGGCGTTGACGGACGCGGATTTGAGTAAGTAGGCTTTCTGGCGAAATGGCGGTTCAGGTCCCTTCTCCCCTGCCTCAGGGGAGAGGGCCAGGATGAGGGGTCAGCCGTCCAAACGGTCCCGATTGAGTCGGGACAATCCTTATTGCATTCGGCTGTCGGAGCAATTCCTTCATCCGCAACAACGGCATCCTTCCACCGTGCAGTGTCTGTTTCAGACGGCATTTTGTGACCACCAAAACAAAGGTTGCGCGGTTCCGAACCATCTTCATTTAGGTTACGGTGCCCCATATCGCAAACGCAAAACGGCGATTCAGGTTCCTTCTGCCCTGCCCCAGGGGAGAAGGGCAGGTTGAGGGGTCAGCCATCCAAACGGTCCCGATGCAGTCGGGACAATCCTTTTTGCATTCGGCCGTCGGGGCATTTCCTGCATCGGCTACGGCATGTCACCGCAGCCCTCCAAGGTGTTGTCCAAGTTGTCGAACTGCAAATCGAACCAGGTGATGATCGATATTTCCAGAAACAAAGGTGCCAAAGGCACGCAAAATGGAGGCCATCCTCACCCTTCCCTCTCCTTCCGCGAGCGGAAAGAGAGGGGACAATCTGCACGTTATTGCTTTATACGAACCGGCTATTGGCGTTTCCGGGATGGTTATCAAGCCAAAGTGAACACCGCGCGAATCACGGTTTCGTATCCGCGTCGGTGCGGATCTTTTTCATTTCGGTCTTGATCGCATCGAGGCTGCTCGTGAAAACGGATCGGGCTTCTTTTTTGACGGCGGCGACTTCGGACTTCACGACAGCGGCGAAGGGGACGTCTGATTCCGCCTTGATGCCATCGCGGAACCTCTGCAAGAGGTATTCCGCGAGGTAGCTCTCCACATTCCGGTAGCCATGAGCTTTGGCGGCCTTTTCGACCTGCTTATGGGTTTCCTCGGATAGCTGAATGTGAACGTCGCGCATCATTTCCCGTACCTCTCATACGCATTATATGAGCCTCAAGGTGCGTTTAAGCCGGATATCTCAACTCTTCCACAAGCGTGACGATGAATCAACGTGATAGTCGCCAATCGTCGCCTCGTAAAGGCTTGGCGTGACGTATAGGCTCGCCCCTTCGGGGTACACGCCGAGGTCCTTCAGGGTCTTTGCCCAGTGCCCGGTTTGTGCCCGATAGATGCGTTGCGCTTCGTTGATCTCCATCAAAGCGGTGCGTTCGGCCAGCCCATCGAGGGGCCGCGCAGTGCCAACCCCGAAGGGTGCGGACGTGAATTGCAGACAGCCCCAAGTCCAGGGGCGGTGCATATCGACCACACCCTGCGGTGACCAAACCCAGTTATCTTCCGGTAGCCCCGGCACCTTGTGATACTTGCCGTCTTTGATCTCGGTGTGCCATTCGACTCGAGAGAAGTTGATGCGCCATTGGTCGCCTTCGCCGGGCGGTGAGGTTCTGCCCGCAATTTCCCCGAGCGCTTTCCAAGGCATCGCGATTTCTAAACTCCATCCCCGGTCGGTATCGGTTGGGTCATTGAGCGTGCCATCGAGGTGAACGGCCGTCTTCATGCCGTGGATCTCCCAGCCATTGACGGCGGGAGCACCATCGCGGTAGGGCTTGATGAGCAAGAGATCCCAAGTCGTATTTCGGGCATTCATCTCGAACTCGCCGTACAGGTGGTTATCTCCGTTCGGGTCGATGAACACTTCGAAGTCGTTATCTTGGAAGATGACCGAGTCGTGCTCCGTTTGGTATGCCCAGATATGTGGCTCCTCCAGTTCGGCTCCGATGAACAGATATTCATCGTTCCACATCATCTTCGCGCGAGTGCGAAATCGGGGCTTAGGCTTGCCCTCCCCCTCGATATCCACAAAATCGTCAGTCCACGCTGCATCTGTCCAAGGTGCCTTATCCAGGCGTCCATCCAACTTAAAAGACGTCGTCGTCTTATGGCAAAGATAAGTTCTCATCCCAGGCTTCCTTATATCAGGTTTCCGAGGAACTTCGCTGGCAGAGCCTGGGCCAAATGTAAATCCATTCGCCTAGGGCCCACGTACCGCGCGGTGCCACATGTGGAATGGTAGGATTCTTGGATGCCTCTTGCGGTTATCGCGGCGGTCTTGTTTTCCGCGATGCTGCATGCGGGGTGGAATGCGCTGTTGCGGAATAGCGTGGACCGGCAGTGGACGGCGAGTTGGATCGGAATTTCGACGTTTCTGGTCTGTGCCCCGCTGATTCCCTTCGTGGGTCTGCCACGGTTGAGTTGGCCATTTGTCCTTTGCTCGGCGGTGCTACATGTGTTGTACTTGACCTTGTTGGCGCAAGTTTATAAGCTCAACGAACTGTCGTTCGCGTATCCGATCGCGAGGGGGACTTCGCCAATGCTCGTTGCAGTCGGCGGATTCGTTACCGCATCCGAAAAGCCTGGGCTTGTACAGGCACTCGGGATCGTGGCGATTGTGGCCGGGATCATCGGCATTGGGTTGGAATCCAAAAAGTGGGATCGCCTCGGACTCCTCGTTGCTCTTGCGATCGGAGTTGTGATCGCACTTTACACCGTTGTCGACGGTATAGGTGCTCGTCGAAGTGGATTACCCATGCAGTACAACGTGTGGTGCTTCTCGACCTACGGATTTGCGATCCTCGTGATCCAAATCGCCCAACGCGGTCGGAGGATCCTGGAGTGTTCGCGCAGTGACTTCGCCATGGCTTTCTGTGGGGGCATGACCAGCGTCATCGCCTACGCGATCGTCACTTGGGCGATGGTTCACTCACCGATGGGATCTGTCTCCGCCCTTCGCGAGACAAGCACTCTCTTCGCCGCCGGAATCGGCATGATCTTCCTCAAAGAGCGTTTCTCAATGCAACGAGCCCTCGGATGCGTCGCCATTGTGGCCGGTGCCGTCGTGATTGGGATGGCGTACGAGCCCCAAGTTCCCGCAGCCCCCGTAGTCGACGTCTCCGTGGCGTCGCAGCTGCCTCCAGGTTTGCGTTGATTTCCGCATGAGCCACGCGTCACCCTTCGTTCCGCTCGTCGCCACGGAGACGACGCCTACGTGGGTTTCTGAGATTATCAGGGGGCTGTGCCTCCCACCTTATCGCTTGGAAACGGCCGAGACGTATTTCTGCTGGACCTTGTCCCAGTGGCTGTGGGTGGCAAGAAACTGCTGATGGAATTTGTCGAAGTCGGTGGATTGGATCGAGAAATCATTCTTAAAATTCGGCGGCGCGTAGACATCTCTCACGAGCGACAGGACTTGGCCGAGCGGAAGGTCATTCGGTTTCATCATCCTGCCCCAACCTCCGCCAATTTGATCCCTGTACGTGGATTCAAGCAAGGCGGCGTAACTAAGAAACGGATCATCGGGTGGCGCGATCGGCTGTGTTTTGAGGACCCAGCATTTGCTGTGATCGGCCAAGTACCAGGAAAACCTTTCACAAGGTCCGTTTTGCTTGTAGGTACTAAAAAGGCTGAAGGGGATCCCGTTGACGATCGATATCGGATAGGTCGGCCAGTGTTTTAACTCCGCGGGACGTGTAGAAACCAGCTTTCCGGGACCGAATGCGAAAGATACTCCGGCAGGTTCGAAGGTCGCGATTGCCGCGGCAGGTGTCGGAACGGGATTTCCGACGCCAGGCGTCGCAAATGGGCCTCCAGGTTCACGAGACGTAAACGCCACCCGAACGAGCCAAAATAACCAAAATTCCTCGCCGTCGCTGACGAGTCTCGAATATTCGCCAAGGATGGCGAGGGCCTTCTTCTGCCCTTTTGCGATCAACAAGTTGGCGACTCTGATGTAGCAGAGAGGATCGTTTCCATAACGATTCTCAACGGCATCTTTGAAAATAGTATCCAGCGCAGCAGTGAGTTCGGCTTCACCGATCACGCTCTGGGAAGGCGGCTCGCCGTATCCTCCGACCGCCAAAGTTGCCCTTCCGTTTTCAAACCTGACGAAACCAAGGGTCGCCATCGTGCCGGGGCCGTGGGTGCCGTAGCTCCATTCCTCCACGTGATGATTCCAGAGAGGCAACTCCTCTTCGACATAGATATCGTCAGGAGGTCCCAAGAGTTGCTTGACGGCTGCCGGTGTCCAAACTTTAGAATTCACCCCCGAGATGGAAACGGTGTATCTTGTTCGGCTTGCTCGTGGATAGCTAGGTTCAATGGTCGCCATGGCGTGACAAAACGCGGCACGGCTACTTCTCGCTGGCGCCTGTTGGGGACATCCAACAGTCATTAGTACAGACGCAAAAAGCAGCATGCGTCATTGTACGACACGTCATTCACAAGCCTTCGGGGCATGTCCGAGAAATCCTGGATGTTCCTTAGTCAGTGGGAGATGCGGTAAATCACGTTTTAGGAAGGGAACAGACAGAGACTAAAAGCGCCCGGACGTCGATCTCACTTGAGAATTTCAGGAGCGTCCGAAGAGGACGACTTAGCGACTCGGGAGGGCCGTGGTTCTGACCACTCACCGACTTCTTCGGCTTGCCCGTTGCTCAAAACTTGGGCTCGGCCTCATCGTGCGGCACCTTCTCCTGCCACTCAGCACCACAGTGCCACAAGTCTAGTTGGCCCACCTTTCGAAAGGCTCCCCCAGGAAGCAAGATGCCGATTTCATTCTGGAAGGTAACATCTTAACACGGCTGTTTCTATGACATTGCTTCAATACGATTCAGTGAGGGAATTTGAGGCGGCAATCCGTCCGTTCCTAGAAAGCCACGAGGCGGCGAATAGCTTGTTCCTTGGTCGCTTGACAGCGCTCCGTGACTATGCTTCAACGACCCAGCTACTTATGGGGCAGGTTTGTTTTGATGACAATTCTGTTTTCGGAGCCTTCTTTACAGGATCGGGACTGATCCTGAGTGAAGGTCCAACCGAGGCAATTCCGTTCATAGTAAGCGCAATATCAGAATCGGGCCTGTGTATTCCGTCGGTCGTGGGTCCGCTTCTGGAAACAGAGCTATTTGCTCAGTCTTGGTGCATGGCAAATCACTGCACAGTGATATCAACGAGAGAAGATCAAATATATGAACTCAAATCCCTAAAACCGCCAAGAACTTGCGAAGGGTTTATTCGGAGAGCAGTAACGGGTGATGTGGAAAGACTAACCCGCTGGACCGCGGACCATGCTTCTGAAGCACTTGGAATCGAATGTGTTCAGGAAAGGAAATTGAGGAATCAGATTGTACAAAAACTCAATGAATCGCGGATGTTCGTTTGGGACCGCGATGGAGTTGCCGTTTCGATGGCATCAATTCTTCGACCCACTCGGCATACCATGGCAATTAACGCGGTCTATACGCCGTTGATGCACAGGAATTTCGGGTACGCAACGGCCTTGGTAGCCGGTGTCAGTGAACATATTCTCAACTCAGGCAAGCAGTCCGTCGTTCTGTATACGGACAGGTCAAATATGACGGCCAATTCTATCTACCAAAAACTCGGGTTCATCCCAATTTGCCGTTCGTTAAGCTGTAACTTCTCAATACAGATCACGACCTAACATGTATTCAGGTCCCCGCTCACCAAAGAACCGCTACGGATTGTTAGGGCCTATGGTTATTGGTGCGGGAAACTCAACGATCAATTACCAGTGGTATTTTCATAAATTTCGTCGAACTGCTCCTTCGACGCCCGACTGGATGATAGGCCCGATTTTCCTGGCGGGTGCCCTTGACGCCTTAGGGGCAATCGGAAGGCTCTTTTGGAAGCGCTGGGGATTCATCTCAATCCTTACTTCGTGCCTGGCGATGTTCCTGATTTGCCTTTACTCTCGAACCGGTTCTGATCAGGCTGAGATGTCGGTCCTTTCCCTCGTCGTCGTGTACGTCCTGTTATTCTTTGGTCGCAATGGTAATGGCTGGTCGCAGCTCGATTAGCTGATGGAACCTCGACGCGATATTCACCGATATTCCAGGGGCCGGTGACGCAATGCCTTTGGCATAGGATCGTTTTTGCATCCCATATTCCAGGGAAGCCCCGTCACCGGGGCATCCCTTCGCTTTTTGCAGAGGATTGCCTTTGGTAAACCGGAGCGAGGCACGGATTCTGAATAACTGGTCATTCCCTGCCGTTTGTACATTGGAAGTTTGCTCCTGAAACGACAGATTCTTCCTGGGCGAAGCAGCTTACAACGAAACGGCCCCATAGCGTCGTAACGACAAACCCTCCGACATGACGGGGCCACTCCGGTTAGCCAAAGGCTATCCTCTCCAAAAAGCGAAGGCATGGGGACGCGAGGACCCTTGCCTGGTATTCAAGGTGCGCGATGAGTCCTTCCCTGAAAAGGATGCGTCCGGAAACGCTTGGAGATATCCCAATTTTGGGAATACCGAGTTGACAACCCACGCGCGATTTAGCCGAAGGGCCGAGGACTGAACACCTTCGGCGTACGGGTCGAGACGCGTTACAAATCCCAGGGAAGATCCGTCGACGGATCATCCCTTCGCTTTTTGCAGAGGATTGCCTTTGGCAAACCGGAATGGATGAGCCCACATCTGAGGAAGTGTCTCGATCCAGCCATAATTCAAGTTCCTACCGCGGGACAACTTTATGCCGATTTCCTCCGTACAACCCACCATGATCAAGAGACTTACCACCGGGGCCGTGCTGTTGGCTGCCGCGATGAGCGCGTTTGCTCAAGACGTCAAAGTCGAGAAGTATGTCCTCGACAACGGAATGACAGTGATCCTTCGTGAGGACCACTCACTCCCTGTCGCCACCGTTAACATCTGGTACAAGGTCGGGTCAAAGGACGAGCCCGAGCATCGGTCAGGGTTTGCTCATTTATTTGAGCACCTGATGTTCATGGGGACAGACCGAGTGCCGACTGGGCAGTACGACAAGATCATGGAAGGGGGCGGCGGACAAAACAATGCCTCGACCGCCGAAGATCGAACCAACTACTTTGACTCTGGTCCGGCAAACCTTTTGCCAACCCTACTCTGGCTCGAAGCCGACCGACTCGAAGACCTCGGTCGTACGATGACCCAAAAGAAGCTGGATCTCCAACGAGACGTCGTCAAGAATGAGCGACGCCAGAATACGGAGAACACGCCCTACGGCAGAGCCTACGAAGCGCTGAACGGAATCATGTTCCCTTCACTTCACCCGTACCACACGAGCGTGATTGGGTCGATGCAGGACTTGGACAACGCGGCGGTTACCGACGTTCAAGCATTCTTCGCAACCTACTACGTACCTAACAACGCATCGATGGTTGTCGCCGGGGATTTCAAGTCGTCAGAAATCAAGCCGCTCATTGCGAAGCTGTTCGGGACCTTGGCCCGCAAGAACGATGTACCGCGCAAGTCGGTCCCATCTCTCAATTTCCACGGCGTCAAACGAATGACCGTCACCGATCAGGTCCAAGCCTCCAAAACCATCATGGTCTGGCACAGTCCTGCCGCTTACCAACCGGGCGATGCGGAGATGAATTTGGCGGCGTCGATCCTGTCCTCTGGGCTGAATAGCCGCCTCTATCAGCGTCTGATCGTCAAGGACAAGCTTGCCACGGATGTCAGCGCCGGACAAAATGACCTCCTGTTGGGATCGACCTTTATGATCGATACCACGGTGGCGCCCGGTGCTTCGCAAGACAAATTGGAGCAGGCGATTGATGAAGAACTTACCAAGTTCGTCAAGGCAGGACCAACGAACGAAGAGCTCAAACGACAGTCGGCGAGCCTTGAGTTCCAAACCCTATCTGGTCTTCAGTCCATCGACAGGGTTGCTGACAAACTGAATGAATACGAGTTTTACTTTGGGGAACCTAACTCCTTCAAACGGGTGATGGACACCTACCGAAACGCGACGACGAAAGGTATTCAGACTTACAGCAAGCAGACCTTTGACCTCAATGCTCGCGTCATCCTTCGCGTCGTTCCTCAGCACGATCCAGTTGGCCCTAACCCGCGCGCCGAAAAGCCTATTCTTGCCAGCGCAGGTGCCTTCAAGCCTCAGATGCCGGAGGAAATGACTTTGTCCAACGGGATCAGGGTTTCCTACTGGAATCGGCCGGAACTCCCCATCATGTCGGTTGGTGCCCAATTCATCGGTGGTGCTGATCAGGATGCCCAGGACAAACTCGGACAAGCCTCTCTCTCCGCAGCGATGCTCGGCCAGGGCGGCGCAGGCAATCTTGATGCGCAAGCCTTCTCGAAGGCGCTTGATTTCATAGGCGCGTCTTTCTCTTCGAACGCAGGACATCAAGCGGCTTCGGCTGGCATTGCCGTCACGGCTACCAATTTCGATAAAGCGCTGGGGCTTTTCTCCGACGCGCTCGTTCGGCCCAAATTCGAGCAGAAGGAGTGGCTGCGAGTGCAACGCATTACCGCGACCAACTTAGAGCAGGAGAATGACGATCCGGGAACGGTTGCCAGCAAAGTCGCGAGTCGCGAGTTCTGGGGCGCATCGCACCCCTATGGTCGCCCAGTTTCGGGAACGCCTGATTCTGTTCGCCACCTGACGGTCGAGGACCTGAAGTCAGCCTACTCACGAATCTTCCAACCTGCGAACGCATCCCTCTACGTCGCAGGTAGCCTTCCCGCCGCTCAGGTGAAAGCCTCGCTTGAGAAAGCACTTGGGTCATGGCATGGCACGAAGACGGCTGCCACAAAACCAACGTATGAGGGGCCAGCAAACAAGAGTTTGCGAGTCGTGATTGTCGACAAGCCGGGCGCGGTACAGACCGTTGTACGCTTCATGTTCCCGTCAACGGACATAACCGATCCGAATCGTCTGAAGCTCTCGGCATTGAGCCTCATTCTGGGAGGTAGCTTCACCAGCCGCCTCAATCAGAACCTTCGGGAAGATAAGGGATACACCTATGGCGCCGGATCACGGTTCGTGCGGTCGGTCGGCATCGGATTCCTGGCCGCTTCGGCGGATGTACGATCCGAAGTGACGGGGGCATCACTCAAAGAGTTCCTCAAGGAGTTCACCAAGATCCGCACCGGAGACATCACCGATGCAGAGGTGGTCAAGGCCGTGAACACTCTCAGAACCGAGACGATTCAGTCGCTCACAGGCAACGACGGAATCGTCCAGCAGGCGATGAGCTTTAATTTGCTTGAAAAGCCATTCTCCACGATAAGCTCTGATCTGAGTGAAATCGCGACGATTAAGTCGAGTGACATCAACTACCTTGCCAACAAGTCGATTCCTCTGGAAAACGCCCTCTTGGTGCTGGTCGGCGACAAAGCTCAGATACTGAAACAGCTCGAAGGACTCGGATTGCCAGCACCCACTGAGGTGAAGGCTTAGGTTCGTTGCCTATCGTCTTATGTACGTTCCCAACTACATCCCGGAGCCGCTTGAGGTTCCGGGAAATATCACTGAAGAGCAGTACCTCGTAAGGCTGGTTTTCATTCGACGGGTAGCGATGCTACACGTCGGTAGCCTCGGGTTGATTGGCTTGCTAACACAGCTCTCCTTTCCTCAGATGGGCATCTGGTACGCCCTTACCGCCCTTACCGCATGCCTTACGGGTCTTGACCTGCTAAGGATTGCTCTCAGGGGGAAGGCAGCAGAAGCGAAAATCTCAACCTTGTGCCTCCCTACCGTTCTTGTTCTGGTGGCGTGGGGAATTCGGGAGATATCTCAGTCGGGTTGGCCAGTGTTTCAACCCGTGATTGGTGTCGCTTGCGTGGCCGTATACACCATCGTTGCTGGGAGAGACTTTAGCTTCGTGGGATGCTGTCTTCTGTCTCTGATTGCGTCGAGTGCTGGCGTTGCCGCATTGGCAGCCAGCTTCGACCGGCCCCATGCCGCGTTCGCGCTTGGCACCAATGCTTGCTACGTGATCTATCTGGTTTACGACATGGCTTCTCTGCTTGCACGCCGTCGGCGAGGCGAGGAGTTGGCAGCAGTCGTGGACCTGTATCGGGATGTTTTCAACTTCTTCGGGTATGCCGTCCGAATGGTAAAGCACTGGCGAAAGCATCGGATCTGGACAGTCAAGTAATCTTCGGTCATGTCTGACCTACCCATTCACGTCCAAAAGAACCGCGACACCTGGACCAAGACAAGTGCCGACTGGGTCGCCCCAGGGCGCCGAGCGTGGGAGAGCCCGGCTATCACTTGGGGAATATGGGATGTTCCCGAAAGCGAAGTGCATGCGCTCGGCGATCTGGAACAGTGGCGTGGCAAGGATTCCATCGAGCTCGGATGTGGAACCGGCTATGTATCGTCTTGGCTCCATCGCTTAGGAATGCGTCCCCTTGGTGTCGATATTACGCGTGCCCAGTTGGATACCGCCCGAGCCTTCCAGCAAGAATTCGGGATTGAGTTTCCACTGATTGAAGCCAGTGCCGAGAACGTGCCGTTACCGGACGCGAGCTTCGATTTGGCCATCAGTGAGTATGGGGCAAGCATCTGGTGTGATCCCTTTGCTTGGATTCCCGAGGCAGCGAGGCTTTTGCGACCCGGTGGGACACTCGTTTTTCTGCGGAACAGCACGCTGTCCGTGCTTTGTGTCCCTGACGTGGGCACCGCTACCTCCGAGATGGTTCGCGATTACTTTGGACTGCACCGAGTGGAATACGATGCGGAGTCGGTCGAATTCCATCTTCCGACGGGACCAATGATTCGCCTCCTCAGGCAGTGCGGTTTCGAAATTGAAGAGTTGATCGACATTCAACCTCCTGCTGATGCAAAGCCGAATCGGTTCGACTACATCAGCCTCGAGTGGTCAAAACGCTGGCCCAGCGAGGAGATCTGGCGGGCACGCAAAAAGGGATAGAACCACTCCCAACCATTAGTATCTGTTTCGGTCCGAGCGCCAACTGGGGGGCCAAGCGCCAGGCTCTGTCATAGATTCAATCTCCCCTTAGCGCACCTTTACGACCTTAGCATTACGCTATTGCAACATAGTAAGTCATCACGCAAATGTCGCAGAGTATCGCAGAGGATTTCAGGAAGACCCAATCAGTTCCGCGCAAAGAAAGAGCGTCATAATAGCGCCGGAGTCGGCCGGACGGTGGCCCTTTCGGGGGAGGAAAGTCCGGACTTCACAGAGCAAGGTGCCCAGCAAGGTTTCGGCCAAGCTGGGGCGGGGTGACCCGACGGAAAGTGCAACAGAAACAAACCGCCTCGGCTTGCCGGGGTAAGGGTGAAATGGTGAGGTAAGAGCTCACCGGCGATATGGGTAACCAGTCGGCCGTGCAAACCCCATCTGAAGCAAGGCCAAATAGGGGGAGGATGACGCTGCTCGCCGACTCTCCGGGTTGGCCGCGTAGATAAATCGCCGTACAAACACAGAATCCGGCTTACAGGCCGACTCCAGTTTCTGCCTGGCGACTACTTGCTACCAGAAAGGATGCTTGCGTACACCAGCGGATCGACGTTCCCACCGCTGACCACGCAACAAACCAAGCCACCATGCATGAACCGCTCGGAATGGGTCATGACTGCCGCGACCGCGAGGGCGCCAGTTGGCTCCACCTTGAGGTTCGCTTTCAGGAACAGCATGCGCACGGCTTCGCACAAAGCTTCCTCGGTTACTTCAAGCACCTGAGAAAGCCCACCCTGAGTGAATAGAATTTCCCAATTTCGGATCCCTAGACTACGCGTTCGAGCCCCGTCGGCCAAGGTCTGAGGTTCGGATTCGTTTGAAATGAGACGCCCAGCCTGCATGGACCGTGCTGCATCGTTCGCAGTAAGCGGCTCCGCGCCGATTACACTCACCTGGCGATTTTGATCTCGTACGGCCATCACCAAGCCTGACGTTAAGCCACCGCCACCCACGGGCGCCACAATGGACTCTACATCTGGACATCGCTCCAGAATCTCCTCTCCCAGAGTGGCGTTGCCGGCAATCACCCACGGATCATCAAACGCACTCGTTATGTAAGCGTCAGGAAACTCGTCGGCAAGCTGCTGCACTCGAGCTTCGCGTGAAATATCCCGCACGTCGATAAGGTCGACATCGGCACCATAGCCTCGAACGGCATCTACCTTGACCTGGGCGGACGTATGGGGCATCACGATAGTGCACCGTTTTCCAAACGTGAGGCAGCCTAGCGCCAAGGCTTGACCGAAATTTCCTGATGACGCCGCGATGATGTGGCCATGAGGGGCATTCCGTGCGACCTGGTAGCCAGCTCGAAACTTGAAACTTCCCGTGTGTTGAAAAGTCTCCGTTGCGATAACCATCCGCACTTCCGATCTTGGAAGCAGGGTCGATGCGTCAAGCAGTGTTGTCGGGCGAGGGGAAATAGCTTTCAATATTGTAAATGGTAAGTTTTGGTCAAGCTCTTGCTGAGGTTTTTCAGTCCGAAGTTTGTAGGTTTAT
Source organism: uncultured Armatimonadota bacterium (assembly GCA_903833215.1). Classification (GTDB taxonomy): domain Bacteria; phylum Armatimonadota; class Fimbriimonadia; order Fimbriimonadales; family Fimbriimonadaceae; genus Fimbriimonas. The sequence goes on from CAILEM010000028.1 coordinate 31,502, forward strand.
ATTTTCCTACCGAATAGAGTTCCATTTGATCTGCAAAGTGGGCGCTGCTGGCAACGTTTGAATTTCCATAAGGCAGGATGCTCCACGACTGAACCCCCTTGGGATCGAGCGAAACAACCATCCTAAAGCTTGAACCGAAAGTCGCGTGGCTTCGACCTTGTTTTAACGTTTCTGCGCCAGCGGAAGCAGGGCTTACGGCGGCAATGGGACTACCCGCTGCTACGTACCCAAATCCCTGAACAGGCCGTTTCACAGTACCTCGTTCCATGAATTGAACGCCACCCCAACGCGTCGTGAGAGAACCTTGCTCCTTCTGCATCTGCTGGGCTGCACTTACCAAAGAGTCTTTCGCAAGTTTCGCCTGATCTGTTGACCATGCCTGGCCGGATGCCGCACGTGATGAAAGCTCAGGGTTATCCTTGCTTTGCCGAAGCCAGTACGTGTAAAGCACACAGCCGACGGAATCGATCTTCGCCTTTCCATCCCAGCGCTTCAGGACATCTATGGCGGCGCCTGGGTCGACGACTTTGGCCAGGGACTCGATCGTTTCTTTGGCAAATGGAACGGTGCAGTCTGTAGCGAATTCTTTTGCCTTATCTGGCGTCACATGATGGGCGTCTTTTAGGAGTGACGAGAGCATTTGCCAGCGCGTCGATCGACCGTACGAAGTGACATCCACCGGCCAGTCCCCCGGTATTTCTGGGGCAATGGGCACGAGTTTCGGCGAAGAATTGCAGTTCACAAGAATGCCTGAGGACGGGTTTTCGATGTGTGGCAACGCATCCAGACTCCAAAGATCACCCCATGCCGTCTTCGGATCTTCTCCAGGCAGAGTCTTGTTCCAATCGAAGGAAGCATCTCGCTGAGGGACATACGCATTGTATTGGTAGCCGATGTTGCCTTCGATATCGGCATACACGTAGTTCCACATCGATAACCCCCGAGTCTTCAGGGCCTCTCGAAAGCTTGAGGCGGTTTTTGCCCGCATCATTAGGAGAGCTTGTTCAAGGGTCTTGTCGGGCTCGGGAACCGAGAGTCTCACCGTTTTGCTGCTGAATGGGACGATCGGTCCCCACTCTGTAGCCTTGGTTGAGGAGATATTCGACTTTAGCTGCCCGTTTTCCAGATAGCGCATCTCCGTTTTCACGGTTCTAAAGGGTTTCCACGTGCCGTGGTAGCTGTACTCGCTTCGATTCTCCGGGTTGGTCTTGAATGTGTAGATGGAGTAAAGCTGGGGATTGTTGTTGGTCATGGACCAGGCGATTCGGTCGTTGTGCCCGATCACGCCGAGTGGAAGCCCGGGAATGGCGACTCCACGAAAATGGACGTCAGGTGTGTAGATCGCGAATTCCTGCCATACGATTCCACCATCCTGACCATCCCAACCGAGGTGAGGGTCGATCGACAAAATCGGGTGATGGGTTGCCGTCCGACTTGGAGCCAGGGCAAATTGGTTGGATCCTGCGCCTGGGCTGATCTTTGCGGATAGATCGAGAAGAGGAAATGCGGCATTCACGAACTGGGTGAGCGAGATCACGTCAACGTCCGAGAACGGCTCTATCCATTTCGGCAGCGTTGCCTTTTGCTCGCTAAGGGCTCGGTTGGCCCCGGCTAGGAATCCCTCGACTACTTCTTTCGGTTCTCCCCGAAGTCTCGCGACGACGCCTTCGGCTTTTGCCTCAAACCCCAGCCCTCGCAGGAATCCATCTTGAAGCAGAGAAGACTTACCGTTGACCTCCGCTAACCTCCCCCGCGCCAGTTTGTAGTTAAGCGCCATGCGCTGCGCGTGATCTTTGGCCTGACAGTAGCCCAATGCGTAGGCACCTGATTTTAGATTTGAGGCGACAATACTCGGCACCCCATATTTATCTTCGTAGACGGTGATATCGGTTGGACTACCGGTCTGAGGATGAAGAGCAAGAAGCGCAATCAGCGAAGCAATAATCGGCACAGCCCGAGTTTAGCAAGGAAGCCGAGAATAGGTAAGTCGATGCGCCATTCCAAGCAAGTAAACACCGTGAGCCGCGTCTCGCAGAGATATCTGCCACACCAAATCATGGACCAGCCCCGTAGTCGGCGGTGATCGTACCGACGTTCGGACCTACCGGGAGAGACCTGCTTACGTTTCAGCGCGATAGACCGCCGACGGCTCCCGCGACGCCACGGAGACGCCGACTACCCGTCGGGTCGGTGTTTGCAGATAGAACATAAATTCAGACGAAATCATCTCAGGGCGAATCACAATTGATTCGTGAAGCGGATTTTCGCTGTAGCTGTGGTCGCCCTTCCCACGCTCGCTTGTAGCCAAATCGCTTTTGTGAGGCGAAACCAGCTCTATGTGTTGCCATGCGACCAGGCGGGCCACCCGATGAGAGGAAGAACACCTTTTCGGGTGTGCAGACTTTGGAAGAACTTCCAGGGGGATTCTGTAAAAATCCAATGGACCGAGACCGGCAAGATCGCGATCGAGCATTACGTTGATGCTTGGAATGGGCCCAAGCGCTTTGGTCTCTCACAGAAATCGTATGCTTCGGGAATCTGGCTCGTCGAGGCCAAGCCGAATTCAAAGCCTATCTGGGTGACGAGCGGGTTCATGGCAAGCTTTGGCCCCGACGGAAAAACGTTGACTTACTGTACAGATCCCCTGAAGGGAGACCTTTGGGCCCTAGACCTGCCCAAGGCCACAAAACGTCTGTTGGCGCCTCACGCGACAGAGAGCGCTTGGTCTGTTCGTCGCGACATCCTAGCTTTTGTCAGGATGACGAAGACAGATTCTTTGCAGCAGGCGCTTGAAGTGAGGACTTACCCCGATTGGAGACTTTTCAAAGCCTTACAGCCAGCAGTGAACCCATGTGAGTTATCGCTCTCACCGGATGGAAGCATGTTGGCAGTTCACTACCATCTCTCGCGGCCCTTGACGGGTCACTCTGTTCTGAACCTCCAAACCACTCAGTCTGTGGAGTTGAATTGTCCAAGTGGAATCTCCCCCCCGACTATCGACGATTGGTCGCCCGATAGCAAGAAAATCCTGGCGTCATGGCGGATTGTCGATCCTAACAACGATGGCTCGTGGATTCGGGAGTATGTCGGCCTGAATTTCATTCGGACTGGCAAGTTTGAGCGAATTGGCCTCGGTCACGATGCACGGTTTTCGCAGAATGGGCAAAGCGCCTTCTGGTTGTCGGACCACAAGACCGGCTGTCAGTGGAAGCTCGGCGACCTAGTATGGAGTCCAATCGCCAAGGTTCATCCCAAGATCATCGTCAAAGGAGTTTCTCAGTTTTGCGTCCGTCGTAGGTCGATCTAGAAGAAAGAACACGCAAACCCGTAGTCGACGTCTCCGTGGCGTCGTCCGGACCTCTCGGGTTGTCTGCCACCCCCCAATCACCGACCAGACCCGTAGTCGGCGGTGATCGTACCGACGTCCGGACCTACCGGGTTGTCTGCCACCCCCCAAATTCCCACAGCCCCCGTAGTCGACGTCTCCGTGGCGTCGTCCGGACCTGCTGAGAGGGATTTGCTAGGTTCACCGCGATCGACGCCCAACGGCTGCTGCGACGCCACG
>CAILEM010000029.1 GCA_903833215.1 uncultured Armatimonadota bacterium
AGCACTTCGTTGCTCACCGCTCGCCTTGCGAACCCAACCCACAAGTGTTGCGCGATCCGACTCCGACAGTTCGATAACCATATACTAAAGACGGAATACAGAACTCAATCGTACCGACGAATTAAAGACTCAGAACACTAGGAGTTAGTTAGTCTTGGCTTGGCCAAGACTAACAAGAAAGTTTTCTAGAGATTGTTGACTGACCGGCTTGTCCAGAGATAGGTCAAATTCATTGATCACAGTCTCACCGTGATGATTTGAACTAATATACGCCCCGAGCGAACAAATAGGTAGCCTCGGCAGGCCCAGTGCGGACTCTCTGGCTCGAATAAGTCGTGTGGCTTCGATGCCATCACAAATTGGCATGTGAACGTCCATCAGTACCGCATCAAAAGAATGCTGCGATACTAGCTCCAGGGCACGTTGGCCATTAGCTGCTTCAGTCACCGCGCACCCTAGGAATTCTAGTTTTTCCCGCATACTAGCTGATTGAATCGGATTATCTTCTGCGAGAAGTATCACCACGCGAGACGGCTCTGTTTCGCCTGAATTGCCATCTGCGACTTCAACTTCCTTTCGTCCGCTAAGTGGAATGGACACCGTGACAGTCGTTCCAACACCCACTTGGCTGCTTACGCTAATCTCTCCACCCATAAGATCAAGAATTCGCCGCGTAATGGCCAGTCCAAGACCGACCCCGCTGTATTCTCGCGTGCTTGAACCATCCAACTGAACGAACGGCTCGAATATCTTTGCCAGGGCATCTTGGGGTATTCCAACGCCCGTATCAGCTACTGAAAAGATGAAGCAAGTGCCGTTCGGCTCCGTTGTGCACCGCCAGGAGACAGTAACGGTTCCACGATTCGTGAACTTCACGGCATTTCCGATCAGGTGGCCCAGTAGTTGTTTAAGCTTGATACTGTCGCAGGATTCAAATGAGCTACTCGAATTGTCAGAAACGCAACTCATCGAAATACCCTTCTTGAACGCTTCGGCCTTATAGAGGTCAACGGTTCCTTGGACGAGCCGAGCAAGATCTGTTTTTTCTGCCACAAGAGTGGGGTTTTCATTCTGCAAGATGGATATTGTCAGAATGTCCTCGAGGACTTCATGCAGTCTCTCACTACTGAGAGCAATGAGGTCAAGAATCTGTCTATCATTGGGATCGGACAACATCTCTCGCAGCATTGAAGTCAGGCCAAGAATCCCGTTCATTGGAGTTCGGAGTTCGTGGCTCATGTTGGCGATGAATTCGCGCTTGATCTTTGACGCAACAACGACTTCTTCTTGTGCAGCCTTGAGGTTGGCATTCGAAGATTCAAGTTCTTTGGTTCGTTCCAATACCTTTGACTCAAGAACTCGGCCATGGAAGCTAATCTCAAGTAAATTCCGAATCCTAAGGAGAACTTCCTCGATATCAAAAGGCTTCGTTAAAAAGTCGGTCGCCCCATGAGTCAGTGCTTGGTGCTTTGTCGTGGAGCTAGCGTCGGCAGTCAAAATCAGAATGGGCATGTATAGCCCAGGCATGTTAGTTTCCAACGCTTGGAGCACTTCGATTCCGTTCATGAATGGCATCGACATGTCAAGCAGGAGAATGTCGGGATCCCAGGTTGTAACAAAGTCCAAGGTCTCTCGGGAATCGGTCAGGCTAGATACGTTCGTGTAGCCAGCCATGTCGAGGACGGTTTCGAGCATGAGGATATTTGCCCGTTCATCGTCGACGATGAGGACTTTGGCATTTGGCCAGAAATCAACTCTCAATGGTTCGTCCTTTCGGCATAGTTGCTGACCATCTCCTCAAGCTGCTCTTCAGCTATGGGGCCTCTTATCATTTCTTCAGTCATTAATTCCACTTCCAAATCTTCGCCTTTAGCCCTGTCATCCAACTCCACTGCTATCACCGGAATGAACCGTGTCACGGCAGATCGCTTGAGGCGCTGTAGTAGGTCCTTACTTGCCCCATCTGGTAGGTTTAGACTCAGGAAAATAAGCGTCGTTCCTTGCCATTTTGCAATTTTCAGTGCATCTGGAACGGTGTAAACATATTCGACCTGGATGCCATGACGAACCATGTCGAGATCCGAGACTTCGAGAATCTTCTCATCAGGACCCGAGACAACCAAAACCTTTGTGGCGCAGCTTTGTGTTTCGGCGAAAGTATTCGCACCGGGCTGCGGGATCAGTTTTTCGTCGACTTGACCTCGGAAGGTCGCAACATCAAAAGAGAAAGCCGAACCGACTCCATCAATACTCTCAACCGAAATCTCACCGCCCATCGCCTGAACGTGCTGCTTCGAGATTGACAGCCCCAGGCCTGTTCCTTCAATGCAACTGTTGCCAGTAGAGAGCCTGAGGAATGGTCTAAATAAGCTTGATAGTTCAGCTTTTGGTATACCCACACCTGAATCTTGAACCTGGACAACCGTTCGCTCGTCTTCTCGCTGATAGACGTGGATCGAAACGCTTCCTCCTTCACGATTGTATTTGATCGCATTGGAAATCAAATTAAACAGAATTTGCGTAAGTAGCTGCTTATCAACCCAAACATAGTTGGGACTCTGCTCTGACTCACCTGCCGCATGCATGACTTCAATGGCTACGTGGTCTTTAGCAGCGATCGGGCTGAGTAGATTTACTACCGAGTCTATCGAGGCGGCGAGTTCAACGGCCTCGTAGTTGAGCGTGCGTTCACTGGGCGAATCTTTGGCTATTTCTAGAATGTCATTGATCAAGCTCAGCAAATGCTCTCCGCTTCCAATGATCTTTTGGATTTTTGATTTGTTTTGAGGAGCGTCTGTGTCGTCAAGCAGGATCCTGCTGAATCCGAGGATGATGTTGAGCGGTGAGCGCAATTCATGGCTGATCTTTGCGATGAACTGATCCTTGAGCTTTGTGACCGCTTCAAGTTCATCTACCGTCGAGCGGAGATTGTCTTCGACCCGGATTCTCTCCGTAACATCATAGGCAACGCCTACGAAGCATCGCTTGCTCGTACCTAGAAACTCGGGACGTGCCCAAACTTGAATATCACGGGAGGAGTCCGGTTGCTTCGCAATTTTTAAGCACTTGACGTAGAGCACACCCAGCCGATACGCTTCAAGGGATAGGTCGGAGGCCAAGTCCTCATTTTGCGATTGGAGGAGACTCTGCCAATCCGCAATTGTAATCGGGGCATCCGATGGAAGGACATTGAGCAATGTGTGCATCCGAGAGTCCCAAATGAGTTCCCGGCTATCGACGTCGAACGTCCACACCCCAATTCCTCCAGCCTCAAGGGCCAGATCTAGATGGGCGCTTAGGGCCTGACTGGCCCTCTCAGCGATGACTCTCGCGGTTGCATCGTGTAGGATGCTCTTCACGACTTTGCGGCCAGCGATTTCAAAGGATGAACTGGAAATGTCTACGAAATGTTCCCCTTGAGATTGGGTCCTAATCACCACCTCGGAAGCTTCGCTTTGCCCATTGTTTTGGCTGAGGGAGTACGCTTCTTGAACGCGGCTCGCTTCGAAAGGCGGATGGAAATCCAAGAGGTTCCTTCCGATGATTGCATCAGAGGTTAGTCCCAAGAGCGCACAAGCTCGCGGGTTGCATTCCGTAACTATTAGTTCGCCGTCGGCAATGAGAACGGCACTGGGGCCAAATGCCATAAAAGATCGGTAGTGGGCTTCCTTGGCCTCAAGCTCTTGTCGGGCCAGAACGCTTTCGGTAATGTCCTCAACAACGCCGAGCGTGTACGGAACCGAAGTTCCCTTGATCATTGCCGAATAGACACGACCCCAGACGAGGACACCGTTCTTCTTTACATATCGCTTTTCAAGTGAGTAGGACGGTATTTCCCCCGAAACAAGCTTTGTGAGAAGCTCCTGATTGCGACCCGCGTCTTCCGGATAGGAGACATCGAATATCGTTTTGCGATAGAGTTCTTCTTTTGTGTATCCAAGGATCTCGCACATTCGATCGTTGACACGAACGAAGTATCCGTCGAGCGTGATGTGCGACATGCCGACCGCTGCCTGATCGAAAGTCGCCTGGAACATAGATTCGGCGCTTCGGATTGCCTTATTCGAACGGATATTCTCCCGGTAGCGTCGTATGAGGTTGTAGACGACGACCAACAGCAATAGCGCAATCGTCATTGACGAATAGATGAGTAGGTGACTTTGTGGTCCTGTAGCTTCGTCGTAGACCTTCAGCCACTTGTCATAAATCTTCTCATATTCTCCCGTCGCTTTGACGACAGCGAGCCCTTCGTTGATCTGCTCAAGTATTCGTTTGTCCCCTTCATGAACGGCCAGGCAATAGTCCTGCGTAAAATTGATCTGCGCCGGCAGGGCTCTGACATTCGCTATTCCTAATTCTTGCAGCGTGATCAGGCCAGTGAGCTTGCTGATGAGAAATACATCTCCCAATCCAGATTGGAGTGCATCAAATCCTTCGTGAGCATCTTTGACGATAACGAGCGAACCCGCGAGTTTCTTTTCCGTGACATAGTCATAGGGAAGGCCATCCTTAATGACGATGACTTTGACTCGTTTTAGGTCTGCCTCCACCCGAATCGGCGTGTGGTCTGCGCGAGAGAATGCGGCACCTCTAAGAATGAGGTGGGGAACCGAAAAGTCTGCAAACCGATGTCTTCGTTGAGATCGAGCGAGATTCACCAAGATATCGACCTTTTTGTCCTTGAACTCCTGGAGGAGTGCAGGGAACTTCAAGACGCGGAAATGGTATCGCAATCCCTCACTGGCAGCTACCGCTTTCCAGAGGTCCACAGTAAAGCCAGTCACGCTATCCGGGGTTGAGCCAATTGAAAATGGAGGATACGCTGCCTCAATCCCTACCGTCAGCTCCTGTTGCGGCTGGGCCTGCCCCCATGATGTCGGAGCAACGCAGGACAGAAGGGTCAATACTATCGAAAATCGCGTCAGCCGCCAGAGGTTTGTGACGGCTCTTTCACACCCAAGGCCCTGGGGTCTCGATATGGATTTCGATGGCACCATTTGCAGAAGAACGGTCGAATTGGAAATCAATAACCGGATCGTTTGCAAAAGCAAGAACGACCATGTGATCTCAAGGGTGGCGTGAACCTGGTAACCAAAGTCAGCTTATCCGGCGAACTTACTGCGGACAGCATCGTTCTGAAAATGAGGTCCTAACTAAAAATCGATAGCAAAAAAGAACAATTATCTTTTGAACAGACAATCGGTAGTCTACTGAGAGAATTCATTGAGCGCAATGTCCCTTTTAAGAGACTATCACTAATCAAATAGAAAAGCCCAACATAGGGCGCATGCATACGAGCTAGGTCGAGAAATTTGGCCCAAGAAAGCATGAAATCGCCCCCCAGCATGCGGGTAGTCGGGTGTAGAGCGTGCATGAAGGTTGCCCGAACGGACAGGCAACTCCAGGTTTGTGGCAGCTTGGTAATTGAACACTGATGGCCCCAATGAGTCAAATCTGGTGTGCCGCTTGCCATTGAGTGAACTCTTTGGCAGAGCGGCTGTGACGCTTATGCGATGTCTTCGTTTTAGGTTGAGGGTGAGGATTTGGAGAACAGGGTAAGGGACGCCTCGACACTAGGAATGACAGAGATGTTTAGCCCTGAAATGTTCACGGCGATTCTACAGAGTTCCGTGGACGGGATACTGACAATTGATCGCGAACAAAAAATCGTTCAGTTCAATTGTGGCGCGGAAAGACTCTTTGGATATCAGCAAGTCGAGGTCATTGGTTCATCGATTTCGCGGCTCATTCCCGAGCACGTTAGAGCAGTCCATGAGACGCATGTTGCGCGCCGTCTCCAAACCATTGATGGCTCAAGGCAGGTTGAGCGGCTTCAAACTGTGATGGGTAGAAGATCTAGTGGAGTTCTATTTCCGTTAGAAGGCACTATTACCCATTTCAAACAAGATGGGGACTCGTATTTTACAGCGATCGTCCGCGATGTTTCAGACCGCTTAAAGGCAGAGGAAGAGACTCGAAATCGTGAAGAGCTTCTCACTTCATTGATAGAAGGTATCGATCAGGTGGTCACTTTGGTGACCTTTGATTCACCGGAAGCCGAGCCCAAGTACGCTTTTATTTCGGGCCAGACAACCAGAAGGATTGGCCGAAGTCCACAGGAATTACTTTCGAACATCGACCTTTACTTCCAGCAAATTCACCCTGATGATATTGAATCGGTCAGGGCTTCACACCATAGGATTCGAAAAAATAAGGCACCTGAGGTGTTCATTTATCGAATGAAGAATGTTGAGGGAAACTACCGGTGGTTAGAACGAACGAGCACCCTGAAACTTGACGACGCCGGAAACGTAACCAAGATCTTTAGTATTACGGCAGATATCACAGATCGGATCGATGTTCTAGAACAGTTGCGGAAGAGTGAGTTGCTGTATCGATCCCTTGTTCAGGGAATCTCTGAGATCACGGGAATTACAGTCATCGATCCGTTGGATCTGCAAACACGGTTTGAGTTCGTCTCGGAGCAAGTGTTTGATGTTTTGGGATATCGCCCTGAGCAATTCATTGCGGACCCAATGTTTTGGGGAAGTCTGGCGCATCCCGAAGATCGTAGCGAAATTGCGGCGCTATTGGAAAGGATGCTTCAAGATGGGAAGTCGTTTACGGCAGATGCGAGGTTTAGGCACGCATCAGGTGACTACCGGTGGTTGCGCACCCAAGTCATCCCCGACCCCGACCGGACCGGTCGTGTCATGCGTCATTTCAGTATCTCTCGTGATATTACGGAAGAGCGAATTGCCGATGACCGTCGAATCTCCATCGAAGTAGCGGAGCGCGCGAACAAGGCGAAGAGTGAGTTCTTATCTCGAATGAGCCATGAACTCAGGACCCCGCTCAACGCGATTCTTGGCTTTGCACAGATATTAAGTCGCGACTGTGTTGGATCTGCTAGAGAGGGGTATGTCGCACCAATTCTCGTTGAAGGAAAGCGGCTCCTCAAACTTGTCGACCAGGTTCTAGAGATCGTACAGCTTGATGCCGGCCAGCTCCAACTCTTCAAGACGATCTTTGATATCGGTGAAGTTATGGAAGCAGCGCTAGACTCCATGGAGTCGGAGGGATCCACAGCGGTTCCGTATTTGTCGCCGCAGCGCAAATTGCAGGGACCGATTTTAGTTAAAGCCGATCGACAGAGAACGCAGGAAGTCTTGAGATACCTCCTGATGCATGCAGTACATAATAGTAATATTGAAGATAAAATATGGCTAGGATATGAACGAAAGCCGATCGACGGCTTTCGTATCACCATTGGCGGTTGGGGCAAGACCTTATCTAGCGATAGGCTCCAAAAGCTTTTCTCGCCCTTTGAACGCTTGTCTATGAGAAATGAAGCTTCGGCAGACACCGGGCTTAGTTTTACTTTGGCCAGGCGACTGGCTGAAGAGATGAAGTGTCAGCTTGGTGTTTCTGGGAAAGACGACGGGACTAAGGAGTTCTGGTTGGATATTCAAGCAATCATTGTTCCAACCATTGACAGTTCGAGCTTGGATGCCTACATTGACGGAGGTTCTTCAATATGAGTTCGTCTATGAATCCTCCGGAGGATGTTGCCGTCGTCTTGGCAAAGCTTGAGCGCCTAAACCAGTTCTACGATGCTCTAAGGCTCGTAACCCATGCCATCTTTCATTCCGCGAATATACAAGAAGTCTTCGAATCTACTTGCAGGATTATCGTTGAAAGTGGTCGATTTGAATTAGCTTGGATCGGAATGCATGACCCCATAACTGATGAAATTGTGCCTGTTACGGCGTGGGGGCCTGCCGTCGGCTATCTGAAAGGCGCGAAGTTTTCTGGTGCTGATGTGCCCGAAGGTCGAGGTCCGACAGGAATCACGTTCCGAACTGGGGAGAGTTACGTTCTCAACGATTTTTTGGCTTCTCCGCTTACGGATAACTGGAAGACAAACGCGGCAAATCACCGTCTTGGCGCATCGTGTACCATTCCAATTCGTCAAGAAGGTCGGATTGTAGGTGTTCTCAACGTCTATTCGTCGCACATAGGTTATTTCCAGTCTCAGGAACTCACGCTACTTGAGGAAACGGCGAGTGATATCTCTTATGCTCTCGACCGATTTCACTTTGAAACGGTGCGGGCCAAAACGGAAGAGCGGTTGCGACTTTACGAAGCGATTGTCGAGGCGTCGAGAGATCCCATCATTAGTATCACCGTCGACTCAAAGTTTCTTAGCTGGAATAAAGCAGCCGAAAAGCTGTTCGGATACACAGCCGAAGAAATGATCGGCAAGCCGACGGATGTTTACATTCCTGAGATCCGGCGTACGGAAGCCCAAAAGTGGGTGCAGAGCCTATTGACCGGCGAGACCGTCCGGGAACTCCAAACCATCCGAATCGCGAAGGACGGTTCGCCGGTTGCGGTTAGCGTCGTCAGTAATCCGATTCTAGATCAGGAAGGTCATGCTGTCGGAGCGGTCGCCTCCATGCGTGACTTAGAGGAAACAAAGAAGATCAACGCTGAGTTCGACCGGTTCTTCTCAAGTTGGCTGGACCTTCTGTGTGTCGTGAACTCGGAAGGATTTTTCGAGAAAGTCAGTAATTCCTTCACATCCACATTTGGCTGGACGACTGAAGAGTTGTTGTCGCGCCCGTTTCTTGAGTTTGTGGCTGTGGAAGACCGCGAGGCGACGATTCTCCAATTTCAGAATCTGCAGGTACTTCATCAGAATGTCTTTGATTTTGAGAATCGCTACATCTGTAAAAATGGATCAAAACGTATTTTGTCTTGGAAGGGTACTCTACTCGAAGGTGGCCTGATCTATGGATCTGCTAGGGACGTCACCGAATTGCGTGCCGCGGAAAAAGAGATTAGGGAACTCAATTCTGCTCTTGAAATTAGGGCGAGAGAATTGGGTGAGGCCCGCGACAAGGCCGACCATGCGAGTCAAGCAAAGAGTGAGTTCTTATCTCGCATGAGCCACGAGCTTCGCACTCCTTTGAATGCGATTCTGGGCTTCGGGCAAATACTTGGAATGCGCTCAAGTGATCCTGACATCGCGCAGTGTGCGACCGCGATTCTGAAAGCGGGTCGGCATCTCGTCGACTTGATCGATGAGATTCTGGATATCGCCAGGATTGAGAGTGGGAGACTTGAGTGCTTTCCTGAGCCCCTTGCAGTCAATGGAATAGTTCGCCAAGCCGTCGAATTAGTTCGTCTCGATGCTGGCGAACGAGGCATAACGATTAGGGTTGAAGACGAAACTCTATGTGGAATCGTTCTTGCCGATCGAAAGCGATTTTTGCAGATTCTGATCAACCTGCTTTCCAATGCCGTCAAGTTTAATCGCTCTCAAGGATCTGTCGAAGTTCGATGTACCGACTGTGATGATGCGTATTGTCGGATCGAGGTCTGTGACACCGGATACGGGACTGGAGAAGGCAGTGAAACTTGGCTCTTTAAGCCATTTGAACGTGGTGCCAATCCTCATGCCCCAGGTACAGGTCTCGGTTTGGCATTGTCGCGCAATTTGGCTACCCTCATGGGAGGGAAACTTTGGATGAAATACTCCTCTTCTGAAGGCTCTTGCTTTGTCTTGGAACTTAGGCACTCTGAGCAGAACACCGTAACGAATTTGCCCAAGGAGGGCATCGCCAAAGTAAACCGCTCTCTGAATTCGGATACTGTCAAGATCGTGTATATCGAAGACAATACTGTTAACTTAAGGTTGATGGAAAGTTTCTTCGCGAAGATGTTGGGAGTCCAGCTTTCAAGTGCCATATCGGCTGAGATCGGGTTGAGACTTGTGAATGAGTTGCAGCCAAATTTGGTCCTTCTTGACTTGGGTTTGCCGGATCGTCCAGGGATTGAAGTGTTGAATGAATTGCGGACAAACGACAATACGGCCTCTACGCCGGTGATCGTGATTACTGCCGATGTGACGGACCTTACGCGTCGAGAAGTCTTGGCGGCTGGCGCGAGTGGTTGCATTACGAAGCCGATAGAATTTGAAAAGCTGCTATTCGAACTTAATAGACTCATCCCATCCGCTCTGGAGGGGGAGTAGTGTGATTAAGCTTGGGAATACTTTTGCCGACGCCAGGATATGCATCCTGGATGACGATACCGATAATGTATCGTTCCTAAAGTCTATTTTAGAGTGGAGCGGCTACACGAACTACGTCGGAATTTCCGATTCGTCTACAGCACTTAGTTCCTTTAAGGCATATCGGCCAGACCTAATCATTCTGGATCTTCACATGCCCAAGCCAACCGGATACGATCTCCTGAAGTCCATTCGCGAGGATGAATTTCCTGGCGAGTATCTGCCTGTCATCGCGCTTACCGGCGACGTCACGATGGAGACGAAGACGAAAACTCTCAATGCTGGAGCGACCGATTTCCTCATCAAACCAGTCGATGCCTTGGAGATTCTTTTGCGCATTCGCAATTTACTCGAAGCGAGGCAGATGCATCTCCAACTCAGTCGCTATCAAGAACATCTGGAGCAGGAAGTCCGTGACCGCACTGCGGACCTTTCGTTGGCCCATCTTGGCGCGCTAGCAGCATTGGCCCGGGCAGGAGAATTGCGTGATGACGATACCGGCGAACACACCCACCGTGTCAGCGACGTCGCAGCAGGGATTGCGCGATTACTTGGAAAGGAAGGCAGTTATGTGGAGGCTATTCGAATCACGGCCCCGCTTCACGATGTAGGAAAGATCGCGATTCCCGACTCCATTCTCCTCAAGCCAGGCAAACTCACGCCAGAGGAGTTTGAAGTCATGAAGGGACATACGACGGCCGGGGCCCAGATCCTTTCAACGATCGAAGCTCCAACAATGAACCTGGCACGCTCTATTGCGCTCAGCCACCACGAGCGTTGGAATGGGACTGGGTATCCCCACGGGATCGCGAATGAAGAGATCCCCCTTTCGGCGAGGATCGTTTCTGTGGCCGATGTGTATGACGCACTGACCCACGAGAGGCCCTATAAGCGGGCTTGGTCGCACGAAGATGCTGTCACTGAGATCAAGACAATGAGTGGATCCTTTTTTGACCCGCGTATCGTGAAGGCATTTCTGGAACTTGTGGAAAGTTAGGGTCGGAGAAGAAGAATCGAGTGTTTGCTTGCGACAACCTGCTTGAGTGCCGAACTGCCAATAGCCATTCGCCCCAAATAGCCTTCGCCCTGGGCGCCCATGACCAGAAGATCAGCGTGGATTTCTTCCATTTGTGATTCCACGACTTCACCGAGGTCACCAACGATGACTCGAAAATCCGCTAAAAATCCTTTTCGGTTTAGGCGATCGCATGCCTGTTTACTCTTTTCTTCCGTCGATTGCTTGAATGAAGCAACCCTCGACGCATCGATGTTTTTGAAACCCCTCGTATTGATCGTCGTTAAGAGAACCAATTTCTGAATACCAGCAGGATTGAGCTTGGTAAGTAGCTTTAAGGAACGATCGGCGTATTCGGAGTGGTCGGTGGTGACGAGAGCCGTCAAGGGTCCACTTGGCGATACTTCGGATTTCGTAATGAGAATGGATTGCGTTGCCGAGATGGCGAGGGCGCGGCCGATGCTACCGAAGAGCGACGAGTTGAACTTGGACCGTCGCTTTGCTCCCACACAAATAAGGTCTGCCTTTTGCTTTCTCGCTTGATGGAGTAGGAGTTTGGCTGGCGAACCGTAGAGGGTCGTTTTCGTAGCGTGGAATCCACAGCTCATCGCAAATTGTTCTGCTTTGGCAATCAGATCCTCATCAAAGTCAATTTGCGATAGCTCGTATTCTGAGACGAAGTTAAAATCATGCTCATCGTTGACGAGCCGAGATCTGTCAATGTGCACCACCTCTAGGTCCGGTGCATCCATTTTTAGCAGCGCCAAAAGCTTAATTGTCGCTTCATAGCTGAGGTTTTCATCGACACCAATAATTGCCTTCATATCTGTCCCTAAATTGTGAGCATTTTGTTTGACATTTTCAATAACATTTCGAGAAAAACAGTCCCAACTCCCAAAAAGTGTGTCAATGAGGTGGTTCTGGCGGGGTGGTGCGATCTATACGTTGACGCGGGGTAATCGTAATCCAAAATGGCTCAGAGAGCAGTGAGACGTCAGGAAACCTGAGCGGGTGAGGAGAGTTATCTCAGGTCGCACTGGTGCGAGGTTTTCTGAAGGCCGGCTGCTAGAAACACGAAGCTCTATTCGAGAAGGCAAGATTCCTCAAAGGGAAACCAGTTTTGGAAAGGATCATGGCGGCATTGAGGGCAAGGCTTGAACAATTGGATCCGTCCGACCGCCCAAGAATCATGACGGAGAGCCTCGAAGCCTTTGAGGCGATGATTACGGATGGCTGGATTACAGCCAAGTTGAACCCAGACTTGACTCGGTTTAAGCGCGTTGTGAAGGACAACTTGTCGATTCGCTTGAATAAAGATACGAGGCAGAAATGACGTAGAATTAGGATAGGTTGTGCCGGAAGTGAGTTCTAATGACGAGTATTACAATCGAGGTTTCTGATGAACTTGCCCGAAAACTTGCTGCGGAAGCGGCAAGACGGAGTTTGACGATTGAGCAAGTAGCTTGTGAGCGAGTGTCAATGCTCGAAGGCCCAGGAGGGGCAAAGCCATTGAATGACCTGGTTAGGATCAATTACCTCAAGCTGGCAAAGGAAGCTAGTGAGGCACCTTCCGCGCGAAAGTCTTCAGTTGTTATTGACGGCGACGTCGAGGCCTCTCGCCAAGAATGGTAAATGGGACATTGATTGGGAAGAGGGTCTACCTCGACGCCAACCCAATCATTTATGCATTTGAGAACCCTGCAGAATTTCCAGGCCTAATGAGTCAACTGCTTGTTCCTCTAAGTGCTGGACAGCTTTGGGCGGTTACAAGCACCGTTACGATCACTGAAGTTTTGAATTACCCCATCAAGTCTGGTGACTCAACACTAGAATCAGCTTATCGCCAGTTTTTTGTGCCAACACAATGCTTCGAAATCGTACCAGTGAGTGTTCAGATCTCTGAGCTCGCAGCGAGTCTGCGTGCTAACTTTGGCCTTAGGACTCCAGATGCCATTCATGTTGCGACTAGCCAGATTACGAACTGCGACATATTCCTGACGCGGGATCTTTCGCTGAAGGTTACTGGCCTTAATGTCATTACTCCAGATGCTCTGTAGCCTGTTTGTCAAATTGATCTCGCTGGATCACGATTGGTGGCTATGGATGGAGAGTCTCCGTCGGTAAGTCCAACCGAGAGGCCGGGGATACTTTCGGTCCGCTTGCACTTAATCCATCCGTCGCGGGCCATCGCCTCAAGGCAATCAAAGAGTGCCTCCTGGGTGACTTGGCTGTACGGCAGATTTGCCTGTGCATAGGCATTTCGTATATTCCGAATCAGGTGATCGGCCTGAGGAGAATCACGGAGCGTAGACACGATGAGGCCAAACAGACCGGCGAGGGGAAGAACCTTGTTGTCGCGGACGAGGACTCGCATTGGGATGACCCTCCCGTTCTCATATCGGGCTCGGATGCTCTCCTCGGCACCGGTTAGCTTCAGCAGAAACACGTTATAGCCCTCGATGGCAACGGTTGACGGATTTACCGACAGCCGACGAGAGATTTGATGGAGGTTGAGCAAGTCGACGGAACCGAGCCCCCCTATGCCCATATCCTCTTCCACAAAACCACCTGTGCCAAGCCACTGGAACGCCTTGTCAGCGTCCAACTCCAGGCCGGCATCCTTGGCAATTTCTCGTGTGAATTCCTTGAGGGCGGTGAAATTATCGTTGGCAACGTACCAGTAATC
Organism: uncultured Armatimonadota bacterium; assembly: GCA_903833215.1. Classification (GTDB taxonomy): domain Bacteria; phylum Armatimonadota; class Fimbriimonadia; order Fimbriimonadales; family Fimbriimonadaceae; genus Fimbriimonas. Next base: position 13,780 of record CAILEM010000029.1, read on the forward strand.
CGAAAACCGAATGTGCTGTAACACTCGCCTTCGATTTCGATCTTCGTACTGGCGACGTAACCAAACCGGGTCGGCACCCTTCGATTCCTCGAGAATCGAAAGTGCGCACTCCTTCGCCGACGTATGCGTAAGGGTCAAACCGGCGGCAAGGATCGGGTCAGCAAAACCCAGTGCTTCTCCCACCAAGTACCAGTTGGGACCTGTCATCCTTTCGGCGACGAAAGACCAGTCCTTGGTCGTTGAAAGGATATTTTCTCGAGTCGCGTTCACGCAGAGGTTCGAGATTCGTGGTTCTTCTGCAATTGCCCGTAGGTACACGGCTTCGGGACTTAAGCCTGAAGCCTTGTAGTAGTCAGCGGGGCACACGAGGCCTATCGAGGTCCGGGTTGCGCTGAGCGGAATGAACCAAAGCCAACCGTAGCCCAGTGACATCACTTGAACGCGGGTGCCACCTACGCCGACAGAGACTGCCCAGTCCGCATTCTGCCAATAATCCCAGATAGCGATGTTTCGGAGGCTGCTTGGCTCTTCGATTCCAACTCCCATTTTTCGCCGCAAGATGCCAGCATGTCCAGACGCGTCAATGTAGGTCTTCGCTTTGACCGTCCGACCGTCGGAAAGCCTAAGCTCCTGGACGGTGTCTCGATCGTTTGGAATATCTTGGACAGATTGTCCCATGAGGACTTTGCAGCCGAGAGATTCGGCGTGGTCCAACAGGATCTGGTCGTAAACAGCCCGATCGACCTGAAAGGCCGTGCTAACACGCTGCCCTTTGTATCTGCCTGGGCGCGGTTCATCCTTGAATTCGCCATTTCGGACGAAGTGGAAATCCCATAGGTCATCCGTGTTTCCCCACCGATAGGTTGCACCAACCTTTATCGGAAAGCCAGCGGCCTCGACTTTATCCCAGGCGCCAATCTCATCGAGGATGCTCCCGATCATAGGTAGCTGACTTTCGCCAACATGGTCGCGAGGGAACTGCTCCCTTTCGATAATCAGAACTTCAAGGGATGGCTCGTATTTCTTGAGAAAGGCCCCACAAGTTGATCCACCCGGTCCTCCACCAATGATCGCCACATCAGCTTTGATGCATTCCATTGCGAGGCATTATACGGACTTCATCAAGAACAAAAAAGCTCAACGATGAAGTTCTCGAATTTTATGATGCGAACAAGGAAGCCTTAGCCGTGCAATCGGAGCACTACCTGACCGGCAGGTAGAACCTCGACATGCTTCATCTTGGTCAGCCGATCCAGGAGCGAAATTAGGTATTTGGAGCTCATCGGTCCCCAGCCTTCGTCATCGAGGCCGTGGGTATTGAACACGAACCAACCGCCCTCTGAGGCTAAGAACTTGGCGAGGGCTTCGTCGAAGAAGGCGTCGCAATTCCCCGGCCCTTGTGACCAACAGCCGATTCGGACCGGCTTTCGAGTGGTCGGAATTGGATTCACAGGTGTGACGCCTTGGGTTCGGACGACAAGGAACTTTGTGAGGACAAATGCATCGAGTTCCGCGTTGGAGGCGTTATAGGCGAAGTTGTAAACCGATTTAGATGCCTTAAAACCTCGGAGATGGGTTTCAAACGCTTCGGCGCATTTTGTAATGTGTTCCTTGGCTTGTTCAAAGGGAATTTCGGTGAGGTTTGTGTGGTCCCATGTGTGAGCCATGACCTCGTGACCGCGCCGTTTGAGCTTGTTCCAATCCTCAAAAGTGCCTTTATCGGTTGGCACGACACCTACATCGGTAGCTCCGCTCAGGGTTGAGCGTTTCTCAGGCAAGCTGGCAGCGGCAATCACGTTCAGACAAGCGTGGAGTCCAAATTGCTCGAAGATTTCAGCCGTCTTGTAGAACGACTTTTTGAACCCGTCGTCGAAACTAAGCGTGACAATGTGGGTCTTTTTCTGCATCGGCATTCGACCTAAAGTTAGCCCGACAGCTCCGTAGCCAGCCATCTGCAAGAATTCCTTTCGAGTCATCACGATTTGGGTGGTTTACCCTTATTTACACCCGCTCTACAGTTTCTCGGCCAGCCAACCTAGAAGGCGTCCGTCAAACTCTCGAGGTTCCTCTAGTTGGGGCGTGTGTCCGCACTTTTCGAAGATACTCAACGTCAGGTTGGGAACTGAACGATAGCGCTCCCAAAGCGGTAACGGAATGATATAGTCAAACTTTCCGACTGCGACAAATGTGGGGACTGGGACCGACGGATGCCCGCTGAACATTCGATAATTTGAGAAGATGTCGTTGTAGAGGTGATGAAAGATGTCGGCATTGATCGTCATCCCGCGCCATAGCCACCTAGCATCGTAGGTGGGGTTGAACCAATATTTGGGTGACATCGCAAGGTAATTCTCGATGTCCGGCTGCAATTCCGGGTGTGCTTTGAAGTCTGGCAAATGTTGCCAATTCTTGCTCTGCAGTTTCTGACGTTCAGGCGTTGCCGTCTTCCAGATGTCGGTAGTCGCAGCATCATATTCGGCATTGCCAAAGATGTTGGGGGCACCAATCAAAACGAGTCGTGAAACATGCTCAGGGTGTCGTTTTGCGTACTCAAACGCAACTGAACCATGGATAGAATGCCCCACAAGGATGAAATGATCCAGATTGAGTTTCTGGCGGATCCGCTCAATATCTGCCACGAGCTCTTCAAGGGAGTAGGCTTGGGGGATGATGTCGGTCTTCTTGGCAAACCAAGGAAGGTCAACAAACGTCATTCGCAAGTGCTTGCGCAACTCCTGCGAAAAGGTTCGCGGGTAGTAGATCGAGGAACCAATGACTAGGCAGGGTTTGCCCACACCTTCGATGACATAGTCGAGTTTCGTCCTCCTAAGAGCTAGTTCGCCGGTTACGTGAAGATTTGCCAACCTTGGTTTTGTCTTTGGTTGTTGAGAGGTCAGCATCATCGCGGTGATTGTCACCGCGATACAGCCGATACAAATGACTGCCTCATTGATCATGTAGAGATGTCGTCGTATCATCAAATCAGGACACGATCCCTGTCGCTAGGAAGGGACCACCTTACCGTTTGGGTGAGCTACAACCTAGTTGGCAAACGTGAGCTGTTTCCTCATAGAATCGAGCACCTGTGGCCAGACGTCGTCTTCGTTGGTGGGCCACCACGATTCGACGGTGGTGCAGCTATCGGTTCCAAGTACTCCAAGAAGGATGGCGTGTTGAGCGGGGCCACCTGCTGCTTGATGCAGCAGCTCATAGGAGGTCGCGGACTTCCCGCCAACCGTCAAATTCTGTTTGATTCCTAGGTTTGTGTAAGATCCACCGTTGGCCTTTGCTGCCGATAGCTGAGACTCTCTTGCCTGGAAGACATCCTGAACTGAAGTAGCTCCGTTCAGTGGTGTCGCGACGACCGCGAAAATAACATCGGGGCGTCCTATGGGTGAGAAAACAGTTCCCTCCGGGTTTGTGGCTTGCCAACCGGAAGGAAGCGGGAAGGAAAACCCTAATTGATTGTTCTGGTACGGAGTGGTTGAGATCTCTCCGATACGGAGCCATTGACCTTCCAACGCTTGGCCGTCACCGGAGGTGTATTTCCCGGTGATGTGCTTGTGGTCAGATGAAAGTACACCTGTGAATCCTGCCTTACCGGAACCAGACTCCTTGTAGGAGAGCTTGTTGTCAGATGACAGTTCACCGTCAGCTTCAGCCACTTGGGCTCCTGACGCTGCACGTTTTGAGATCGTGAGGTGGAATTTCTTTCCCGATTTGGGTGTGAAGTGAATTTCCGCCCACTCAGATCCGAAATTGGCGTACCAGACCCCCTGTAATTGTTCAAGTGCAGGGTTACTAGTGGCATCGGCTACGGTTGCTGCATCTCCAGCATCTGTCGTTGAATCCGTGAGCCCGGTCTTGAGCTTAATGCGACCGCGCGCGACCTTTGGCCCCGATTGGTGGGTGACAAAGTAGCCCACGACGCCGCCCACTATGGCAATCACCACGACCACAGCCATGATGAAAGATGCCCCAACAGCGATCCCTTCTTTGTTCGCTTTGACGGCGAAGGGTGTCGTTGCTCTTTTGAGTTCCTCGACCATGGCACCTGCGGACTTGAACCGCAAGTTAGGGTCTTTCTCCAGAACCTTAAGCAGGAACGCTCTCACCTTTGGGTTGGAGTGTTTTGGTTCTTTCGGGGGCAGATTCATGATTGCGTTCATGATCTCTGTCTCGCCCTTGCCCTCGAAGGGAAGTGATCCAGTAAGGGTTCGGTACATGAGCACACCAAACGCCCAGAGGTCGCTTTGTTTGGTGACACGAGCTCCCTTGCAGGCCTCTGGTGACATGTACCGAGTGGTACCGGTGATGTTGTTCGCGTTTTCGTTGACGCCACCCAGCCAACTGGCAACACCAAAGTCGATGAGCATCGCCTTGTCAGCGTTGGTGATCATCACATTGGATGGTTTGATGTCGCGATGTACGAATCCCATTCCATGTGCATAGTCGAGAGCTTCGGCAATGTGCCCGAAGTACTTCAGAGCCTCATCTTGGGTGATTCCCCTGACTTTCAAGATGTCGCTGAGCGTCTTGCCCGCCACAAAATCCATCGCGATGTAGGGGTTCTTGAAATCGGACGATGCATCGTAGACCTTGACGATGTTGGGGTGTTCCAGCCGCGCAAGTGCCTTGGCCTCTTCGGTGAACCGGTCGAGGAAGTTCGCATCAATTGCGACCGCTTCGCTGAGAACCTTGATTGCTCGTGGCTGATTCAGCGGTCTGTACTTGGCGCTCCAAACAGTGGCCATGCCGCCAGATCCGAGAAAGTCGATGATATCGTAATTGGGAATCTCTGGGGCGGGCACTTTATTTCCGCCTTTACGCCCCCAACGATCATCATTTGCTTTCTTGAATGGATCGTATGCGTACTGATCTTTAATTTCGTCGGCCATTTACAAAACCTCTACTAAATCATTCCAACTAGGTTAAGCACCACGAGTATTGTCAGGATGATCGCGGCCACCATCGCGATTACCAGCGGCGGGTCCAGCTTTCGCGTCTTTGCGACAGGCACGCCAAATCGGGCCACACAGACCCCAACATTATCCTTCCCACCGCCGTCCAGTGCCAACTGAATCAAACGTTCGCATGCATCTTTTGCAGAAATTGATTGCCCTAGCTCAATTTCGAGCGCCTCGATGCCAACCATTTTGTACAAGCCGTCCGAGCAGACAAGTAACCAATCGGAGCGGAGCATATCGACGCAATATGTGTCCGGTGTGATGCCTCCACCTACTCCAATTGCCTGGCGGAGTGACTTTCCATATTCATTTGGAATGCCGTTCTTTTGTGCATAGACATCCCAAGTTTGGTCCTCAGTCAGCTGCTCCAACTTACCGTCGCGGAAACAGTAGGCTCTAGAGTCTCCAACGTGGCCGATGAGGCATTGATCTCGATGGACGATGGCTACAGTGAGAGTCGTCCCAGCAACTTCAGTGCCACAGGATATTCTGCTTACAGCCCGGTGCGCTTCCTTCTCAAGGTTGATACACCATTCCTTTGTCGGAACCGCACCTTCGGACTTGAGCCATCCTTCGAGCTCCGAACGTACCGTCTTGATTGCAAGTTGGCTCGCTTCGCGGCCTTTCACATGGCCGCCCATCCCATCAGCAACGGCTAGACATGCAATGGGCTGGTCGCCCTCAACCAATAATTGGGCGAAGACCTCGTCCTGGTTCTCAGATCTCTTGAGACCAACGTGCGTGAGTCCAGCGAGGTCCACTGTCATCGCATCGTCTACTTAGATTGCTTGAAGACGAGAGTCGTATTGCCTACCTTAATCTGATCCCCATCATGGAGGATGGTGGAGGTGTTTGGCTCGATCTTCTCGTCATTGAGGGAGGTTCCATTGGTGCTGCCGAGATCAATTACGACCGGTACACCGTTGAGAATTTGAAATTGCGCGTGAACCGCAGAAAGTTCCGCATCGTTCAGTCGAACCGTGCTTGCTTGACCACGGCCAACAGTTACCACGCCCGAAATGCCAATTTCTTCGCCGATCTTGAGGCCGCCCATCGTTCGGATCAACCTTGGTCCATCGACCCTGACTCTGGTCGCCTCCTCTTCATCATCGGCAGGTGCTGGTGCCGCAGACGACTTCGCAGAAGGTGTGCGCGGCTGTTGAGGTGCCACAGAACCCGAATTACGAGAACTCGTGGTCATGTACCAGTAGCCAATGAAGGCAAGCACGGCAGCCAAAAGGATTAAGAGTAAGGGAAGCATATTGTTTTCTCGGAGATGGGTGCTCCAGGAGCACAGGGTTGGGACTTGCCCCACCTAGTCACAGGAGAGGATTTTACACAAGAGACGAACTACAACGACCGGTTGAACCATAAGTTTTAGGTTAGTTCACATGTTATGAGCATAAAGCCCAACAGAAAACCATGTTCAGGCCTGAATCAACGGCTCAAGAGTCACTAGCAGGGGGCTTTGTGGTCTCAAGGCTAAGTGTGGCATCGTACTCGGCGCGACTCTCAGGGTTCCCCAGGACTTCGTAAGCTTCATCAATATCGCCGAGCAACTCCATACACAGCGATCCGTGCTCGGCAAGGGAAGCTGAGTAAATCTCGGTAAGGGCCTTGTGTGCAGCAGCAATCTCAAACTGGCTCGCTTCGATTTCGACTTTGAGAACCAGGTAAAAATGAGGGTAGCCCTGGTACTTGAAGCGGTCCGTGTCTTTTACGTTGAAATTGAGACCACTCTTGACGTGAAGTCTCTGTTCACCTATCTGAATAAGGTCGTCATCCTTGAGTGGGAATGGAACGGTCACTCGTTGACCATTAACGAACGAGCCATTCGTGCTCTTTTGGTCGATGAGGTACCAGTGTTGCCCACGGAGCTCCACGACGGCGTGCATGCGACTGACTTCCTTATCGCCAGGAAATGAAAATTCGCACGATGCAGCCCGACCGATACCGATCGGATCCTTTACCATCAAGACCACGTGAGTCTTGTCATCCATCTTGCATTCGAGCCATCTCATCTCAGGTCAACCTCGAATTTGGGCAGGCTCATCGTGCCAGGCAATGAGTAAACGGTGTTCAATGGGTGAAGCGTCCGCATATGAAAGACAATTACACCCTAAACTTGCCCCTCAAATGAGAAATGAGTCTTTTGAACCGAAACTCGCGGCTACCACTGGGGAATAACTCACTTTTGGTGAATTGGCTCCATCTCTTGGCGTGTGGCGATCGGGACGTAACCAACCTCAAGACCTTTTGGTGGCTTGACGATTTGGGCAGGATCGAGATTGGCGAGTTTGCCAAAGGAGGGTGGTGCCAGATAGTCACGGTTCTTCGGCCAATTACGGTGTAGCTTTTCGACCCGCGCCTGCATTCGTTCGCGTTCGGCATCGGAAAGGTCGGCGTTGAGGAGTGCGGGCTGGTCGGCAAAGCGATACCAGTAGTAGGTGACAACACTTCCGTCTCCCAAGTGGGCTTTGAATGGCCCTGCAACTGGTCCCGGCTTTTTCCAAGTGGTCGCCTTGTTGTCAGGGGTGTCGTAGGGAGGTTGTCGATCTTCAATTGGGCGGTCCCACTTCAGCTTCTGAAGCCCAGTCTCTGCCGGCACTTGCGCCGCAGCGACTGGTATCCACCTTGGTTTGTTCTTGTTGTTGCCTTGGTCGAGTTTGAAATACTCTGGGAGAGTTGCCAACCCCCCTGCCGATTTCTCTGTCGTCGTGAAATTCCACTGATAACCGTAGGTATGCGGGTCGATCGCGGTGGGCGATGCGAATGATTTCCAGTCGAGGGGCACCTTTTCCTCTTTCCCGTTTGCGCCAGGCGTACGAAGTTCCCAAGTCGCGTAACCGTTGCCAGGAAAGGTTCGGAGCTTAGTCCCCGCAGGATTGATTTGGCCGCTGCTGCTTGGACCGCCGCTGAACCACGAATCCACAGCATCCCAAAGCGCCTGCTTTGTATAGGAGGTGCTTTGGTGAACAAGTGCGGAGCGGTCACCGAAATTACGAGGAAACGACGTTGGTGAAATCCGAGCGTACGCCTGCCCCTTAGCGTCTTTGGCGACGCGACATGGGATATATTGCGTCTCCATCTGGATTTGCATATTCGGGTCCATCGGTCGAGTGTCAAGCATTTGACCCGCCAGCCGTCGTTCCTTTACGCCAGCGTGAGACCAGAAATATGGGGTGAAGAAAGCGACTGGGCCTTTGAAGTTATTTGTGTTGAGGAAAAGGGTCCAGCAGTTATTTCCTGTGGGAACCTCTTGGCCCTGAGTGGTTTTCTTGGCCTCGGCAAGGGGAAGAGGCAAATATCCGTAGCCAAACAATTCTCCGCGAACCCGTTGCTTGAGATTGAGCCCATCGATAGGGAATAGCAACCAAGGGCTCAGCTGGGCAACGCCATAGAGCCCATGCGGATCCTCCCAACTTCCCGCACCGTGAGCGGGGCCATTAGCAATCTCACTGAAGTTTGGACCTACACCGCCCATGATGAACTTCGGCGTTTCGGTAGGAAATCGGGTGTCGGTCCACCAACCTAGTCCGCCTTCGACATCGGAATACATATCCTTGGGTGCAGCGCCATCGTACTGAGCAAACATCCAAGTTCCGGGAAGGCCGGTCTGGAATCGGTGCCCTGGATAGTGCCTCAGTAATGGCCATGCGGGCACATACATGGAGAACCCGCCGTTGAATGCCTTATCAACTCTCTCCCCGGTCGGAACGATCAGATAGCCGGCTAAATACTCGTCTTGCCCGGCTGAAGCAAGGCAAGATGTTCCTATTACTAACACCATCATGCTCTGCTTGATGGAGACTTTTCGCGGCGTTGATGGACGAGGTGGTGTCAGTTTACGATTCATTATTTGGTAGTCCTGTGACTCTCGAAGAATGCGAGGATCTCCTCGGCAGTCGTCTTCTTCGGATCGGCGAGATGGGTTGGCCAAACATGTTCGCCGCTGCCAAGAATATAGAGAAGCAGTTCTGACGAGTCGTGAGTTGTGGCCCAGTGGTTGAGAATAATGTTGTCTTGCTTGGTCGGGTGCGAGGGCCGAAGTTCCTTTGTGGTTGCCTTTTCAAGCGACAGGGCTTTGATCCAGAAATCCATAACACTCGGTGTTCCCAAATACGCGCCCCAGTGATCGTGGTTATCCATGTCCCCATTCCAGCGGGTGATCGAGTCACTTGTGCCGTGGACTTCCATGATCGCAAACGGCCGATGCGTGAATTCAAGTGAACGCCAACACGTCATCATAGTCCCCGCGACGGGGGCGATGGCTCTAACGATAGGCTTCTCTTGGCGGGCCAGGTAGTAGCAAAAATCTGCACCGTTCGACATCCCGGTAGCGAATACCGAATTTGGATCCAAATGCAGGTCGGTGATTAATTTGTGAACCACTGCCGATGCGAACCGCACGTCATCAACCGACTTATCCTGGAACTCGTATTCGACCTGGAAATTCGGCTTCCCGGCTTTGTCCTTCGTGCCCTCCAAGAAGGCGAACACGAAGTCATGCTTTTCGAAGGTGTCCTTAAAGCCCGAGTAGTTCCGGATGCTTTCCGCACTGTCGCCAAAGCCGTGACTCACGAGAATGAGTCCGGTCGTTTGACTGATGTGATTTGGGATATCGAGGATGAAGGTGCGTTGGTGCCCATCAACGGAGAGGGACTGCTTGCCTGAAAGTCGTTTCACATTTGCCCCTGAATGTTGTCCGCAGACGAGAGTTGCCGCCGATAAGGCGAAGCCGCATGCGAGGAGTTTCGCGCTCATGAGATGATTCGTATCAGCCTCCAATTTCCGGTAATTGAGTTCCCGTTGGGCAAGGTTACCAGTCGCAACGCCTGAGGAGAATGAGCGCCATCATTCCACACGATCGCTTTTCGTGGAATGAACAAAAGGCGATTCCGGTTCCTCGCATTGGGCTTGCGAGGTTATATCCTCACGCTAAGGGCGCACGGGGGCGCAAGTGGAGAACAGAAGTGACTTCAACGGGGCACATCGTTGGAAGCGTGTCATCTCGAATATGCACTTTCCCCCCTTTGCGCCCCTTACCGTCCTCTGTGTGCCAAATGTTCTTCGCCTATCGGGCCCGTTTAACGCTCTTGAGGTTGAACGACGCTTGAACTTACTTGGGACCCACGACGAGGATGAAGGCTGAATTTGGCTTCATTGCCGGGCGCCTTGAACCTGCGACCGGAGCTTCGAACTCGGCGCTGATGAGATATACCCTGTGAGACTTCTCATCGAGCACCATCGTGCGAGCGCCCTTGTGGGTTGGTAGGGTTTGGATTGTCTCGAACTTGCCGTCAGCCTTTCTGGCAACCACAGACATCGTTCCATCTCCACCGTTGGAGCTGAAAGCCAGGTTGAGCGATGGATCATACGCGGCGGCGTCGGGTCCGTCACCGATGGTTGCGGTTTGAATAAGCTTGCCAGAGACGATATCGGAGATGGCCATTTTGCCATCCGTTACCGAGAATATCTGGTGATGCTTCAGGTCAATTGCCATCCCGGAAGGCCCTTCGGCAGGTGCGATGGACCAGGATTTCTCAACGGTCAGAGTCTTGGCGTTGATCTGCTGGACTTCACTCTTGTCCTCAATATTGACGTAGATCGTGCCTTTGCCATTGGTTTGGGGGAACTCCGGCTTGCCATGGAGTTTGATCGTGCCAACCACTTTGTTCGTCGTGGCATCAATGGCCGTGGCATCGTTGCTTCGGCCGTTGAACGTGAAGATTCGGTTGGTCACCGAATCGAACATGATGGCGTCCGGGTTCTGACCTTCGATCTTGATCTTCGATATGGGCTTTAAGCTCTTCAGGTCAAAAACGGTGATGCTGTTGTCTCGACCGTTACTGGTGTAGCCTCGCCCCAATTTGTGATTGAGCGCAATTCCATGAACTCCGGAAGTGTCTGCGATATCACCAACGAGCTTGCCCGAATTCGTGTCCATCACTTGGACATGTGTGCCTCGTGAGATAAAGAGTCGGTGAGAACCCGAATCAACCGTCAGGTAATCCCATCCGCCTTCGCCTCCAATTGGCAGTTTCTTGAGGACCGAATATTTGGGTGCAGCGGCTAGTGCACAGGTTACAAGCACTCCGCTAACGATGATAAGCGGCAAAGCAGAAAATCGAGGGACCATGGTCGGGAGTATACGGTTCGAACTCGAGGAGTTCGCCTAAGATATTCCCAACACTTCATTTGCTGTGAGCCTTCAAATCTTCAAGTGTCATTGGCGTTTCTAGCTAAATCCGACTCGTCCACTCTTTGAGACTTCACGATCGTGTGTCAGCCAGTTCGGACCAAGCATTTTTGGAAAGCCACGGAATCGATAGGGATTCTCAATTCAAGTAGTAACCTGAAATGACACTTACGAAATGGGAACTCTGAAGTGATGATTTTGGCACTGCTCCTACCACTGAATATCACCATCCACTGCAATCAGACTATTCGACGTGACGCAGATCGGTTCTTCGGAATTAATCTCAATTACGTCCGAGATCGAGATTCGAATCGTCCTGGTGAAAGGCCCCTGAACGAGGCACTCATGGCAATGGGGACTCGTTGGCTGCGTTATCCTGGTGGAGAAAAGTCAGACTTCTACCTTTGGTCGAAGCCCCCTTACGCAAAGCCGATCCCCCAATCTCTGGGCTGGTATGCCACTCAGAAGGGGGATCGGATGGATTTCGATGAATTCATCCAACACGCCCGAGGTACTCATGCGGAACCGCACGTTGTGGTTGCATGTGACTCGGAAAAACGAAATGGCCTTACCGAAACTCAGCAACTTGAGAACGCTACTGAGTGGGTTCGCTATTCGAAGGCAAAAGGGTACGGCGTGAAGTATTGGGAGGTCGGGAATGAAAACTGGCATAACAATACGTCGACTCCAACCGAAATGGCGAAGACTCTTATCCGTTTTTCAAAGGCGATGAAGGCGATTGATCCGACGATCAAAATCGGAGCAAGCGGCGATAGCGACCATTGGTGGCAAGAGTTTCTGCCCGGAGCGGCACCGTATCTCGATTTCCTTACGGTGAGCCAATACACTGGGTGGCAATGGCGAACCTATGACCACTTTTTGACGGGCCCAAACCTCACTGAAACGGCGTCTGGCGCGGTCAATGCTATTACTCGTTTTGCTCCTGAGGCAGACCGTACTCGCCTGAAGGTGATCGTTTCCGAAACCAATGCGAAAGATTATTCGCCTGGCGGCTGGCCCGATTCCAACGATCTTGGCCATGCCCTCGTCACGTTCTCTACACTCGGTCATCTTTTGCTTAATCCCAAGGTTGGAGCAGCGATGGTGTGGACGACGCGATGGATGGATGACGCTGAGGCGCCCTCCTCACCGTTCTACGGTCTCAATGCCAAGAATGAATTGATGCCAACAGCTCAGGCGATTCGAGCCTGGGGACATAACGTTCTGCCAGATCTCCTCGGTGTGGACGGGAGCGACAATGCTACGGAAGCATTTGCGTCAAGATTGGATTCCGGAGACTCGCTGACAGTGTGGCTCGTCAACCGCAGCCGCTCACTGCGTGATGTGAACCTGAGCATTGACGGTGAAAAGTATCAGATTCACTCGACAGAGGCGTTCTCGGGAGATTCCGACAAAGACCTTCACCCTAAGTGGGTGCAAATCAACAATCTCAGGATGAATGAGACGGGGCATATTAGGGGGCCACTTGCGCCCTTGTCTATTTCGATTCTTGTTTTGCGACGGTCCTAACAGTGTCGAACAGATAGTCCCGCCGCCGGAGTTCGTCACCAGTTGATGGAATGCAGCTCGATAAGGGGGCCAATGGCACTAAGCTATGAGTTAGTGGCTACATCACACGGGCGTGTCTTTAGGCTTGAGAAGGCAACCGTTGTTGCCGGACGTTGGATGATTGGGTTGGGACTCGCGATCAGTCTCGGCTTTGGACTTTCTGCCCTTGCCCAAGCATTGGGATATTTGGCTGACCAACAGGATTTGCTCATTGGTATGGGCTTTGGTGCCACGTTTGCGCTCATTGGGGTTTGGGTTCACTTCTACGGAAAGAACCAGCGCGTCGAGGTTTCGGATGATCGGCTGGTGATTTACGACAGCTTCAATCGGCGCGAATTTGATGTCGCATGGTCGGATATAAGTTCTTTTGAACGCACCCATGTGAGAAGTTGGATCATCAGGTTACCGAGACCCCGCTGGCGAGTGAGCTCCGGTAAGAAGGCGGTTTGGGTTCCTTTCATGGAGGACTACGTAGAGTTCCAACGGCTGCTGCTACAGCACATTCCAAGCGCGGCTATTCCCTCGAAGTACTTTGACCACCATCCCAAGGCTGACGTTCAATTGGATGCCCCGATCAAGCATTTCAGTCTGACCGTCGACAACGAAGGGCTATCCATTCACAGTGCAATGGCTCAAGCCTCAATTCGGTGGGACGAGGTTCAGTATGTCGAAGAGATCGACTACAACGTTGCCAGCGACGACGACGATCCGCGCGTGCCTCGCGTTTATGTCCTCTCCGCCACAGATGAGTTTGAACTGACACGCGCTTGGGATAAGTACGACGAGATTCGAGACCTTATATTTGCGAAAGCGCCAAGTGCGGCACTGGTCGTCAGATAAGCAGTCTGGATTGCTTTCGTTTCGGACGTCTGCCCCTTCTACTTGGATTAGGCAAAAAGCGGAGTCTCACGCAAAGGACGCCAAGGGACACATCGCGGCAATTCGGCGATGTCCGCTGAGCCGTTCAGAGTCTCAATTCTCCTTACCGCCCCTTGGCGGCCATTGCGTGCCACCTATATTCAGTGTTCTAAACCAAAGCCCTTGTCAAGAATGCGTTCATCGGCTTGGCTGCCAAATAATGCTCCAAGATCAGTTCTGGCAAGTCATCCCGAAAGACATCGGTGGCGTCAAATTCCGCCCAGTAGTAGAACTGTTTGTTGAATATTAGCGGTTGAATCTCAGCGGCGGCTTTGAATTCCTGGGGCAAGATCTTGCCCTTCTCGCCGGCGATAGTGCCAAACAGGCGTTTGAACTCGACGTTCTCAAGAAGCTGCGAGAACTCTTCGAGATTGGCGCAAATAAATGAGCGGAAGGCTCTTACTTGCTGTGGATCAGGTCCGTAGTAACCGCTCGCTATCCCCATCTTTCGCGCGTCCACGTGAAAGTAGATTCCAGGCTTTCCCAGGTGATTTCTTCCGCTTGGCGAGACATAAAGCCCGGCATTAGTTTTGTATGGAGTCTTGTCTTTGCTGAATCGGACGTCCCTATAGATTCGGAACACGGCTTCTCTGGGCGTCATCGAGATTTCGGGCTCAATGACCTGCATTCGACCGATCATCTCGGCGGCAAAAGCCTCCATCGGCTTCTTTACGGAGATCTCGTATCGCTTCTTGTTGGCCCCAAACCATTCCTTGTGGTTGTTGAATTCAAGCTCCGCAAAGAAATCAAGAATGTCCGCTTCAAACCATGCCATGAGACTGATTCTGACTCATGGCATCGGAAGCTCAGCTATGGCGTAACGGTTAGCTTTGTTGTCTGAGTGATTCCACTGAGCGAAGCGCTAATCGTGACCGAAGCTTGAGCCGCTACTTTCGAGTGAGTCACCTTGAATGTGGCGGTGCCTTTTCCGGCGAGGATCGTCACGGTGGCGGGGACTTTGGCGGCAGCGGTATTTGAGCTCGTCAAGGAAATAACGAGGCCACCTGTTGGCGCGAGGCCGTTGAGCGAAACAGTGCCGGTCACCGCTGTGGTCGCCGAACCTTTGACGGTGGCGGGAGATACAGACACGGCGATCAAAGTCGCTGGCGCAATGGAAACTGTGCCTTGCTTGGAACTGCTTCCATAGGTGGCAGTCGCCGTCGCCGTCGTGCTCGTCGAGACCGCTGTGGTTGTTGCGTTGAACACCGCTCCGAGGCGATTGAGAGGAATCGACACGGTCGCAGGGACGCCGAGCGCCTTAGAGGACGAAACCAGCTTCACCGAAATCGGACCGCTCGGCCCTGGTTGGGCGTTGAGTAGAACTGTCCCACTCGTCTTGTTTCCACCGATGACTGAACTTGGAGCGAAGCTAAGGGACGCAATCTGGAACGGAATCAGGTTGAGGTTCGCCGTCAGTTTGACCCCGGCATAGCTCGCAGTGATCGTCACTGATTTCGCGGCAGTAACGAGTTTGTGACTGACGTTGAACGATATGCTAGTCGTGCCTTTCAGAATTTTCACACTGGCAGGCACGGTAGCAAGCGTGGTGCTGGAGCTTGAAAGGGTCACGGTTGCGCCCGTGCTAGGTGCTAACCCATTGAGAGTCACGACACCTTGAATGACGGAGTCCGAACCACCGACGACGGTTGTTGGACTCAGTGTAAATGTGTTAAGTGCGGCAGGCTGAATTGTTAGACCCGCTGTCAAGGTCGTCCCCGAAAGCGAAGCTGAAATCGTTGCATTCACAGCGGATGCAACGGGGGTGGTAGCGATGGGGAACGTTGCTGTGGAAGTACCAGGAGCGACCACCACAGTCGCAGCTACTGTGGCATTCGAACTGGATGAAGCCAATGTGATTGTGGTCCCTGAAGATGGTGCTAACCCATTCAGGGTCACCTTTCCGATCGGGGTATTGCCACCCGCAACCACGTTGGGCGTTATTGAGAGCCCAACCAAGGCAGCAGGATTCACTGTGAGGTTGGTGGTTCGTGTCGTCCCAGAAAGGCTTGCCGAAATCGTGACTGTGATCGTGCTTGCCTGACCCGTCGTATTGATCGTGAAGTTTGCGGTGGTCAATCCCGCTGCAACATTCACCGATGCCGGGACGGATGCACCACCAGAAGCGGAGAGTGAGATCGTGGCGCCTCCCGCAGGTGCAACCCGGGCCAACGTGATCGTTCCAACTGCCGAATTGCCACCGACAACGGCGGTGGGATTTGGAGATACGGTCAAGAGGAGCGGGGTAAGGATGGTAAGCGTCCCCGATGCTGAATTTCCGTTGAGTGCACCGGTGATCGTGGCAGTGACAGTGGTTGCGACTGACGATGTTGTGATGGCAAACGTTGCCGACGTTGAGCCGGATGGAATCACAACGGATGTCGGGACGGCTGCGCTGGCAGAGCTAGAAGTTAGACTTACCGTGATGCCACCGGTCGGGGCTGGTCCATTAAGGGTAACCGTGCCCGTTGCTGATGTACCACCGGTGACCGTCGTCGGTGAGATGCTGACGGAGCTGAGTGTTGTTGGTGTGATCACCAACGTGGTCGATTTGGCAGTGCCCCCCTGGCCAGCAAACAAAGTGACGGACGTCGACTGAGAAACCCCAGTCGTCGTAACGGTGAACGTGACACTTGACGCGCCCGCAGGGATGGTGACCGACGACGGCATGGTGGCCTTTGGACTGCTTGAAGTCAACGTAACCACAAGACCACCCGTCGCGGCGGGGCCAGTCAAGGTGACAGTGCCGGTGGAAGGAGCGCCGCCAGGCACCGTGCTTGGTGAAACCGCGAAGCTCGAAAGGGTCGGCGGTGCCACCGCAATCGTTGCCGTCAAAGTCGATGAAGCAAGTTTGGCTGAAATCGTCGCTGTGGTTGATGTGGAGACAGCGTTCGTGCTAATCGGGAATGTCGCGGTAACTGCCCCTGCCGGTACAGTGGCTGAACCTGGCACCGTGACGCTGGTGCTGTTCGATGAGAGGCTGACCGTGGTCCCGTTGGGGGGAGCGATTCCTTTCAGGGTGACAGTACCTGTGGAGGTGGAACCACCAATCACGGAGGTTGGTGAGACCGTGAATGTGGCCAAGGCCGTTGGGTTAATCGTCAAGGCCGCGGCCTTGGTGATAGATCCCATCGTCGCCGTGATCTTCGCGGTCGTGACAGTCGGTACGCCCAGTGTATTGATTGAGACCGAGGCGGTTATGCTGCCTTCGGGCACAGTAACTGAGGCCACGATTGGCGCCGCTGCAGTGTCAGAAGCTAACGCGATCACTGCGCCGCCGGTTCCAGCGGGACTATTTAAGCTAACCGTGGCAGTCGAAGTGCCGCCGCCGATCACGCTCGTCGGAGCAAGGGTGAGACTCTGCAAAATGCCAGGTCCATACGGGAGAGACCAGATACCTCTTCCATGAGTCGCGGCCAACAAGGTTGCCGAGTTGTTCATGTACTGCAGGTCGTCGACGGACACGTTGATACCCATGTCACTTGCCGTAGTCCATGTATTGCCGCCATCGGTCGTTGAGAACACGCCGATCTCCGTGCCGACATACAACTTGTTTGGTGCGGCCGGACGTCGGGCAATAGCCCGCACCGGCACCTGTGGAAGGACACCGTTTCCGCTGCCATTGAGGGCAGTCCAAGTGGCGCCAGCGTTTGTGGTCTTCCAAACATTGTTGGATGTGAAGCCACCTAAAGTGACGTAAACGGTGTTGGGTTGATCCGGATCGATCAAAATTCGCGTGACGTATCGGCCTGGGATTGGGCCTCCCCCGGGCGTGCTAATCGTCTTCCACGTTGGGCTGTCGGCGGTGCCGTTGGTGGTCATCGCGATGCCGCCATCGTTTTGGCCGACCCAGATGATGTCGCTGTTGCCGTTTGCAACGGCGATTGCGGAGAGCAGGGAAGAACCTTGAGGTCGAATGGCGGTCCAAGTTGGGGCGTCATCTCGAGCGTTATTTGATCGCCAAAGTGAACCGCCACCGGCGAGCAAAGTCAGCGGATTGTTGGGGTCCAGGATAAACGGTGCGATGAAGTTAGCGTTGTTTCCAGCATCACCGAGGCCACCGTAAATCCAGTTGGAATTGCCACCCGTTGCTCCGTCGTTGTTTCGGAACATCCTCAGGTCAATGTACTCACCGTAGACGTACTGCGAGTTTGCGGGGTCGATGGCGACATAACCTCCGTCGCCACCAAAGAAGCAAAACGCATTGCCGTCGCCCATTCGGTTTGCTTCAGAGCCGTTATCCTGCAGCCCGCCAACATAGAAGTTGCCAGGGCCATCACCAGCGACAGAGTAATACTGAGTGGTTCTTGCGCCTTGATCTAGTCGAAACCAGCCTGCATCCGTAGAAGCGGTGGTGATGTCAAGAGTTGCGTAGAGACCACCGTCAGAGCAAATATAGACTGTCTTGTTGTTGACTCCATCGTAACCGGGAGCCGCAACGACGGTGTGGTCGTCAGGGTGAGGTTGGTCGGTTTGGATGTACCCTGCTCCAATTGCGTTGATGGTGACCCCACCATCGGTGCTTCCATAAACGTAGGTGCCAGTAATCACCAATCGGTTGGAGTTCGTGGGGTCCACCCAAATTCCATTTGCGTACCAGTTGGCGCTTGTGCTGCCGCTCGTGTTGACTTGGGCGTAGCTCTTGCCTCCGTCAGTCGACTTATACACGTTCCCATCACTTGCCGATGCATAGGCGATGTTTTCGTCGCTAACGACTGGATATGTTTCGACGCGGCTGAAGCCACCAACACTGTTGAGAGGGCCACTTGCTTTGGTCCAGGTGGCTCCAGCGTCGGTCGAATAAATCGCGGCTGCGTACCAGTTGCCAGCATTGAAATCGTAATCCTGGATGGTGCCGAGGACTCGATTCGGATTAGCTTTGCTAAAGGCGACTGCATGGCCGCTTTGAGCCCATAGGGGATTAGAGAAGGTTTTGCCGCCGTCAGTGGATCGGAAGATGCCACCGTATTGCTGGGTGACAAGAATCAAATTGGAATTGCCTGGGCAAACCGCAATTCGGTTTACGTGCGACCATGTCCATCCCGATGTCCCAGCGAGCTGCGACCAAGTTGTTCCACCGTCGGTGCTCTTGTAGACGCCTTGGCCAGCGAGTCCATCGCCGTTAAAGTAGCCCTCACCTGTGCCTGCATAAAGGGTTTTGTTATCGTTTGGGTCAAGAACCATGCACGTAACCGCTATGGATGGGAGCTTGTCGCCCACCGGAGTCCACGACTGACCACCATCCAAGGATCGCCAAATGCCTCCACCTACCGAGCCCATCCACATTCGCTGTGGATTTGCAGGATCGATGACGACACATCGGCTTCTTCCCGAGAAATTCGAGGGGCCCAACTCTTTCCAGGTCTGAGTCTGGGTTTTTGATTGATGGGTAGCAACGAGTGCTTGCTTCTGTTGAAGGGCACGCTGAAGTGCGTTGGGAGGAATCGCTCCATGCTCGTCAACCAACGCCAGACGACGCCATCGAGCTGCTTCACCAGGGCCGTCGGTTCCAGGCATTTGATCGTTTCGTAGTTTGGATTTGACGCCCGTCGCAACGCGACGGTATTCCATCTTTGAGCCATTGCGCACGGCAACGATGCCACCAGCCGTCTCGCTGTCACCCTTTTCCTCACCACCGAATCCTTTGAGCGGCTCTCTGAGTTCACGAACGGCCCGCAATTCGGACTGCTCTTCGCGAGTGTTGAGCAGATGTACACCGGGAATCGAAGTAAGTCGCTTCTTGGCGGTGTTCAAGGACGAGCCAGGCTTGAGCTGAATGAGGAATAGCGAAGAACCGCGCTTGCGCGATTCAATCCTCCCCAGCGGCCCAACTGCAGACGCAAGGCGCTCTATGGGCACCGTTGCATTCGTCCGGAGTAAGAACTCAGCCCCGGTTTGTGATGGCTTGTTGTCTAATGTCGTGAAGAAGAAGAGAGCCGATAAGAGAGTAATCAATGGTGACCCTGAGAAGCTAAAAGCATCCCAAGTTTACAGTAATTGCTAGCTTAGAATTTGGCCCCAAACTTCTTTTGAAACCGTAAGTTTTAGGAGCGGACACGGGCATGATTTATGCTGATCTTCTGCGTTCATGAGGTTTTCGTATTCCAGAGGACGAATCCAGAATCGGCATTCAGCACCTATGGAGTTGGCAATTTCACAACCACTCCTGTATATTGAGCTATCAAGATCTTGGGACGGGTACGTGCTTGATTCTGCAACGCGTGCTGGATGCTCTCGAGTAAGAATGGATCTGTGTCGCGCAAATAATCAGCACCACAGAACATCGGAGGAACACCCATGAAGGACGACAAGAGATCGAAAAATCAGGTTGAGGAATTCGACAATTCGCCGGATGCTTTTGGGCAAAAGCTCCGCTTTGTTCCCCAATTCATCGTCGCATTCGGTGAAAGGAAAACCGTCCTAGAGTGGAGTCGCGACCCCCGCTGCCCTTTTAACTTCAAGCAACTTTCTCGAATGGTTACTCAAGAGAAAGACATTGAGCATGCGATCTTGAATTACATGCCAAAGCCGCAGCCAGGTACAGCAGGAGACACTCCTGGAAAATTACAACCGGAAGTTAGAAAACCTTATCTCGGTAGGCTTTCCAAAAAATTCCGCGGACGCTGAGCGCCTCAACGAAGCATTGACCAAGCACTCTGGAGCCAGATAGTCTTCCACCGATTGACGGTACGACAAATCTGATCGATTATATGATTCGACGAGTTTGTGTCGCTTTCCAGATTACGTGGTGTCTCCCTTGACAAATCGAACAGGATAAACGACCTTTGGTGGGACGTCCTCTCCAGCGAGTCGGGCGCTTAGGTTGAGCACGGCGGTTTTAGCCACGGCGTACCACGGAGCAAGGACGGTTGTGAGGGCATACTTCTCGATGCATGTCACCGGGCACCCGTCAAAGCCCGTGACGGCAACTTGCCCCGGCACATCGATGCCCATGTCAAGCAGGTGGGCAAGCACGTCGCGAGCGTACGCGTCGTTCCAACAAGCGAAGGCAGTAACTCCGGACCGGACCGTTTCGTCAATCCAGACCCACCAGTCATCGGACCTTTCCTGACTGATGATGGTTGTCTTCATCCCAAGGGCTCCAGCCACTCGGAGGAATGAGAGTCGGCGATTGAGGCCCGAGAGTGGCTCGAATTCATCGATGACATAGGCGACTTTGCGATGCCCGACTTCAAAAAGGTGTCGAGCAATCATCTCGCCACCGGCGTCGTCGTCCACGACGATCGACGGGATACCTTCCATTTCGTTCGAGATGGCGATGGCCGGTAGGTTCGCCTCCACGAGCCTCGGTCGAAGTGGGTCATTGGGCAGCATGTCTACAAGCAGGCCGTCGACTCTCCCGTTGAGCAGTTCGGGAAGAAGATCACAACTTGCCGCAGTGTGAAACGCCCCTTGAAGCAGGAGATCTTTCCTCGCGATATGGCAGCCTTCCTGAATGCCACTCACGATCTCCGCAAAGTACGCACTACGCACGTTGAGATACCCATGGCCCGCATAAAGGGCGATGACGTTCGAGCGCCCAAGCCGCAATCCCCGTGCGTGGACATTGGGCTTGTAGCCCAACTCCTGAACCGCGTCGAGTATCCGCTGCCGCGTGGCATCCGACATCCGCCCCTCCCCATGATCGCCGCGCATACAAAGCGATACCGTCATCGCACTGACTCCCGCAAGCCGCGCGACATCCTCCAATTTCGCCTTCATCTCTCTCATAAATCGATGTCGAGATTGTACGAGGTTTAGCGTTAAACTTCAACTGCTTAAAGTAGAGGCTGAAGCCAAGAGAATCGCTTTGATCTACTTGCCGATTGGCGTCATGGTAATGACTGTTTTCAGTTCGGCACCGTCGGGGCGGGCTTGTTCGAACTCGATCGATGTTGGGATGCCGGTGAGAAGGTCGATCTTGTCTTCGATCTTGGTCATCTTCCATCCGCTTGCGGGGAAGGACCAGTCGGAGTTCTTCTTGAGCGATTGCATCCGACCCGTGATCGCATCTAGTGCTTTCGCGTCGAGCAGGATGTTGCTGGTTGGGAGATTTGCGAAGGTGATCTTTCCGTACTTGTGATCGCCTTCGGTAATGACCGAGTCCCACTTCCACTGGAGTCCGCTCTTTGTTGTTCCGCCTTCTCCGTTTTTGACGGTCGTCGCATTTACCGTAAGGGGACTAAGCGCCCATCCGCTATCCTTTGTGCCCGCCTTATTGGGCCATGTGCTGGATGAGCTTGCTGTAAAGTTGAGCGACTTCTTCCAAGCGTCTTGATGAATGACCGACTTCTCGCGTTTGGTGCTCCAAAGCACTTCGATGGGAGCCTTTTGCACGGTCTTGGCCGTATATTGGCCGTCATCGGTGACGACGAATTTGTACTTTCCAATATGGAGTTCCTGCTGTCGGAGAACCTGGAACTTCTGGCCAGTGGTAACTCGAAGGCTTAAGTTCAGGGGGATACGAGCGACGATAAAGTCCTCAACTTTGGGCGCAAAGGTCTTGCCAGCGACAGCCATGATGGCAGCGACTAAGATCACCGCGACTCCAATCGCAATCTTTCCGACGAGACCGCCCGGCTTGCTTGATTTCGCAGGAGGTGCTGCTTGGGCGGCGGCGGCAGCTTGTATTTCGTTGATGGTGGTCTGAAGCGATTTGGGAGCGGGCGCAGGAGGCTTCGATTTGACGGCGACCGTGCCCTCCAGCATCTCCATGGCTTGTTCCGCACTTTGCGGCCTATGCTTGGGTGATTTTCTCAGGAGACTGACAAGAGTCGCATGAACCGTTGGAGGAAGGCCACGAGGTAACTCGGGAATGCGCTCGTGTACTTGCTTGTACAACACTCCCATCGGGGTTTCTGCAGTGAAAGGTGCAGCGCCGGTGAGCATCTCAAATAGGATGATTCCTAAACTGTAAAGGTCTGAGCGGTTATCCGGCTTTTTACCTTCCGCTAATTCTGGGCTCATGTACTCTGGCGTTCCATGAAGGCCAATTCCAGATGTTTGGTTGGTTCCAAGGGCTTTGGCAATTCCAAAGTCGAGAATCTTGACGACGCCACTTGTGGTTAAGAAGATGTTTGCTGGCTTTAAGTCGCGGTGGATTGAACCTTGGCGATGGGCGGCAACCAATCCTGCAAGTACTTGCTTCGTGATCTCGACAGCCATCTTTTCTGGCACTTTGCCGCGACTAAGTCTTGACTGAAGGGATTCCCCGGCAAGCAATTCCATCACGATAAAGACGCGACCGCTATCTTCCTGTCCGGCGTCATGAACCCTAACAATATTTGCGTGGTTAAGATTGGCGCAAAGGGTTGCTTCTTTGAGCAGTTGCTTGGCTGCCTCTTCATCGCTGACGAGGGCCGGGTGGATGAACTTAACGGCAAGTTGTCTATCCAAACCGACCTGTTTGGCACGATATATCAGGCCCGTATTGCCTTTACCGATCTGTTCGCCAAGCTCGAAGTTCATAGTGATTTACAACAATGTACAGGAGACGTCCAAAATCTTAACAAATTCCGACGAATCGCGAACGAATTGACATGCTTTCGATTGCTAAATATCCCGCTTTTCGAAGACTTGTGGGAGAATATACGGACCCCATAGGGTCGGCTTTCGATACCGGGTTCAATTGATTTTGTTAAGCCCCACGTGGTGGACACTCAATCCCTGTGATTTAGAAATCTGTGAAGCAAGCACCATGAGTTGTAGTACTGCAAACATCTCGCGTACGGCTGCGATCGTTGTCGCATCGCTTCTTGTCGTGTCTGCCTGTTTGGCTCAAGACATCTCTGGCGGGAGTTCTCCCGTGAAGAGTTCCAAGTCTAGTTCCTCAAAGAAATCGAGTTCGAAGTCACCGGCGCGATCTGCGCCTGCCCGTCGTCGAAGCCACTCACGAGTTACACCTAAGCCTCGTGCAAAAACCGCCGCCGAGACCGCAGAAGCTCGCCTTGCCGGTGTCATGAAGGACATTCGTGGACAGATCGAAGCGGGCAACTTGGATGAAGCCGAAAAGCAGTGTGGAGAGATTTTAGCCACGCGTCCGGCCGACAAGAAGTGGCTCAAACTATCCTCGGAAATCAAAGCCGCGAGGATGTTGTCGGCAGCGAATACTGCTTTTGAGGCAAGCGATTGGGACCTTGCCGAGGCCAAAGCCAACGAAGCGAATTCGTTGAACCCAGGTGATGCCGCGATCGGCGAATTGCTCTCGAAACTAAAAGATATCCGCTATAAGGAAGCGATTTCCGATGTCCGCGATACGTCCGACCTTGAGGCTGCCGAGACAAAGGCAGAAGCGCTGGTTGCGAAATTTCCCGAGGACAAACCTGCGGCCGACCTACTCGAGAAGCTTAAAACTCAACTCCATGATAAAAGGGTGAAAGACGCTCAAGCCAGTGTCGAATCGGATCCGGACAAGGCCGATCGACTGGCCAAGCTTGTTTTGGAGAAGGATCCAGCCGATCAAGATGCGATTACGATCCAAGAGAGGGTCCGTCTTGGGCGCTATGTGAAGGCGATTTCCGAAGCTCAGGCGAAGGCGAAGTCGGACCCGGATGCCGCAAAACAGGCTGCAGCCAGGGCCTTAGAACTCAAACCGGGCGATCCTACAGCGAAAGACCTCCTGAATTCGATCAACTCCAGTCCGCAGAACAATACGAAGCAGGTTGGAATCGACAAGGCAAAGTCCGACCTAGCCCAAGGTCAAACGGCAAAGGCCATACAAGAGTACAAGTCGCTTATCGAGTCGTATCCACTTGACATCGAATTACGCTTTACAGCGACCAAAGTCGTGATTGAATCCGGCGCTCTGCTTGAAGGGGCTGATATGGCCGAAGTTGGTATTCGAGTGGCTAAAACTGACGCCGATCGGAACCGATTCCAATTGCTGATCAGTGACTACCGGGTCAAATTTGAGCCGCTTAATGTCAAGCGGTTCAATGCCGCCATTGAGCTACTGAAGGTGAGTCAGGCCGGAGCCGCTGCAGACATGTTGGTTGCATCCAGTCGACTCATCGCGGATCGACGTGTGGGACTTGTGACCGAATGGTTGGGTGCATTTGCGGCGGGCCGAGAAGATCAGGCGGTTGAGGCATTGACGGATTGGCTGAAACTCGGAAACCGAAAACCCGAAGACGCATCGATGTCACCCTTATTCACCGCGATTCCCGACCTTGTTCACCGGGCTGTGAGCGATGCAAAGGCAGCCGCAGTGATTAAAGAAGCTTTCGGCGCCGACGGGGCACGTCAAATCGAATCGCCGACGGGGCATTCAACCTCGGGAACCTTAGCTAATCCGGTGAAGTCCGACAACGGAGCGAGCCTCTCTACGGCGGCGCTTGCTGCTGGCTCTGTGAAAATAAACGCCACCACTGGAAGCGAAATGGTTTGGGTTCCACAGGGCGTTTTTGTGATGGGCGACAACGCCCAGGTTGACAAGAACGTACAGCCGCTTCCAATCAGCGTGAGACATCAAGTTCAGTTGGGAGGCTTCTGGATTAGCAAAACCCCAGTGACGGTTAAGCAGTTCAAAGCGTTTTGCCTCGCGACAGGACTTGATTTTTCGAAGTTCGCAGCTCCCGAGTGGGGCTGGGCCGACGAGCATCCGATGGTGAACGTCACTTGGCAACAAGCCCGGGACTACTGTAAGTGGGCGGGTGGCGAACTTCCCACTGAGGCGCAATGGGAAAAGGCAGCCAGAGGTTCGGATGGCCTCAAATACCCTTGGGGTAATCCATGGGATGGCACACGGGTTACTTGGAATGCTCGTCAGACTTCACCCGTTGGTTCTCACCCAACTGGGGCAAGTCCCTATGGCTGCTTGGACATGTCGGGCAATGTTTGGCAGTGGTGCCTGGACTGGTACGCGGTGATTGATCCGGCGAAGTCTAGCCAAGACCCGATGGGGCCAGAGACGGGCGAAGAGCACGTCATGCGAGGGGGCGGATGGGATGTGAACCTTCCCGCCAACCTACGCTGTGCTACACGCAATCAAGCCCATCCGTTTGTGGCGAAGGACAATATCGGCTTTCGGATTGTCAGTCAGTGAGCCGGGGCCCAAGCCGATCCGCTGTGCCGCCTGCTATCCAGTCGGCACAGCGGATTGAGTGAGTGGCGATCTGATGGCTCAACTCGTTACCGTTGAGCCACCCGTAATGCTCCTTAACGAATGTCCAACTCAGCTAGAGACGCAAAGCCACCGTTGGACCACTCACTTACGGCAACGAGCCTTAGGAATCGTGCCTTCGTAGGGTGTGCCAGCCGAATCGTTTGCACCGCATCCGAGTTGGGAAGGTCTCCTTGAGCAGCAGATTTGCCCCAAGTCATTCCGTCGTCACTTAGATAGATTTCGTAGCCACGAATGCGACCATTTGACATGTCCTGCCTCGGTGTCAAAAGCACACTGGACACCAAGGTCGGAGAAACGAAATCGACGACTAGGGAGTGTGGAGACGGATCGACGGTGGGCGTATATCGTGTGTGCCAAAACGTGCTTGGATCGTTGTCGGTAGCGTGCGACGCGTTTCCTTCACCATTCTCAAAGCTACTAGCCGTCGTTTTCCAACGCAATTTGGCTGGCAATGGCTTGACGGCGATGATGCCCTCGAAGCTGGGTGTTCGAACGCCCATTCGAGTTGGTCGATCGACTTCGATCGGCGCGGTGTAGGTCGTCCAAACCTTGCCGTCATTGGATATCTCAATCGGGCCATCACTCATAAGGCTCGTCTTGCCATCCCCGCTCTGGGACACAAGAATTGGCATTGCAGACCGCTTTGGAACCTGCATCGGGAGAGAGCTTGTTCCGATGTGAAGTACGTAGGAGAAACGTCTCGGCGTACAGTCGAGCCGATATTCGGGGAGCGGTCTGGGACCGCATGATGATGAACCTACACCTAGTGTCTTGCCAGACAGGATTAACACCGTGGCATCCGACTTTGGGAGGTCAATGCGATACGCGACATCTTCCATTTGTTCATCTCTGTAAGGAAGTGCCGAGAACTGGAGTGGTTCGTCGGCCGACATCGCGGCCAGGGTCGGAATCCCGTTTCCACTGAGGGTGAGCCACTTCAAATCTTCATGATTGCCGCATTCCTGAGGCTTTTCATAAGGCGTCATCTGCTCCGTCACCGAACTCGTATAGAGTCCAATGTCCGAGCCTCGTTTGCGGTCGGAGTAATTCTCCATCGGGCCGCGCGCAAAATACTTTAGCTCTTTCAAATTTGGATTCAGTAGGAGCCTTACACCTAAGCGAGCCAAGCTAATGTTCTGGCCAGACGGTGAAACGCCGTTATCTACTGCAATCGTCCCGTTGGGATAGACCGTGAATGCCGCAAAGTGATGTGCCGAAAAACCGTTGGTCCCTTGATATCGAACACTTGAGGAGACAATAACTTCCCCCGTTGCCTTCTTTTGTGTTGTGAGTCCCAAGACTTCGGGAACGAGCTTGGCGAGGCCGGCCGTTGCCCAGCCATGTGCAGCCCATCCGTCATCGTTTCGATGTTGGGCACGCCATAGGTGGAGCTTGGGACCGCCGCCCGGAAGTAATACATTTCTGCCGTCCCTAGTTAGCTCCGAGAGAGTCCCGGTTGAGTGACTGAATTCCACTGAGAAGCCTGCGCCTTTGATTTGAATATCCCCAGTCCGTGACTTGGTCACTTCAAGAGATCCGGATAGATCAGGCGTCCCAACATTTGTCGGTGTATGGATCGCGAATTGAGCGTTTGCGACCTCATACCCATGGGATGCCCATCGTTCGTCTGTCTTTAGGCAGGCAGCCAAATTGAGATAAAGAGACGAATCCGCCGAAAGTTTGAACTTGGGCAGGTTAAGGCTAAGTTCTTTCTCTGCGCCTGGCAGCAGCGATATTGATGGAATTTGGCCTGAGACAACCGTTCCAGAGTCAGACACGAGGGTCCATTTGAAATCGAATTTCGATAGATCAGTGAACGAGAATCGATTTTTTACTAGGATTCTTCCGTTGCCCAAGTCCTTGAACCCGACCCATTGGTAGGCCCGCTTCAACTCAGGGAAGTGCGGTTTAGGTGATCTGTCTGAAAAAACGACGCCTTTATGGATGAAGTACTGGTCATTTGGCACTTCACCAAAGCCGCCGCCGTAGGCCAGGATCGGGTGCTTTGGATTTCGCCGATTCCACAAGCCCTGATCCTCCCACTCCCAAATGGCACCGCCCATGAGTGCTGGATATTTATCGATGAGGTCGTTATATTCACCTACCGAACCCATGGAATTGTTCATGGCATGGGCGTACTCACAGAGATACATCGGCAGCGTACGTCGAGGGTCATTGGCAATCGACTCCAAGCTCGCGGGGTCGGTGTACATGTGGCTTTCGATCGATGCTGGATTACCTTGGAATTCATCACCAAACGGTTCGTAGTGGGTTGGGCGTGAAGGGTCCAACGCCTTGACGACACGCTGGGCTGAGTGGAAATTGGTGCCTCCGCCGCACTCATTTCCCATCGACCAAATCACAACCGAGGCGTGATTCTTGAAGTTCTCGACGTTGGCGACATTTCGATCGACCACCATTTTCTCAAACCGGGGCTCATTGTCGAGAACACCCATGTAGCCGTGACTCTCTGCATTTGCCTCGGCCACGAGGTAGATCCCCCACTCGTCACAAAGCTCGTACCACCGTGGATCGTCCGAGTAGTGGCAGGTGCGGACGTGATTGCAGTTCGCACGTTTCAGCATGGTGAGGTCACGAATCATATCGGCCTCGGTGACGTAGTGGCCCGTCTCCGGACTCATTTCGTGTCGGTTCGCGCCCTTCAACTTGACCGGTTTGCCGTTGATCATGAAGACTCGGTTAACGATTTCAATCTTCCTGAATCCAATCTTGTGAGCAATGATTTCTGTTTCATCGTCAAGGGTCAATACCACCGTATATAGATTCGGATCTTCTGCTGACCACTTCTTGGGATGGGTGACTTGTCCCTCAAGCGTCACGCTCGCCTCGTCGCCTGGCTTCAATACGGGAGTTTGACCCTTGAGGGTAACTCCGGGAACGGGCTTGCCGTCAGGGCCATAAAGAACGGCAGCTATTGGCTTCGAAGGGGATGACTCGCGGCCATAGTTGTGGATTTTGTTGACAATCTTGAGACTCGCATCGTGGTACTTGGAGTCGAACTCGGTCGTGATAAAAGTGTCCTGAATGTGGAGCTTTGGCGCTGACCATAGGGTGACGTTGCGGAAAATTCCTGAAAGCCGCCACATATCCTGATCTTCAAAGTACGACCCGGATGTGTAACGGTAGACCTCAACGGCGACGTCGTTCTTTCCCTTTCGAAGGAAGGGCGTGATGTCAAATTCGGCCGCATTTCGAGAGTTTTGCGAGTAGCCGACCTTTTCGCCGTTGATCCACAGGAAGAATCCAGCGTCCACGCCATCAAACTTTAGAAACACCTCTCGTCCTTCCCAACCAGCGGGAACGCTGAAGGATCTGCGATAGGAACCCACTGGGTTCCGTTCCTCATAGGCCGTCCAATCCTTGGGCGGCTCGCTCATCACCTTTGGCCAGTTCTTCTGGAATGTATAAGTGGAGTTGCTGTAATAGGGTGTTCCGTAGCCTAAGACTTGCCAATTTGACGGCACTGGGATCGTTTTCCAACCGGAGACATCAAACGACTGTTTGTAGAAGTCGACCGGACGCTCCTCGGGGCGCTTCACCCAGTGAAACTTCCAGGCGCCATTGAGCGAGTGGGAATATGTTGACGCGGCCCTATCTGTTCGAAGCGCTTGCTTTAAGTCGCCGTACGGAACCAGTGTGCTGTGATAAGGCAGCTTGTTGACACCCTGCGTCTGCTCGTTTTCAATTTCGGGCGGGATAGAGGCAGTTGCGAGTTGATGAAGTGCGAAAAAGAGAATCATGTCGTGCCGTGCTGAATGAGTTGGTGAGTAAACACCCTAGGAGGTGCCGCGCAAGCGGATCGCTGATGTCTTGAGTGAGTGCAAAAGACAAATGGGGGATCCATTGTCGGTCTGCGTTCTCTCGTTGTTAAGGAATAGGCGGATGTGCCGGGTGCCAGAACCTCAGGAGTAGCGGAGCCCAGAGTTAGGTCCGCCATTTCGGCGCTGTGTGCCACCGTCCGTTTCATTAGGCTCTTTCTGTCTGAAGCCATTCTGCCATTCGGTTACTCAAACTTACCCCAGCTATGAAGGCAACTTTCTCTAAACGAAGAGGCATCGAGTCGGGATTTATCAGGAAGCTTCGGTGGAACCCGAACGATCATCTTGCGGCTCGCTTTCGGGCACTTTGACGCGGGTCGCATCAGCAGGTGGATCTATCAGCCCGTAGCAGGCGAACTTAGCACCTGATCGAACTGCCCATGCTGAATCGCCATAGGACCAGTGCCAGAACTCGTCCCGGCAATTGGACAGTCCCGTCGAGTGCATGACGTAGCATAGAAGTCGGCGATTCTCTGCAGACTTGGCGCTCAATCCCGCCACCGCAGTTGGTGCTCCTTTCCAGCCCTCAACTGGGGACCGCATGTCGAGATGCTCTCCCGTGTCACGACGAACGATTCCAACATCGACGGCAGCACCGGTGCAGTGCCCGGGAGGTGCTTTTGCGTCGGGTGGAGCGAAGAAGCGGTTGGTCATTCGTCGCAAGACAGACTCCGTCCATTCTGGGTGCTCCTCCTTGGCTTTATTGTAGTTACTCCAATACATTTCAGCTTGCTGCTCAAGGGTCCGAAGCGCAGTGAAGATTCTTAGCTCAAGTTCGCCTGGCAAATTGTCGGTTGCCGTCTTCAGCGCGATTGCCACACTTTCGCGAACGTACGGCAGGCAGTAGTCGTTGAACGACAACTCGGGATTCGTCTCCCTTAGATCGACAAGTCGCTCCCCGTTATCTCGAATTGGGATTCGGTTCGCGAGTCGAAACGGTTCTGGAACTGACGGAACGTCTGATATTTGGAACCTGGCGAATTCGATTTTAGGCTGCGCGATGATCATTCTTGGCCACTGTTATATTAGCTGTGCCTTGTTTCGTTTGACCATTGTTTCGATTGCTTGTCTTAACCACCAAAAAGTCGACTAAGGAACCCTTTCTTCTTTTCACGCGGGATATAGGCGAAGATTCGCTGCTCGGTATGGCGTTCCAACTCTGTCCTGCGCTCGATATTGTCGTCGTTGATAATCGTTCGTGAACCTGGCTTTCGCAGGTCGACGAAGACGTACTGCGGACCGAGCTGGTTCGCGAAGGTGCTTAACTCGGCATCACCGCTCAAAGCCAAATCATACGGAAGCGGCTCAGCATCCGGTACCGCCCTTAATCTCGCACTCCCAAATTCAGATTCAGGATCCAGCGTGAGTTTGAGCGCTCCGTCGAAAAAGGAAGAAATGTCTTGGTAAACGTAATCAAGAAACGCGGGGTCGTGGCAGGCAAAGAATATCTGCGAGGTCTCTTCTTGCTCGGAAAGTACGTCCACGTACCAGTAATTCCCGAACCCGTCGTGAGCGAATCCAAATCCTCGGTTTAGGCTCGCAACCGCCCCATACTCATAGGTGTCGGCTGTGAAATCAACATCGATCAGCAAACCCTCGATTCCGGAGCAGATTTTGATGGTCTCTCGCAGGTCCACCGGTAGCTTCGCACCGAGTTTTGCTTCGATGGATTGAATGGAAGCCTCGTCCACGCCGGGCAGAAACTTCAACTTAATCTTGCCTCCATCATCATCCCGCCAGTTGCTGCTTGAAGCTTTGTCTTTGAATTCAGTGATGGTCATGGTAGTTGTTCCTGCTGCAGGATGTTATTGAAACTTACCGAATGGGATCCTTCGCGGATCGCTGTGGCGTGACAACAGCATCCTTGACAATCACCACCTTGATCCCCTCCGGGAGAAAGATCCCTTCTCTCCGAACTCCGGCCTGTACACGTGGTACCAGGCGGTCACGTGCTTCTTTCACTCTCTTCGCATTGTAAGTGAAATACTCCGCTGTGAGGTACGGGCTGCCAGGCAGGAGTTCCATGGATACGAAGTTGCAGCGACCCATCTCAAGGTGGTCGAAGTAAAGCCTTGACCCAGGGTGGGCCATTTCAAACCGCCAACGGATGTACTCTGGACTCCACTGGTTGATCATCCCCGTGAATGTTGTCGGGACCTTGGGGTCGATGTCAGCAAGAACCATGTCCACTGCTTTGTACAGTGCACGATAGGGCCACGGGAAGGAACTCCAGGCAGGTCGATTGCGTGTCACGAGGCGAGGGACACCGTCGGCGTACAGGAGGGCACTGGGCAGGAACATCAAAACGCCGAGAGCGGCGGCAACTCGCCGCCATCCAGTCGAAGTTAACCGGTCGTAGCCCTGTGCTAACGTGAACGCTGCGACGAGGAACAGCATCGGAACCACGGTTGCGATGTATCGATCTGCCTTGAGCGGATGCTTCGCCATTGCGCCAAAGCCGATTGCAAAAAAGATTAGAAGGAAGCGTACATTCGGCTCCTTGATCCACTTCAGCGCACCCAACCCGGAGAGGATGACAACGATGCCGAGCAGAATCGAACTGCTGTACTCCGTAAAGAACACACGAGGATAGTAGAGAAGTGATTCGGCGAGGGAAAGTCCGCTACTGGCATTCGTGGCGAAGGCAACGAACCCATTCCATTTGCCCTCCATCGTAAACCACAGGTAACCCAGCGCCACCACCGGAACCCACAACCATAGGTTCTCGCGCCTCCATGGTTGCCACTGACGAATTGTCAGTTGGCAGACACCAACCGCGGCAATTGCGAACAATCCGTAGTTGTACTTGGTGAAAAAAGTGAGGGCCAAGGCAAGGCCAGTGGCGAGGGCGGTCATTTCCGTACCCCGTCTCAGGTGCCAGAGATAGGCCCAGATCGCAAGGAGGGTCGTAAGGGTTCCAGGCACTTCAAGCATGTTTGTTCCCGCGTACTCCATGAGCAACGGAGACCCCAAGAACAAAAGCGAAGCGATCAGCCCAACGATATGTCCTTGCTTTTCGTCCAAAAGGCACCCGATTTTGAAGAGCAGGGCCGCTGAAGCTACAAATCCAACAGCGGTGCAGGCAAGGGCAACCGTTTGGGAGCTTCCAAAAATGGCGAACATGCTGCCCATGGCGAAAGAGCTTACGGGTGGATAGAGCAGATCTCCGGTTGCGACGGCTGTCCAGGCTGCGCCAAGGTTCAGGTGGCGAAGCCCCTCGGAGACCCCAAAGGCTTTGTATATGAACACAGACTCGTCCCACATAAGCGGTCCGCGTTGCATCGAGACGAAGACGAATATGGTCGTCGTGGCGGCAACGGACAGCGCCATGCAGGCCGCGAAGGTTCTTCGAATGAGAAAGGCGTTGGGGTTCTCAGGTTCGAGAGCGAGCGGTTCTTGTGGTTGCCAGCGCTTTCGAAACCAAAACGCAATTACGAGCAGGAGCATCGCTGGACCGTATAGCCGCATCGAAGCGCCAATAAGTAGGATCCGCCAAAGTGCGTCGTCGCTCAAGATTGCTTCACATTATGCCTTGGCATAAAGACGTGCATTCGAATGGCAGTTGATCAAGCCCAAAAGGGAACTTGTGTGCCTGGCGACTAGCCATTAAGGCGAGAAACCAAAAATGAAAAGAAACGCAGCATTGAGCCTCATCGCGTTGCCCGTCCTTGCGGCGAGCTACGCAACCCTACATCCAGGAGTCTCGATTGCAAAGACCCCTCTCGCAGAGATACTGGCACCGACTCCATTCAAACAAAACGGCACCTACACAGTCGATCCAGCCCATACCTTTGTCGGATTCGATATTGGTCACCTTGGACTTTCCCGGGTTCAGGGCCGATTCGACAAACTCGTTGGAACTCTCCAAATCGATGGGAAAGACCTCTCCAAGTCCAGCGTCCAACTCACGATGCAAACTGAGTCAGTGGACACCAACGTTGCACCAAGGGACATGGACCTTCGATCCTCCAACTTCTTTGATGTCGCCAAATACCCAGAGATGACGTTTCGGAGCACACGAATTCGCAGCTACGGCCGTGGGTACCTCGCGGAAGGAGATCTCAGTTTGAAAGGCGTAACCAAGCCCGTTACGATTTCTTTCAAGCAATATGGCCCTATCAGGGATCCGTGGGGAGGCACTCGCATTGGAATTCTTGCCGAGCCTCTAACCATTCATCGTTCAGCCTATGGGATGGCATTTGACGCAGACACCGTGTCCGACGACGTCATTGTGCACATCTCACTGGAAGCCACGTTGAACAAGGGCAAATGATATCCGTGCAGTAGCTTGTCTGGAGGAGCCCTGAAAAGAGGGGCTCCATCTCAAGACGAGTCTGCCAATGGTGACTCCAGATTTTCGCCTTCCGGCTCCGCAGGTGTCAGCGCGACATAAACTTCCTTCCGGTGGATAGCTACCCCGTCGGAAACCTTCACACCTAATCGGACCCTCTTGCCATGCACGGCCACAATAAGAACCGTGATGTCATCACCTATCACCACAGATTCGTCTACCTTCCTAGTGATGACATGCATGATGGTAATCCATCACCTATTCTACGGCAATTTCCCTGCGTCGTATCATATCTCGACCAGACCCATCGTCAGTTGAAGGACCTCATTAACCCTCGCCATTCCTAGCGGGGCATCCGATTGTGGATGTGGGTGTCGACGGTCCAGGAACATGGAGTGCCACCGAAGTGCGCGTCTACTCGTGGCGGCAGCCGTGGAAAGAGGTCGCCGTGGCAGCCCGGAGCGATCTCCCAAGATTCGGGTTAACCGAAAAGCGCGGGCCGCTAAAGTGGGGGCCGGGGCGAATTGGGTTAAGGGGCCGATGTATGGAAATGGTTTGGAAGGATTCCGGGCAGATCTCATGCTGGAAATCATCCCAGGCCGAACTCGTGAACTCCGTATGTATGGAGCAAAGAACGATGTCTACGCGGAGTGGGTGACTGTCAGCGTAATGAACGTCATCGACGAAAGTTGGGTCAATATCCTGCGTTACACTTTCATTTCGTTGCGTGATTAGCCACGTACGGTATTGCGGATCGGAGCCATTCGTTCGCAGCTACCCTGACTACTCAATCCCAAGGTGTTGTTCGACATTAAGACATTTACGAGGCTTCGATCAGCCAACGGGGAGGGCAGTTAGTCTCCCCTGGTCAATGCCATTATCTCGTCGGTCGTCACGTTCACATCTCCTTTCCCCTTGAGGTGGGCAACAAGACGTTCTCCCCGAGACGAATCTGAGGGCGGACTGGACTTGAAGATTGTGACCGCACTTCCCTCGAACCTGAAGTCAACTTCAGTCCTCGGCAGAAAACCAGCCAGTTGCCGAATGCTCGCTGGAATGGTCACTTGGCCTTTGGATGTAATTCGCATTTCCTATTCCTACCCGAGATGCGAGAAATGCTTACCATCAATCTAGACCCGTCGGGTTGGACGGTTGTGACGCCACTTGTGGAGGACCCCGTAGAGGTCCTCGGGGCGTACGGGTTTTACGATGTAGTCGTCCATTCCTGCCGCGAGACAAAGCTCTCGGTCACCGGCCATGGCTTTGGCGGTCATCGCGATAATGGGGATGCGGCGGCGGGTTCCGACTTCGGACTTCCGGATAGCGGCAGTTGCCATGTAGCCATCCATTTCCGGCATGTGCACATCCATCAGCACGACATCATAGTGATCGCTTGCCAACGTCTCGACGGCGAGTCTGCCATTATCGACGGCTTGGACTTCGCAGCCAAATCTTCCGAGCATCATCGTAGCGACCATCTGGTTGATGCCGTTATCTTCGGCAAGAAGCACCTTCAAACGGAGTGGTTCGAGCGAATCTTGCCAATCGCCCTTCTGACGTGTCGATTCGTATTGCCTCTCTTCGAGGATCGAAAGCATCGCATCGAGAAGTTGAGCCTGCCTTGCAGGTTTGGTCAGCACCGCAATGAACCCGCCACGGCGAACTTGTTCGGCGTTTCCAGGGCCACCGATTGAGGTGTATAGGATCATCGGCATGAGGTCGAATCGGCTGTCTTCACGGATCTTGCTTCCGAGTTGTTCGCCGTCCATGTCAGGCATCTGCATGTCGATGATCGCCATCTGGAACAGCTTGTCGTTGCTTGCAGCGTAGTGGAGTGCTTTAAGCGCTTCGTCGGCATTTTCGGCCTCCACTGATTCACAGCCCCATGAACTTAACTGCTCACGTAGAACTCGTCGACTCGTGGCGTTATCGTCAACGATCAGGACTCGGGTTCCGGCCATTACCACCGGTACCTTTGGTTCGTCCTCGTCTTCCGCACCTTGCGAGATTGGCAGAGTCAAGTCAAAGAAGAACTGACTTCCTTTTCCGACTTCGCTATCAATTTGAATCGTGCCACCAAGTAGCTCAGTTAGCTGACGGCTGATGGTGAGGCCCAATCCCGTTCCACCATATTTTCGACTTGTTGTTCCGTCAGCTTGGGTGAAGCTCTCAAAGATCTTTGCTTGGGCCGATTTTGAAATGCCGATTCCGGTATCAGTCACGCTCAGCCGGATCGTCGCATGCGTATGTGTGCGACTCATGAGTCGCACTTCCAGGGATACTTCGCCCGACTCCGTGAACTTCACAGCATTTCCCATCAGGTTGGTAAGGACTTGCCGGATACGGGCAGGGTCACTCTGAAGCCTTTCGGGGACAGCCGGATCGAAAATGCTGGTCAGTTCGAGTCCTTTTCCAAAAGCGTTTCCGGCGACCAAATCAGTAACTTCTTCGGTGATGGCCCTCAGGTTGAAGTCGGTCACCTCAATTTGCATCTTGCCCGCTTCGATGCGGCTGAAGTCCAAGATATCGTTGATAACGGTCAACAAGGCGTCTGCACTACTGCGCACTGTGCAAGCGAAATCGTACTGCTCGTCCGACAGAGTAGTTCTGAGGAGCATCTCCGTGATGCCCATGATCCCGTTCATCGGCGTTCGGATCTCGTGGCTCATGTTCGCGAGAAATTCCGACTTAGCTCGCGTTGATGCAAGCGCTTCATCTCGAGCTTGCTCCAATTCCGACGCCTGTTCTTCCAAAAGCTTGGCGTGCCTTTCCGCTTCTGCTCTCGCTTCCTCTACGGCGCCCATCGCCGCTTTAAGTTCTTCTTCTTCGTTCTTGCGGGCAGTAATATCGCGGTTAATTCCAACAAGGCCATATACGGAGCCGTTCGGCTCTCGTAGCGCGATCTTGGTAGTCCAATTCCAACGTGGGTTGCCAAATCGGTCCACCGAATATTCGGTCTGGTTGATGACCTTCTTCCGACCTTCCATGAGGTCCTTCTCATCGACATACAGCGGACGGGCGAATTTATCGGGAATGAAGTCGAAGTCTGTCTTGCCCGTCAGTTCGTCCTGGCTGGATACGCCTAACTGCTCCATGTGGGATTTGTTGTCGAGCACGAAGCGGCACTTTGTGTCCTTTACAAACACCGCATCGGGCAGGCTGTCGACCACCGTCTGAAGCATCATGCGTTCGGCCTTGGCCGTCTCTTCCGCTTGTTTCAAGTCCGTGATCTCGACAGAGGAACCCATGACAATGAACTTGCCTGGTCCATCGCTCTCAATCATCACATCTTCAAAAAACCATCTTAGTTCGCCATTAGGAAGGCGGCAGCGGTATTCGGTCCTGTAACCAGGAAGCCCTTTCTTAAAGGCATTGATAGATATTTCATCACATCGCTGGCTGTCTTCAGGCAACCTGCTGTTATGCCAAGCGTCGGCCCAAGACTGTCCTGTCGGTACTTTGATTGGCAGAATTCGCTGGGCGGCTTCTTGGTGAGAGACTCGCATGTCCCAAATAAACTTGCCATCGGTTTCGACGACAGTAGCGTGCCATACGAACATTCGCACCGAATCAAGGATGAGCTTAAGCTCTGCATCCATCTTCTGGCGCTGAGCTCGCTCGCGGCCGGATCGCAATAGCAGATGAACAGTGACTCCAGCGAGCGCTGCCGCGATGACGATACAAAACAGTGTGGCGAGAATTCGGGTCAGCGGATGTCCGAGGTGCGGTTGGATTTGATTTTCTAGGATTACGGCTAAAACGGCACAACTGAAAACCGCCGCAACGGTAGAAATGCCGATAGGGATGCGCGTGGAATCCGTTTGCGCCTTTTGGGCTAGGTTTGTTGGCGCCGTTCCGGGCTTTCTTTCTGCCATGTGTCTAGATCGTCCTGTCACTGAACGAATGTGATTTGAATTAAGCCACCGAATACCTAGTTTACGCTCAAACTCCTTTGACAGGACAATAAGTGCAACGGTTCCCCGAAGGTCCCAATTGTGGCAGGTAATTGACCTTTTAATTGTCCCTAGCTAGGGATGTCACAAAGAACAATGACCGTACAGATGTCTGTGGAAGTAGATCGTTATCTGGTCTGGAAGTCTGTAGCGTCGGGCTGGTTGGGAATGAAGTCCTGTGGTTCCCAGCCAGCCCAAATTCTTGAGCGGGGAGCTTCCCGTTAGGGGTGTTTTACGAACTGGAAGCAGCGAACGCCTTTGTCATCTACCACCATTTTTCGATCATATCGAGAGCCCTCTCGCCAGAAATAAGCGCGGCCGAAGAATGCCGACTTTAGCTTGAATTTCTTATCCGGCTTTACGCGGTCCGCGTTGTACTGGATAATCGGATAGGGTTCGCCTGAGTCGCCGGTGAAGACGAGATTTGGATCGTTTTCCAAGATTTCAACGCCACCGAATCGCCCCACGATTGAGTTGAAGTCATTCGAAATCACAGCTTGGAACTTGGTTTCAGCGTCGTAGTAGTACTTGCCGTTGTTGTAGTGATATTGGCCATTCCACTCTGGGTGCGTTCCTCGCCAAGTGGCCTCATCATAGGCTTTGCCAGCCACGGGTACATCTGGAGTTGTAGGAACCGCTTGGACCGGGACGTCTACATGGATAGCGGGTGGAGGAACGATGACTACGGCTGGTACAACTTTCGGTGTATGTTTTACTCGCCGAGAACGGGTCTTCTTCTTCTGGGTGATCTTGTGCTTCTTGGCGGGCACCTTCACCTTGTCTTGGGCTGATGCGGTAAGTGGCATCACCAAGATGCCGAACGCCAAAGCGGCACAAACGCCCCTGAGCCAATTGATCCTTAGTTCCATGTCTGCTTCTCCCCTGACCGCTAAACGAGTTCGCAGCCTGTCTTTACTGAAAGACGACCAGCAACACGGATGCGCTCCACCAATTCCACGTTTCCGCGTCCTTGAACCGACTTATTTCGGCATTGGCTACTTCTTTAGGGTGATCAGAACCCCGGCAACGATAAGCACTGCGCCAATGCCAAGGTTGACTGTAACCTTCTCCTTCAAAAGCAGGAAGCCGAGCACCATTGCAAGCACGAAGCTTAACTTATCAATAGGTGCGACCTGGGAGACGGGACCCATTTGTAGGGCTCGAAAATAGCAGAGCCAAGAAGCGCCCGTAGCGATACCTGAAAGGGTCAAGAAGATCCAGTTTCGGGTGGTTAGTTGAGCTAACTTGGTTTCTTTGGTGATGAACGCAATGAGCACTGCGAAGACCAGCACGACAACAACACGAACGGCCAAGGCGAGGTTTGACGGTACACCTTCGATCCCTTTTTTTGCCAGAATCGCCGTCGTCCCCGCAAAACCCGCCGACAAAAGCGCCCAGATTCGGAAGTCCATAGCCCGACGTTACCCCTTCTAGGATCATGAGCTTCGGCGGCGAAACATTCGGTCGTGAACTGGCGAAGCGCAAGCTACGTCAAAGGCTTCAGTACGTTGAAACCCGGTTCGTCGTATCGGCTACGAACTCGCAATACGACGTAATCGAAGGGGTCGACTTGGCCAAGATCAATTTTCAAAAAATGTTTCGTTACCGGGGTTTACGCACTACGCTCGTGCCCTGCGCACTCCTGCTTATCAGTCAGACCTTCACATCTATTGCCCGGGCCAATGAAATACATGTTTCGAAGCATGGTAACGATGCCAGTCTTGGCAGAGCGGCTCAGCCACTCCGGACGATCTCGGCTGCGTCCAAAATAGCGCGTCCAGGAGACACGGTTACTGTCCATGCTGGGGTTTATCGAGAGCGCGTCAGTCCAACGCGTGGCGGTACGTCGGATGTACATCGCATTACTTACCGCGCGGCAGTCGGGGAGAAGGTCG
This sequence comes from uncultured Armatimonadota bacterium, assembly GCA_903833215.1. Classification (GTDB taxonomy): domain Bacteria; phylum Armatimonadota; class Fimbriimonadia; order Fimbriimonadales; family Fimbriimonadaceae; genus Fimbriimonas. The sequence continues at coordinate 53,532 of CAILEM010000029.1, forward strand.
TTCTCACTGGATCCGAAAGGGCAAAGGGTTGGAAAAGGATCTCGGATGATACATGGAAGCTCACGTTGTCGAACACCTACTTCGGCGCATACAACCCATACGCCGACCTCATTCATGGCGACTGGTTTGCTGACAACGGGCGAAGGCACCACACTGGCTGCGTTTACCTGAATGGCGATTGGCTGATGGAAGCCCCAAATCTGACGGACGTGCTCAAGCGGCCAGGCAAAGCACCTCTCTGGTATGCCCTTGTGGACGGGGTTCAGGAAGTCGGGCCCGAATATCTTCTGAATATTGCGTGGCTCCAACCTTCGGCGGGACTGCGAATTCGTGCTGATCTAACGGCCTCCGCAAGCGGCACCCAAGTTGCTGACTGCTCTGAAGGAGGCAAATGCATCGGTTACATCCGGAACGGCAACTGGGTTCGTTACAATAAAGTCGATTTCGGGTCTGGAACTTCTGAGATCCAGTTGCGGGCGGCAGCGCCGCCAGGGACGGGTGGAATCGTTGAACTTCGCTTGGATTCGCCGGCGGGACGAATACTGGGAACCTGCGATATTTCAGTCACGGGTGGTTGGCAAACGTGGCGCACCTTTGCAGCCAAAATCCAGAAGACCGCTGGCGTTCACAGTCTTTGCCTGCGATTTAGGTGGAAAACAGTAACGCGCCAAACGACGGTTGCTCCTCATACCACAGAGATCTATGCGCAGTTTCCTGGTGTCGATCCAAACCGAGCGGAGGTTGAGATCAATGTTCGCCCAACCGTGTTTACTCCAGCGAAAAGCGGTATTGACTACATCACCCTACGTGGCTTCGACCTTCGCAACGCTGCCACTAACTGGGCACCACCATCGGCCGCTCAGTACGGAATTGTTTCGGCTTACTGGTGTAAGGGGTGGTTGATTGAAGACAACGAAATCAGCTACTCAAAGTGCTGTGGCATAGCGCTTGGCAAGTATGGCGACGAATTCGACAATACAAACTTTGCCGGTTCTGCAGACCCGTATACCGATTGTGTTCGCCGTGCGTTAAAGCACGGATGGAACAAAGCGACGGTGGGTGGACATATCGTCCGAAACAACCATATCCACCATTGCGAGCAAACCGGGGTTGTCGGAAGCCTTGGTTGTTCGTTTAGCCAGGTCATTGGCAACGAGATCCACGATATACATATAAGGCAGCTTTTCGGCGGGGCCGAGATGGCAGGCATCAAGTTTCACGGTGCCATCGACGTGGTGATCAAAGAGAACCATATCTATCGATGTGGAGATGCGGCGGGCATCTGGCTGGATTGGATGGCACAGAACGCGCAGGTTTTGGGCAACCTGATGCATGACAATACGGGTGGATGCGGAGACATTTTTTGCGAAATGCAGCATGGCCCACTACTTTTGGCAAACAACCTTTTGCTCTCAAAAAGTGCGTCGGTTACGTTGAACTCGCAAGGCATCGCCTTCGCCCATAATTTGTTCGTTGGCCCTATCGTGAACTATCGCGGCGACGGTCGCACCACTCCTTTTCATGATGCCCACTCGACGCGAATTGCCGGTTTGTACAACGCATCAAAGGGAGATAGCGGCGATCTTCGCTTCTACAACAACGTCTTCGCGGGAAACTGTAGTTTGAATGTGATTGATCCTTCGGCTTTCGAATGCTTTGCTGCTGGCAATGACTTTACCAAAGGCACCCTCCCATCCAAGTTTGATGTGGACCTATTACGGAATCCCGAATTTGATGCATATCCGCATCTGACTCAGAAGCCGGATGGATGGTATCTCACGGTGGATACAAATCCTGCCTGGCGCACCGGCCCGCCACGGAAACTTGTGACGTCGGCACTTTTGGGGAAGGCTCGGGTTTCTGAATGTCGGTTCGAAAACATCGACGGTACTCCCCTCAGACTCGACTCGGACTACTTTGGGAAGCAGCGGAATTCTAGGAATCCGTGTCCAGGACCAATAGAGGTTGCTCAAGGCGGAATGCAGATCGTAAAAGTCTGGCCAAAGCGTGTCCGATAAAGTATGGTGTGATCCTTATTTCAAGCACCTCGTCGGCTACGATAAAGGTGTCATGAACGCTTGGTTCCCGATCCTCTTGTCGTCTCTATCGATCTGTGCCGTGGCGTCTGCATTCACCGATTCTCCCAAGCAGATCAAGCCGGGGGAACTCTGGCCGGATAACCGTGGCAAACATGTTCAGGCCCACGGCGGCGGAATCATCAAATTGCGAGACACCTGGTACTGGTTCGGGGAGGACCGGACGCAAGACAATGCGCCAGACAAGAGGTATGTCGCATGCTACTCCTCAAAGGATTTGGTGACTTGGAGGTTTCGAAATCAGGTCTTGAAGACCACTGATCCGGCGAACCTGGGGCCAGGTTTTGTTTTGGAACGACCCAAGGTGTATTACAACGCCAAGACCCGCAAGTACGTGATGTACGTGCACCTTGACGACCAGAGTTACCGAGCGGCCCGCGTGGGAGTCTTCACGTCGAACCGTGTGGATGGCGACTATGAATTCAAAACGAGCTTCCGACCGCTCGACAAAGAGAGCCGGGACATTGGCCAGTTCATCGATGATGATGGGTCTGCCTATCTCATTTTCGAGAGTCGCCCAACCGGTGGATTCTATATCGCTAAACTTTCAGAGGATTACCTAAGCGTCGAAAAAGAAGTCTGTTTCGTTCACGCACCCTTAGAAGGCGGTGGTCTCGTTCACTACGAAGGGCTTTACTACCTGATCGGCTCACGCATGTCCGGTTGGGCACCGAATCCCAACCTGTATGCCACTTCCAAAACCCTCGAAGGTCCATGGCCGGATTTCAAAGACATCGCGCCGCCCAAAACGAACACCTACGGTTCGCAATCGACGATGATGGTGAAGGTAACAGGCAAGAAGAAGACCACCGTGATCTTCATGGGTGACATCTGGCACCCCCAAACCCAATGGGATTCCCGCTACCTCTGGATGCCCCTCGAAATCGGCGACGGCAAACTCTGGTTGCCTTCACCAGCGCCTTGGACTATCGACGTTAGGACAGGGGAGACCGTTGTGGACGGCAGAGGCTAGCGAGTCAAAAAGCCCGGCGTCCCAGAGAAATTCCGAACCGGTCACGAAGTGGGAGCGAACATTGGCAAGCAAGAGCTTGGCCACGCCTGCATGTCCAATCCATGCGAATCGACCATGAATCACTAAGCACTTCGGTGCTTGCCATCGATAATGCACGTGGCTGCCATGTCTCCTGCCACGTTGATCATTGTTCGGAATCGGTCAAGGATCCAGTCCAGAGGAAGCAGCAGAGGTACGTATTCGATGGGGAGTCGCAAGGCGGAGAAGACCGCAAGCATCGTGACAAGCCCTGCCTCAGGAATACCGGCAGCACCGACCGATGCGATGATCGCCATCACGACCAAGACAAGTTGGTTCGCCAATGGGAGAGTCTGGCCAATCGCTTGCGCGACAAAGAGTGCGGCCATGGCTTCGTACAGTGCGGTTCCGTCATGGTTAAAGGTTCCTCCCACCATGATTCCGAGACTTGCGGATTCCTCTCGAACTCCGATCTTTTCGACGGCACACTCGTAGGTCACAGGGAGTGTGGCGGCTGACGAGGCAGTGGAAAAAGCCAGCGTAAATGCGTCAAATGCACCCTTTAGGAAGACGGTCGGCCGAACCCAGGAGCTTAACCGCAATCGAATCAAGTAAACGCAAAACATGAGGCTGAGCCCCAAGATCACGGTTCCAACGAACCACGACATCTGGATGAGTGGCTGGAATCCGGTTGTACCAACCACACGCGCAACCACTGCCAAAACGGCGAGTGGGACTATCTCAAGCACCCAGTGCAAGAGCCTCAGAACCAACTGAAGTCCAAGTTGCACGAACGAAGTAATGGAGCGAATTCGCTCCTCAGTTTCGGGTGACCGCAGTGCCCTTAGCCCGATAGAAACGGCAACTCCGATGACGATGATGCCGATGAGGTCGTTGTTGGCGAAGGGGCTGAAAAAGTCTTTCGGGATCCGCCCCAGCAAATCGGTCATGACATCAAACGGTCGTTTATCGACAATCCCGGTGGGTCTTGGGAAGTGAAAGTTGCGACCCGGCTGTACCAGGTTGGCAAGCGCGAGGCCGATGAAGATCGCGATGACGGTATTGGACATCAATACCCAAGCCAACTTGCCTATCGATTTTCCACCAACCTCTACCCGTAGGATGGATTGCACGATGCTTAGGAAGATAAGGGGCGATGCCAACAGCCGAAGCAATTGCAGAATCAGGTCGGAAACCGGCTTCAGCTGCGCGGCATCCTTGCCGATGAAGACTCCGATCACAGCGCCAAGAATAGCCGCGGCGATGATCTTAATAAAAAGCGGTAGTTTCTTGTAGCGATCCATCATCTCTGACCGTTCCCTTATCATTACCTGCGACCACCAAAAGTGATGGGTGGGTCCCACCTCTAGGTCGAATTACAGTCTCACCAGCCTTAAAGCTCTGTGATAGCTGCCTTGGGCACCGGAGTTTATCAGAGTTGGGACTGCCTGGCAACGTAGCACGTGCGCAAGACCGTATTTGCATTCGTTTTCGGTGTTGCAGGTCTGGGTGGGTTCTCTTTATCTGGACAGAGAAGCTGACAAACTGCAAAACCAACCGGTCAAACGAATTTATGTAGGGATAATTGCTCTAGATGATCACCATCGCCGAACTCACGATTGCCCAAAGCTGGTTGCAGGCTTTGCGGCCGTTGCCGCCCGAGGTCACGGAGGAATTGCGTCATCGCCATGAGGTAGCTCTCACCCACCATTCCACTGCCATTGAAGGGAACACCCTGACGCAGAGCGAGACTCAGATCGTGATTGAGAAGGGCATTACCATTGGTGGTAAGTCGCTCGTCGACCACCTAGAAGTGATTGGGCACAAGGAAGCACTCGATTTTGTCTTGGAACTTGCGGATGAAGGTTCACCCCTCGGCGAGAGAGAGATTCGTGAAATCCACAGTTTGGTCATGAAGGGCCAAGCAAACGGCGATAGTGGAAGGTACCGAAACCTGGACGTAAAGGCAGCGGGAACAGAACATGTCTATCCGTCTCATCTCAAAATTCAAGAGTTAATGGAGTCGTTCGTGGCATGGCTCAACGGCCATTCGGAAGTTCACCCGGTTGACTTTGCTACCGAAGCCCACTTGCGGTTTGTCACCATCCACCCCTTTCGCGATGGGAACGGACGGGTCGGACGTCTTTTGCTCAACCTCTTGCTTCTGCGCCACGGCTACCCCATCGCGGTATTGCACGTTTCACAACGGGCTGAGTACATCGGTGCGTTGGAAAGAATCCAAGCAGGGGGAAGCTGCGACGCCTTGGACGTGCTTATTCGTGGAGCTGTGGCGAAGTCACTTTGCGAGACTTTGGAAACTGCGCTATCCTCGGCTGCGGTGGTCGTGCCCGACGACCTTCGAGCAGAGGTTACGTGTTGGATGGAGTCGGTTAACAAATGCGTTTCTCGGAACTGATGGCGTTACTGGCGAACATCGCTAAGCGGATGTAGAAATCAATGATCTTTATCGCCGCGTACCTGTTGGCTGCATCCCTGCTTCCTCACCGAATGGTGGAGACAGTTGGGCCAGCGACCTCAGAAATCAGGTCGTCGTGGGCTCCGCAATGGGTCGACCTTGGACTTGACAGTCGTCATCGCCAGGTGTGGATGCGAATTCAACGGAATCCAACGATTGACTATCACACCCTATTCGAGATCTACGCGGCTGGCCATCTCGTCAAGTCGAAGTCGATTGAAACGGACTCCTATTTTGAGGGCGATGTGCCGGCTACTGTGGCCACTGTAAAGGGGAACTGGTTCCTGTTTTACGATTCCCACCCAGGGGCCGGCGACACCTGGTTTACAAACTACCTTGTCATTCGGAAGCGAGACTATCGCTTTGAAGAACGTGGACAGTTTGAACACGGAGACGCTTCAAAGTTTCAATCGTCTCGCCGATACAGGGAATACAAGCTCCTCAAGTATCAGGGTGACCATCGGTACCGCCAACTGGGAGTTATCGGCTTCAAAATCATCGAGTGGAAGTGGAATTCTCGGACTGCTCTTTTTCGAAGGATCCGGCATTGGTACTCGCCCCGTCTGCCGAACCTATTAAGTCAAAACTGGTATGTCCAGCCATGGCGACAACTCAAAGGGGAGCTTGTAGGAACACCAACGTTTTTTCGGCCGGCGGATCCTGTCAAGCACGGCTTACCCTTCGACAGCCACTTCATGATCGCCCACGACTATGGATTCGGGCAATGGACGGTGGGCCTCGTTACGGGCAAAGCTACGATGGATGAACTCCACCTCATTCAAGGAATTAAGGATCTTGCTGGGCTTGACTATCCTATCGGTGAGGTGGCCCCACACAACCCTCCCAGAATAAGCCAGTCGAGCAAGGGCATGGTTCTCACGATAACGACCTGCGTGTTTCACAAAGTCAGGGTTTCCGACTTCTTGGTGACAACCAAACCGTATAAGATCAGCCTCTTGCGAACCCGGCTCCAGCCAGAATGGACGCCGTTTCAAGGGCGTGCCACGGGCGAAACCCGTCCACACCAATGAGGTCGAATTGGGTCGGTACTTGTGAGTCTGCCAAATCTTCAATCTCCATCGGAGTATCGAGGCGATAATTTTGCGACTTTGAGCCAGTCGCGGGTGTCGTCGAGGAGCCATTTCTTGAGGGCTGTTTTGGCTTCTCGTCGGCGCTGATTTGGCCAGATCATGCAATAGGGTGGTGCTCCCGCTAGATCGCCAACTCTTTGGGCAACGAAATCACCGGCGGTTACCGAGAAATGCTTGCTCAACGGCACCTCGGCAGGGAAGCTGAGGACACCGAAGCCACCCGAACTTCTATTCGGAACGTTATATTCGAGTGATTTGCCATCACTCGTCCAAGCTTCAATGCCAGACGCCGTGTTTCCACAACCTGCCGCGAGTACTTTTCGGAAAGATGCGAAAGTTAGTAGCGGAGAATTGATGGCTACTTCAAGGAGGGCAGAATCAAGACTCACAACATTGCTGACATCTGGTGAGTCAATCTCTTTCTTAAACATCCTCATATATTTGTCAACGACGCCTCTCATTTCGGGGTCATTGGGCAGCATCCAGAGTGGTTTTAGTTCACTCACGGTTAACGAAAAATGCGGTTTGAACGTGTGCACAACGCGTCCGAGGTCCGCAATCGCGGTTCGATCACCTGCGTGGAGGCGGTAGGAAATGACGCGTGAAAAAGCACCTGAACATAGTTGACCATGTTCGAGATGAGAGTTTGTCCAATTCGTCATCGCTGTCCCGGCAAGATGAGTGAGTTCCTGTAGGGCGGGCAAGCAGGTCGATGGAGACCAAAAACTCAGGCATTCACCAATGGAAAGTGCCTGCTCACAGTCGTCCATTTCACTGGCTTCACCGTGTTTTCTTTTCACCAACTGGATGGCGCGTTTGGCCATCAAGCCACCAATCTCGCCACCCCGAGTTGCCTGAAGAGGGGCCGCTGCGAGAGGACTCCTTAAGTCCGAATTCACAGGTTCGTCCATGTATCCGTAGATCCTCACTCTCGGATTCACAAGGTGCTGGGCGGCCTGCAGCCAAGCTCGAGGCGTTGGGTTGTCCGCGGCCAGGACTTCTGCCCACTGCTCGAATTTCGATCGCTTCGAATCGAGAACCCAGGCTTTTCGCAACGCTTCGACGGTCGCCTCACGGTCGTCTGAGAAGCACACTTGTGACGAGGGCCAAATCCGGGTGAGCAGTTCCTCGATAATCTCGGCGACCGGGTGAATTGTGTTTGTGGGGGTCGACATACCACCGGCGACACTGAAGAATGCCGTAAATCGGCGATCTCGATCAAGCGCGTCGATGAGCGCTGGTACCGCTGAATTACCCTTACCGAGGATCGCGCTGTAGATCGGATCCCCAGTGTAGTTGATGTTTGGATTCAGCTTATGAATCTGTTGACCCTGGATCATGTCCATCCGTGCGATCAACTGTGTGATCTCAGTGGAAGGTGTCACGCCTTGGGGTTGTTTCGAGGGCCGCTTGGCGCGTTCGTCCAAGTAGCTTGCGAGCTCCAGTGCGAAATCCAATTGAGTTTCTTGAAATGGCTGAAGTTCCTCTTCGGTGGGCATGATGCCTTGAGCCTCTAAGACTCGTGCAACCTTGAGAAGATTCTTGGCCCATCGTAATGCCTCGAGGTCTCGATTTGCTCTGAGTGCTTCCGCGACGTGGTACTTAATCTGGCTAAAGACTGCCTCAGACAGGAGGTTAGAATCGTGCCCGTGTCGTCCAGCGCAGTAGTCCTTGTATACGATTCTTGCCAAATCCGGGCGGCCCGCAGCAATCAATACCGCTGGAGTCACCTCCACCATGGTTGGATCAAAGGGGCTAAAGTATCGACTTACGGGGCTTGGTTCGCTGCCGCCCTTAATTGCTTCAAGATTGGCTTTGCGAATGATGGCGCGCAGAGGGAACTCAAGGCCATTCAGTAGCACTACCGTTTTTCCATGCGGCTTAACCCAGCCGTAATTAGTTGGATTTCCAGTAAACGGGGATGTTTCTGGGAAATCCACCGTTACTTCACAAAAAGTTCCGCCTCGCGGGTCGCCCAGCCCGTTTCCCAAAAGAGCCTTGGCCATCTTCAGGTACTCAGGATCGATGTCGGACTGCGTCGTGCTCCAATCGATTGGTTTTGTTGCTACGGCGGTGGAGGTCCCGAGACTGCTCTGGTGGCGAGATGGCGTGCAGCTACACGTGCACAAAACAAGGCATAGCGCGAGAAGCAGTCTGCGGTTCATCCGCTAATACTGTAGTCCAACTTTTTGGAAGTGAAGGACACTACGTGCGGCGAAACTGAATGAAATTCAATCAATCACGGAATGGATTTACGACGCGGACACCTTGGAAATCCTGACCACTATTCAAGTCTTCTGAGTAATGCTCTTTGCAGCCTGCATGCCTGGCTGCTTCGACAATAAGTGCGTCCCAAAAACTGACGATACTGGTGTCAGCAGTAGTCAGCGCCCTCTTGACGTGCCGCGTTTCGACCGGAATGAATCTGAATACGCGATAGCTATCTAGGATCCTTGCGATTTCATGGCTTGCTAGCCCAAGTTTTTTGCATGTTGTCCAAGCAAATTCTTGTGCCACCTGTAAAAAATGACACCTCTATCCGCCAATTGCTTCACGAGCGTCCCATTCGTAGACCAGGATATTCGTATCGATAAACTCGCCCGAGGCGATCGGCATAAATCTCCTCTCGACCGAATGCACCGGTGCGTGTGCGAGACCCGAATTCTGCGAGTAGAGCCTCGTGAGCAGCCTGCCAATCCTGATTGGGTTCGGCAGTCACATCGCTCAGCACTTCACCGACAAACCGATTCACAGATAGCTTTCTTTCGGCAGCGAGAACTCGGAGCCGATCGAGCACAGCTTCCGGAAGGCTGATGGTTAGGTTTCTCACAAATGGAAATTTACACGAAGTTCGTGGAATTCAATGACGTGCTATCCGCTGGGTTTACCGCTGGCGTCAAACTCACTACCAACGGCGGTGACGTAGATGATGAGATCGGACCAGACGACAAAACTGGAAGACGTCGTTATCGGGCAGTTGTTGGTGATCGAAGAAGTCACCCCGAAAGAATTAGCCGTGGCCCATTAACGTGGTATTCGGTTGAATGGATCCCATATCCATTGTTGGCCGTAATCAAAGAAGCGGGAAGGAAGCCGGTGTATTTGAGGATTTAGGTGGAACATTGCGATCCGATTCCTAATCTGAGGGTGGATCATGAAATTTACCAACCTCAAATTGGGTTCGATTGCCCTGATAGCAATTTGCCTAGCCTCCTCGGTTCCTGCCCAGACCCAGTCCGTTAGGCATGCGAAAATGGATGTCAGAGCAGCTCGTGCCGACATTCGTAGACTGCAGGTCATTCGTCGCCGATGTGTGAAGTACAAGAACTGGGGCAAGTTGCGCCAGACCGACCGTCTGATCGCCGAGGACCAGAAGTTTATCCATCAGGACAATCACAAGATCCGAAACCACGGTGGCTAGTGGAAATGAGCTATATGCTTCCAGAGTGGGGCACTAAGTCTTGTCTGCTTTGCAGCTCTTCGTAGGGCTGAAATGGAACCTCTGCACGAGAGCCCAAGTTAATATTTGGAAGTGCTTCTGAATTCAATTTCATTCCTACCTTTGCTGTATTGCCTTGCCTTTGGGGCAGGCGGAGGGTCGGCGGTTCAGCAGAAAACCGAATGCGGCGAGCGGATCGAGCGCTCGCTCGTCTCCGCGACAGCCCATCATAAGCGTCTCGTGGTTAAATTCGGCGCATCTTGGTGCGCGGGTTGCCATGAACTCGAAAGGTTTTTGTTATCGAAGCCCTTTCAAGACTCCATGGGCCGGTACTACGATGTTCTCTGCATCGACTATGGAGAAGACATCATTCAAAAGGAGTCTCCGGACTACTTCGCGAAACACAAACATCTTGAGGTCCCCGGTGCAAGGACCTGGCTGAAGAGGCACGGTTTGAAGGAGAACATGCCTGAGATCGCGATCCTTGATGAGCAAGGGAAGGCGGTTGTTTGTTACGAGCATCCTTACCAAGGAGCGCAGTCGTGGGAGCGATTCTATTACCCGCCCGACCGGGAAGCCGACGTTTCAGTCGCTCTGAAGTTTTTCGCCGATGGGAATCCAGCTATGAATAAGAAGGACCTTCAGAATCTGCAAAGGGATATTACTCAGAAGCTTAGGCGCCACCGGTAACCCGCGCTTTAGGACCCGGTTTCAACCAAAGCTGTTCCCCAAAGGCGGGCGATCTGCTGTCCCTTGCGATCGAAGGCGAGGACCATTTCGCCGCCGAGCAGCACGTATGTGACATCCCCGACGACGGCGATCTGCTGGATCTGCCTCGAACCATCCACCATGATTGTCGGTAACGCACCGTCAGGGGTTGCGCGCAGGATCTTTACTTGGTTGCCTTCGGTGTCTCCCTTGACGGCGACGATGCCGGTCTGGGGGTCGAAACCGCCTAGCGCACTCGCACCATGCCCACCAAACAGCTCCCACCAATTCGGGGGGCTATCTGCGCCGAGCAATTTCGCGGCGATCTGAACCGCAAACGTGCCGACTCGCGCATAGGTGAAACCTTGCAGCCCACTGAGGTCTCCGCTGGAGGTTTCGAACGTCTTTGTCCACTTGCTAATGTCCTCGGAGGCCACGTAGCAGTTGAAGTTCTGCGAACCGCGGCGGCTCAGCATCGCAACACATCCGCCGATATAGGCGGCGTCGACGATCTCAAAATCAGGCGGTGGCGAGATCGTGGTGACCTTCGACTCCTTCTGCATGCGGGTGAAGTTGTAAACGATCCACTTCGGCTTGCCGTTATCCTGGTAGCAGCCGATGACCTCGCTCAAGTCTTTCTTCGCAATCGCTCGATCCAAGTGGTAGCCACCAACGCTGATCTCATGGAGTTTTTTCGGCTTGGAGTCTAGTGACCACTCGGTTAGGGAAGTGAAGTTCGGCGCAACGCCGATGCTGTCGATGCCATTGGAGTCGATCAAACCCGATGCACCAGTGTTCGTCAACTGTCGGAGCAGCCACACTCCACCGAAGGCCGAATTCAGGGCAAGCATCCAGATCGCACCCGCGAGGACGAACCGAGTGCACATCTTAACCATAGACTCAGTATGCCCGTGCCTATCTCCTGGCTTTCCGGTTTGGATTTATATCGTAGGAAACATGGACACGCCCTTGCGTTCAATCCGCAGAAGCGCCTCATAGGCTTCAAATGTGACCCGGCAATGCTCATTCCAGCTAGTAATTCGAAAGATAACTGACGCCCTAAATTCGGGCCTAAGGAACCATTCTGCCGCTTTAAGGGTCTCGGCGTCGGCACAACGAAGTCGAAGGTTCGTCCCTTTTCGAGTTCGCATCGTTCCGAGCAAGCTCAAGGTGAGAACGCCTAATGAAATCAATGAAAACCCTGACTATGCCGGTTCCCGATTTACCAACGGTTAAGAACCTCCTTCTCAAGGTAGTCGCCCTTTTCGTCCTTGTCTACCTATGCTATATCGTGCGCCAAATCTGGGTCCCGCTGAGTCTGGCGTTCATCCTGGCGATGGTTCTGGACCCCGTTGTCGATCGCATGGAGCTTCGGGGATGGAGCCGGCTATGGGCGTCGGCATTCATCTTCGGAAGCTTCCTGATCATCACGATTGGGTTGGCGGTTCTGTCATATCCCTTTGCCATTGGTCAGGCGGTCATCCTTGAAAATGGATTTCTGAAATATTTCCCTGATCCTTCTCACAAGGGAATGATCGCCTCGTTTCGACACATGGGGCTGTCGCCTTCACTCTCCAACGCTGCGGTAGCAGGTGTTGAAGATGGGAAAGCCACTTTTCAACATTCATCGACTGGGATCAAAGATTTTGGGATGTCGCTGGCATCAAACGCGATCTGGATTGTAATCGTGCCGATCGTCGCCTTCTATGCTCTTCGCGACTTTCATTTGATTCTGGCGAAGGGGCTACTTCTGGTTCCGTCACGGCGGCGCGATCTGGTCCAAACCGCGGTCAGCGAAATAACCGGGATCTTTGCAAAATATATACGAGGGCTCCTGATTGTTTCCGTTTTGAACGGTGTCGCCACGGCAATCTTACTTTCTGCCCTTCGTGTTCCTGGAGCATTGGTGGTCGGCGTTGTTGCCGGGCTTCTCTACAGCGTGCCGTATATTGGCGCATTGCTCACCCTTGTGATCACCGCCGCGATTGCGTTTGTCGGCGGCGGGCCCAATATGCTTCTGTTAGCAGTGGGTCTGAGTGTCGTTCTCCACCAGATCGTCTTCGACCAGATCATAAGCCCGAGAATCCTCGGCAACCAAGTGGGCCTTCACCCAATCCTAAGTATCACCGCATTGCTGGCCGGAAATCTGCTCTTGGGAATCATCGGGATGATCCTGGCAGTGCCGGTCGCTGCCTGCATTCAGATTGCGGTTCTGGCGATGCTCCCGAAGCTTTCCAAAGAAATAAATATTGCCCCGGTCAATCGAGCCGATGGTGATACCGTGAGTTCCTTGGAGATTGAAACCAAGGATGAGCATCAGAAGATGGGCACGACGGCAGACATCCACTCCGCCGTCGCAACCGCCGTTGAGACGATTATCGCTGCCAGCCCTCCGAGCCCTGAGACATAGTTTCAGAGACTGGTGAGCCCTATCCTTGGATTCTCTGTGATTTGAGCTAGTTTCGGCAATCGTTGTGGCAGCGCGAAATTGAGATTAGGTCCGCCATTTCCTTTCTTTGTCAGTGCGTCGAACATCCTTGCTCGTTATGCACATGCTAACATGTGCATAACATGGAAACATCGATGATTCAGATAAGAAACGTACCGGTGGCACTCCATCGGAAGCTTAAATCTCGCGCTGCGTTGGCAGGGATGTCTTTATCGGATTACGTCCTTGCCGAGATGCGCCGGATGGCTGAATTACCGACCATGGAGGAGATGCTAGATCGTTTGTCGGACCGCAAGCCAGTGTCGTCTTCGATCAGCGTGGTAGATGCAATCCGCCAGGAACGGGATCGCATTTGACGGTTCTGGACGCCTCCATTGTTGTCGCTGTGCTTTTGAAAACACCGGGATTTGAGAGAATCAAGTCAAGATTGGGCCACGGGGAACAGGACTTTCATGCTCCTCATCTACTGGATGTCGAGGTCATTCACGTAGTGAGGAGATTTTGGCTTGCGAGTGAGATTGATGATCTTCGCGCGCAAGAGGCTATAGCCGATTTGACCTCATTTCCGATCCGACGTCATCCTCACACCCCTTTCGCCTCACGCGTTTGGGAACTCCGACATAACATGACCGCATATGACGCTCTGTACGTCGCCCTAAGCGAAGGTCTCAATGCGACCCTACTAACATGCGACAAACGCCTCGCCGAACAGGCTGGCAAATATATCACGGTCGAAACTTTCGATTGACTACCAATCGATGGCTTGACATCGTGATAGGGCTAGTTTTCATCGCCACGAGTGCTTTGCCTCAAAGCCAAGTAGCTTCTTGGCTTTGTCGCTGCTCATCAAAGCCTCGTTCTGGCCAACTTCGCGCTGGAACGGAACGCCGGGGAAGCATTCGGCCATCAAGTCGGTTGATGTCTTGGACATGACGCTGTCCGAGTTGGCGATGATGAACACCTCGGCACCTTTCAGGTTCGATTCCAAGGCGAGTCGGACCGCTTGGGCGGCGTCGCGCACATCGATATAGCACCATAGGTTCCAGCGGCGAAGGTTGGGGTCGGCGTCGAACGAAGCGAAGTGAGCGTAGTCTTGCGGCTCCATCACATTCGAAAACCGGAGGCCGAAGATCTTCAACTCGGAATCCCACCGACAGAACTGCTGTGCCATCGTCTCGGTGAGGTGTTTCGCCAGCGAATAGGCGCTTTCGGGCCGACCTGGATATTCTTCGTCAAGTGGTACGTAGGGCGGAGGCGTGTCGAAGGGCAGGCCCAGCACCGTCTCGCTGGATGCCCAGACGATGTTCTTGATCCCAACCTGCTTCGCCGCCAAGAAGACGTTATAGTCGGAAAGCATGTTGTTCCGGAACGTCACTGCGTCGGGAAACATTCGTGGAGCAGGGATTGCCGCCAAGTGCGCGACCGCGTCTGCACCGTTCAGAGCGTCCCCTACCTGACCGTAGTCGGTGAGATCGGCCGACAAAAATGGGATCGATGGATCTGCCGGCTTCACCTTATCGACAACGAGTACCTCGTGCCCATGCTGACGAAGCTCAGCCACAACCCCTCGTCCTGCTTTGCCCGATCCTCCGGTGATGACTGTTTTCATTGGTTTAGTCGAATATACGACATATCAAGGGAAGCCATCGGCCCCGCAAGTTGAACGTGTTAGGAATCACGTTCTGAGCCTTTACCGTAGATGTGGGTGGCAGCCCAGTTTTTCGCTGGGACGTCCTCCGCAGCGTGATCGTGTTCTTCCTAAGGCTCCCAATCGCCTTTGCACCGCTTTCGATGCTGATGGTCTCCCCCTGCTAAAGTTTGTGAGGGGTGATGGTGGTGATGATCCTGTTCGGCCTAAACGTAGCCGTCTCTGGCTTCATCTTCTATCTCTACCACGCGATTAACGAGGACACGTACGGCTAGTTATTAGTCGGATCTAGCCGTTCAAGAAGAACTTACGTCGTAAACTGAATATATCGGTTGAACGGCGGAGTCTCAAACCTTACTGTAAATCCGAATTGGTGAACCCATGACAAGCTTGACAATCCAGATTTCCGATGACTTGGCTAGGGGGCTTTCTGCCGAAGCCAGTCTCAGACGCATAAGCATTGAGCAGGTTGCTGTCGAGAGAATTGCCACGCAAGCCACGCCTAGAATTCCCAAACCGACGCCTGCACGCATGCCAGTAAGGTTGGAGAACGCAGAATCGGTAATCGGATCTTTTGCGGACCGGCCTGATCTTCTTGATTCCGTTCAGGCGGTGATAGAAGATCGCGCTCGCCGATATGCTGAGTCAGCGTGAATCAAGCCATCCTAGACACCGACACCTTGTCGTATGTGCTGGGGAGGAGATACCCTGAGGTAGACGCAACGGCACATCAGTACCTTCGTGTTTTTCGATATTTCTCTGTTTCGGCAGCGACGATTACCGAGGTGGTTCGAGGGTTTTCGAAGGACCAAAACGGAGCGGCGACCACTAAGTTTCTCCAAGGTGCTGAGAGCTACGAAGTATTTCCCATCGGAGTGACCGAGGCCGCAATAGCAGGAGAGATCATGGGCGAATTGGAGCGGCGCGGATTAAAGATTGGCAGAGAGGACCCTTTCATCGCCGCCACCGCGATTGCGAATGGCCGGGTCCTTATCACGAACAACATCAAACATTATCAGCGAATTGTCGATTTGGGATATCCGCTTCAACTCGATAATTGGCGCCAGCCGTAGATTTGCCAGTTGCGGTGACTGCCGCTCGAAGTGGACACAAAATATGATTTCCCGGGTAGGCGGGATCTGGGTGCAGTTACCTATAATCCAGAAGTGTTCCTGCTGAACCTTCAACCTCAAGGACCGACGGTAGAACGGACCGTCGACCGAATCTTGGCGAAATCGGGACGAACGCAGCTCGAGGTCTCACTCAAGGACGGCCGCTACCAAATGAACTGGGATGGTCTCGCAACCGTCCACGACGCGACCTCTAAAGTGCGTTTAGGGGATGGCCGCGAGAGAAGTGCAAGCGATTATGTGAGCCACTCCGCCGCAGTTGCGAGTGTCTCAGACCCTCTTGGCTCGGGGATTAGGATCGATGTCCGCCACAAAAAGGACGGAGAGCCCGACCTCGTCACGACTTTTTGGATGTACCGTGAGCGACCCGAGATCGTAGTGCAGGTCTCGGCGATCTCACTGAAGCCGATTTCTACCGATCGGATGCTTCCCGTGGTTGCAGACGGAGGGATTGAGCTTGATCAGGGAGATTCCCCCGAAGTTCTCTTCGTTCCGTTCGATAACCAAAACCGGGTCCGTTATAACTCCAGGAATTGGAGCGATGAGGGTGAAAGCTACGAGGTAGGTGGGACTTACGATAATCGAAGTAGACACGGGTTGATCTTAGGTTCTTTGGACCACGATACTTGGAAGAGTGCGGTCCAATTTCGAGGACGCTCTGGTCGCCGCTGCGCAAAGATGTATGCCTATTCCGGTGCAACAAGCAGTTGGACCGAGGATCGGGAACCCCATGGCAGCGTCAGCGGCACGATCATTCGGTCACCCCGGATGTCGGTCGGAGGGTTCAGCGATTGGCGCGATGGCCTTGAGTCGTTTGGACAAGAGAACGGTCTTTTGCACCCAGCTCTGCCCTGGGTTGGGAATGCACCGATGGGTTGGAATAGCTGGTCCGCAGTCAAGCTCGATTTGGCTGAGCCCATCGTTCTTGCGGCGGCCTATTCTGTCCAGCAACTTGGGTTCCAATATGTAAATCTTGATGCAGGCTGGACGAACATCGGAGACAATGAGATCCCGAAGTTTGTAGCTCGCATTCATTCTATGGGGCTCAAAGCGGGGATTTATGGCGGGCCCTTTTCGGCTTGGCAAAACAGCCTCGACGACAAAGTGGAGGGCACGAACGGGAAGTACTGCCTGCGCGATATTGTGCTTAAGGATCACAACGGCAATCCATTTCCCCGTGTGAATGGAGGTTGGCCGGTCGACCCGACTCACCCAGGTACTCGTATGCGAAATGCCTGGACGTTTGCTCGGTTCAAGGCTTGGGGATTCGACTTTGCGAAACTGGATTTTATGGAACTCGGCGCCCTCGAGGGGCGCCATTACGATCCGACCATAACGACCGGAATTCAGGCTTACAACTACGGCATGAAGGAGGTCGACGAGGGGTTAAAGGGGATGTTCATCAGCCTTTCGATGGCTCCGCTGTTCCCACATGGCTATGCTCATAGTCGCCGCATCTCTTGTGACACCTTTGCCGACATAGGCTATTCCGAGTATTTGCTGAATTCGGCGACCTACGGGTGGTGGACCCAGGGATCGCTGTACCGCTTCAACGATCCCGACCACACCGTCGTTTACAAGCCTGTCGGCGATCCGATCGTCAGCGAGGAAGAAGGACGCACGAGGCTTACGGCTTCCGTCGTGGCGGGAGGCATGCTGCTGACCGGCGATGACGTCAGGAATCCGGATGCACGCGCGAGGGTCACTCGGCTCTTTAGGAATCAGGAGGTTGTCCGTTTGGCAAGAAGAGGCATTTCCTTCCGCCCTATTGAGGGCAACACAGGCGCATGGTCAGCGGATACCTTCGTGCTTAAGGACGGCAAAAACTTCTATCTCGCGGCGTTTAACTTTGATCGCGAAAAGTCCAAGGTAACGAAAGTCGACTTAGGACGGGCAGGCTTGGGAGGTGGGTCCTGGAGGGTGACAGATCTCTGGACGGGAGCTTCTTCGGCAGCCATAGGAACCCTTACGATCAATCTCCCAGCGAAAGCATCGGCACTTCTGCGACTGGAGAAGTAACAATAGATCTTATGATGCCGCCAGGGTTCTCGCCAGATAAGGGGGCTTATTAGCTGCATGTTGATTGATCGCGGCGAATCGGGAAGCGAAGTGAATCGGTAAGCGAGGCAAGGTACATGGAGCGCCGAGACTTAAGAAGCTCTGAATTCCACCGAGCCCATTTCCTGAAGTATCAGGAAATGGCACATTTCATGAACGTCAACCCCGGCATGGCTACCGACCTTCACAAAGAATGCATCGCATTTATTGCAAAACTGAGGCGCATCCAGCCTGAGGTTGTGGCCAATCGTCAAATGGATCTGGCCGAGTCCAGGACCGCCGTCAAGTAGCCCGTGGATGCGTTGTGCCCGCGCAGCCAACATCTATCCACATGCCCGTACGCCGGCACAACGCAGTCGCCAGCTAAATTTGCCCGCTCTCAGGATTTTGGCAACCCCCTTTCTATCGCTGCGAGCAAGTCTGCAGGTGCGATTGGCTTGGCTACAAAATCGTCCATGCCGCAGCGAATGCACTCCTCCTGATCGCTGGTCATTGCGCTGGCGGTCGTGGCGACGATGATTCGATGGGTTTCGGTCCCTTGCTCGATCTGCCTGATTCGCCGCGTGCACTCGAAGCCGTCCATGACCGGCATTTGGCCATCCATAAAGATAACGTCATAATCGTCTTCCTGCATGGCCGCCAAGCCTAATGCGCCATCTTCTGCCAAAACCACTGCGGCCCCATGTCTCGTCAGCATGGCTGACATGATCTGCTGATTCACCGCGTTATCCTCGACGACTAAGAATCGCCGACCGACCAGCGACGTCGACGTTACGCGACTCGTTCGGGGTTGCCCTTGGGTGCCCGCTAGTATGCTTCTCAGCGCGGCATAGCGGAACGGCTTGCGGAAGTAGGTCTGCCCTGGGCCAAGATCGCCCGGCTTAGCCGTCGTCACCACAAGGCGGTTGTAGGTGAGGAGATGTCCCAAATCACCCTTGGCACTCTCGACGTAAGAATCGCTCGCAAAGACGATGTTCCACGCTTGCTGCCTGGACTGAAGATCGATTGGATTCTCTGCGACTGCCACCGACATTCCGCAAGATCTCAGCATAGATCTAAGTGACTCTGCGGCATTCCGGGTTTCTCCGAGGATAAGGCAGCTTGGAGCGTCTTTGGCACTTGGATCCGACTGGACGATTGCCGTCATGGGCAGGCGGCAGGTGAAGGTACTTCCCCTGCCGATCTCGCTTTCGACCTTCAACTCGCCGCCCATTGCCACCGATAATTGTCGCGAAATAGTCAGTCCCAAACCCGTGCCGCCGTACTCACGACTTGTTGTCGAGCCGGCCTGAGAGAAGCTTTCAAAGATGGTCTCTTGCACATCTTTCGGAATTCCGATCCCGGTGTCCGTAACGGATGCCGACAAGATGCCTTCCTTTCCCTCCCCATTCTCCCAACCGATTCGAATCATCACCGAGCCCGTCTTCGTGAATTTTATAGCGTTTCCGATCAGGTTGATCCAGATCTGCTTGATTCGGTCGGAGTCTCCAAGAAGCATCCTGGGAACCTCTTCATGGACCACGGCAAAGAATTCGAGACGCTTTTCAAACGCCTTCGACTGCAAGAGGGCGACGATATCGTCGGTAACCGCTTCGATGTTGAATTCTTGAGGGTGAATGGAGACCTTTCCTGCCTCTATTTTCGACAGATCGAGGATGTCGTTAAGCAGCGAAAGGAGAGTCGACCCTGACGACTTGATCGCGTGAACATAGTCGCGTGCAGCGTCGCTGATCTCCATGTCCAGCAGTAACGCTGACATTCCGATGACGCCATGAAGGGGCGTCCGAATCTCGTGGCTCATGTTTGCAAGGAATTGCGACTTGATCAGGTTTGCTTGATCTGCCGCTTTCCGGGCTTCGCTCAGTTCCAAGTTTACCGAACGCAGGATTTCTGCCTCCTTTCGGGCCCAATCAGCGTCCCACCGCTGTTGCGATAGTTCGAGCCGCAGCTTCATCTGATCTGCGAATTTGGACTGCATGGAATCGACTTCCTTCAGAAGGAGTCTTGCCGCTTCCTTGTACGACCCATTCATGCTCAGGATTTTGGCTTTGAGTAGTCTAATTTCGTCCCGGTAGGGCTTTGACGGCTGCTGATCTGACAACTCTGATGCCCGGGTAATGGCTCTCAAAGCCTTGTCGCCGAATCCGTGGTCAAGATAGATCCGTGCGATGTCGTGGTGCGCCATCGGCGAGTAGTTCACCCTTCCGCCAGCAAGCAGATGCGCCACCGATTGCTCAGCGAGATCCCACGCCGCCTCATCGTTTTCGTGGGCCAAGATCATCGCATAGTTTCCGCAAAGAAGTCCTCGAGTATAGGGACTCGTCTGAGCGGACAGGCTATGCTGGATGATTGCTTTTGCCTCATCGAGTTTCCCCTTGTCGATGTATAGGGAAGCGATATTGGAAGACGCAAGCCCGGAAACAAAATCGGCGTCGTCTTCACTGACAACTAATTGGAAGTGATTCAACGCCTCTTCAGGACAGTTCTCAAGATAATAGATGAATCCGATGTTGAGGTGAGCGCTTCGTGCACGTTCGACGATTCCGTGCTCCTTCGCAATATTGAGCGACTCGATCAGTGACTGGACGGCGCCGCCACGATCACCAAGCTCGTTTTGGATTAAGCCGAGGCCACCCAATGCCCGCGACAAATGCTCGGGGTCGTTTTCATCCCGCAGGATGGGAAGTGCTTCGCTGGCAGAGGCGTAGGCTTCGGCAAGTCTTCCCAGTTCACAAAGCGCGTCAGCGCGTTGCGCTCCGAGGCGAGCGGCGAGAATTGGCTTGCGCCTGGCCTTCGCGATTTTCTGCAATTCGTGGCATCGCACTTCGGTCGCCAGAGAATCGTGCTTACTCAGGGTGACCAAGGAGGCTAGAAGCTCATTGAAGGCGTCTCGATTCTCTAGCCAAGATTCGTCCATGTTTGTGCTCCATAGAATGATATGGTTAGACTTTGGAAATATTGCTATGTTCTTTGCCGATCTTCCTCGTGTGCCAGTCGGTCCTGGCTAATGGGCGCCACAAGGTCAACGGTGGGTGATGCACGACGCTCGAAGCAGCTCTTGCTCATGCGTCGCTGAGCTTCGTCAATGGCGCTAAGGATGTTGACATCGTCGCCGTCGTGGCGGCCAATCCGAATCGCATTGTGCTCCTCGTCCTTGAAAAAGCGGAAAACGTTCTCGCAATTCGAGTCGGAAGCCCCTACCAGCACACTGATCAGCAACTCACGTTGAACATAGAGAGACCGAAAGGAAGTTCGTGGATATGTACATCTATATATCTTTAGATTTATTATGGCGTCACTATTCGAACGTGCGACCTTCTCGATCTCTTTTACGGCTCAACTACCTTCAGTCCTTTAGGCAGGATATTCAACAACAAGCCCAAGAAGGCACCGTACCGAGACTGCGCCGCGTTAGGAAGGGCGGGTTGTGCGAACAAAACGACGCATTGGACTTTTGACATATGGAATTTTGCGAATTTGAAAGAGCTAGTGGTCGGGGCGACACGATTCGAACGCGTGACCTTGAGGCGCTCATGGAGAGAACTGCGGACTGAACGGTACGATTTTGAGTCTATGGAGTGATCTACGACTTGGCTTTCACTATCCCCTGGTTGGGAGACATCTGAGAGTGGCTCTCAGTGCTACATCTAAAGCGCCAATTCCCCACCCACCATCATGGATAGCCCTTACCCCTGACTATCCGGGTGACCGCGTCGGCCCTCGGAGACCGGTCACCGATTTACCTGGCAGGAAGTATCTTAACTTCATATCCTCACCTTGAATGTGTCTCAATGACATTGCAGCTCGCCTATGGAATTTCGCATGAAAACCGACCTCAACGAGAAGTACGTCAGCAGCCTTTTGGCAAGGCTAAAGGGCATTAACGTTAACGTAAGGGAGCCAAGTCCAAATGCACGGGCTAGCTATGACGGTCCGCAGCCTGTCGCATGTTTTGCTGCCGGGATGATGAGCGAGGTGAGAGGCTTTGAAGTCTCACCTCTTGACCAACGCACCATGCTCGAAGTCCCCGATGGTCCGCGCTACCTCTGCATTGAAGGTGAGGGATTCTCGACTCTTAGAAAACTTGCAGCTGAGTTCATCGCGAAGTGTGAGTTGACTGAGGTCGTGTCACAGGATTTTGTGGAAGATCGGCTCTTCGACTACCGAATTTCCGCATTCAAGTCGGATGACTGGAGTTGTCCAATTCAGCACATGGCACTATGCGTCAGTGGGGTCGTTGAAGAATGCTCGTTCAGCTTTCCGCTATCCGGTTCGAGAGGAAATCGAGCTTTCTTTTTCTGTGGCGTCGATTTTCGCCCGGACTCTAATGAATTTAAGGAATGGCTCAAAGTATTTCGCGAATCAACGGACCTTCGCGAGCATGAGCGGGCAGCGCGGCAGCGTATGTCTGAGGAGTGGAAAGACAACTACCTGCAGTGCATGTGGGCGTCTATCTCGCTAACGGCGGAACCCAAATATGCCAAACAGGTGGCGCTTCGTCAAGTAACTGAAGCGACCCACTTGCTGCGTGCGTTATGCGTTGCTGGGTACCACCCAACACGTCACGTCGGTCTCGTTCCTGGGGCAGCGTTTGCGTACGGTCACCTGACCCTAGGATCGATCGGCGGCCGTCAAACGTATTTTTCCGACCCAGCAGCACGAACCGAAATACTCTGGTTTGGGGAAGAATTCTTGGGAGAGCTGAACGACCTCGGGCTCAAGCGTATAGATTTGCTCTATGCAAAGGAATCGAGGAACGAAATGGAAGACCTATGTTTGCTTGCCCTCAGTACGCTCGGTTCTGTAGCGGGAATGAGCGACGTGAGCGACAAGGTCGTCTACGGGTGCACTGCGCTTGATCTCTTGTACTCGAGGAAAGAGGAACCGATTCTCGCAACCATGCCGAAACGTTTGGCTATTGAAATCGGAAGCGAACTCGAAGAACGAAAAGCTATCGTCGCGGTGATCAAGGCTGTTTACGGTTTG
The DNA here is from genome assembly GCA_903833215.1 of uncultured Armatimonadota bacterium. GTDB lineage: Bacteria > Armatimonadota > Fimbriimonadia > Fimbriimonadales > Fimbriimonadaceae > Fimbriimonas. Next base: position 76,604 of record CAILEM010000029.1, read on the forward strand.
CGATCAGGTCGAGTCCACGGTGGCCAAGCTGCTGAACTGAATACGCGGACACTCGACTTCTTCAGGTATCTGTTCTATTTGGCGGGTCGTTTGCCGTTTGTCGCCGAAAGATTCTCAAATCAATCCGAATACATCAATTCGCTCGAAGATCGGATGCTAGGCGGTCAGGAACCGGGATCATCTCCTCGCAGAGCCCGTCCGATTAGGTGAACGCAGCCACTATCGGGTTCGTCTCCATAAGACACGATCAACTTCACGAGACTACGCGAACCATCGGCAAACCAAAGGACAATTGTCTCATCCTTCTCCTTGAGATCACCATCTGCGCCAACAGACTGTTCCATTTTGAGGCCGTATTTCGTGTTCCACGCGTTGAGGCCGGAACCTGTGCCTCCAGCCGCAACGTCAGGCAACCCGAGCAGTGCTTTAGCAAATAGCGAATCGGCAACTTCCTCCTTCGTTGAGAGGAGCATGGGTGTGATCTCACCTTCTCGGACCACGCACACGAAGCTATTGAGCCAGAGCATCGCCGTCTCTCGACGCGGCGGTTCGAAAAGCTGATCGGTGTCATGGAGCAAATTCCAACGCTCTGGGTGACAATAGAACTGGTCCATCGCGATGGAGATGGCACAACTTGACCGCATTAGTCGCTCGAAAAGCGGGTCGCTCCAATTGCGGAAATCGGAAAGCTCTGGGTGAGTTTTCACGTCTCCTTTGGCTGAAGCAACCCGCTGCGAACCTTTTGGCGACACGACGCTCAGGAGCAAGCCAGGGCACCGATTCGCAATGGCCATTAAGGCGCGAAGACCATCCAAGTCCGGCCCAGTTGAAGAGTAGTCCTTATACGACAGACCTTCGTTCGGGAACGGTCGCCTATCGTTCCAAGGCTTGAATTCACGCTCAAACCAACGTCGTGCGAGCAACATCGTCGTTACAAAGACACCGACCGTGAATTGAGAGGCGGCCTCTGAGATATCAGATACTACGATCATCCGATCATCTGAGCCCGCCGTTAGTGGCATTCGTTTCCCTCCTAACTCCGATCGCACGGCTTCAGCAAGGGTCCGGGCAATGTCTAAAGTGCTCGTCCGTTCGGCGTCGACTGATTGCATGAGGTACAGACAATTGTGATGCAAAGGCTCAGCCTTCTTCTCACCGATATGGACTCTTTCGTTTTGGGGATTTGGAAGAGTTTATGGTCGGTGCGACACGATTCGAACGTGCGAACTCTTCCACCCCATAGATAATATTATAGGTACAACTTCACAATTTTTAGTCTACTGACGTCCCTAAACGTACCAGTTTGTGCCGATCAGCTGAGAGCCCGGTGAGAGACCTTCGGTGCCTTCTTGCGGGCATCAATATTCTTGGCAGTGAACCATTCCTTGCCTCAAGGATGATGTTTTACTTCGGCGTACATTTAGTGACAAATTGCTGCCTTAATATAACAGTCCTACCAACTTGACGCTATTGATGCGGCGAGCGGGCCATTATGTCGAAGCGAGAGTTCAATCAATCGGGTACCGGCTCATCGTATGAGGGCCTATTTTTGGAGCGTTTTCACGGTGCTGCGAATCACAAAGCGGTCCTATATCATGCGCTCTACGCCTCTGTTTCGGCGCTGCGCATGTATGAAGAAGGGGGGCCAGAAACTATCCAATGTGAAGGCCTGGAAGATGTTGATCTCCTCGGTGAGGAGTTTGGACATACCTACATTCAGCTCAAGAACCACGCTGAGCCTTTAACTTTCCCACAGGTTGGCAAGGCCTTTGAGGGATTCGCCAAGGTCCTTCAAGCGGATCCACATGCAGCATTTATTCTCGCATCTGGGTCTGGTTACGTTCACGAATTGCTCAGATACGCTGAGCGATCTCCCGATGCCAAATCTGCCCCAGCAAAACTACGCGAGGCTGCCAAGAAGGCTTGTGGCAGCGTAGCCGCAGCAAATTCACTGCTTGATAGAACGCAACTCGAGACACACCGGCAGCGAGACCTGGAGGTCGAGTTAGAGAAGGGCATAATTACTCGATTTGAGCTCGACAATGGCTCTTATGATGTTTATGCGAAGTCGCTTCTAGTTTGGATTCAAGAAAGGTCGTCACGAAGGATGCCATTCTCCGTCCACGATGTAGACGGGGTGAGACAGTCGGTCTGGGAAGTCCTGGCCAGAGGTAACGTTAGCGAAGCGGTGCGAAACCGACTGATCGAGGAGATTCGATTCGAGCCGGACTCAAGGGTTGAGGACTATTTTGACGGTCGCTCGGCCAGGTCAGCCCATATAGCGGCAGGACTTGACATTAAACGTCCTGCAGTTCAGTCGCAAATCGGCAGTGCGCTCGATAACACGGCGGTTTGCGTGATCATTGCGGCCAGTGGACAGGGAAAGTCTACTCTCGCCTACCGACATTTGCGGGATACCCAAAACAATTCGTCCGCCTTCGTCCTTCGTGGTTGTGAGTCCGAATCGCAGTCCGGTGCGATTGCCGAATACCTTGAGAACCGATCCCGGTTGGGCGTGCGGATCACGGTGCTGGTGGATAACCTCGGTTTCCGCACGGCAATGTGGCACTCACTAGCAGCGCGCTTTGCCGGGAGTAATCTGTCTTTTCTTGTAACAGCGCGTGAGGAAGATTGGAAAAGATACGGTCGGGCTACTTCGGCATTTTCATGGCGGCTCGTCCGTCCTCAACTTGACCTTGACACTGCACGCAATATTTTTGTATCACTGTTTGAGAACGGCCGCGTGCATGAATCAGTACGTTCTGCGGAATGGGCGTTCGAGCGCGTGCACCGTTCGGGCCTGCTCATTGAGTTTGTGTACCTGGTTACTCATGGCCGACTCTTGCAGGAGCGTCTACAGGAGCAATTGGGCGGCCTCCAAGTAGAAGATCCGGGAAAAGTGATGGCATTGAGGTTGGTTAGTACAGCCGACCGCTACGGCTGCTCACTTCGCCTTGGTGAATTGTTGAAGAACTGCTCGTTCAACGGCGATCCAACCTCAGCGCTCAATTCCCTTGTCGGGGAGTATCTGGATATAGACGGAGATCAGGTTTACGGCTTACACCCTGTCAGAAGCAGTCACGTTTCAGATTTGCTAGACCCCTTTGGTCGAGGTGACTCGATTGCGGCGATCTGCAGTTTTATGAACCGCCATGACCTGGCGAGTTTCGTTTCTGCAGCTTTCGCGGATCCCGATAATGAGTCAAGCCCAGCGATTGACCGACTAGTAGAGCGGTGTCTCAGTCAAGAGGAAGGTCTGATTGATCCAATTTGGAAGGCTTGTTACCGAGCCGGCGAGGACTTATATGTCATCGAATGTACAGATGTCTTACGCGAAGTAGCAACTTGCTTTGGGAATGCGGGCCTAAGATTATTCTGCTATATGAGCGCGCCATACGGCGCCATGGACCTAAATTCGCTTAGCAGCCTTTACCCGGAGGATAAACGTGCCGATTTGAATGGCATGCTGGAAAGGATAAAGCCTCGGGTTGCTGAGCGGCGAATTGACTACAAATTCGCTCTTGCTTTACTTGAATCTCCCCTAGCTGGAGCCGCTCTTCAGAACCCAACCCAGGCGATTGATATTGCACAGTCTGCACTGTCGTCGGGGATTGACATGCGATATAGTCAGCGTCTAGTGCAAGACCTTGACTGGAAGTCCCTTATTTGGCGATTACCATTTCAAAGCTTCGTTGATTTAGCTCAAGTAGTACAGCGCGTCAATGCTGAGGTCTACATGGATTGGGCAAATCTGGAGAGGGACTCTGTTGAGGGACGCTACAAGCTGGAGACGAGAACTCTGGGCTTATCTCGCGGAGACGATACGCTGGTAGTGCGGTTTCACGTTGACATGAGCAGTGGCGCAGAGAATGCGAATAATCAAGCGGTTAAGCGCCTCATGAGTGCGTCAATCCTGTTCCCCACGTATGCGTACTACCAAACTGAAACGGCATATCCTCTTGGGGACTTGGCTTTGTTGTATCACGACGGAGACTTCAAGAACATCGAAAAGGCAAATGTGCCTAAAGAGATCGATATTCGTCGAAATAGGGCTTGGCACGATGCTATTCACCGTGCAGTATCTGCCGACGGGTGGCAGGAGTGGGAGGAACTACACCGACTAGCAGAAGTTGACGCTGTAACAGCAATTCGATTTGTTCTTTCAGTACTGCGATCGCGTATTGAGAACGGCCAAATTAGTCTACTCGCAGCCGCGGAGGGTTTCGTTGCGGTTGACTCGTGGGAACGCCAGTGTCGAGTTCTACCCGAAGCGCCACTCAATGGAGAGGCAGAAAAGTCAGACTCAATCTCGAAAGCAGCTTGCGACTGGGTGGCTCACGCGAATACAAGTATCCGACAGGGCAGCGAGATTGCACTAGGAACTGATGAAGAAGATCGCTTGCTCAGATTGCTCCGGATAAACGCTTCAGCTGCACAGCGGAGGACTCATGATTATCACAAAGCTAGAGCTGACGCCCGCAGTCTGGCAGGCCTCGACGCGGTTGATATGCGAACCGCTACAGTCGAAAGGCTGCTCTCGGAATTGGCTGCAACAGCTCGTTACCTTGAAGAGGGACTTCCTATTGCTGCCGATGCCCAGCGTGCCGTGTCAGAATGGGATCAGTGGCAGTCGGACAGAGAACTGACCGAACTATTCAAGTCGCTGTTCACATACCTTGGGGATGACTTTGGCAGAATAGTATTTCCAGAGGAAATACTAGAGGCATGCCCGGGCGAGGAAGACGAAGATATGCCCATCCCTGCGATTGTCCTCGGCATCCGGATATCCACTTTTCGAGAGGCAGATTCCGAATTGCGAGGTCTGGCAGAACTTACTGCGGCGGCCATCCCAGAGTTTCAAGGTTATCTCTATTTGGTTTCGATACACCCAAACGGGCGCCTGCTGTCCGCCATAAGGACGCATTGTGCCGGCCTAGCAGCCGCGATTAGGGATGAGGTCGTCACAGATATTAAGATGTTTCCAGTTGAACTACCTTATGTTGGCGTGGAGCCATTACGTTCGATTAATCCGTGGATACCCGATGAGGATCGGCTTATCGCTGCCGCTATGGATCCACTCCGAAAGGCTGGAATGGCTGAGGCAGAATATCAAGAAGCAGCTCGGACTCTCAGGCAAGACATCGCAGACGAATCGAAACTGCTACAGGTTTTGGGGGCCGAGAGGTTGGCGAGTCAGACCGAGGGATCACCACTACAAAAAAGCCTTGATGCAATCCGCAGCCATTTGCCGCCGGAGCAGGCTGTCCGAGAGTGGACCGCTGTCATTGAGAGAATTGAAGCTGCAGTAGCTAAAGTTTGCACGGTGCCGGTCAACATTTTTGACCTGCTTGCTGACCTTGTGGACCCAATTAATGAATTCTTCGACGCCGCTTATCCAGTTGAATGACCGTGGATGGAAACATCGCTTTAGTGACCTGGAATGAATACGATCGCTAGGAGATCACTTGATCAGGATTGAACCTGCGCATCGAAGGGGTGAAAGGGTGCGTCTGTATCTCTGCAACTCTCAGGTTTTCGATGGATTGGACGCTCTTTGCTCGGTACGCGGCGCTGGTGGTACCAGCATTGATTACGTACGCTTTAGGGCGCTACGACAAGCGCTCCAAATTGATTAGCTATCTGGGTCACGCTTCTTCCGTTCGCCTAAAGCCCCCAGGTCAACCAGAATTCTCAGTCAACGCACATTCCGTAGTTGTCCGCAACGCGGGACGCAAAGCTGCAAACAATGTAAGGCTTGGGCATTACAGCCTGCCGGCATTCAGCGTATATCCTTCAACCGAATACAAGATTAACGAGTTACCGGATGGGAGTTTTGAGCTGCTTATCCCACTGCTCGTTCCCGGTGAGCAGATCACTGTTACGTATCTGTATTACGCTCCGCAGACAGTAGCTAATATAAACAGTTATACAAAATCTGACGATGGATTAGTCCGCGTTCTCACCATGCTGCCATCACCACAGATGAACCCTTGGCTGGCTCGGATGCTATGGTTTCTGATTGCGACGGGGGGCGTTACCCTGATCTACGCGATAGGGCAAGCCGCCGCCTATTTCGTTCATGCCGCACATGGGTGATGAGGAAAATCCGGATATGGGAAGGTTAAATTGAATTTGATGGCTCGAAACGTGCGACCTTTCCGAACCGGCTGCGTGCCGGTCCTCTTCAAAAGCTCAAAGGCCCTTTGGGCTCAGGCCAGTGTGTTTTGCTATACGTGCGAGCATTCTTGGGCCGATTTCGTCGCAGTCGTGAAACGCGAACACGAAATCTGCGTGGTCTGGTTTTGTTAGGGTGCGATTGGATACGGTTTGGCGTTTGATTGCCCATCCGTTCCGAAGCAACGCAGCTAGTACTTGCTTTGCCTTTGCGGAGGGCCAATCGCTCAGGCTGCGACGGTTAGGTGTATGGGCTCGTCCACTCACTCCAGAAGAACACTAGGTTTGCGGGACAGATCCGGGCTCCCCAGTGTTGCCTGACACCAGCAGGATGTGGCCGGGAACGATCTCCGAAATCATTTGCGAAAGTACATTCGCGGTTGCCAAGATCGCAGGTTTGGACTGGTCGACGGGAGACAGCACCGCAACGGAGATATTCCGCTCGCTCAGATCATGATCGACGAGAAACCCGCGATCGAAGGTGGCCAGAAGCTTGAAACCGTCGCGCTCAGCAGCATCAAGTAGTCGCCCATTGGAGAGTTCATGCCAACCTAAGAAATGGGCTGTTACTGCTTCCGGAAGTACCGAACGCACGAATGCTGGAATGTTATGGTCGAGCAGGATTCTCACGCCGCTGGCTCAAGATCGGCATGAAGACGATGAAGTTCCCACTCCAACAGCTTGGTCGCCTGCTCGCGGGAAACGCCGGGGAAGTCGTTTAGGAAATCATTGAGCGAACTGTCCGACAGCACATAATCGAACAATTGGTAGGCGAATACACGGGTGCCGGAGAAACGAATGGCTCCGTGTAAGGTGTCCGGGGTGCTTGTAAGCACGCCTTCAAGTTCCGAAGGAATTGACCGCATACCTGAAACCTGGTCGGGGCGACACGATTCGTCCCGATTCGCTGCGCTCATTACCCTTCGGCGGGATGTCGCTTCGCTCCAAACGTGCGCCTTCCCGGCCCGCCGGGACGCGCTACATAGTCTACACCACGATGGGACTACGGGTTGACTTCGTAAACAACGTGGAGGGCTTTTCGTTGGGGATTTGAAAGAGTTAATGGTCGGGGCGTCACGATTCGTCCCGATTCGCTGCGCTTCCCGATTCGCTTTGCTCATTTTCCTTCGGCGGGATCTGCGACATTGCCCTGCGGCGGGATATTACTTCGCTTCAAACTTTCGACCTCGCAGATTCAACTGCCTGCCGCTTCCCTTCAGGTGATCAAAGGTCGTTAGGGCGCAAGCCGGTGTGCTTTGCGATGCGTGCGAGCATTCTTGGGCCGATATCTTCGCCGTCGTGAAACGCGAAGACGAAGTCTGCGTGGTCTGGCTTTGTTAGGGTGCGATGGGATCCCGTTTGGCGTTTGATGGTCCATCCGTTCCGAAGCAAAGCAGCTAGGACTTGCTTTGCCTTTGTGGAGGGCCAATCGCTCATGCGGCGACTGTTAGGTGGATGGACTGAGCTTTGGCTTCGCCTTGCTCTAGGCGGTCAGCCATGACTCGGAGCGCGAGAGTCTCTGCCTTTACGATAGCCTCGTCAGCGGTAGACCCGTAAGCTAGGACTCCGGGCAGTTCGGGCACTTCAGCGATCCAGCGCCCATCGGTTTCTTGCTCGACTTCGACGGAGTAGTTCATCCCGACCTCTTAGTCTCAAATCAGGAACGGGGAATTGGCAAGAGAAAAATCTGGTCGGGGCGACACGATTCGAACGTGCGACCTTCCCGATTCCGCTTCGCTCCATTTCCCTCACTGCGTTCGGCGGGATCTTCGACTTCCACCCCATGAAAGCGCACTAACGAAACTGCGCCTCATCTGGATTTGGTTGGCCGACTCCGTCGACTGCACAAAGGACTGTTCTGTAAATAGATTTGATATTGGTCGGGGCGACACGATTCGAACGTGCGACCTCTTCCACCCCATGGAAGCGCGCTACCAAACTGCGCCACGCCCCGCGACCGAAAGAGATAATACCCGCCGCCAGGGGGCGCTGGCTTGTGTTTGAGAACCAAGAGGCTGGGTACCTATATGAATTCCGCATTCGCGAGTGGAAATCGCGATTCATTTGTTCAGACCGTCGGTTTTGACGACACGTAATCGGAGCGACCTTCCCGACTCGTCGGGAAGGTCGCTACCAAACTGCCCTACGCCCCGCGACCGAAAATGAAAATGCCCGCCTGAGAATGAATCTCGGGCGGGCGACGTCACCAGCAGACTAGCTGCCGGTGGGCATGGGGAGGACGGGGACTCGGCCTCCGGCGTTGAAGTAGCGCCAGGCGGGCTCGGGGGCGGTTAGCTGGGAACCTTCGATCTTTTTGTCGATCTTGGTGGCAGCGTTGAGCGCCTCGCGGGCTTGGCGGGTGTACTTGCCGGCGGTGACTTCGATCTCTCGGGTCTTGAGCTCGTTGGCTTGGCGCTCGGCGTTGGTATTCAGCTTGTTGCCCTGTTGGCGCATGTTGTATGCGGCGCTGGTCAACCTTGAAGCTCCGAGCGTGTAGGCGGCGGCGAGAGCGATGTTTCCGGCGGCATAGGTTGGCTCGGCAGAGACAGCGGCTAAGCCCCACTTGATCGCTTCGTCAGGCTTGCCCTCGAAGATCGCAACCAGCGACAGTCCGGTAAGAGCAGCGGCGGACGATGGACGTGCTACCAAAGCTGCGTTGAACATCGTGCGAGCGTTCTCGTACATGAACGTCAGGTCGTCTTTTTCGTGGGTGCCTCGCAACGAGATCGAGAACGACTTGTTGCCCTGCTCAATGTAAGCGTCGTAGTTGGTTGGCTCGGTGAGAACCGCCTGCTCGAAATACTTGCGAGCGGTGTCGTAGTTCTCCAGCTTGTTGTTCAGTGCGCAGAGGTAGTAGTTGACCTCCGTCTTCTGGCCAGAATCCTTGGCAAGCTGCTTCAGGATCTGCTCAAGCGTGTTGCGTGCTTCAACGGCCTTGGGGTTGTCCTTACCCTTCAGGTCATCGTAGTTCACGCTAAGCGTGGTGGCATTGGAAACACGCGTTCGAACGAACTTGAGCGCGATGTAGGCCTGGGCGGTCGTCACGATGGGATTGTCCGCATCGGAAAGAATCGCATCCTTGATCGCATCATCCGATGCCTGAGCGTTTCCGCCTTCGGCGAGGAGAACGGCGGTGGTTGCCTGCCCATACACGTCCTGGGTGCCGTACTTCTTTTGAGTCTGGAGCGTCTGGTAGGCGTCCGCATAGCGGCCTTCGCGAATCTGAGCGTAGGCAAGTCGGTCGGCAAGGTCGGCTCGTCGGTTGTCTTTGTCGACAGCGGGCTTCAACGTCGTGATGGCGAGGCCATAGCGACCGGCACGTAGGGCGGCATCGACGTAAGCGATGAGGTTGGTATCGCTCAAGGTTCCAACCGCATCGACGCGAGCTTCAAGAGCCTTCTGTCGATTCTCGACGGCAGACTTGATCGCATCGCCGATCGTCTTCAGCGTCTCATTCTTGTCGCCAGCGCCACGATCGAATGTCGTGAAACCGCGCTTGAGGTTGATGACGGCAAGCATGTCCAAAGCGGCTTCGCTCTTGGGGTCGGCAGCAACGGCATCTTCGGCAAACTTCTGAGCCTTATCCATCACGTTCAGCCGCAGGTAACCGCGGGCCACGATCAGGCGGGCATCGTTGAGTTTGGAGTCGATTTTGAGAGCAAGTCGACCTTCGGTGACGGCCTTTTCATATTTGCCGTCTTGAAGGGCCTTTCGACCCTCCTGGACATGGAAGTCACCCCCCTTATCCATCGCGTTGTAGAACTTGACGTTCACCGTCGCTTCGCCTGTCTCGCCCTCAGATGTGTAAGCCTTGAATCGGAGCTTTGCGGGTCCTTCCGGCTCGTTGAGAGTATCGATGGTAAAGCGATAGGGGGTGCTGGTGGCTTTATCCCGCAGGTCGTCGTTTACGTAAAACTCAACCTGAGTGACGAGATTCGTCGAGTCAACAGTGACTTTGAACGTGGACTCGCCGGTAATCACATCACCGTTTTTCGCGTCGATATGAACCTTAACGGGCGCCTTTGGAGGGGCGACCAAAGCAAGAAATGCGGTAGCAAGAAGTAGGACGTTCATCGTGAATACAATTCCAGTATCGTGAAGTATGACGGAAGAAACCCCGGAAGAATTCGATTCAAACGGCAGCTTCTCCTCGTTCCTGTGTACGAATGCGTATCGCATCGCTCACAGACTCGATAAAAATCTTGCCGTCACCCTCTTCTCCCGTACGTGCGTTTTCAATAATGGACTGCACGATGCCATCTATTTGCTCATCTTGGGCGACAACTTCGATGCGTGCACGGATAGGTAAAGCGATAAGCCCTTCGTTGCCTCCGAACCAATCGGTTTTCTCTTGGGAGTTGCCCGCGCCGCGCACGTCGGTCACGCTCATTCCGGTGACGCCCAGTGCCGCTATCGCCGATTTTACGGACTCCAGCTTGTGGGGGCGGATAAAGCAGGTCACGCGAGTCATATGCGGGGTTTTACCCCGTTGGTTATCCTTGCGGAGTTATTGAGTTCAAGCATGGGCCACCCTGCCATACTTTGGGTTCCTATGGGCGAACTATTACGAACGAATCTGATCGGTCTCCCCGCGCCGCGAGTGGGCAAAGTTCGAGAGGTTTACGACCTCGGTAGTGAACTCCTCATCGTGGCCACCGACCGAATTTCGGCGTTTGACTGCGTGATGGAAAACGGGATTCCTGACAAGGGCTGGATTCTCAACCAGATGAGCGCCTTCTGGTTCGAGAAGTTCGCTGACGTTTGCCCGAATCACATTATTTCGGTGGCGGACGAAGAAGTTCAGAAGCGACTGAACGAACCAGATCCCACACTTCTCGGCCGCTGCACGGTTGCCAAAAAGGCCAAGCCCCTTGAGATCGAATGCGTCGCCCGTGGTTACATTGCTGGCTCCTTGTTTAAGGAGTATAAGAAGCAAGGCTCGGGGGTGCACGAATTGGCCCTGCCCGAGGGTTTGATCGACTCTCAAATTCTGCCTGAGCCTATTTTTACTCCCGCGACCAAGGCGACAACGGGGCACGACGAGAACATTTCGTTCCGCCAAGCTGCCGACATCGTTGGCAAAGAAACTGCCGAGTTTGTAATGTTCAAAACTCTGGAGATTTTCAGCCGCGCTTCGCAGCACGCTGCTGGCAAGGGGCTCATCCTTGCCGACACCAAATTCGAGTTCGGCGAGACCGAAGACGGGATTATTTGGATCGACGAAGCGCTGACACCCGACAGCTCGCGCTTCTGGCAAGCGAGCTTGTACCAGCCAGGCCACTCCCAGCCCAGCTACGACAAGCAGTTCTTGCGTGATTACCTGGAGACGATCGACTGGGATAAGCGACCGCCTGGTCCGTTGCTGCCTGCCGAGATCGTGCAAAAGACGCGCGCCAAGTACGTCGAGGCTTTCGAGCGGATCACCGGTCTTGATTTTCATCCCCCCGTCGATGCTGCAGAGCGATGATGTGCTGAGATCGAGGTGCATCCCCGCCCCGTATCCTATTTCTAGTCAGTTGGTGTTTTGGGTCTTTGCAGTGGGAGCGGAAATGGCGAATTGGGTTCCTTCTCCCCTTGCAGGGGCAGAAGGTCAGGATGAGGGGTCAGCCATGAACAGTGTCGGCGCAGTCGGCACTTCCTTATTGAATTCGGCATCCGAATCAAAACCTGAATTTCGTTGTGCGGGTCCTCTCCAACACTTTGGAATTCCTCTACCGGTTGAGTCGAGAGGGTTGAGGATAGGGCATAGGCGAGAACTTCAATTCGAGTTGTTTGCCGGAAGATACGGTGGAGGCTGAAATCATGTTGGATTCCTTAGATCAAAGGAAAACCGAAAGTTCCGGAAACAACGGAGCCACAGGCACGTCGATGGCATATCCCTCGCCTTACCCCTCCCTTTTAAGAATGGAGAGGAATCCCCTTACGAGTTCGCGTGTTCCTCCAAGAGCCGTGTCACGTTATCTAAACCGCATTTGCCTCGTATCACTAGTGGCTCGCGCCACATTTCCAAACCAAGATGTTCCTGCTCTATAACTTGCTATTGACCCTACTATCGCCCCTTTGGGTGCCATGGATGCTGCTCAAGGCACGGCGACGCAAGGAGCAACCAGATTGGGCGGAACGGCAGGGAAGGTTTGATATTCCGAAGCGGGGTGACAAGCACCGCATTTGGGTCCACACCGTCTCGGTGGGTGAATTCGTTGCGGCGACACCGATTTTGCGAGAGATTCGAAAGGCTCTGCCCAATCACGAGATATTGGTCAGCGTGACGACCAGCAGCGGCCATCAAACGGCGAGGGAAGCGGAAGCAGGGCTGTATGACCACCTCGTCTATTTCCCGATCGACGTCGCCCGGTTCCAGTTAGCAGCCATGCAGATGGTCCGACCTGACGTGGTGGCGATCATGGAAACGGAGCTTTGGATGAATTTCATGTGGGCGGCGAAGACCTTCGGGGCTCGCACGCTGCTGATTAACGGCCGCATCAGCGACAAGAGCTTCCCGTTGTCGTACAAGCTGCGGGCGTACTACAAAGCCCTCTTCAAGGATGTCGACCTCTGCCTGATGCAGTCCGAGACGGATGTCGAGCGAATTCGGAAGCTAGGCAGTCGTGATGCAAAGGTGATCGGCAACTGCAAGTTCGACCAAGCGGTCGAGGGGCTCAAGACGGATCCAGTCGTGTGGCGCGAGCGGTTAAATCTCGATCCCACTCGTTCGACGATTGTTGTGGGTTCGACCCGTGGGGAAGAGGAAGAGCAACTTGTGCTCGACGCACTCGCCCAGATCGGCTTCGACCGGTTGAACATCATCCATGCTCCCCGTCATATCGAGCGGGTGGATGCGTTGAGCGCGATGGTTCGGCAGCGGACAGGCGCGGTGGCGCTTCGGTCCAAGTCGGAAACGGGGCCCTATCTCATCCTGGATACCTATGGTGAATTGAGTTCGATCTACGCGGTCGCTGACCTGGTGATCGTCGGTGGCGGATTCATGAAGCTCGGGGGGCAGAACATTATTCAGCCCCTGGCTCACGGCAAGCCCGTCCTGCATGGACCCTATATGCAGAACTTCCGAGATGTCGCTGCGATGGCAGATTCGGCGGGCGCCGCCAAGATTTGCACCACCTCTGAGCATTTGGCGGCTGCGATTCGCAGTCTGCTTGACAATCCCTCAGAGCGGCATGAGATGGGGACCAAGGCCAAGGATCTTGTGTTAAGAAATCTCGGGGCAAGCAAACGATACGCCACGATCATCGCCGAAGAGGCAGCCAAGGCAAAGTAATCTAGTGCCATGAACCCACTCGTCGGCATCATCATGGGCAGCAAGAGCGACCTCGAAACGATGGAGCTTGCCGCCAAGGCGCTGGAAGAATTCGGCGTTTCGTACGAGATCAAAGTTGTTAGTGCCCACCGCACCCCTGAGGCGATGGTGGAGTATGCGAAAAGCGCCCGCGAGCGCGGCCTTAAGGTGATTATCGCGGGAGCCGGCGGAGCCGCTCATCTTCCCGGCATGGTCGCGTCGTTAACCACCCTCCCCGTGATCGGGATTCCGATTCTGACCAAGGCACTCTCTGGAGTCGATTCGTTGTATTCGATCCTGCAGATGCCAGCCGGCATTCCCGTCGCCACCGTCGCGATCGGCAACGGCCGCAACGCCGGTCTCCTCGCGGTTCGAATCCTCGCCGCCAGCGACGAGAATCTCGCTGACAGTTTAGAAGAGTTCGCCGACGACCTCAAGACGATCGTGGAAAAGATGAACGAGTCGGTAGAGCGCCGCTATCCGGCGTAGGGGCGAGGCGTGCCTCGCTTTTGCTGCCGCTGTGGTCGACCAACGTTAAGTTAGCAGGGCACGCCCTGCCCCTAGTGCGCACGACAGTGCGCAGAACCAGTGAGGATTCATTCCTCATCAGGCGACCCCAGCCTGAAACCTTACATAAGTGCGCGGCAGTGATGCCGTGTAGAGCAGCAATGGAAAGTGA
>CAILEM010000030.1 GCA_903833215.1 uncultured Armatimonadota bacterium
ATGGAACAAGCGTGAGACTGTTACTCGCCAAATCCAGCGGGCTCAAACTGTAATACCGGCCAATGCGCCATCGACTCCAAGGCCAAAAAGCAGTGTTCCCTTGAGGGGGGTAAGGAACGCAATGCCTGTCCCTTTGTTTTCCTTGTCCTTACTTATCAAAATGTCATTGTCTCGGTAGCCGGTAAACACGTTATCGATAGCGATCATGGCGAAAACGCGTATATTACATACAACCCAGGTGCCGGGTTCGTCCTGGAGTTAACGGAAGCATTGGCTGTCTTTCTTGTCCAAGGCTATGAATTGGGGACGATGATGATCCAGAAAATGCTAGCAGTGCCTCTGTTGATCCTGATAGGGTCGTTCGTCATGGCTGAAGACACGCCGACACCCTTGTTCGACTTCACCGGAGCCGATGCTGCGAAGCAATGGCAGACCGTCAATGATGGCGTGATGGGCGGCGTCTCCGAAGGCAAGTTCACAATCACCGACCGGAAGACGATGGATTTCTCCGGCACGCTGTCTCTAGCAAACAACGGCGGCTTCGCTTCCGTGCGAACGAAGGCCAAGAAGCTCGGACTGAAAAAAGGTGATACTCTGATCGCCAAAGTGAAAGGCGACGGCCGTGAGTATTCGCTGAACCTTTACCTTGACAAGCCGCAGTTCGCATTCTCATATCGAGCGATGGTGCCAACGAAGAAGGACGAGTGGATCGAAGTCAAAGTCCCACTCGACAAGAGCCAGGCGACCTGGTTTGGACGAGTTGTGAACGACGCCGGGCCGGTCGATCCGACAGAAATCAACGCCGTGGGCTTCATGCTGGGTGACAAGAAAGCCGGACCGTTCAGGATGGAGATCGAGTCGATCAAGGTGGAGCGCGCGGGAGCGTCGAAATGAATCCGTTACGGTTCCCCTACCTCTTCAATATTCTGGTTCTGATCCCGGTCGGCCTCCTGACGCTGCTTGGTGGTGAGCGGGGCGGACAATTGGCCTGCCAGAGCAAGTTCCCGGAAAGTGAAGGGTTCCGCACGATTCTCGGCTCGTTGTGGACGGCAATTCTGCTGGGTTCAATCCTCGGCTGTTTCTATCCCATACCGATGTCTGCACTGCTGCTCATTCAGGTAACTTACAAGTCGCTTTGGCTATTGGTTTTTGTGCTGCCCCGGATGCTCAAGGGGCGAAGCAGCGAAGTTCCTTGGGGAATTGCATCCACGTTCTTCTTGATCGTTGTGAGCTACCCGCTGGTGATTCCTTGGGGGCAACTTTTTGCAACTCCATGAACGTATGATATGAGCTGATTTATGACCAAGGGATTGCTGGTAATTGACCTTCAGAACGATGACTTCCCCGGTGGTAAATTCCCGCTGTGGAACATGGATGCCGTGCTTCAGAATATCGAGCGTGTCATCGAGAAAGCCAACGCTCAGGGAGCATGACGAGGGACAGGCCATGCGTTTCTGATCCAGAATCTCAACTTTGGAGATCTGGTGCTATCTGTTCTTCGCTGGCTCTGTGTTCCAAGCCTTAAAAAAAGGGTTGTTCTGTAAACCCAAGGCTGCGCCCTCGTTGTACGACACAAGTCC
>CAILEM010000031.1 GCA_903833215.1 uncultured Armatimonadota bacterium
ATCTGTTGCAGGCCGGGGAGGTATCGCGCTCGGAGTGCGAGGTGCCGATCCCGCAAAAACTGAAAGAATGGAAGGAGTGCCGAGGTGAGGTGTGCGTGTTTCCCACCCCACCGATTGATGTAATGCATTGTCACGATATTGTCGGTCTGCACAATCAGTGACAAGTCGTGCCAGTCCAGGTGACGTACTAAAGCGGTTCCACCCAGGATCACCGCATTCAATTCCCGGAAGTTGTTGGACGCGTTGCGAAGACTCTCCGGGAAGAACCCCCGCGAAATTATCATCTCCTGCTCCTCGCCCGGCGAAAAAGCCGCACCCCAGCCGGAACCGCTGGCGTCTGTATCGAAGATCTTGTCCGCCCCGGGGTCCGCTAGTAAGCTGCGCCCGTTCCAGTGATCCAGATTGATGGACCAAAAACGCAAATCGTCCATGACCTGGTTGATGCAGGGAACTGATTCGTGAGACAACAGGGCCCGGTGCATCTCGAAGAGACCAGACATGTGAAGACGGGTCGGGAACACGGCTTGACCCGCCGCAGACAGTTTGCCCAACAAGATCTCCAGCTTCAGTAGAGAAGGAGAATGGTTTTGCTGTAACCGCCCCAACATCGCCGAACATAACCGACGTATGCCCCGTACCTTCTCGGGGGGTAGAGAACAGGTCAAGTCCACCGTGTCAATGGAGAAACCCAGAAAATCCAGGACATGTAGGGGCTCGAACGAGCATTTCTCCAGCTTCGGAATTAGTCCCAGGTCGGCGAAGAGGTCCAGAGCAGTCTGCATGTGACACCTCAGCATGTGAGGTGAATCTGCCAAAAACAGAATGTCGTCTAAGTACTGCACTAGCCGAATGCCCCGAGAGCGTAGCCAAGCAATCGGACCCTTTAGTGCCTTGGTGAAAAGCCATGGGGACTCGCTCAGGCCAAAACAGAGAGTCTGATACTCGTACAATCGGCCCCGCCATCGAAATCGGAGATACCGGCGAAGCTGAGGCTGAACCGAGAACTGCAAGTAAGCATCCTTCAGATCTATCTTGCCCAAAAAATCTCCCGGGTGTATGAGGTCTCGGAGAGTCTGGATCGATTCCATCTTGAAGTAACGATGTCGCAGATGGCGATTCAGGGGTTTTAGGTTGAGACATGGCCTCCAGGTGCCCCCCGATTTTGCCACAAGGAATAGTTTTGAATAGAACGCCCCTTTCTGCTGAAAGGGGGGCTCGTTCACCCACCGCACCGCCCCTTTTGCGAGTGAGGACGCCACCTCCTCGTCGATCGCCTGCATCTTCTGCTCCGAACCGACGAAATCTGGTGGTATGTCTGCCTGCCACGGCTCCGTGAGAAGCACGAAGCCCGCACCACGTGCGATGGAAGATGAAACGTGGTCGGGGCCGAACAGTGCTGCCCACCGATCGGCCTGCCCGGACGCCGAACCCGCGATCTGCGCCGGGGTGGGCGCCAAACGAATAGGACTGATGAACTTACGATCCTCCATCGGATTCAGCTTCTCCATCAGCCGGTTGGAGAGGTCGATACCTGCTTGCTCCGCGCCGAAGCGGCTCAAGGCAAAGGTTTTCTGGAGTAAACCTGTCGTGTCCGGAGACAATGTAGACAGATCTAAGCCCCACTCGGATTCGATGGCCGACAGCGCCGCCGCCAGTGCCTGACTCTGTTGAGTGGCGTGAGCGCACAGCTCCTGCACCCGTTGAATGTCCTTGGCGAAAACCTTGCGCTCCAGCTCGGTAATCGCCTTAATCGCCACGCCACGGTCCAGCGTGTGCGAATGATCCGGGAAGGTAGGACGCGGGAGCACGAAGGTGCGCGTTAAGTTGTGCGAGAACTTGGTCACCTCGGCCTTGCAACGGAAGCGGAAAGCGCCCCTCGCCTCCTGTCCATACGACAATGCGAACTCTTGTTCGCTGGCCGCCTGGTTTTTGACGGCGTAGGTTGCCGGGAACCACCCCATGAGAGAATAGGAGATGGGCCACCTGGCGCCCTTGTCCGCCGGATCGTCTTGGTCACGGTTCAGTGCATGGCCGTGTGACATCGATCCCGCCGTGTCGTCCTCCGAGGAGTCATCGGCTTCGTCCATGCAATCATCCGCGAGGGAGTTGCCATCCTCTAACGCGCGGGCAGCGCTAGGGCTTGCCTCGGAGGATCTCGCCGCACCGTGCGAGTTGCGTCTGCCGCTCGCGTCTAACCCGGATGACGACGATGCGGGAGGGGTCCGTTGCCCGGGCACGTAGGCCTTAGCAGCGCCCCGGTTGTCGGGTGGATCGGGCTTCAAACCCTTCTCCGAGACCGCAACCTTGTCGGGAACATCGAGAGGCTGCTCGGGAATTGCCACATGGGCGAGGTCGGCCGCAACGGCCAGACGCTCGAGTGCGTCGAACTGGGCCTGTGGAAAAGGCCGCCAGTTCGGCGACTCTTTGACAAAGCGGAATATACCCGCAATATCTTTGTGAATACCGATAGCTGCCGTTTTAGACAGGTAATCGAGTAACACTGCCTCGTTCCACGCGCCTAACAGCGGGAAGCTCTTCGCCGGAGATTCCAACGCTGTGAGAGGCTGCTTTCCGCTGGTAAAGAACAAACCGAAAATGCTCTTGCGGATGGCTTGCACTTCCTCCGAAGAAGAAACTACCGTCGCCGTCCCGGTAGAAACAGAACTGGCCGCCGCCGCGGGCTCAGTTGGCCTGTCGTGATTTGCAGACATGATCTCAGGCTGGTGCTTGCGTTGGAAAATTCGCTCAATGGCCACGCGTCGCGACCGACCGGGCCAGAGTTCCTTTTTAGTAGTTTCCAAGGAGAATAATACACTTCGCTCTATTCACAGTAGGCTAAAGCCACTGCTGCCTCGTGACGAGGCATCAGGAGGGGTAGGCGCCAAAAGCACCCTCCTCACCACCACCCGTGGGATCACCCTGCCTGGCCGCTTACGGATCCAACAACGGGATACTGCAGAATCATATTCATACTCTGAGGGCCCGATTGCAAACCCGATGGAAAGGTACGCAAACCCTCCACTGCTGCCGTGCCGTGGGGTCGTGCAAAACAGGCACTGCCGTCCGATCGAAACCGATATCTCGCTCCCCAACCGTTGAAATTTCGTTTTTAGAGTGAAATCGTGTAGTGCACTCACTCTTGTCCCTGGTGGC
>CAILEM010000032.1 GCA_903833215.1 uncultured Armatimonadota bacterium
CCTCGTAGGCTATTCTTCCTATCAGTCGATGCCTGCCAAATCGGGTTTCCGGACGTCGGTACGATCACCGCCGACTACGGTGGCTGCGGGTGAACTAGGCCTTTATCTGCCAGCTCTTCCAGTAGTCCGGATCCTCGATGGTTAGGGCTTCTTCGGTCAATTTGAATGGATGGAACGTGTCGACCATGACGGCGAGTTCGTCGGTTCGGGGGACGCCCATGGAGGCTTCCACGGCACCCGGTTGGGGGCCGTGGGGGATGCCGAGAGGGTGTAGCGTGATGCTTCCTTCGAGAATTCCTTTTCTTGATCCGAATTTGTCGTTCACGTAATACAGCACCTCGTCGGAGTCGACGTTGGAGTGGTTGTAGGGGACGACAATGGCTTGGGGGTGGTAGTCGAGCATCCTTGGACAGAAGCTGCAGATCACGAAATTGTGCCCATCAAATGTTTGATGGATGGGGGGAGGCATGTGGAGTTTGCCCGTGATCGGTGAAAAATCGTGAATGCTGAACGCAAAGGGGAAGACGAATCCGTCCCAGCCGATCACGTCACAGGGGTGATACGGATAGTGATAGAGCGTGTGTCGATTTCGTGCGCGAATCAGTACCGAATGGGCGATTCGATCGGTATGGGTGACGAGATCTTCAGGAGGCCGAATATCACGCTCGGAGTAGGGGGCGTGCTCGAGCAATTGGCCGAATTCGTTGCGATACCGTTTTGGCACGCTGATGGGGCCGAACGAGAGCACGGTTAGGACCCGCACTGGAAGGTTTCGGAAGTGAAGTTTGTAGATGGTTCCGCGCGGAATCACCAAATAGTCGCCGGCGTGGAACTGGATATTCCCAAAGATGGACTCGAGAACGCCTTCACCGTCATGAATGAATAGGCATTCGTCACCGTCGGCGTTTTTGTAGAACGTCTCCATCTGCTCGGCAACCACGCCCTGGTACCAGATGACGTCTTGATTGCCCATGAGGGCGACTCGCCCGCTGATAGCGTCCCCGCGGGGCACCATCAGGTTGGTGTTCAGGTGTCGATGTCGCAGCGGCTCATCTTCGAGATATTTTGTCGCGACCGATCCTTTATCCTCAAACGAGAGCACGTCGGTTGGCTGATGCACGTGATAAAGCGTCGACATCGGGCCGCTAAACCCTCGTGTACTGAAAAGTTGCTCCGTATAGAGCCCACCGTCCGGCTTTCGAAATTGGGTGTGGTGTTTGTGGGGTAGCTGACCTAAGCTGACATACCTTGGCATCGTTGCCTCCTGGCAAGACATTCTACTCTTGGAGGTCTGGGAGCGTCCGCCGAAATGTGAAACTCGTGGATGCAAGTGGCGGGTCCTTTGGAGAGGACAGTTGGCGCGGGGCCCTCCGTTGCCTGAAATCGACAATTTATTCTTGAATTCCCAAAAATACCGTTAAGATTTCTAGCCACGAGACCTACCATATATATGGCCCCTCTTTTAGGAGGTGCCAAGACAGAAAATAGCAAGATAGGGGAGACCCTTACCACGCAAAGCCTAGGATCTTGAGAGGAAGATAGCCGGGTTGCCTGTCTGAAAACCGGAGCAAATATGCGGATTTCAGACACCGAAGTAAAGAAGATCATCAATCATCCTGGCCAAGCAATCGTGGACACGATTGTTGAAGTCGGCGAGGAGCACGTTCGGCATCAGGACCAAATGCTGGTCGCGACATTATCACGAGAGATAGTAGAAATGTCCGATAGGGATGAAATGGTCGAACAACTGCGAGCGCAGATTGCTTCGGGGCAGTACAACCCTTCGGGAGAAGAGATCGTTGACGCAATGCTCCGAAGAGCCATTGCCGACAGCGTTCATTAGGAGAGGCTAGGCGCTCTGAGGAAGATATTCCTCAGACGCCGAAGTCAATCTTTCCTCAACCACTCCGACGTACCACGAGCCACACTCAAAGTCTGGTGTTTCGTGCCAATCGTAGAGGTAACCCGTCACCAAGCTTTGGTGCGGGAGTTTTTTTGACAACTTGAACCTCGGTAGCCAAATCTCTTTGAGTACCGGATAGAAGTCAGAAGGCATTGGAGGTTGCATGAGACGGTAGTCGTCCGACACGTCCACAACAATCACCCGGCAAAAATTGTATTCCCAGAGATTCCCAAAGGTTTCAGCCATATCCGACCTCCTGTTAGCTCAGAGACGCAGGGCTAGGGCGGATAGAAGCGGGAAAATCAAAATCTTGGATATTCGGCTACCACATGTGACTGTTCGCGGTCGCGTAAACTCCGAGCATGCTCGCTTATGTTCTGTTAGCCGCCGCTCATTCCAAGTCGCAAGACGCGCCGTCCCCATATTCACTGCCCATCGGAAGGGAGGGCCAAACGGTGGCCGCATCGGGTCGCCTCACCGATCTTAAGACTGGCCTTGCGGCAACTGTTGACGACGTTGCCAAGGCGGCGGACAACAAGCGCTTTGTGTTTCTTGGTGAAGATCATGCCACCGAGCCAGACCAGCTGATGCATGCGCAATTTATCCAAGCCCTGGTCCGCCGTGGAAGGCACGTCATCGTTGGGCTCGAAATGTACCAAAGGCCCAAGCAGTCGATTCTCGACCAGTGGACTGCCGGTCAAATCGCGGAAGTAGAATTCCTCAAGCAGAGCGACTGGAAGGGCCAGTGGGGCTACGACTATTCCTTTTACCGCCCGATATTTGATACGGCTCAGCGCTATAAGCTGCCGGTGGTAGGGCTGAATGTGCCGCGAGATTGGGTTCGATCCGTCGGTAAGGGCGGATTTGCGGCGTTGAAGCCCGAAGATCGCGCCCAACTGCCTGGCGAACTGTCTCTTGACAACGCTGACCACAAGAAGGTGTTCGACACGTTGATGGGTGGCCATGCCATGAGTCCAAATATCTATTCGGCTCAGGTTCTGTGGGACGAGGGGATGGCAGATACAGCGTTGAAGTACCTTGCCGATCATCGCCCAAGCAGCAGAACCGTATTTGTGGTGATCGCGGGTTCCGGACACGTCATGTATCGGCAAGGCATCAACTACCGCATCGCGAAGCGAAAGGGCGGCGACGGAGTGACGGTCGTGATGATCGGATCGAATGACCCGGTCTCGGTATCTAACGGGCTTGCCGATTACGTTCTTGTTTCGCCAGCGACAAAAAGTCGGTAATTCTTAGTAGCTGTTGGAACAAAGTGAATGTCCGTTAAGTCTCACTAAATGCCTTGGATATATCGGGCGTTGCTAATAGCAACAGCTCAAAAAGAAAAGGGCTAAAGACCTTTCAGCAATAAAATCATCGGCTGGCCTCACACCTACGCGTGAGCCAGCCTTTTTTCATTTTTGCCATTCCGATTTTTCGGGTTGAGGGAATAATCTCCACCCACTGCCGGTCTTGATGAAATAGCTGACTCGTGTTCATATTCATGTGAATGACGGTCAGATTAGGAGAGAAGGCACGTTAGCTTTCCGGTCAATAGTAGTGTCGTGCCGCCTGCGCTCACGCTGTGCAGGCGGCTTTTTTTGTTTTGGGGCGGACGTGAATCTTTGACGGCTATGCCGAAGGCGCCAAGCGCATCTGAGTCGCAGGAACCTGTCCCTTTGCGTCTCGACGCACCTGTTCCAGCTTGACTCGAATCGCCTTGTGGGTTCGATGCAACCTTGAACGAATCGTGCCGACGGGCTTACCAAGGATTTCTGCGATCTCCTTGTAGGCAACGCCCTCAATGTCTGCCAGCGTAATCAGCAATCTCTGCTCTGGCGAAAGCGCATTGAGTGCCTTTTGCAGGTCCTCACTGAAGGACCCTTCAAGAATCTTCTGCTCTGGGTTGCTACTTGTGTCGGGCATCTCGAAATAGAGATTCTCATCCCCGCTACCGTTCATGAGTGGCGAATCATAAGACACCGCCTTTACTCGGCGACGTCGCGTCCTCAGCATGTCAAGGAATAGTCGAGTGACGATTCGAAAAATCCAATTTTCGAATGGTCGATCTCCTTCGAATTCGTTAAAGGATCGGTACGCTCGGAAAAATGCTTCTTGGGTCAAATCTTCGGCGTCAGCGCGATTTCCGGACAACCGAAAGGCCATGTTGTATACCTTCCGATAGGTCCCCTCCATCAGCTCATTGAACCGAATTTGCTCTCTTTCCGTTAGATTATATGTTGTTTCCATGGTTTTTGCCTCGCTCCCTTGAGGCCGTTTTGTTCAGGTTTTAATTGTCTTTGCTGTATACATTGACATTGGAAGTGGGGTGTTTAGTTCCCAATCTCAACGCCTCTCGCCGATTTTTTGTCGATGTTTTGATGGCGAAGGATTCCACCTTGAAACCAGGGTCACCATCTATCTCGGCTCGTTCAATCGCGTTCTAAATGATTAACGTGTGGTAGGGGAATGAAGTTCAGCGAAATGGCTTAGAGACTGCTCAGGTGGGTCCTTTTCATTTTTTCGTCATAAGTTGGGTCGCTTGGTTCCCAGGATGCCGTCGTCGGCCGTTGTGCGTAGAATAAGGTGTGGAGACTTGGACGCTGTACTACGATGGGGGCTGCAATCTTTGCCATGCCTCGCAGCTTCGAGTAGAGAAGTGGGCGCGTCGTGCCGGACAATCGCTCGTGGTTGACGTCCTGCTCAGTGACTCCGCTCTTGCCAAAGGCTATGGTGAGGCGATGGTTCTCGAGGCGGATGGCAAAGTCTTTAAGGCCGCAGATGCCTGGATGAAAGTGATGACGATTGCGCCATGGTTCCTGCGCTGGATCGCCGTTTTCGCGAAGACCAAGCCGACAATGGCGGTCGCGAGTTGGATGTATGGCATCGTCGCCAAATACAGAATCAGATGGTTTGGCAGTAGACAGTGCCAGATTCCGAAGGTAAATCACGGTTCCAGTCACTAAACGTTTTGGATTTTCGAATGTCAGCGGGGCATGCATAAGCATGTCGTGCGCCGTTCGGGATATACTTCTGACTCCATTGGGGTGCCGTGCCCAAGTGGCCCAAGGGGACGGTCTGCAAAACCGTTATTCGGCGGTTCGAATCCGCCCGGCACCTCCAACCGTCTATTCCTTCACTTATGGCCCCGCGCCACGAACTTGCCGACCGGAAAGACCGCTTTTCAGCGTTAGGAGTCATTGCTCCTCCGCCTATTCACGTCCAAAGCCCGAAGTTTGATGGGTCGTTGGCGACGCTCTTCACGTTTGTGCGTGATCACAAGGTCGATCTGCTAGATGTGCCTCTGTTTCCCATCTGTGAGGCGTATTTCGCGTATTTGCTTCAATCCGAAGTGAAAGACCTTGACGAAGCGGCAGCGGCACTTTCTGCACTGGCCTATCTGCTCGAGCGGAAGGCATGGCTCCTCCTCCCGGTTCCGGATCCGGAACCCGAGTACGAAGAGTCGATGGAGTTGCCAGAGCCCTCTTCGCATGAATACCAGGTCGCGATTCAAGCCCTACAGATGTGGCACGAAGAACGGTCGCAGTTGTTCTTCCGGGCACCTGAAGCAGGGCCCGACCCCTACGAATTGCCCTACACGCTGGCAAATGTCGGCGTGACTGATTTGGCACGGGCGTTCGAGCGAATTCTGAGGAAGGCCACGCCGGAGCCGATGGCAACGGTTCGCCCAAGAAAATCGCTCCAAGAGCAAATGAAGGTGATTTTGCTCACCATCACGAGCGAATGGCAAAAGCTTGAAGACTTGATTACGCAACCCTACACTCGCACGGATGCGGTTTATTGGTTTTTGGCGTTGCTCGAACTCATTCGTCTTGGCCAAGTTTCGGCTCGGGTTGAGGGCGAGGATGTGGAGTTTATGAGAGCTGCCGTATCGCGGCCATTTTCGCCTCATGGTGCGGCTCGAGAGGATAATTAATTGAACGCCGCCGATAGCGTACAAGCCCTCCTTTTTGTCGCCGACTCTCCCGCAACCCCGGAAAATTTGGCTCAGGCTCTTGAACTCACGGTTGGACAGGTTGAGCAGGCTCTTGAGGTTCTCAAGAAGAATCTCAATAAGCAGGGGCCATTGCATCTGGTGAAACTGGCAGGCGGGTACCAACTGGCAACCAAGCCGGATTATGCGCAGTTGATTGCCAACTTCCTTAAGCCTCAACGACAAAGGTTGAGCCGCAGTTTGATGGAGGTTTTGGCAATCGTGGCGTACCGCCAACCTCTGACGATGGCCGAAATAGACCAAATTCGAGGTGTCCAGAGCGACTACAGCGTGAAAGCACTTTTGGAGAGGCGACTGGTACAGGAAGTCGGCAGAAGGCACGCGCCTGGGCGTCCGGTGCTCTACGGGACGTCTCAACAGTTCCTTCACCAATTCAAATTGAACGATCTGACGCAACTGCCGATTCTCGAAACGGCCGAGCCAGAACCCCCTCTTTTGAGCTTGCCGATGGAGTCCGAGGCTTCTTGAGGCGACTTAGGTGTGATACCCTGGTAGAGAACCGGGTAGATTGTTGGGCGCGAAGCTGGCAATTTGCCTAATCGCATCGAGAGATAGCTCATGAAGGGAATCCGCTACCTGCTCGTCGCAGCATTACTTGGCAGCATTACGCTGGGCCAGGCTCAGGACATTTCGGCTAAGAGTGCGGTCGCGATTGATGCCGGCAGCGGTAAGGTCCTCTACAACAAAGATGGGGATCGCTCCATGTTTCCCGCCAGCACCACGAAGATCATGACTGGGCTCTTGTTGGTGGAGCATTGCCTTCCGACCGACATCATTACCGCTCCCGCGGATGTCGAAAAGATTAAAGAGGCAAGCATGCACCTTCGGCCGGGGGAGAAAGTCACGGCGCGAGACATGCTGTACGCGATCATGCTGCGCAGTGCCAACGATGGTTGCTACGCCATCGCGGTTCACATCAGCGGATCGGTTGAGGCGTTTTCCAAGCTGATGAACGACCGAGCCAAGCAGGTTGGATGCACTCACACGCATTTTCGAAACCCGAACGGCTTAAATGACCCGCAGCACACGACATCCGCGCATGACCTCGGGCTTATTGGACGTGCGGCGATGCGATACCAGTGGTTTCGCGAGGTCGTGCGTACCAAGAAGGTGCAAATCTCTCGCAGCATCAACCAGCACGACCGCGTGATGGTCAATCATGACAAGCTCCTAAAGAAGGACCCATTCGCCGAGGGGATTAAGACGGGCTATACCGTGCCCGCTGGACACTGCTTTGTGGGCAGTTCCACGCAAAACGGATATCGCCTGATCACAGTCGTCCTCAAGAGTCAGCATTGGCAGCAAGACGAAGAAGATCTGATGAGTTGGACCTTCAAGCACTTCGAGAAGAAGGAGCGTATTGCGGCGGGTGCCGTCGTCGGAAAGGTAACGCTGCCAGGCGGCGATTCCAAGCCGATTCCGGTAGCCCTTGCGCGGGAAGCGTATACTTTAGGTCCAGTCGGAAAGACGCAACCAAAAGCGACCGTAGAAATCGAGCCGTTACCAAAGGTACAGGCACCCATCAAAAAGGGTGATCACGTTGGTGACCTGATTCTGCGAGAGGCTGACGGTTGGATACAACGAGTGCCAGTGTTGGCCCAAGTTGATGTCGAGCCTTCACGCATGGCGATCCTCGCGAAGAAAGGATCAACGGGAAGCACGATCTTCTTTGGAAGCGCCTTATTCGTCGGCGCGTATCTCGTTCGAGGTCGTGCCAAAAAGAAATTGAAATACTATGGCAGACCGACCAAAAGGTAAACCGAGCAGGGGTGGCCCTGACAAAAAGGGAACTCCAGACAAAAGGAGTAGCCCATTTAAAAAGGCTGGCCCTCCAAAACGAGGTGCTGCGCTCAGCCCTTCAACACCAAAAAGAACCTACAACGCCGATCGAACCGCGAGCCTTCGCAAGAATCGCCAGGATGCCATTGCCCACGCAAAGGATATGGCGAAGCGCATGGGCGTGGAACCGGTCGACAAATCCAAGCTTTCTGAAGATGGTGAGCGACTCCATGTCCGTATCGCTCACTCTGGGATCTGCTCTCGTCGAGCCGCTGAGAAGCTCATCCTCGAAGGAAGAGTCGAAGTCAACGGCAAGATGGTTGCCGAGATGGGAATCAAAGTCAGCGATACCGACGAAGTTCGGGTTGATGGCCAGATCATCTCGATCGCAAAGCTCTATACGGTGGTTGTGAACAAACCTCTCGGGGTTGTCACAACACTTTACGACCCACAGAGGCGACCCACCATCCTCAAATACCTTCCTGACT
Organism: uncultured Armatimonadota bacterium; assembly: GCA_903833215.1. GTDB lineage: Bacteria > Armatimonadota > Fimbriimonadia > Fimbriimonadales > Fimbriimonadaceae > Fimbriimonas. The sequence continues at coordinate 8,186 of CAILEM010000032.1, forward strand.
ACGGAGTTCAACTCAAGCCGGTTGGCCGATTGGATATGGAAACAGAAGGATTACTCGTTTGCACCAATGACGGTGAATTAGCTCTACGTCTTGCCCACCCGAAGTTCGGCGTTGAGAAAGAGTACCAAGCGATTGTGACGGGTATTCCCGATGAGAAGGCACTCAAGAGCCTTCGAGAGGGTGTGTTCTTCGACGGTCGCAAATCATTGCCAGCGAGGGTGGACATTATCCACGCCGAGCCCAAGTCGAACACCACGGGTCTTCGAATCACCATTCACGAAGGTCGCAAGCGTCAGGTCCGCCTGATGTGCGAGCTCGTTGGGCACCCTGTTACTTCGCTCAAGCGAATTCGGTACGGCCCTCTCTACCTAAAAGGCATGCGCGCAGGCGAATGCAAACTCCTCGGCAAGAAAGACACGGATGAACTCCGCCGCATGGTAGGGTTGCCGGTAAACTGACGCCTTGACCGCCAATTTAGCAATGAACAATGCAAGAAGCGTGCGCGCCCGCAAGCCGCGCCGAACCCCAGAAGCCGCTCCCCCAGGCCTGACCGGTTTTAGCCGGGGCAGCGGACCCCAGAAAGAAATTATCGTCAACGTCTCCAATCGCGAGACACGCATCGCCTTGCTTGAAGACGGCCACCTGATGGAATATCGGGTCGAGCGCGAAGAGCGGGTTGTCGGCTCCATCTTTAAGGGCATCGTCCAGAACGTTTTGCCTGGAATGGATGCCGCTTTTGTCGACATCGGACTTGAGCGAAACGCGTTCTTGTATGTTGCCGACATTATTCCGGACGAAGGCTCTGACACGAGCCCTGCGTCGATCAAGCGCAGTGAACTCCGTCGCCGCAAGATCAAGGATCTGCTCAAGCCAGGACAGCAGGTTATGGTCCAGGTCACGAAAGGCCCTCGCGGCACGAAGGGTGCGCGAGTTAGCACGCGTATCGCCCTTCCGGGGCGCTATGTCGTTTTGATGCCTGAGTCGGGAAGCGTCGGCGTCAGCCGAAAGATCGACGACCGAGCGGAGCGAGACCGACTTCGCAAAATCGGCGATCGCATCATTCCTGATGGCTTCGGCTTGATTCTCCGCACCGAGTGCGAGGGAAGAACTGAGGGCGAGCTCCGCGCCGACGTCGCGTTCCTTCAAACCTTGTGGGGCGATGTCATGAAGGTCGCCAAGAAGATGCGGGCACCGGCATGCGTCCACAAGGATCAAACCCTGTTGTTCCGCACCGTTCGCGACATGTTCGGCGAGAACATCTCGAAGATGGTGATCGACGATCCGGATGAGTACGAGAAGGTTCACCTTGTCGCGGCGATGGTTGCCCCTTCGATGCGCGACAAGATCGTTTTGTTCGACAAGGACACTCCTCTTTTCGACTACTACGGGATTGAGAAAGAGCTTGAGCGAATCATGCAGCACAAGGTGCCGCTGAAGTCAGGCGGGACGCTTGTCATCGATGAGATGGAGGCTCTTACCGCCATCGACGTCAACACCGGCAAGCAAGTCGGCAGCGTGTCGTTGAACGAGACGATTCTTAAAGCGAACCTCGAAGCATCCGATGAGATCCTGCGTCAGTTGCGGTTGCGCGACATGGGTGGCATTATCGTCTGCGACTTCATCGATATGGAGTCGGAGACTGACAAGAAGCGCCTGATGCAGCACTTCACCGACGGGCTCAGCAAAGATCGTGCTAGAACTCGTGTCGGACGCATTTCCTCGCTGGGACTTATCGAGTTGACGCGAAAGCGAACCGGCGAATCGGTTACTCAGGAGATCACCGAGATCTGTCCGATGTGTACCGGCGTTGGACGCATTGCGAGCAAAGAAACCGTCAGCCTGTGGATTGAGCGCGATATGTGGCGCAAGATGCAGGAGGCAGGGAATGCATTCCACGTGGAATGTCACCCCGCCGTGGTTGAGGCTCTCATTGGTCTTGACGGTGAGAATGTCGAGGAACTTGAGCACGAGATGCGCCGAGGGATCTACATTCGCGCCAACTTCGACATGGAGTACGAGGAGTATGAGATCCGAACGGGCACAATCGAAGAGTTCGATCGCCAGTACATGGGATATCGCCGCGCACAGGTCATGGAAGCGAACGTTCGACGTTCCGCGTTTGAGAACGCGAACAAGGTTGTCGGTTGGACCGACGCCGGGTTCTACGTCGAGCTACTCGACGGCATGAACCACATTGGTGGGCGAGCGAAGGTTTGTCTGCAAGACATCCGTCGGTCGTACGCCGTCGCGGACGTTATCCTCCCCGGCTCAGCGCTCCGGTAAGCAAAACAGGCGACCCGATTTCCTCGGGTCGCCCTCCTCCTTTCATCCTCTGTTCGGCTCTGGTTTTTGCCTGGGTCTAGTTCTAATGACGGTCAGGGTTCGGCGCTCGCACCGCTGGGTGCAGTCTCCCCCCGACGTCCCGAACCGTCGCTTTTTCGTTCGTCATCTTTGGGCGCGCGCCAAACTCGCCCCTTCGGCCTCAAACAGTGGTGCGCTGACTGCCCCCGAAGGTCCGCCATAGCCTTGGCGAAGGCGGAACGACGAGCGACCTGCGACGGTTATGGACGTTGAGGAGCCTGTCCGCCGTAGCTCGGCGAAGGAGGAAGACGAGTTGGGCTTTCCCTTTCCGGACCCTGCGGGTGTTTGATGTCTTGGTGATCACACCAACCCCTGAACCATCCGGCAGCCCCAAAGGGGCAGCTATATACCAGCCCAGGCTGCAAAGCCTGGGGAACGTGGGCGGCTCCAAGTCCAGAGCCCTGTAAGGGCGACACATATCGTCTCAGGACCGCGCCCAGCGACCTTCAGCAATCGTCAGAAGTTGTATTTCGCCCAACAGACGTGTCCTCTTTGCTTGGAAAGGCAATTCTATTGAGGTTCGTCACTGTCCTGGTAGGTTCAAATTTCCCAAGACCATTCTTTCGGTTTCTTGAGTGATCATTTCAAGCAGCCTTCAAAACGGTGGGATTAGATTCATTTGTGATCGGAGTTGGAAGTCCGTTAAGACGGTGTGCATTCAAAACCAGCTAAATGGCTGGGATCATCGTCGGGGTCAAGGAATCATCAGAAAAGCGTAACTTAAAGTAGAGTAGATGCATCTATACTGTCACCAAGTACACAATCCTAACGCAAGAACCCATCTTGCCAGGATCCGAAGCGCTCGATTGCGGACTTAAGGATTGCAAATGGCAATAAGTTCGGTCGGTGCTTCTTGGGCGCTGGGTCGCGCCTTCTTGTTTGGGACCCTATTACTGTTCCTGTTCGGCGGTTTCGTACTCGCTGGGGGACGCTACACAAATCCGCAGGTTCAGGCGGGCAGCAACGCTGTTTTCCCGGCGACGGGAACGCAAAGTCCGCAATACAGCACTTGGATTGTGGCGATGTCCAATGGGACTGACGTCGGAAACGGTTACAGCGCCCGCGGCTGGACGGTTAGCTACAACTCAGGGTCCGGTAACTTCACTGTTGGCGCGCCTTCGACGGCGACGGTCGCAACCGGATACACCGTCAAGTACAACCAAGGAGTCGTCAAGAGCGCCACGTTCGATGTCATCAGCGGAGGCGGAACCGTTCCACCCGCACCGACCGGAGTCAACGCCGTCGCCGCTCCAACCGTCGTCAATGTCCAGTGGACAGCCGCCCCTGGTGCGACGAGCTACAACCTCAAGTGGTGTACAACCGCCGGTGGTCCATACACGTCGTCCCACACCGGAATCACGACAAACGCCTATACCGTGTCGGGTCTCACCAACGGTACTACCTATTACTTTGTCGTCACCGGCGTCAACACGTACGGCGAATCGCCCAACTCGACCGAAGTGAGCGGAACCCCCGCCGCCGCGATTCGAGGATATGTCACTGACTATGTTGAGGGCAGCCTAAACCTAGTCGATGCGCAGGAGATGGCTTCGGCACCTTCGACATCCTACGCAGGCGGCGTCGTAACGACTGCAAACATGCACGTCTTTCAACTGAGCCTCCAACTCCCAACCACGGTCGGGTGGGTGGCCCCTCACGCAAACGATCCTATTCCAGGAGGCCTTACAACCGACGGCAACTATTACGTCACGGATAGCACGGGAAGACCACCAACGACGCCAGGACAGGCACCCCACTTCATTAATAACGGCATGACCTTCTGGGAGTCGAACCCTTCGGACTTCACGCCGCCGACTTACTCCAACTGGATGGGCGGAGCCGACGCCGCCAATGACACGTGTCTGCCCAACGATATCCGGCCCGGTGGCACCACCTACTCGGTGTACGTCATCGCCCCCGGCTGCGCGGGATTTGGTGGCAGCGGAACGAATGTCCGGCTTACCCAAAACGGAAGCGGCCAACCCGCACTAACTGAAACCCTGACACCCGGTCAAACTGCGCTCGTTCAAGAAGCCGCAGTTGGACCCTTGCCAGCGGGCACCCTTCAAGTTGTTCTCACTACTAACAAGTGGTGGCACAAGCTGGTCGGATACTACAACCTATACACCTCGACCCCAGACGGTAATGGTGGCTTTACCTACCACTACAGCGGAACCCAATATTGGTGGAGCTATTGCTCCTCGACAACTTACAAGGTCTACACGTACAACCTCCGAAGAACCAATGCGGACTCAGCATCCATCGACTCTCGGTTGGTCTACGGAAATCCGGATATCACTGGTGAGATCCAAGCCGATGCAAACGCCTCTGCGCGAAACCCCATTTTCAATCCGTACATCTTCCGTGGAGGACTCTTCGTTGGGAACATGCCCTATGGTGGTACCGACGAGAGCGGTACAGCGCGACTCCAAGTATTCGGAGATATCTCTGCGAACTCTCAAACCATTTGGGCGACACTAACTGCTTTTTACATCGGTTACCCCTCAGCTGCTCCGAATGGGGCTAGGATCTATGCCTTCACGCCTGCCGATGGTGACGGGAATATCGGTGTCGCCTCGAATGCGGCGATGTGGTCAACCAAGTGGTTAGCGGGAACTCCGAATGGGTCTTATCTCGACTTCACGACTAGCACGGCACCGAACGCTTTCTACAACTGGAGGCTAAATTCGCCGAGCCAAACGCTAACAGTGAAGGCAGCATTGAAACTCGAAAACGAGGCGAGCACCTCGCCGGTTTGGTTCTACTTTGCGAGTCCCACGTGGGAAGCTGCACAAACCATATGGCCAGGAAACGATTCAAGGCCAAGGGTCTGGATGATCGACCAACCACCGGTCGGTGGGTGGACAGAATGAAGCGATGGCCACTTGTTGCAGTACCCGCATTGTGCCTGGGTGCGGCAGTCTACGTTGGGACGACGAGCCGGAGAGACACCGCGAAAAAAGTACCACCAAAACCTCTAGTTGAGTCGCTCGCCCAGAAGTCTGCCAACGACTTGCGTTCGTATATCGAGAAGAACAAGGCTTCTAGCAACCCGGCCACTCAAGACAGCGTGAGTTCCGCACATATTCGACTCGCCTATGCCGACGCGAAAGTTGGGCACTGGAAGGTCGCACGCGGAAAGCTTCTGGCGGTGACTCAGGACTACAAGGGGACTGGCGCAATGGGCGCCGACTACGGAACGATTCCCGACCAAGCCGCCTATCAAGCCGCGGTGTGCCTGGTCGCCGAGCACAAGGACAAGCAAGCTGCGGCCGAATTCCGGTCGTTCCTCGCCAACCGACCGGAGAGCACGCTGGTCACTGCCTGCTACCGAAGGCTGGTCCGGCTGAATCACGGAAAATCGGACCCGGCCGACGAGATGCTGCTCCAACAGGCAATCAAGAAGCAGGAGGCGACCATTCGCTTTGAGACGACCGTCTGCGGTCCCAAGACGATTGCTTACCTCCTTCCAAAGCTTAGGCCGCATTTGAGCAAGATCCCCAACTACAAGGAGATCGCTAAGCTCTGCGGGACGAGTGACAAAGGCACAACGATTACGCAAATGCGCAAGGGGTTGTCGGAGATCGGCGTTCCGAGCTTCGGCTATTGTTTGAATCGCAGAGACATCGCAAGCGCGCATCTCCCCGCGATTTGGCTTGAGCGAGACCACTACGTCGCACTCTTACATGTCAACCAAAACAAGGCAACGATCTTCGATACCCGGAGCAAAGCGGAAAGCATGGTGGACCTTCCGTCCATCGACGATCCAGATTTCCGGGTGAATCTGATTCTGTTCACTCAACCTTCGCTCCAGGGCCGATAGGCACCTGATCGCAATCATTTTCAATACGAAACACCAGAAGAGCTAACGATGACAAAAATATCGGGCATATACCGCGCAGTCAGCATGATAACCGTCCTTACGATGGCAAACATGAGCGTTCCGTTTGGCGCAATCACTTGCTTTGGCGTCCCACTCGCAAAGTCGCTTGAAGCATCGGCGGCAAAGGCGCGAAAGCATGAAGCAGACGATGCAGCAAGGCGAAAAGTGAGTGCAAGTCACCCCCTCACCGCAAGCGAAGAAACGAAACTGCAAGGTGCGACAGGCGAGTGCCCTTACCTCGCGGGTTCAGGTAAATGGGCGGTCCAGTATGAGGGAATCGACATCGCCACCGGCAACTACAGCACGACGGCGACAGATCTTTCGTTCGATACCGGTTACGGAATTCCGGTAAACGTCACTCGAAGCTACAGCTCAAATAACCTTGATGACGGACCGTTTGGTAAAGGATGGACCCTAAGCGCCGACCTCCGCTCGACGGCGGGTGGGTTACTCAAGAGTGCAGGCGCACCCGTGCGGAGCATTCCGACCGTGTTCATGGAACGGCCAAGCGCCCAGCTTGACGATCCCAACGCTGAGTCCGCAATCGGAACGAGTATTCAGCCTCCTGTTGCCGTTCTCGCAGTCGATGCCTCGGGTAAGCAAGAGACGATTCAAAAAGACGTCGATGGAGTGCTCACGACACCACCGTGGGACAACAACGTTGTCGACAGCACATACGAAAACGTGACACAGAACGGAGTGGTGTACCAAGTTCTGACGATGAACACGCTCAAAACCACCGACGGCACCGTTTATGTGTATCGAAAGCACGGCGTTTATCCGAACGGTACGAAGCCTTGGAACAACACCAATCCTTCAGCCGAACCCGCGAACGTCCTCAAGATAGATTCCGCCACCGACAGGAATGGGAGCCTAACGACTTACCACTACTCAAGCGAATCGCTGAGCGGTCCATCTTTCACAGGAGCGACTTATCAAAAATCCAATGGCCTCGTTTGGGAGCATCGGCTCACAAGTGTGGTTATGCCGGGTGGGCATGAGATTGATTTTGCCTGGACTCAACTACCAACAACATTGGCCTATCGGATCGGCAGCGTCTCCGACAATGGCGGAAGAGTCGTACGGTACACCTACGGCTCAAATCAAGTGTTGGCGAGCGCTACCTTGGCCTCGACTGCGCCAAATCCTCCTTACAAAACCACAACTTACGGCTATGCGACCGCTTGGACGGGCAATGGCTACTCGGGGGCGGTGGCGACGAACCTATTGAATACGATCACGGATCCTAGGGGTCTGCAGACAAAGGTGTACTACGCGATGGGAAATTCGCAGGCACCGCCGTTCAACACAACGGTGCCTGGCGTTCTCGCTTACCGTGTGGACCGGCCGAACGGAACTTACATGTTCATTCAGTTCATGCAGTATTACCTTCAGGCGCTGCCAGGAGCGAACTGGTTTGGACAGTCGGGAGACAGGATCGTGATGAATTGTCAGGCCGACAATACGGTCATCAATGAGTGCTGGCCAACTTTCTCCGGCACCACCGGTAGCAATATCTACACTGTTTCGATGCTGTCTGGACCTGGACAGGTCCACACGAACTACAACGGCCCGGCGTTTATTCTTTGGTCGAAGACATACGACGCTCGATCCCAAAACCTGACGACTCAGGTGGATTACACCTATCCTTGGGCGACTGATATATCGCAGCCGGGAACGATGAGGCAGATGCGAGGAATGGACGTCGAACCGTTCGCCGTTCAAACCACCACAACCGCCAACACATACAACTTCATGGGCAATCCGCTCATGAAAACGGTGACGGAAGCATACATGGCGACTGCCTATGGGGCGGTGACGACCAACCAACAGGCAGTTAACCAGTTTGCCTACTGGGGCCAGTCCAAATACTTCCAGCAAATGGCAACTCTGGACCCGTCGGGGAGGATGACCTACTCGGATTATTACGATTCCAGTGCGGCACCCGGCTATAAAGGTCAGATCTACCGCGTCTACGATCCGAAATACGGCACGATTTTTCTTGACCCAGCAAAATCGCCTCCTTCGGGAGCGAATCCGCTGGCATACGAGGTTTGGCGTTACCAGGTATCGGTCAGTAACCCAAACGCTTACTCCGCATCATTCAACGCCTACGACACGCAAGGCCGAGCGACGGATGTTTTCAAGCTCTCGCCAACGGGCGGATACGTCGAAACGAAGACGACATATGGTGGTGACGGTGCTCCGACTTGGGGGCAGGCGACAGACGTATACGAAGACGCCGCTGGCGTGAATCGGCACACACGGAATGTGAGCTATACGAGTTGGGGCAAGCCGAGTGAAGTCGTCGATGCCGCTGGACATGACTTCGTGACGACATACGACGCAGAAGGAACGATACAGAGCATCCGACGCACGGATGTGTCGCAAACGCTTGTAACGTACACGTATGGGACAAACCCTCCGCCTGCGAATGGTGTTGATGTCACTTACGGGCAACCGGCGACAATAGCCGATGGGCTCTCCGGTGTTGTTGACACGATCACTTACCAGACGACGGGAGCCGCAATTGGGCAGATCTCCAGTGTTGGCGAGGTCAATGGAGCCAATACCTATTCCTCGACCTACGGCTATGATGCGTATGGGCAGCGCTCAAGTGTCATCTATGGCATCGGGGCGAATAGCACGACCTGGCAGTATGCGAACTATGTGACGGTTGGCGACCCTTTGAAGAACCAGCGCGTCTTCCAAACGATGCGAAAGATCGTCGGGATAAATCCAACCGCGGAGGAATACCAATACACTTACGATACGGCTGGCCGCATTCAGAATGCGGCTTTCGCGCAAACGCCTAAATCGGGCTTCACGCCAACTGCGGGCAACCCTTGGTACGACTCGACCCACCTTGCGAGCACGAGGGCTCGCACTTTCTGCAG
>CAILEM010000033.1 GCA_903833215.1 uncultured Armatimonadota bacterium
AGTCCGACAACAATCTCGGTGCGCAAAAAAAAGAGCGCGCCAGAGGCTAACACAAGAATAGCCTCCAGTGAATTCTTTTACAGCTCCCCGAGCGGGGGAGGCTCTGGAGGGGGAAATCCGGTCCACAAATACGCGTCGAGACGAAGTCGAGACTCCTCATTTCCGAAAAATAACTCGGCAATGTTGCCCCAAAATAAAGTCAGCGGGCCATGCACTCAGACGTATTGGATAGCACTTACAGTGCTCTGGTTTCCCTGGTTCCCGATCACCTAGGGCGCTGCCCTAGGCTAATATTGTTGCGCACCGTTGGTGCTTCCGAACGTCGAAATACATCCCAAAAACCGGCGAGGCTCCGGAAGAGAGAATCCGATTCTTCTCTGTCCAATGTCCAATACCATCACGGCAACGCCGTCGATAACCGCCAAATCGCATCCCCGGTTCGAAGATAAATCCACTTCAAGTCGGACGACACCGTGAAAACCCCTTGTCGAAATCCAAACTGGAACTCGCGCGTCAGCTCAACCCTGCACCGTGCCTTCGGGTGGCAGAATCCTGTCCTGAGGTCGCAAAACACTAGGTACAGATCAGCGAGTGCCTTGGACCTAGGCTGTCCGTCGATCGGTGTTTCGGTCAAGTCCCTAAGCCCCAACGGGGCGCCCCATAATAGCGAAGGCTGCAAGCCTGGTATACGGACGGCAACAGGTATTGAGTGCCAAAGGCACGACCCATCATGGTTGGGGGCACCGCCTCCGACCCGCCCGGTTCGAACACGTCCGGTTGCTGGATCAAGCGGAGTCAGTTGCGTCTAAGGATCAAATCAACGACCTCACGAATCCTCATAAACGCCCCATCACCACCTACCATCCGCGACCTGATGGTAGGCCCCTTGAACGAACTTGTGGTGACGAAGATCAAACTTCCAATCGTTTCTCAAAATCACCTCGCGATCTTTCCTTATTCGGTGATACTCAGGCGGCTTTGGAATCACATACCTCGCTGGCGAACGCTCGATAACTTTTCCCAGATGGAGCGTCTTCCCCTCACCCATCATGATCAAAGGTGAAACCGGCTTCAGAGTCGATTTGGCGCAATCCAACTCATAGACAACTGTGAATTCAAATTGGCCCCCGTCTCCCGAAATAGCCAAAAAATTGATTTGTCTGTAGACGCCGAACCATGCATGTAGATGATAAGGATATGGCCGTGTGATGTGAATTTGGATGGGATTGCTACGCTTTGAGGGATGAGATTTTTGAATCGTCACAGTGAGCGTTTCATGATCACGAAAGTCCGAACCAACTGCCGCGGCGCCGCTAATTCGTATCGTCCCGATTCCGAATCCAGCGATACGAACCCGTTGAAGGATGGCTCCATTAGGCGCTTTCGGCAGTGGAGTCGAAGACACGGATTGCACATAAGTTCCGTGCATCCTTCCCACTGCCGCGAGTCCAATCCCAAGAAAGACGAGCATTCTATCCAAGAAATGTTAACTCAGTGTTTCCAGGATAACCAAACCGCCATGCCAGATTCCACAGAATGGCAACCATAGCCGACACTGTACGAACTGCTTATCGCAGTTGGCATCTCGAAAAGAGAAACACCTGCTGTCCCGTCACGACAAGCACGTGGCTGGGCAGAATTACAATCTTCTCGATTCCCGAGGATCCTTTCTTGACAGGTACCTGATAGGTCTGGGTGCCACCCGCATCCGCAACAATCAACCTGCCATCTTGCATCCCGATGGCGACCTTCGAGTCCATTGCAGCGACGGTATCAACGCAGCCGTCGACGTCGATATTCTGCTTGACGCCCCCCGTGTCCAAATCCAGAACATCCACGTAACCACTGCCAACGAATTTGTTTCCGCCACAGTGGCCAACGACGACAATCTTGTCTTTTATCAGAATCGTAGAGACAGGAATGGCCTCGGGCTTGGCCAAATTCCACTTCACGGCGGAGGTGTCGGAATCCATTCCAATGACCTCGCCCGATTCGGCCCCCACGACCATTGACTTGCCATAGAATGCCGCACGGGCAACTTCACCTGCGTAAGGGATGACCGCTCCCGTCACCTTCCCAGAGCGGCACGTCAGCAGGTAGGAGTCCATCTGAGTTCCCGGCATTCCCGCTGGGGATACCAGTAGCTGATGGTGTGTCTCGTCCAATTCCATCAGCACGTTGCTCGACCTTACCGAAAGCTGGAACCTACCAAGTTCGGTTCCACCGTCGGGGCGAACAGCAATTACGTAAGCACGTTTGTCAGCAGATTCGTACGGATTGATGGCGCACCAAAGGATGTTGACTTTGGAGTCAAAAACAACCCCGACAATCTCACCATGGATCGGTGGAATGTTCAGCCGTCGAAGCACTTTCCACCCAGATTTGAACTCAAACAAGTCGTTGTTCGAGCCCAGGAAAATCGCGGATCCACCTGTCGAGATCCACCCTGAGACAAGATTTGAGCCGGCTATGGGGTGGCGAAACCGGACCGCATGCAAGCCGTCGTTTACATTAACGTAATAGGCCGAGCCTCCATCGTCAACCAGCGCACATGCGCCATGTCCGTTGCACGCACTCGAAACAGTCGGGCTTTCTGTTTCGAAATACTTCCCCACCAAAAGCGTTGGGTTACGTCGACACCGCACGACCAAGATTGCCGCGACGGCGAAGAGGCCCAAACAGACGAAGATGGGACGGTTCAGGACACCCAGGGGGCCCGTAAAGGTGAACTCAGGCTGGTGTTTCAATTTAAGTTTTCTTGACTCCTGGCAACTTTTAGGGATCGCAATGCCAATATACAACGCCAAAATACAAGCCTAAATAGTTCCTAGTATATCGTTCCATTAATTGATCGACATGGCTTCAATCTCTTCAAGCGCTTGGAATTTGGTCCATCTGAAAATGGCGGGTTCTTCGTTCATCTCTTGAATACCCAAGAGAATTCGCCTTTTGAGTTCGGCTTTGGATTGAACGCGGATGTGCCTCAAGATTGTCCGCGCCATTTTCCCG
>CAILEM010000034.1 GCA_903833215.1 uncultured Armatimonadota bacterium
ACGAATGATGTGCTTGGTAATCGCCTCACGAAGGGAGCGACGAGTTACACCTGGGATGCGATGAACCGCATGACGGCGCTCAACAACGGCATGTCAACGACGAACTATCTGTACCGCGCCGATGGGATGCGGGTGAGCAAGGCTAGCACGACTGGGCGAACCTTGTACTGCTATGACGGTCAAATGTCGTAGCGGAGCGAAGATCCCGCCGAAGGGAAATGAGCAAAGCGAATCGGGAGGGGATGGAGGACATCGAATATGATGGCTCGCTTGTTTGGCAAAAGACGTCTGACTACGCCATCGGTGCAAGAGGCATCGACGCGATTTCGGTGACGACTGGAACTGGAACGACGATCTCGTATCCGATCTATGACGCCCACGGGAACATGATCTCGACACTATCCAAGGCAGGAGCAGGGTACACCTTCACTGCCGAGCGATCATTCGACGCTTGGGGTGTGATTAGGCTTGGTGCGCAGACAGGTGATCCGAAAGGGCGCTATTGTGCGAGCATTGGACATAAGCAGGATGACGAATCTGGGCTTGTTTACATGAGAGCTAGATACTGCGAGCCTGGAAGTGGGAGATTTCTCACAGAAGACCAAAAGCACCAAGGAAGGAATTGGACCATCTATTGTGGTGGTGATCCTGTTAATCACCTTGATTCATCCGGGCGATTCTTCGGGGAGTTGCTTGCATGTTATGTGTTTCTGACTGCCTACTCTTCTGTTAATTTTTTGGTCACCTTGGTCCAATTAGTCCCTGCGGTTTCGGCATTTGCTGCAGCCGTCTACCTTGCGCACGATGGCAACGACATTGAGAATGCTTGGGCGGGATTCATGGACAAGTTTAGTCACGCTGGACTATTGTCGGGAGACGTCGGCCTTTACGCCGGAGAGATGGCGTATATCGCAGGGTTCATGAATGCGGCAAGTGGCAATCCAGGCCTTGGGCCCTGTGGAACTGTTTTGAGTGGTGTGTACTCTGGCACGAAACTGGGCATCTTAGTCGTCGCCTACAATATGCGCGAGCTTTGGTACCTGAAGGATGCAGAAAATGAATAGCCCCAATATTGAGAGATCGCATGTTGAAGTTCGAAGAAAATACCAACTGTTTGGTTTGAGCATCTCTTCACCAATGTTTGGATTCCTTGCCTTAGCTTTTGTTTGGTGGTTCACTCATGGTCCGTGGTTCTTCATGTCGCTGGTGATCAAGGGCCCGCTTCTTGCTCGGGATAGATTGGACCCGGTTACAAGAACACATGGGATCCCGTTCTTGAATCAATTTAGTGACGTATTGCATATCGTCTGGATGACGACTTGTTGGGCTTTTGGTATCTTCGGCGTGGTTGTTTGCACCTATGTGTTGGTCAATGGAACTCGATTGGCCAGACTAGGCGGAAAGAACCGCACATCGGGGATAGCAATGGTAGTTTTGTCAACGGCAGCATTTACCTGGTCGATGTTTAACTGTGGGTATTTCGCGACATGGTACAGCGAGCCGGGACGATTTGGCCCAACTGATGATCCCAGCCACGACTCCCTTTGCCGACCAGTTCAGCCCCTCGGTACTGGCCTAAATGGCGATGGCAAGCCACTGAGATGAATGGGTTTCTAACCCTATTGATTGACTTAGAACAGAGAACCAGGATAGGAATTAACCAGGGATTGCAGGGACTTGCAGCCAGGCACGTACAACTTCGAGGTCCGGTAAATGGCCCTGCCAGAGTTCAAAACAAAATTGGAATACGTGTCACATTTCTCATTAACAAACGACCCAGCCGGGAACCGGACGGATTCGGTTTGCGACAACTTGAACCGAGCGACCTCGATCGGTGGCGTGACATGTACGAATGATGTATTGGGGAATCGCCTCACGAAGGGAGCGACAACTTACACCTGGGATGCGATGAACCGGATGACAGCGCTGAACAACGGCACGGCAACGACGAACTATGCTTACCGTGCCGATGGCATGCGGGTGAGCAAGGCTAGTACGACTGGGCGAACTTTGTATTGTTACGACGGTCAAATGTCGTAGCGGAGCGAAGATCCCGCCGAAGGGAAATGAGCAAAGCGAATCGGGAGGGAATGGAGGACATCGAATATGATGGCTCGCTTGTTTGGCA
>CAILEM010000035.1 GCA_903833215.1 uncultured Armatimonadota bacterium
CGCCGAACTGGAAGAAACCATCAAGGACTACCTCCGAATTCACAACAGAGACGCCAAGCCATTTAAGTGGACGGCATCCGCTGAATCAATAATCGACAAAGTCAATAGATGTCGAGGGATTAACGACTCAGAACACTAGAGGGCCTCGTTGAAGAACTCACTTCTATCGGCTGCACCGCCGTCATTTGCTGGACAGAAAGCCTTGCCGGGCGCCTCCTCGAAAGGCTCACCGGAGCGAATGTCGCCGTGCCCGATCAAATCAGTGTTGTTGGGTTCGACTCAACACAATTCTGCGAAACGACTACCCCTCGATTGACTGCCGTTCGGCAACCCATTCGAGAGATGGGCGCTTTTGCTGCGCAATCCCTTTTGAATCTCATCTCTGGCCAAAAACAAGGCCAGCTCTCGACGGTATTCCCTTGCACGTTTGACGTGCGAGGCTCGACTGCTATTCCATCTCAAAGCTGAGGAATCTTAATGAACCGAAAAGCATTTACCTTAATTGAGTTGCTCGTCGTGATCGCCATCATCGCGATCTTGGCGGCAATCCTATTCCCTGTTTTTGCCCAAGCCAAGCTTGCCGCCAAGAAGGCGTCTTGCGTCAGCAATCAGAAGCAGGCCACTCTCGGATGTCTCATGTACTCCAATGACTCCGACGACATGTTCCCGATGGCCGAGTATGGCGACAATTATTCGTCGGCAACTCCCCACATCACTTGGACAACCACGACGTATCCTTACATCAAGAACGGCGACCAATCGGTTGACCCAACTGCTGGCAATACGGTTTCGACCGGTAAAGCCGGAATCTTCCTAGATCCCGCCGCACGCATCGTCGACCAAACCAAAGTTAGCCAAGAAGGCTACTACTTTGGAGTCAACCGGCTCATCTGCATCGCCAACTACAACGGTGGTGAATCGTGGTTCGACGGAAACGGCCAGGTCCTCCCTTCCATGACCGCCACCCAGATCGACACCCCTTCCGAGAGAATTCTGATGGCTGAGAAAGGCCTTAACTCGGTTGAAGACGGATGGAACTATCCTTGGTTCGTCGATTGGCAGTTCCAGTACATCGATTCCATCGCACACACTCCAGGTAATGCTGCGACTGTGTACCGCGATGGCGACACCTCTTGGAATCCAAGTTCGCCAGTCTATTCGCCGAAGTACGATACAGACTGCGCACACGGCATCTCTGATGGTAACTGGGAGTGCGCAGCTCACCCACGATACCGTTATGCTCAAACATCGGTTATCTCCTACACCGATGGCCACACCAAGGCTCTGCACAAGGGTCAGATCCAGTGGTTCCACAACATCTATGTCCCACGCGGCGACATAACGAGCAACAGCTGGACCTACGGCTGGTACTACCCGTCTGAGCCATTCTAGGCTAACTCTGATGGGTGGGCAAGGTCATACTTGCTCACCCATCCGTGACTCCCGACGCCATATCTCGGGAATACTCCAAAGTGACGATGAAGAACATGAGTAAAAAATCGATCGCACAGCTGTCAACAACCAAATCAGCTCGATCTCTTTTCGTATTAGTAGCGGGCCTTGCGTTTCTAGCTCCCATCGTCGCTGGCTGTGACGATAATAACCGCGTCCCAACCAAGACAGAAGTTCAAGCTGCCGATGTAAACCGTCAGTCGTTTATCGACAAGATGAACATCCCCGAAAGCCAAAAGGCGATGATGAAGTCGCATATGGGTGGCCCGCCCGTCGAGAATCCCGCGGCAGCAGCCCAAGCCGCCGCCGGTGCCCAAAAGCCCGCCAACCGACGCTAGCTACAGTAGAAGCGAGGCGTGCCTCGCTTCTCGCTACCGCAGTAACAACCCAGATTTGGCCTCCACCGGAGGGCTGGTACTCACTGCGGTGACCCTTGAGCTTTCAGGACTGCTGCAGTGAGGAATTGCATGTTTCGAATGAGTCATTTTCGCCAGAAACTGCGTCTGATTCAGTGAAATGGCAGAGATTCCCCCGACCCAGTTTGCCGCTTACCCAAGAGGCAATTCAGTCAGTAACTACGGGACCGTCGAACAACTCGAGGCACTGGGCGGCGGTTACTTCGGGCTCAACACCGTGTTCACCGTGAACTTGGTGATTGCTGTATCTCTGAATGCTGCGTCAAGGACTTACGGCCCCATTGCCCTACTCATTGGAGCGTTGTTCCTTTTTGCGGTGGTCGCCGCCCTAAGCTATCCTCAGAATCAAAAAATCGCCTATGGCAAGAGCTGGCCCAACTCAAAGGCCCTGCTCGCTTCCATACTCATGGGTCTCAACTCGGCGTTATGCTATGGCCTGGTTGGTTACGTCGTGATGCAGAACATCGCGATGAAAGAAATGAAGCTCTACGGAATTCAATCTGGCCTATTTGGTCTCAAGAAGAAAAATTTCGAGAACTTTGTCGCCAATCGACGAAACCAGAATTCAGCACCTTTCCCGCCTGTTATTCCTTGATTGAACGTCAGCGAATATCACCATAAACCACACCGCGCCCGTGGGTTCCGACATAAACACGCCCGTAAACACGTGGATCTCCCGTGATCTGCAAGATCACGCCCCACTGATGCTCGTCATCGTTGATTCGAATCCAGTGTCCGCCAAAGTCATCAGACCGGAACACACCTCTTTGGCCACGAATCACTCCCACGAGAAACAGCGCAGGCGCTTGTGCACCAGGTGCTGATTTCCCAAATCCGAATGCGTGGATCTGTTCGATGCCACCGATTTTGAGGAACGGCGTAGCGATGTCCGTTGTGTGATACAAGCCGTCAAAGGCGGATATCCAAAGGTCCCCTTCCCTGCCAGGGGTCGTCCAGAGCCAGTCCATACTTCCCCGATTGTCGCCTCTTTCGCCCACACGTAAGGGCAAACCATTGGGTAGCACCAGCGACTTAGCACGGAAATTCGCACCCCCATCTTCACTCGAATAAACATTGCCGCCAAAGAGATCGAGAGCAAAAAACTTCTTTGGGTTCACTGAATCCGATACAACGCGGATATTTCGAGGCAAACCGGAACACTCTAACCAACTTTTTCCATTGTCCCGCGTGTAGTAAGGAGTGCCGCCGGCTGGAGTCCAAATCCATGTCGATGCATCGGTTGCGATCGCGATGCGCCCCAGGCGACTGTTCGGTTGTGGCGTCGAAGTCGGTGGTTGCCATGTCTTGCCACCATCGAGCGAATAGCCAAATGCAGCTCCACCTCGTCCACCAGCTACGTTTCCTGCCCTCAGTACAACATGGGGCTTCGCGTATGCAGCCATCACCGCGTTGGTGTTGCCAAAGGTAGGATTTCCATAATTGCCCTCCGGAGAGGGTTTGTCCAGATTCCAGTGCACGAATCCGCCGTAATCACCGATGGCAGAGAACAGGTGAACACCTGCTGTCGGGCTAGCCAACTCAAGTGCCACCGTCTCCTCAATACCCTTACTAACCACCGACCATTTCGTCGGTTTGCCATGATCCATTTCAGTTAAGTTGAAGGTCTCGTACCCACCGTAGCCAGTCGTGAATGTGGCGTGGTTTGGATTAGTAGGATCAATCTTGAGATCGAATAGCCAGTGGATTCCGGTCTTCTTGACGTAAGGTGCCAACGCGAAATCGTAGGTCGCCCCACCTTTGTGGAAGACGGGATTCCAGGTATTACCAGCGTCAAGACTCCTAAAAATCTCCTCTCCACCCGGATGGCCAAAGGTGCTTACGATGACGACATTCGGTTTGCCTCTTTGCACCGATACCGCGGCGTACCCAAATCGCTTGGAAACACCATCCGGCTTCTCCGGCGTAATGTCCGTCCAAGTGTCCGTCTGCGTCGAAAGCTTCCATAGCGATCCATCCCGCATCGGCGACGGTCCTGCGCTTGAGCCGTAGGGCACGTAAAGCGTTCCGTCGGAGGCTAAATCCATCCGAGTTGGCCGGTTCTGAGTTGGCTCGCCAGGAATAGGCTGCCAAGTCTCACCAGCGTCCCGGCTGCGGAACAAATTATTCTGTCCCATCACGGACACGGCGGCAAAGATGATCGAAGAGCCTTTGCCCTTTCCTCCACTTGCAGGATCGAAGATGACAGAGACGATCCCAACTCCTGCGCTAGGTGGCTGCGTCTCTGAGGTCTGCCCAACTGGAAAAGACGTGACCGCGTTCCAGCTTACGCCATAGTCCATGCTCTTCCAGAGCCCGGCCTGTCGAGAGCCGAAATACAGAATATTGCCAGCGTTCGGATCGACCGCCAAGCGCTCTCCGTTGCCACGACCGTTCTCGTTGCCACCCATCCTAAAGGGCAGGTTCGTCCGCTCAAACGACTTGCCTCGATCTTTGGATCTAAGAATCGCAGCATTCGGGCTACGCGAGTTGGTGTACATGCCGCAGGCGAGATACACACGGTTGGGATCTCGCGCATCGAGCGCGATACTCTCCACTCCCAAAAGATTCGTGTCTTCGTAACTCACCCAATCTTGAATAGCCTCCCAACTCTTGGATCGAGAGTTCCATCGGTAAGCGCCACCAATATCTGTGCGGGCATAACGAACGTCTTTGGCTTTCGGATGAAAGATAATTCCATCGACAAACCCGCCTCCGACCATCTGCACGCTCTTCCATTTGTATTTCTGAGAGGAAGGCACTTGGGCTGATGCGATTGCGGCCATCACGACAAAACCCATGAACGCGGCATTGCGACATTGAAGCGACCCATTCATGACTCAACTATATCAGCTATGCATTTTGGTTCGTCCAAAATGTCATTAAGGGGTGCGAGATTCGCTCCCAGTAGCTCAAAATAACGGACATGCCGATTCGTCGCACGATGGCCAGTTTCAGCGTTGCAGTCTTCTTGCCATTTGTGTCTGCTGTTCTTCGGGACAACCGGCAAATAGGTAGTCACCAACCAGATCGAAGACAAACACTGGGATTTTGTTAGATTTGCCGGTAGCATCTTCAAGTTGGGTTAACTTTTCGGAAGACAATCTCGGCAAGCTGAGATCGACAAGGGCGCAGTGCTAACACCATTGTGTAGGTTTGAGATCAAAACGGTTAAGCTTAAGCTTAATAAGAAAGGACACAGGAGGAATTCGATGATGCGTTTCAAAGGAGCAGCGTTGGCGGCAGGTCTCGCCATGCTTATGATTGCAGGTTGCGGTTCAGGCGGCGATGCAGCAAAACAGACAGACGGCGGCACGACCCCTACAACGACTACCGACAAGGGCGGCAAAAAAGAGCTAACGATCGCCGTGATCCCCAAGGGTTCTACCCACGACTACTGGAAAGCCCTCCACGCTGGCGCGAACCTCGCCGCTAAAGAATTGGGCGTCAAGATCGACTTCAAGGGCCCCCTCAAGGAAGACGACAAGGAAGATCAGATCAAGACCGTCGAGAACTTCGTGACGACGAAGGTTGATGGAATCGTTCTCGCTCCCCTCGACAATGTCGCTCTGGCCAAGCCAGTTGAGGCGGCCGTCGCCGGTGGTATCCCCGTCGTAATCATCGACTCGTCTCTCAAGAGCGATAAGTACGCCGCAACCGCGATGACCAACAACTACAAGGGCGGCGAGATGGCAGGCGAAGCCATGGTCAAGCTCCTTGGTGGAAAGGGCAGCGTTATCGTTCTCCGCTACATGGCCGGTTCCGCAAGCACGATGGACCGAGAGCAGGGCTTCTTGGACGTGATCAAGAAGAACCCAGGCATCAAGATTCTTAGCGACAACCAGGAAGGCGGATCCACCGCTGACTCCGCTCAGCAGAAGGCTGAGGGCCTCCTCGGCGGCTTCAAGAACCCAGACGGTTCGCTTCAAGCCCAGGGCATCTACTGCCCCAACGAGTCCACCACGTTTGGCATGCTCCGAGTTCTTGATGAGAACAACTGGTCCGGCAAAGTCAAGTTCGTTGGCTTCGACTCATCGCCGAAGCTCATCGAAGGCATGAAAGCCGGCAAGATCGATGCACTCGTTGTCCAGGACCCATTCAAGATGGGCCACGACAGCGTCGCGACGATGGTCAACATCATCAACAAGAAGCCGTTCGAGAAAGCTGAAGACACGGGAGCCACTCTCGTGACCAAGGCAAACATGAACGACGCCGCGATTGCCAAGTTGCTCACACCTCCCCAGGACTAATCCTGGACTGACCCAAAAACCTGGTCGCTGCACTCAGTTAGTGAGTGCAGCGACCAACGGCAAGTGCCTTTCCCCTAGACAACGCAAAATGGCTTTTCTTTCGATGCACGGCATTTGCAAACGGTTCGGCGCCACCGTCGCGCTGGACAACGTAAATCTCGATTTTGAACGGGGTGAAGTACACGCCCTCGTTGGCGAAAACGGCTCTGGGAAGAGCACGTTGATGCGAGTTCTTTCCGGTGCAATCAAAGCTGACGCTGGCACCATCACCTTTGACGGCCAACCCTACTCGCCTCACAACCCCATGGACGCACGGCGTATGGGTATCGCGATGATCTACCAAGAGCTTGCGCTCTGCCCCCATCTCTCGACCGCTGAAAACGTTTTACTCGGGATGGAGTTGCATAGCTTTGGGGTGATTGATCGCACCACCAGCCGGCAAAGGACCGAAGAAGCACTCAAGCTTCTTGGCATCACCAATTTGAACGTCGATGTGCCTGTGAGCACACTACCGATTGCAACTCGACAACTCGTGGAAATAGCCCGAGCAGTTGCCCTCGATTCCAAGGTGGTCGTCCTAGATGAGCCCACCAGCAGCTTGACTCAAGCCGACGTAGAGAAGCTGTTCGAAGTCGTCCAAATCCTGCGCGATAAGGGCGCCGCCATTGTATACATCTCCCACTTCCTTGATGAGATTAAGCGCATTTGCGACCGAATGACCGTGCTGCGTGACGGCGTCAACGTCGGAGCCGCCAAGGTCGCCGATGTCGATACCGACACGATTGTCTCAATGATGGTAGGTCGGAAGATCGACACGATATACCCACGTTCCGAGCGCCATCCTGGCGAAGTGCTTCTTGAGGTCAAGGGCTTACATGGGAAGAAAAAGCCGGAAGACGCCTCACTTGAACTGCGTCGAGGCGAAGTTCTTGGCATCGCGGGACTGAACGGATCGGGACGCACCGAGTTGATGCGCTGCATTTTCGGCCTGGACTCCGTCAAGTCTGGCAAGATCAAGATCGGCACCTATGAGGGCACCGCAAAACCTGCGAAGCGGTGGAACGAAGGTGTCGGCATGTTGAGCGAGGATCGAAAGCTGGAAGGTCTAGCCCTCACGATGACCATCGCCGACAACATGACGATGACGAAGCTGAAGCCAATCATCTCCAACGTGCAGCAGGGCGAAGATGCCAAACAGTGGATCGCGAAGACCGGAGTCAAGTGCCGTAGTCCACTGCAGGCGGTTGGCGAACTGTCGGGCGGAAATCAGCAAAAGGTCGCCATCGCCCGATTGCTCTATCACGATGTCGACGTTTTGTTACTAGATGAGCCGACCCGAGGAATCGACGTCGGAAGCAAGGAGACTATTTACGCTTTGATCGATCAACTGGCGCTGCAAGGAAAAGCCGTACTCATGATTAGCAGCTATCTGCCCGAGCTTCTCGGCACCTGCGACCGAATCGCCGTCATGCACAAGGGAAATTTGGGGCAGACCCGATTGGTTGCCGAAACCGACGCCGAAGCCATTATTCGTGAGGCTGCTGGAGCATGAAGAACATCCTTAAGAATTCGTCGCTTACCAACTTGCTTGGTTTGGTGATCGCATGGTGCTTCATCTTTGCGTTCTTCTGGTGGAAAGCGCCACCTAACTTCCACTCGCTGGATAACTTCCAGACGATGGCGCGTCAGGTCATGCCGATCGTAGGGATTGCCACGCTTGGAATGACTTGCATCATCATCTGCGGTGGCATCGACCTGTCCGTGGGGTCTGTCGTCGCGTTTGTCACTGTCGTCATTGCTCGTCTGCTTCTGCAATTCCACGTCTCACCTTGGGTCGCCCTGTTGGGCGGTGTTGTCGGTGGTGGGCTTTGGGGCTTCGTCAACGGCTTCATCATCACACGCCTGAAGGTCGTTCCGTTCATCGTAACCCTAGGCACATACCTGTTCGTCCGTGGTGCCGCCAAGGGCCTCGCCAACAGTCGAACCATCGATAGTCCAAGCAGTTGGCTCAACGATCTCACAAGTCAGCCCAAAGGCAACCACGCGTGGTATGCGTTCTGGAACCTGTTCCCCACCGGTGTATGGGTCACCATCGTCGGTGCGGTATTGGTCGCCTGGATGCTCAAGCGCACTCGATTTGGTCGGCATATCGTCGCCGTCGGCTCCAACGAACAGGCTGCCCGGCTGTGCGGAGTTCCAGTTGAGCGTGTCAAGCTCGCCGTCTATGTTCTGGCTGGCCTCTTCATGGGTCTCGCCGGACTCATGCAATATTCGCGATTGACCCTCGGTGACCCGACTGCAGCTGACGGACTCGAACTCAAAGTCATCGCCGCTGTCGTCATCGGTGGCGCGAGCCTGAACGGCGGCCAAGGCTCGATCCTTGGTTCGTTGCTCGGTGCTTGGATCATGACAACCATCAGCACCGGCTGTTCCCAAATGGGTCTCGACAACTGGGTAGAGCAAATGATCACCGGCGCGATCATCGTCATGGCCGTGGCCGTCGACAAGCTGCGTCTACGCCGCGAGTAGAGCATGAGGTGTCCCAGCATCATCGACAGCCACCGCAACAGCCTCCGCACGTGACATGAAAATCGTGATCACCAACCGACACCGTAGTCGGCGGTGATCGTACCGCCGCAGCAGCCACGGGAATGTGCACGAAAATATGGGTCGACCCACACCCATGCACGGTGTGATTCATCATTGCGAACGTCGGTACAATCACCGCCGACTACCGGGGCTCGTCGAGTGGATAGGTTAGGGAGCGATAATCAGGAATGGTTGGCAAACCGGCGATCCGTGTTCCAAGGAAGATCTTCCTCATTCTGGGCTGTCTGATCGTCCTTGGCTGCATAGCATTTGTGGTGACCTTACGTCGCTCGCGCGACTGGGTCGATCTCGCCGCATGTAAGCCTTCTGGCGTAGCACCAGTTCGCGCGGCCCTCGATTCAGCGGGAATCCCAACGTCGGGATATCATCAAATGGGCGGAGACTTTGTGACCGTCCATAGTGCCGACAAAGTGGCAGCACGGCAAATCATCCGGAAGCTTAAAGTCAGCCATCACGAGTACTTCGCCCGTTTTTGAACCTAACCACAAATGGCCCGCAGCCCCCGTAGTCGGCGGTGATCGTACCGACGCAGCAGCCGTTTGAAATTCACATGAACCCAGGGTTGCCATGCACAAAGGCTCAATGTGATTCATCGTTCCGATTGTAGGTACGATCACCGCCGCCTACGGGGGTTGCTGGAGTTCGCCGGGTGTGGACTTCTCAACCACGATTTCCGAGGCATGGTCGATCTGGCAAGTCAAATTTCTTCGTCAGGAACTGAAACACCACAAAACTCACCAGCGGAGTTCCGACGTAGAGGACAAACTGCATCAGCCAGGACCGGAGGCTTCCGTGCAGGACGAACAGATGCGGGAACAGAAACGCCAAACCGCACACGATGAAGATCAAGGTCGCGAGCCACACCCGCCGAATTGCCCAGCCAATGATCAGGAAGAACCCAACGACGGCACAGGTGATACTTATGGCTTGAACGTGAAAAAAGGCAGGCCTACTACCGAACACTACACTGACGAGTTGGGCAGCGAAGTGTGCCGCGAGACCCGAGACGAATATCGCGGCAACCACCTTGAGAAACCCTTCGACCGTTAGTTGTTCCCGTTGTACCGTGTCTGTTCTCATTCGCTTCTCTGTTGAATCCGATCGATATCAATGAACAGTTCCGACCAAGTGAATCCCACTGTGGGCCCGGGAGGTTCTGGCACCGTCTCCAGTTTCGTGTGGCCATCAGCCCAAAGCGTCAACACCTTCTTGGGATGCGGTACGAAATCAGGAATCTCAGATCCAAGAATATACGGTCCTGGCTCAAACTTAAAGTCGTCATAAAAAACCGAGACGAGCATGGGAGCCGGTGGTCTTTTCAATAATGGGAAGCAAGACACCGGTCCCTCAGACCCACCGCAGACCTTGGAATTCGCGTACCCATACGAACCAACCATCGCCTCGAAGGGTGAAGCCTGCTCAGCTGAGGCTCTCCAATAGTCAGCGGGATCATAGGTGATCTTGGTTCCAAGCAGTTTCATCGCCATCGTTCGGTCCGGCAAGTCCCTCCAGTTCCCAGATTCATCCAAATAGAGCGCCAGCGCCACATAGCATTGGTGAAGGTTATTGATCGAGGTCGTCCTCAAACTCGCCTTCTTAGCCCCGCCCAAAGTCGGAATCAAGATTCCCGCTATGACTCCAATGATCGCAATCACGACGAGCAGTTCAACCATCGTAAACGCGCGGACTTTCTTGGGCGTGTTCATCTTGTTGGTTTAGTCTGAAGCCTCCGGGAATCTGTGTCGGCGAGGTTACCAGATAATTTTATGGCACTGGCAATATCAATCCTCAAACACCTCACTTAACAATCGGTGAACGTTCCGCCACAGCAGCTAACCAAATTCACGCAAATACCGTGATCACCAAAGGCCCCCGTAGTCGGCGGTGATCGTACCGACGCAGCAGACTGCCAAATCCGTGTGAACGTAGGTGTGACTCCACACCAAGCATGCTGTGATTCGTCGTTCCGGACGTCGGTACGATCACCGCCGACTACGAGGGCTCGTGGAATTGATGGGTTAGGAAGCTTCCGCTGTTCCCGATGCCTAATGCCGACCGATTTGCCCAAAACCAGCCATTTGAAATAACGCGCGATGGATTTGGAACAGGATCTCATCCACTCGTCCAACCGTCGAGCGGAACTCACTTCCCTGCTTTCAAATACCCATAAATCTTTTCAACCGAAAACGCCGACCGTTCCACGGATCGCACGATCCGGCCGTCTACCATGATCGCGATGCGATCACAGAAGCTGACGAGTTCTTCGACATTGGTCGAAGCAGCGATGATCGAAGTGCCTTGGTCGGCGATGTCGTGGATCGCGCGAGCGACTTCAATCCGACAGGCGACATTCAGACCGCCGGTTGGGTTATCAAATAGAAGCACCGAGCATCCTGCCTTGAGGCAAGCTGCGATCGGTGGCTTCTGCGGATTCGCAGAATTGAGTTCACGAATCGGACTGCTCGGCGAGTAGGCGTACTCGCGGCCCACCCCGTCCATTAAAGCCCCGTGGGGATCGGGAATGAACCCGACGCCAGCCCCCATCGCATCCTCGCGCGTTTTGATCCTTGAAGGTTGGGAGGCAGCTCGAAGATAGATCTCGCCTTCGGTTCGTGGCACTGCTCCACCCATCGCCCGCACAACTTCTGACTGTCCCGCGCCATACAGCCCAACCAATCCCACGATTTCGCCACGTCGAACTTTCAGGCTCAGCGCGTGCACACAGTGGTCGATGCACAAACTCTCCACCCGAATGGCAACTTCTGGCCAGGGTGCCCGAGGAGGCATCGCAGGAATCTGGGTGAGGTCGCGCCCAACCATCTCGCCCGTGAGTTGAGCGGCAAACACGCTGTCGGGGTCGTGGCAGGCGATGAGGGCACCGTCACGCAGAACAGAAATCTGGTCTCCAACCTGCAGCGCTTCTTCTGCCCGAGACGTGAAGTAAACCACCCCGGTGTCGGCATATTGAAGCTGAGACAGGCGCTGAAACAGAGCTTCCATCTCTTTGTACGCCAGCGACGCGCTTGGATCGTCCAGCAGGATCAGTGCCGCCGTCTTTCCGACCGTCGCCGCAATTTGAACGAGTTTCTGCTTTCCGGGTGGTAGCTCGCACATTCGAGTTTTGGGGTCAACATCGGAAAGGCCATACATCGAGAGCTGACCACTTGCCCGTTCGTGGAACGCTTTCATGTCCACGAGCCCAAACTTCTTCGGTATTGCTTCGAGTTGAAGCGCCTCGGCGACGGTCAGGCGACTCGTTCGATCCAAGCCCTGCTTTACGTACCGAATCGTCTTCGCTAAGGCATCTTGCTCTGACTTGAGCGAGGTGAGTTGCCCCTGAATGTGAATCGAGCCGGTCGCCGGTTTTGTGACTCCACCCAAGATATCGGCCAAGGCGGTTTTGCCCGCACCGCTCTGCCCCACGACGGCATGTATCTGCCCAGGGTGAACAGTCAGGTCCACTCCCGTTAGCACTGGACGAGTTCCCTTGAACTCCTGGGAAATCCCCTTCGCGATCAACGAAGGAAACATGTGCGGCATTCAATGAAGATACCTAGAAGCTGATTTCCAAGACTGCAACCCTTAGCGCCTTAGCCAGTCGCAATTCGGGTCCAGAAATCCGATTTCCATTAACTCTTCCTAAGGTTTGGTCCGTCCATTTCGCCTGTGGTTAAGGTAAAAACCAGCCGTGAATATCGACCTTCTAAAGGAACTGACAGAAGCACATGGAACGTCGGGTTACGAGGACGCAATACGAGAGATCGTCAAGCGCGAACTCGGCGGACTCGGCACTCTTTCCACTGACTCGATGGGCAACCTTATCTGCGTCAAGGCTGGAACGGCGGGGTCCAGTGCCAAAAAGCTGATGCTTGCCGCCCACATGGATGAAATCGGGTTTGTTGTGAAGTTTATCGACTCCAACGGCTTCCTTCGACTCAACCCACTCGGTGGCTGGGACCCTCGACAGATGAACAGCCAGCGCGTCGTCGTACATACCAAGTCCGGCCCTATCCAAGGCGTCCTCATGTACGGCACCAAGCCCGCTCACCTTCTCAGCGACTCTGAAAAGGCCCAGGGTCAAAAGCTTGATGACTTCTTCGTCGACATCGGCCTAAGCGGTGAGACCGTCAAGTCGAAGGTTCGGTTAGGCGATCAGGTCACGATGGACGGTCGATTCTCGCAGATCGGCAATCATTTCACCTGCAAGTCGATGGATGACCGCGTCGCCGTATTCGTGATGATTGAAGCACTCAAAGCTGCTGGTGACCACGGCTGCGATGTCTATGCTGTTGCGACGGTTCAAGAGGAAATTGGCCTTCGAGGTGCATCGGCTGCAGGCTGGAGCATCAAGCCTGATATCGCAGTTGCCCTCGACATCACTCTCGCAAACGACATCCCTGGTGTTCCTGAGCCAGATCAGATCACGAAGTTGGGAGGCGGCGCCGCCATCAAGATCATGGATAGTTCCTTGATCTGCCACCCGAAGATTGTTGAGCACTTCCGATCACTCGCTGAGAAGAACGAAATCAAGCACCAAATGGAGATTCTCTCCCGCGGTGGAACCGATGCAGGCGGAATTCAGCGCCTACACGGCGGCATTCCTTCGTTCACCCTCTCCATCCCTTCCCGCTATGTACACACGGTCAACGAGACAGTACATGCGGAAGACGTTCAAGCTTGTATCGACCTCTTGGCTCGATACATCGAAGACGCGCAGAACGGCGACTACGCCTATTAAGCAAAAAGGTGCAGGAGACTCCTCTCCTGCACCTTAAATCGCATTTCCCTCTCCGAAAACGTGATTTAGTTGACGCCGACCTGGATGGTTCCAGCTGCGGTGTACGAGCGTGCGCCTTGAGCTGCCTGAGTCAGGGTGAGCTGGCGAGTAAGTTGAAGAGTTGCTCGGCCATCGAGTGGGAGCTGTGTGATCGCGTTCAGGTTGAGCGTCGAACCGTTGAAGTTATCGTCGATAAGAGCTACGCCTGTGCCGGAGAGCACAACGCCGTTCGTTGGGTAGTCCTGAAGCAGGGACATCGTGTAAGCGATCGTTCCGATAGAAGAACCCATGCCGTAGAAACCAGCGGCAGTGAAGGTCAGGCTTCGGTTCGTTCGAACCTCGATGCTGTTGCTCTGAAGACCATCGTAACCAGCGCCGATGCCCTGGACGTTGTAAACGCCGCCGAAGTTACCGCTGAGGTAAACGTAGGAGCTAACGTTGACAACCGTGTTCACTAGGAACGCTGCGTTGGTGTAAGAAGCGCCAACAATGCTGTTGGAGTTGCCGGTACCGTTAACGCTGCCTGCGAACAGGTATGCATTAGCGCCGTCGCCGTTGAGAACGTAGGTTGCCTGGCCGTTTGTACCGACCGAACCATCGTATGAGAACACACGATTGGTGAGGCCCTGGCCCATAGCTGCCACAGCCACGCTTCCACCTACGAGAGTGAGTGCGATTTTTTTGAAGTTCATGAAATTGACCCTTTTCTCCCGACAACGATTAACGAAGCCGGATTGAGATATAGTTTCCCATGTTCTTAACCGGTTAAACAAGAACCGGTTTTGTGTGACATACCATCAGCCTCCGAATATGCCTCAGAAACGCAAAAGGGCGAAGAAGTCCTTGTTCTTCGCCCTCGGGAATCACATCCCCTCTTCAATTTGTGGCGACTTAGTTGACGCCGACCTGAATTGTTCCGGCCGCGGAGTAAGACCGACCACCCTGCGCTGCCTGGGTGAGGCTGAGCTGACGTGTCAACTGAAGCGTCACTCGTCCGTCAAGTGGAAGCTGTGTGATCGCGTTCAGATTGAGCGTGGCACCGTTAAAGTTGTCATCGATCAGGGACGTCCCAGTTCCACCTAGAACCACACCGTTTGTTGGATAGTCCTGAAGCAGGGACATCGTGTATTGAATGGTTCCGACCGCCGCACCCATTCCGTAGAAACCAGCGGCAGTAAATGTCAAGCTGCGGTTCGTTCGAACTTCAATTTGATTTGTCTGTGCGCTGTCGATACCTGCACCAATGCCCTTCACGTTATATACACCGCCAAAATTTCCGCTGATGTATAAGTAGGAACTCACGTTTACTACTGTGTTTACCAAGAACGCAGCATTGCTGTAGGAAGCACCGAGAATTCCATTGGAGTTGCCTGTTCCGTTGACGCTGCCTGCAAAGAGGTAAGCACTTGCACCGTCACCGTTGAGAACGTACGTGGCCTGGCCATTTGTACCGACCGAGCCATCGTAGGAGAAAACACGATTCGTGAGACCTTGGCCCATAGCCGCCATTGCCACGCTTCCACCTACGAAAGTGAGTGCGATTTTCTTGATGTTCATGAATTCGACTCCTACCTAGGCTGTTCACCTAGACACCTTCAGTCTGGCACCATTTAACCGATTAAACCAGGTAATCAACGGTAGGGGAGACCAATCGACATAAATGCGGTACCGCGTTCGTGTTGAGGGTGCTTTTTCAGCTTGGAAGAGTGATCATCAACCACCATCGCTGAACCCTTTTGCATCTAGCTCCCGTATAACCGATGATGGTTCGGACTCACGGACTCAAGAAACATTTTCAGGACCCCAAGACAGGCCTTAAGAAGGCTGTCGACGGAATCGACATCGAAGCAAAGCCGGGTCGGATTTTTGGATTGCTTGGTGCCAACGGCGCCGGCAAAACAACGATCCTCAGGATGCTTTCAACGGTTATCACTCCAACATCGGGCACGTCCGAAGTTGCTGGATTTGACATCATCAAGCAGCCTCAGGAAGTCCGCGCAAACATCGGCTTCATGTCGAGTTCAACCGCACTCTACGGTCGCCTAACTTCTCGTGAAGTTCTCGAATACTTTGGGCGACTGTACGGACTCGATGAAAAGCGACTCAAGGATCGAATGAAGTACGTCATCGACAAACTTCAGATTGAAGAGTTTGCTGACCGACTTTGCGACAAGCTCAGCACGGGCCAAAAGCAGAGGGTGAGCATTGCCAGGACGATTCTTCACGACCCCAAGGTCTTGTTCTTCGATGAGCCAACGGCCGGGCTTGATGTTGTTACCAGCCAAACCGTCATGGAGTTTATCGAGGAGGCACGTGACCTCGGCAAGACCGTCGTATTTAGCACCCACATCATGAGCGAAGTCGAGAGACTCTGCGACGACCTCGCTGTCATTCACGATGGCGTCATCGTTGCCACCGGGACCCCACAGACGATGCGGGAAATCAGCGGTGAACAGAACTTGGAACGCGCTTTCCTCCACCTTGTCAAGTTCCAGGCGGGTTATGTCAGTGCAAGGCTGGGCACCGTATGAACGAAGTCATGATCATCGTCCGCAAAGAGCTTCGCGAAATGTTTCGCGACAAGCGGGTTCGTTTCAATGCGTTCGTAATGCCCCTTTTCCTGATCCTGATGATGGTTCAGTTGTTTGGGTTTGTGATGAAAGCGGCCGTCGGTGGCACCAAGTCAACGGTGTATTTCGTCGACAGCACGGGTGGAGTTGGTGAGTCGCTCAACAAGTCAGCTATTTCGGGCGCGGTGACAAAAGGCGGGCTCGGCATCAAAACGGTGTCGTCCATAGACGAGGGCATTAAACTTATTCAGCAAGAAAAGGCCAAGCTGGTACTCGCCCTGATGCCACCCACGACAGATGGGCAAGTTCGGGTCGAAGCCTACTATGATCCGAAGCAACAGATGGGCAACCTCGCCCTATCTGGTGTTGAGCAAGCGCTCGCGAAGGCGAACAAAGAGGCTCTGGTCGAAACACTCAAGGAGAAATCCATCCCAGAATCGGCTGCTGAGAGAATAAAGATCATTCCCAAGGAAGTAAAAGTCGGTCAAGCAGGAGCCGGGGCAATGATCGTGTCTCTATTGCCGTACATGATCGTTCTGTTCGCGTTCAGCGGAGGCATGAGCATGGCCGCCGATTTGGTGTCCGGCGAAAAGGATAAGAACACCCTAGAGACACTCTTGATCACACCCGTCGAACGCACCCACATCGTTCTCGGGAAATTTCTTTCCTTGGCGGGAGTGTGTTTCCTTAGTAGTGTCTCCTGCCTTGCTGGCATGGCCCTCGCATCAGCGATCAAGCTACCCGGCAGTGAATTGATGTTCAAGGATGGTTTTGGAGTCACACCTATCGCCGCCCTAACGATCATCATCGTCTTGTTGCCGCTCGTGGCATTTTTCGCCAGTGTCCTCATCGCAATCAGCAGCTACGCAAAGAACCCGCGAGAAGCGCAAACCTATTTGGCAATCGTCAACTTTATCGTCATCATGCCTGCCGTGTTCAGCCAAGTTATCGGCTTGACCGATCTCGGTACAAAGCTGTGGATCAACTGTGTGCCGGTACTCAACACCGCGAACAATATCCGAGCCGCGCTGTTAGGCAAGACTGATTGGCTCGCCGTCGGAATTACCGTCGGAGTGAGCGCTCTCCTTGCTGCCATCGCGATAATTGTCGCTGTCAAACTTTTCAATCGCGAAGAGGTCCTCGTCCGGGTCTAATCTCGGATAGATGCCAATTCGTCTTCTTGCTGTCGACCTTGATGGGACGCTGCTCACCTCCGAGCGCGTCCCCCACCCCGAAAACGTCCTCGCGCTTCGCCGAGCCCATGAAGCTGGCATCTTGGTTGTTCCCGCCAGCGGGCGCATCGCCGCCAGCATCGCTCAGTTCTCAAAGGAGTTGGGACTTTCACCCGCGATGATTTGCAGCAACGGCTCCCACGTCCAGGACCCTGATGGGAATGAGCTCTTGCACATCGGGCTATCAAAAGAAGCGGTTGAGATCACCCTCAAGTACACCGAAGCGGTCGGCGTCCACACGAGTGCCTATACACGCAACGAACTCTTCTTCCTTACCGATTCCCCCTGGGGTGAGGTCTATCGCCAACGCGTCCGTTCCGTCATGCCGAAAAGCGCCACAGCCGACGAGGTCCGCCAGATGAACCTCCTCAAGCTCATCCTTATCGACCATCCGTCTGCCATCAAAGGCCACCACGACGCCCTCGCGGATCTCCTATCATCTCGCCTCGGCGCCCTCACCGAATCAGAACCCGAATACCTCGAAGTCCTCTCCCCCGAAGCAAGTAAGGGCCTCGGCTTAAAAGTGCTGAGTGAATCCCTCGGCATCGCCCAATCCGAAACCGCCGCAATCGGCGACTACCTCAACGACCTAGAAATGGTCCAATGGGCCGGCATCGGCGCCGCCATGGCCAACGCAGAACCCGAAGTCAAAGCCGTCGCCCAGCTCGAAGTAACCACCAACAACAACGCCGGAGTAGCCGAGTTCATCGATTATCTGATCGAGCGGAACAGGAGAGAGTTGGAGCCTAAGTAGGTCAGAAGTCACCAACGCCGTGCCGTCCGCTGTCGATCACACCGCAATCGCCTCCGGTTTGCCAAAGGCAAACCGGAGTGAGCGCAAACATTACGCTTAGGCGCTCGACAACCGCTCGGTGGCGATCACCAAACCATCCATCGTCAAGGTCGGCTCGTACGACTCGATCGATTTGCACAAACCGACAAAGAGATTCCCTAAACCACCCGTCGCCAAAATCGTCGCATTGCCACCCAACTCGGTATTGATCTTGTCGGCGAGGGCGTCAATCGCTCCGGCGTAGCCGAGCATGATGCCGGACTGCAGGGACTGAACGGTGTTCCGGCCAATCGCGTGCTCAGGTGCCACATATTCGACCCGAGGCAGCTTAGCTGCCTTGTCGAAGAGAGCTTGGCTGGATAGAGTTACGCCCGGCAAGATTGCGCCACCCACATAGCTTCCATCAGAATCTATCGAATCAAACGTCGTCGCTGTTCCGAAGTCGACGACGATGATTGGCGGAGTGAACCTAGCAAGCGCCCCAAGTGCATTGGCAATTCGGTCGGCACCGACGGCATGGGGCGGATCGTACTCCACCTTCAAACCAACTTGTGCCCCAGTCTTCAAAAAGTGGACCGGCACTTTCAGCCAACGTTCACCGACTTTCTTCCAGGCGACATCGAGGGCCGGCACAACCGATCCACAGATCGCCGCATCAACCGCCCAGGGGATGCCGCTGAGGTCGAACATGCTCCGAAGCCAAGATACGATCTCATCTTCGGTGACGTGATTCTGCGTGCTGCGACGCCAGATCGCAAGCCACTTGCCCTCCGACCAAACGCCGCAAACGGTGTGGGTATTCCCTACATCAATCGCCAAGAGCATAAGTTAGGTCCACTCTGCCATGCACAAGGCCGCCAAGTTCTCGCTCCATAGCACTAACGATGCGGTCAGCGATTCGATCGCGAAGCGCATATTCGTCAGCCTCAACCATCACGCGAATGACGGGTTGGGTGCCGCTCGGCCGAACGACGATTCGACCGTGGCCCACGATCTCCGTTTCGCCTTGCTCCAACTCAGCGGCAATCTTCTCTTTCCATCCTGCCGTCGACTCCACGCCAACATTGATCATGATCTGTGGCCATGGCTCGTAATCGTCGTAGAACGCTGAAGCCTTTCGGCCTTCACGCTTGAGGACGCGAAGGAGTTCAAGCATCGTCATTAAGCCGTCGCCTGTTGGTCCGCGTCTCGGGAAAATGATGTGGCCACTCTGCTCGCCGCCAACTAGCGCCCCGGTTCGGGCAATCGCTTGAGCAACGTACTTGTCACCAACAGGAGTTCGTTCGAGTGTGATACCGCGGGCTTCCATATAAGCGGCAAATCCGCCGTTGCTCATCACCGTACCAATCACGATCGGGGGAACAAGTTCACCTGACTGCTGGTAGTGAGCAGCCCAGATGCCAATGGTTCGGTCACCGTTAATGAGCCTTCCCTGCTCATCACTAAACACGGCTCGGTCTGCATCGCCATCAAAGGCGACGCCGACGTCCGCGCCGACTTCCTTCGTCAGTTCTTGAATCAACTCCGGCTTAGTCGCTCCACCTTCCGCGTTGATGTTCATGCCGTCAGGGTCCGCACCCACAAGCACAACCTCGGCACCCAACAGTTCAAGTGCCCTGGGCCCAAGTACGTAACCAGCCCCGTGCGCCGCGTCGACGGCGACTTTCATCCCATCAAGCCGCTCGGGCACCACGCTCACCAAGAGCTCAAGGTAAGCATCGAGCGCGGCGAGATCGGTCGTAACAACGCCAACTCCAGCACCCACTGGCCCCGGCTCGGATGCCTCCATGAGCGCCTCAATCCTCTCCTCAACTTCGTCCGTCAGCTTACAGCCATCATGGCCCACGAATTTGATTCCGTTATCCGGGGCTGGGTTATGGCTCGCGGAAATAATCGCTCCCATCCCAAAGTCTCCGGTACGGGCAACGAATGCGATCGCGGGAGTCGGAGCTACCGCGAGAAGGACGACGTCGATGCCAACCGAACACAAGCCCGCAGCCAAGGCCGAGCAAAGCATCGTGCCAGATCGGCGAGTATCCATCCCTATCACAACGCGTCGAACTTGATCCGTCTCAATCAGCCAGCGACCAGCCGCTTGCCCCAAAGACAGGGCTAGTTCAGACGTCAGCTTCTTGTTCGCAACGCCGCGAACGCCGTCGGTGCCGAAGTACTTGCGGCTCATGCGTTCTTTGCGACCTTCACTCGGGCAGGTCGAATCACCTTCTCACCCATCTTGTATCCTGGTTCGATTTCGAGAGTGACAGTGTCTTCCGGGTGCTCCGTGCTCACTTCCGTTCCGAGCGCCTCATGAAGCTCAGGATCGAAGGGCTCACCCACCGACTGAATGCGCTTTACGTTCTGGGTCTCAAGTGCCGACCGGAGTTGTCGCTCGACAGCCTTGATTCCGCCGAGAAGGGACTCCACCGTCGCACCAGCATCGATGTGAGCAATGGTCCTCTCGAAGTTATCAAGCACGGGCAAAAGCTCCGTCACAAACTGTTCGGTCGCGGTTTGACGTAACGCAAGAATCTCTTGCTGATTTCGCTTGCGATAATTTTGGAAGTCGCGTTGGTAGTTCTGAAGATCCGCTAACGTGCGCAACACCTGTTCCTTCGCCTCATCGCGCTCAGATGTCAGTTGCTGGATCTCTAAATACAGCGCCTCCAAATCATCTGCGACGACATCTCCGAGCTGCTCTTCAACAGTTTCGGGAGCCGTCTGATCTTCAATCTTGGGTTCGTGTTCTTTGTGGTCTTTCTTATGGCTAGACAATGCAGGTGTCTCCTAGTCTTAGGCTAGATGTTACCTTTTGAGCCACTCAAGCCCGAATGATTCGGCCTTTACGATGCGTCACAGATGGGTAGGACAAAAGACCGCTTCGGGCACGATTTCAATTCACAGCAACAGGGCTTATACTGTGGTTCAAATCCAAACTCTGGAATAAGAGGATTCAGGCGCCCCAAAGGTCCGGATTCCGTTAACGAAAAACATACCATGGCACTTCTTGATCAGTCGCAAACAAACTACGGGGCCGCAAAGCGTTTCCGCCTCGTCCTTCGCGAACAGGGCTCCATCCGAGAGATGGGCGGTGAAGACATGTCGATCGCGGTCGGTATCACCGACAGCATCTTCATGAACGCGCTAGACACGGGCACGTCGGACATCCACTTGCAGCCTGAGCGTGATCAGCTGAAGATTCGTTACCGACAAGACGGCGTCCTCCACGACACGGGGCAGCTACCGAGCGAGCAAGCACAAAACGTTCTTGCCCGTTTGAAACTGGCTTCCGGCATGCGAATCGACGAAAACCGCGAGCCTCAAGACGGTCGTATCGACATGGAATACCTCGGACGCCGACTCAGCGCTCGTGCTTCCTGTATCCCATGCCTTAACGGTGAGAAGTTCGTTATGCGTCTTCTCGACCCGAACGCCATGAAGGTCGATCTCTCCAAGCTCGGAATGCCCGAGGATGTATTGCGCAAATGGCAGAAGGCGGTTCAGATTCCTTACGGTCTGATCCTGGTCACTGGCCCTACGGGATCTGGAAAGACCTCAACCCTTTACGCTTCTCTTCATACCCTCGACTCGAGAACGCGAAACATCGTTACTGTCGAAGACCCAATCGAATACGAATACGACCGAAACATCGCTCAGGTGCAGGTCACGGAGCGAATGACCTTCCCTAAGGTAATGCGTACATTCCTTCGACAAGACCCTGACGTCATGATGGTTGGAGAAATGCGCGACCCAGAGTCGCTCGCCATCGGTATCCAAGCTGGACTTACTGGCCACTTGGTCATGAGCACGCTCCACACCAACAACGCAATCGAAACCATCGGCCGTATGGTGGACATGAACGCAGAGCCGTACCTGATCTCCGGCGTTTTGGTCGCGATCCTTGCCCAGCGTCTTGTGCGTCTGAACTGTCCGAAGTGCCGCCAGCCTTACAAGCCTACGGAAGACGAAGTCAGATCGCTTGACTTAACTGACGAGGATCTCGAGAAGGGTCGTTTCGCAAAAGGCGTCGGATGCGGCGACTGCCGCGGAACCGGTTACAAGGGTCGAATCGGCGTTTTCGAACTCGTCTTGGGGACCCCAGAATTTCGAGTTGCGGTTGCTAAAGCGTCCGACTACCTCGGAATGGTTGAAGCTGCCAAGCGACAGGGATACCGGACGATGTTGGAAGACGGAAAAGCCAAGGCACTCGCTGGCTGGACCACTCCCGACGAAATCATCAAAGCCGTCTACACGCAGGCAATGTAGGACAAACACCGAACCCATCGCACCGGTATTCTGGGCGGCATGCACGCCGAAATGCTGATCGATGGGTTCTTTGTTGGTGGCCCTTGCGACCAATCCGTTGGAAAGCAAGTCATCCGGGCCCCGTTTACAGGCAAGATCGTCGGAACCGCAGCAGAGGGTGGTTGGAGCGAGTTGAAAGCATGCCTCGACGCTGCCGACGAAGCATTCGGAGACTGGCGGCGTAGCTCGCGGTCGGTAAGGCAAGACTTGCTTCGGAATGTCGCCAAAATTGTCCGCGAGCGATCCGAAGAACTCAGTGAACTGCTAGCTCTCGAAGTGGGCAAACCCATCACCGCGAGTCGCGGCGAAGTCGCCCGCCTTGCCCTGACATTTGATCTCGCTGCCGATCAAGTCGCGAAATTTGGCGTCAAGTCCATTTCCCTCGACCAAGATCCTCGGGGAGAGGGTTATCAAGGATCTGTACTTAGATTTCCCTTGGGCGTGATCTTCTGCATCGTTCCCTATAACTGGCCCTACAACCTGACCGCCCATAAGATCGCCCCCGCGTTAGCAGCGGGAAATACAGTGATCGTTAAACCTTCTCCACTTGCTCCACTATCAACGCTGGCTTTGATCCGGATCCTCCATGAAGCGGGATGTCCTCCTGGCGTCGTCAATGC
Organism: uncultured Armatimonadota bacterium; assembly: GCA_903833215.1. Taxonomy (GTDB): domain Bacteria; phylum Armatimonadota; class Fimbriimonadia; order Fimbriimonadales; family Fimbriimonadaceae; genus Fimbriimonas. Next base: position 23,020 of record CAILEM010000035.1, read on the forward strand.
ATGGAACGGTCATTCCTCTCTCGCCCAAAAAGCTCTGGCCGATCCAAGAGTCAAGATGCTCAGTTTCACAGGGTCCGCTACTGTAGGATGGAAACTGAAGGAGTTGCTTCCTGATCGAAAAGTAACTCTTGAACTTGGGGGAGACGCATCCGCCATCATCTGTCGCGACGCAGACCTGGATTGGGCAACCAAAAGAGTTGTGGCGGGAGCATTTAGCTATGCCGGACAGATTTGCATCTCGATCCAGCACGTCCTGATTGATAGCGCGATTTACGAGCAGGCAAAATCGATGCTGGTCGCCCAAACCAGAGAATGTCCGACCGGCGATCCGATGCTCGCGTCAACCGTCTGCGGACCCATGATTTCCTCGGAAGCTGCCGACCGTGTGATGGCTGCAATCGAAGAAGCCGTGGAAATGGGAGCAAAACTTCTCGCAGGCGGAGGTCGCCACGGCAATGTTATTCAGCCAACTCTGCTCGAAAATGTTTCCGCCGAGGTCGCACTCGGTCGCGAGGAAGCATTCGGTCCAGTGCTAACGATTTCTTCATTCGAAACCACCGACGAGGCTGTTAAGCAAGTCAACGCCTCCCAATACGGAATCCACACAGGCGTGTTCACATCTGATTTCCGTCTTGCCGAATCAATGTTCCGTGACCTAGAGGTCGGGGGAGTTGTAATCAACGACTTCCCCACACTCCGCTTCGACAACATGCCTTACGGTGGAGTCAAGCGAAGTGGCTTCGGTAGAGAGGGGGTTCGCTACGCGATGGAAGAAATGAGCGAACTCAAGTCTCTCGTTATCCGGCAATTATAAGGACTAGAACCGTCCGTACACATCGAGGCTGGGTTCGAGAGTGTAGACAAGCCCGGTTTCCATCTCATAAACCGCTCCAACAATCGATGTGGTTCCTTCAAGCAAGGAACCTCTCAATGCATAGGAATCACGCGCGAGGTGCTCAACCGTTTGCTGGACGTTCTGCTCGACGGCCTCAAGGTACAAATCGTCGGGGCGTCTTGCCTTTGCCCGATAGACTGCGCTCAAGACGCTAAAGCGATGGAGACCACCCGCGCCGCCTTTATCACCATCCAAGAGTTGACCTATAGCGAGACAGCCGGTGTGGCCCATCACCATTACGAGCGGAACGTGAAATTCGTTGACCGCAATATCTAACATCCACTTCGCGCTATCACTGGCGACATTCCCTGGAACTCGGCTCGCAAAAATCGAGCCAAGTGGCTGGTCGAAAATCAATTCGGGCGAAACGCGACTGTCAGCACACGCAATAATCGCGGCGCGTGGTGCTTGATTGCGCGAAATGGCGAGAAGGTCCTGAGGAGAGTAACTGTAAGTCTGCGGCTGGCCTTCACGAAATCTACGGTTACCTTCCAGCAGATCATCTAGGACTTCCTGTGCTTGGGCGGTAAGGGTCATGTTCCCATTAAGATACCGGTATCCCGCCCAACCGCTGTGTTCCTATCTGATGACGATTGCTCCTGTTGACTGAGACGAGCTGTTACTGTCCCGTTCCGGCGCTACCCGCCGCGATCACAACAGGCGGATCTTGCTTGCCGGACTTATCTTGGAGGGCCCGGCTGTGACGAACGTTGATCAACGCCTGACTACTGGCATGCGGAGGTCGCTTCCGCTGATTGAACGCCTTGTAAAGCACAGGCCATGCCGCATCAATGCCATGCGACAGGTCAAATATCATGACCCCTTGCGTCGAAGCGCAAGCCGCCTGCAGCGCATTAAGTAGAGCGGCGGGATTATCTTGAAAATCGTAAAGGTCGATGCCTGCATACGTCCAGCACTCGTCACGAACGATGCGATTAGTGAGGGTGCCCGCGGCTTCAATCGAGTTTCCAATTCCTATCCCACGACTCATTGCGTCATAAACCGTCGGCGTTGAATAGTAGCAACCTGAGATCAAGAAATCGAGCAAGGGCGCGGTAGCGGCTTTTTTGTATCCCGGAGTAAGGAACCAAAAGCCAGCATTGCTTGAGGGCGAACCGTAGTTATCACCCAGCGCGGGGTAGTCGCCATACCATGAGCCGACGTAGAGACCAAGCTGAGCCGTCGGTTTGACTTCTTTCACCGCATGCTTCACCTTAACAAGGTAGTCGTGCAGAACCTGCGCTCTCCATGACATCCAAGCGTCGTAATATGGCCCTGGCTTGATTCCGCGAATCAAATTTCTGCTAAGCGTGAACTTAAAAACGTCATCCGGCCAGGTCAGTTTCTTTTGAACGTGATGCTCAAAGAGATCTCGCGTAAGTTCACTGAAGTCGGCATTCATTCCGCCGTACCGCAAGCGGTCATCATAAATGATTCCGTCAACGGGATAGTTTTTAGCCACTTCCTGAGCGATCGACATCTCGTACCGCTGAACATCCAAGTTGTTCGGATTCATCATCAACGGATACTGCTGTTCTCGGGGATCCGAAAACGACACGTAATCCGGATCGGTGTCGAATTTAACCTGCCCGTTCAACTTGTAATTTTCTCGAAGGAAGGTCGCCGCCTCGCCAGTTCCAAACAACAGCACGTTTCCTCGTGGCAGAGGCGACAGGCCGATCGTCAGAGCCATCTGATCGAATTTGTTCAGCATTCGGAAATCTCGACCAAGCAATATCGCGAAACCATCGGGTCCAGATTTCGGGAGCTCCGCAATCGAATTGAACTCGCTCACCATGCCAAATTGCAGCTTGTTCATCTGCGTGCACATATCGAAGCCTTTGCCATCATCGATGCGTACGACCGGTTTCGCCTGGTAGGCAACGCTTTGCCAGTCCTTCTTCTCAAAACCTGGTCCCGTCTGAAAAAGCTTGTGTCCCTCGCTAAAAGCGTTCAGGCTGGCATAGATCCACAAATTAGCGGCCTTCGCTTCGCGAGCCATGATCGCAAGCGGGTCGAAACCGGCTGGAAGCGTCTGCCCGCGCCATTCGGTTAATTTCGGAGCGATGGTGCTGTTATAGAGGACTTGCCCCGAGATTGGCTTTACGTCGTACACGATCGTGTTGAAGCCGACATCCCGAATCTGCTTCACAAGCTCGATGATTTTTGTTTCTGTATTCACCCGCTCAACGTTTGCCGTGCCGTCGATCCACAGAATTCTGCCCTGTAGGTTGTACGATCGGGCCAGTTGTTGGGCGTTGCCAACTCCATTAGAGAAGGAGTCGATCATCACTCCCGGAACCGTCGACAACGGTGCAAGCAGTTCAAAACGCGGTTTGACTTGAAACGGCTGCTGTGCAGACTTCGGAGTTTGAGATTGCGGGAGGCAAATAGAAATCAACGCCGCAGCGGCGAACGACAAAACCATCCCTCGCGTTGTACCCGCTTGCACCACCAGACTCAATTCGTCATGCTGGTGTCCGTGCGACAAATCGTGATTTCTCAAGAAAATGATTGCGTCAATGCCTTCGATCTGGCTGTGATCGCATTAGGTTTGACCAGCAAGAGATTTCCCCTGAAGGGAATCACGGGCAGCATCCACTGGCATATCAAGCGTCCGGGAGAGTCTGGCACCCTTGAGGCAACATACGATCCCAAGGGACAGCGGCTGTGGCTTGAAGTTCGGACGAATCGGGCTGCCACCTGGCAACCCGCGGTGATTGAGAGTCTGTTAAGTCAATTCAAGCCAGACACCGAATCGTAGATGAAGCAAACGAAACGCCAAAAACGCGACGGCACAATCGTGCCGTCGCGTATGTAAGCGATTTTTCGACCTAGTAAGCCTTTCCGAAAACAACCCGCTGCTTGCTGGGCTTGCCCGTCAAAATGCAAACCCCAGGCTCCACATCGGATGGATCTAGCGGAGTTAGCGGGATGCAGCGAATCGTTGCTTTCGTCTTATCTGCAATGGCCTGCTCCGTTTCCGCTGTGCCATCCCAGTGGGCCATGATGACGCCGGCACCGCCTTCGGCGGCAAAGGCTGCTTCAAATTCTTCCCAGGTGTCGACCCGCCGAGTGCTAGCCTCTCGGAACGCCAGTGCTTTGTCCCAGATCGCTTGCTGGATCTCCGTCATCAACGCAACACATCGATCCACGACTTCTGCCACGGGAAGCGAAACCTTTTCTCCGGAGTCTCTTCGCGAAACCATCAGCGCCCCAGCATCCAGATCCCGTGGACCAACCTCAACTCTCACCGGTACCCCGCGAAGTTCCCAGTAGTTGTATTTGAACCCAGGGCTTTCCTTCTCTCGCTTATCGACCTTGACACGAATGCCTTTAGCCTTAAGTTCTGCAGCAAGTTGATCACTCGCTCCAAAAGTCCGTGTCCGCGTTTCTTCGTCGCGTCCCATAGGAACAATGACGACTTGGATTGGAGCAAGCTTTGGCGGGCAAACAAGGCCCTTGTCATCGGAGTGGGCCATGATGAGGGTTCCGACGAGCCTCGTCGACACTCCCCATGAAGTCGCGTAGACATACTTGAGCGTGTTGTCACGGTCGACGAACTGGGTTCCAAAAGCCTTTGCAAAGTTCTGCCCGAGGTGGTGCGACGTTCCTGCCTGAATGAACCGAAGGTCTTGTGTGAGTGCTTCGATGCAGTAGGTATGGTCGGCACCAGGAAAAGTCTCATTCTTGCTTTTCAGTCCGCGCACCACTGGGACTGCCATCCACTCTTCGGCAAACTTTACATAACACTCGTTGAGAATCGTGAGCGCCTCTGCTTCCGCTTCCTCATATGTTTCGTGAGCGGTATGACCTTCCTGCCATAAGAATTCAGCCGTTCGAAGGAATAAACGGGTTCTCATTTCCCATCGCACAACATTTGCCCACTGATTGATGAGCAGAGGCAAGTCGCGGTAGCTTTGAATCCATTTGGTGTAGGTATTCCAAATGACGGTCTCGCTCGTGGGACGAACAATTAGTTCCTCTTCAAGCTTGGCTTCTGGATCTGGAATGAGTCCTGGCCCGTTCGGATTTTTCTTAAGTCGGTGGTGGGTGACAACCGCACACTCCTTCGCAAACCCGTCCACGTGCTCGGCCTCCTTCTCCAAGAAGGATCTCGGTATGAATAGCGGGAAGTAGGCATTTACATGTCCCGTCTCTTTGAACATATCGTCCAGGGCACGCTGCATCAGCTCCCACAGGGCATATCCATGGGGCTTAATAACCATGCATCCGCGAACTGCAGAATAATCTGCAAGGTCAGCTTTAAGGACGAGTTCGTTGTACCACTCGCTGTAATTTGTCTCTCGGGAAGTAATTCCCAGGTTGCTACTCACCCTTCGAGTTTGACACACGGGGCCTTCAGTAAGTGTCCCAACAAAATCACTGCCCAAAGCAGATAAACTTGCCGATAATGAGACGACGGGGACTCGATCCGATAAATCGGAGATTCTCCATCGTAAGTGTAGATGGATGTAGTTAAGCCTGAAATGGGCTCAAATGGCGAAGCGTCGCTTTTGGGCGGCCAAGAATTTGCTGAGGCCGTTTTCAACCAATCTGGTTGCGTCATCGTCGCGGTTGATAAACAAGGAATTATTCTCAAGGTTAACAAGGCATGTGAGCTGATATCCGGCTTCACAGAGGCCGAGCTTGTTGGCAAATCTTATATCGACGTGCTGGTCCCAGAAGAGCTCAAAGTTCGGGCTCGTGCTGGACTGGAACGGCTCGCTATCACGAAAATAACCACGAAGATCGAAAGTCGCTGGACTCGAAAAGACGGATCCGCCCTGTTGCTCGAGGGCTCATCCAGCGTTATGACGGATGCATCGGGCGAGGTCGCCTATATCCTTGGCATTGGAATTGATGTCACCAAGGAGCGCGAAGCCCAAGAAGCATTGCGTACTAGCCAGGAACGACTTGCCCTCGCCATCAAAAGCTCCCAAGACGGAATTTGGGAAGTGGATGTTGTCAACAACGAACACTACTATTCTCCGCGCTGGAAGGAAATTATTGGTTACAAGGACGAGGAGCTACAAAATGACCGTGCTACATGGTTCTCACGTATTCATCCCGATGACCTAGAAGCTGTCCAGCGATACCAAGGCGAGTTCAATCAGCACCCCGAAATGCGACATGAAGTCGAATTTCGCATGCGCCACAAAGATGGATCCTGGCGATACATCTTGAGTCGAGGAATTGCGATCTACGAAGATGGCAAGCCACTTCGCATCGTTGGATGCCACAAAGACATCACATTACGAAAACTCCAAGAACATGCACTACGAGAAAGCGAAGCTGGACTGCTTGATGCACTAGAGATAGCGAATCTGGGCCAATGGGAACTGGATTTGTCAACCCACTCTATTCGATGGACCCCTCAAACATACAAGATCTACGGCATCGACCCAGACGAGCGACCATTGACGATGGAGGAATTACTCGACACTGTTCACCCCGACGACCGGGAGCATGTTCGAATCAGCGTCAAACACGCAGAAGAGACGGGAGAGCCATATCGTGTAAAGCGCAGGATCTATCGGGCTGACGGAGAGTTAAGGCACGTTACTGCCACCGCCCGTGTGGTCCTGGATTCTGAGGGCCATCCTGTTCGGGTGGTCGGCGTTGTTCAAGACGTTACCGAGCAACAGATTGCTGAAGAAGCCATCCACAAAGCGAGAGAACAGGCATTGGAAGCCTCCCGACTGAAGTCGGAGTTCCTCGCAAACATGAGCCATGAAATTCGAACCCCAATGAATGGTGTCATCGGAATGGCAGACCTGCTCCTCGATACGTCTCTCGACCAACAGCAGAAGGAATACGCGCACACCATTCGAAGCAGTGCTGATGGCTTGATGTCCATCCTCAACGACATCCTCGACTTCTCAAAAATCGAAGCTGGCAAGATGGAGATTGAAGTCGCCGAATTCGATGTCCTTCAGGTTGTCGAAGACGTTGCCTCACTCTTCGGAAAAGTCTGTTGGGAGAACGGTGTTTCAGTCGTTATCGACGCCGAGTGGGGCCAACCAGCACGATATCTTGGCGATGGAAGGCGCCTGCGCCAAATCCTCATCAATCTGACGAGTAACGCTCACAAGTTCACAAGCGCGGGATCAATCACTTTGGGCCTTCGTACAAGCGACGAAGGTGTGCACCTTTGGGTAGCCGATACGGGTTCGGGAATATCTCCAGATCGGCATCATGCGATCTTCGAGAGTTTTACTCAGGCTGACGGATCGACAACTCGCCGCTATGGTGGCACCGGACTTGGGTTAGCCATCGTCAAGCAACTCACAGAACTCATGGGAGGGGATGTTGCTCTCACGAGCGAGCAAGAGAAAGGAAGTCGCTTTGATGTCGTTCTCCCACTAGAACGTGCCACATCAGAATTGCCTACATTGCCGTTGGCGAGTCAAGCAGTGCTTCTGGTTGCAGAGCAACAGCAACTGATCGACTCAATTCGTACATGCTTCGAACAGTTGGGGGCTGCAGTCGATGCGGTTCAGAACACCACCGATGCTGTGATTTGTATCCAGAACACCCAGTTCAATACGATTCTCGTGGGTCCTCGCATCGCCCGTTCTGGGTGGGGCAATCTTCAAAAGGCGCTGGGAGATTCCGGCGGAAATCTCGTCCTCATCACTCACGAAAATGCACCTGCTCCAGCAGGATTTGACGCTGTCCTCTCGCTCCCGTTGACGCGAAGTTCCATTGCGAGCGCGTTGTTAGCCACATCAAACGGCAGCACAAACCAAACCCTCGTAAAGCCCACCACATTTTCTGGATTGCACGTCCTCCTTGCGGAAGACAACCTCGTCAACCAAACCGTTGCTGTACATCAGCTGGATCGAATGGGATTCACGGTTGAAACTGCGATCAACGGCTTGCAGGCTCTTGAGCTGGTCAGAAAGAACCACTATGACCTCGTCCTCATGGATGTCCAGATGCCAGAAATGGACGGACTCGCGGCAACTCGAGCCATTCGAGCCGACGAGTCACTTGATTATCGTCCCACGATTCTTGCAATGACGGCCCATGCGATGCAAGGCGATCGCGAACGGTGCCTTGATGCTGGTATGGACGACTACATAAGCAAGCCCGTTCGGCCCCAAGAACTGCTAGAAAAATTAATCGATTGGCTCGACCCTGCGAAGCTCTCGGCATCGGGAATCGAGTGGGACTACCTTCACGATCTATCCGAAAACGATCCTCAGTTCGAACGTGAAATCCTGGAGGTCTACCTAAAGACCACGCCGCATTTGATGCAAGGCTTGGTCGACGCCATTCGAACGCATTCTTTCCAAGTTGCGATTCGTTTGGCCCACACCTTACACGGAAGCAGCAGGTCGATCGGTGCCAATCAGTTTGGTGATCTCTGCCAAGAAATCGAGTCCCTTGCTGAACAGAGCCAAGCCTATCGCCACGTCGATAGACTGGAACGTCAATACGCAGAACTGATTGAGGAATGTCAGAATTTCGTGACGCGCGGGGCCGAGTAACCGGTCCTACCGCTGCTTATGTCAAACTCATGATCTTCCGCGACGATGCGGAGAGAGGGCGAACATGGCAATCATTTCAGTTAGAATTCCGCAACTCGGCGAGGGCCTTCAAGAGGCACGCCTCGTCGGCATGCTCAAGCAAGCAGGCGAAAAGGTCAAGCGCGACGAACCCATCTACCAGATGGAAACCGATAAGGCGGTTATGGACGTCGAATCACCTTACGACGGCATCCTAACCGAATGGTTAGCTAAGCCTGACGATATTCTCGCCATCGGTGCAGAAGTCGCTTACATGGAGGTCGAGGGAGACGTCCAGGAAATGACCGTTCATGGTGCACCCAAACATGCAGCGCCGGTTGCAGGAACGGACGATACTCAATCTACGCCGACGCCGCGCAATACGAACATACCGCCAAAGACACGAGCCTACGCAAAAGAAAAAGGGCTCACCGAGGACCAACTGGCAAAGTTGGCATCCGGTGGTTCCAAACTCATGCCGGCCGACATTGATGCTTTCTTGGCAAACGCGGGTGGATCTACCACCTCAACCTATGCCGAAGCTCCAGTGGAGCCAAAGCAGCGCTTGATGGCATCGCGTCTTGCCCGAGGCGCTCAATTGGTCGTACCTGGAACCATGAGCATGGCGGTCAGTTGGACGAGCATCGATCACCTTCGATCACGCTATAAAGCCAGTGGCGGTGAGTTCAGCCCAAGCGCCTTTACGATGTTCGCATTCGCGGTAGCCCATGCGTTACGAGATTTCCCCATCTTCCGATCAACGTTGATCGGAGACGATACGTTGCGAACCTACAAGCACGTTCAACTTGGTATTGCCGTAAGTCTCCCCGGTGATCAACTTGTCCTTGCAGTCATTCCAGACGCAGACAAGCTCACGTGGCGGGAGTTCGCGGATACCGCAAAGGAGCGAATCGAGTTAGCCAGAACTGGCAAAGATCAGGCGAACGAAGCGGTGACCATCTCTCTCACCAACATGCAGAGTTTCGGCCTTCGAGATGCCGTGCCGGTCGTGGTTCCACCTGCAGTCGCTACGCTTTTCCTAGGCGCGACATATAACGGCCTTGCACCGGATTCCGTGGACCTTCAGCTTCAGCGGACCGCCAATATGGCACTTACCTTCGACCACCGGGTTCTGAACGGAGTTGGAGCAGCCGAGTTCCTCAACGCGATTAAGAAGAAAGTGGAGGCGATTAGCACCCTTATTGATGGAGGCATCGGTTGAAGCCGGTCATCGGAATCACCGTCGACTGCAAGCGCGATCCAGAGGATGCACGTACGCGCGGCAAACTGGAGCTGAACTGGAACTACGCTCAGGCTGTCGCTGACGCGGGCGGCATCCCAATCCTGATTCCGCCAATGGCGGATATGGAAAAGCTCTCACAACTCATTGACGGCTGGCTGATCCCTGGTGGAGATGACATCGACGCGAAACAATTCGGGGAAGAAAATCACCCGAAGGTCTCTCTCCAAGACCCAGCCAGATTCGAGGGAGAAAAGAAACTTTGGGAGCAAATCTCGACCGATCTTCCCGTTTTTGGCATCTGCTATGGCTGTCAATTCCTGAATGTCGTTCGAGGTGGCACCTTGATCCAGCATTTGCCCGACGTCGTTGGCCATGAATCGCACACCGGTGGAACCGTGCAGACCTATGAAGTCGAGACGGATTCGAGATTAGGCTCCGTCATCCAGACTCCGAAGATTAACGGCAAGAGCTACCATCACCAGGCAGTAAAGGCAGTTGGCGAACATCTAGCCGTTGTCTCTAAGGGTGAGGACGGAACTATCGAAGCCATCGAAGCCACGGATCGGCCGTGGGTCATTGGTGTCCAATGGCACCCTGAGCGTTCAATTGAGGATCCGGCAACCCAACGTCTGTTCGAAGACTTTATTGCTGCTGCCGCCAGATTTGCCGATAAGAAGCAACCGAGATCCCTATGAAACGCTTCGTCAACGGCGACGAAGCGGAACTTCTACCGCACGCCTTCCACGTTCATCTGGTCGGAGACAGGTGGATGGTGCGCACTCCCGAAGGGTCATTTTCAGCATTTCTAGTGCGACAAAATTCGACCAGTTGGGTGTCCTTCAAGGGCCATCAATATCGAGTTGAGCAACGTCAAGCCCGAAGACAATCGGCTGGACACATCGGAACGGGAGAACTCCACGCCATGATGCCAGGTCAGATTGTCGATGTTCGGCTCGCGGAAGGCGATTTCGTCAAGAAGGGAGATACCATTCTGGTGCTGGAAGCGATGAAGACCCAACAAGGTTTCGCTGCCCCGTTTGACGGCCAAGTCACGAAAATTTGCGTAGGCAAAGGCGACCAAGTCAAAGACGGCGCTCTTCTTGCCGTTGTCGAAGCTCGGAGTCAGGTAGATGACTGATCAGGTTCGGATCATTGAAGTGGGGCCACGAGATGGACTTCAGAACGAACGCATTCCAATCCCAGTCGATGCCAAACTTCGGTTCGTAAGCAAGCTCTTAAACGCAGGAATTCACGAGATTGAGGTCACGAGCTTTGTCTCGCCGAAGTGGGTGCCTCAGCTTGGGGATGCCCAGATCCTTTGGCCACAGTTGCCGCCTGGGGGGCTGTACAGTGCGCTCATTCCGAATATCAAGGGTCTAGAACGAGCCTTGGAAGTCGGTGTGGAACGAATTGCGCTATTCACCGCTGCTAGCGAGTCATTCACACAAAAGAACATCAATATGTCGATTGCGCAGTCGCTTGAGACTTTTGGTGAAGTGATTGCTCAATTTCGGGCTGCCAAGCCGCAGGGCTGGGTTCGAGGCTACGTAAGTACCGCGTTCGAGTGCCCGTACGAGGGCAGAATCAGCCCAGAACGCACATGTGATGTAGCTCGCCGCCTCATCGAACTCGGAGTCGATGAAGTGTCGATCGGAGATACCATCGGAGTGGCTGCTCCAGACGAAGTTAGGGCGCTCACCAAGAGACTCATCGACGTCTTGCCTGTCGAGAGACTCACTTACCACTTCCACGATACCTACGGCTGTGCGATAGCCAACGTGGCGGAGGCCTTAGAACTCGGAGTAGCAAGCTTCGACTCCAGCGCGGGTGGTTTAGGCGGCTGCCCATATGCACCAGGTGCGACGGGCAACCTAGCGACGGAAGACCTGGTGTACTTCCTCCGCCGCAGTGGAGTCGCTATTTCACCAGATCTTGTTCGCCTGTCCCAGGCGACCTTGGAAATTTTACAGATCCTCGGACGTCAGCCGACGGCGAAGGCGCAGGTTGCTCAACTTGCGGCTTCTGAAACATGCCCCACGTAAATAAACCCAGTCCTAACAGGGCCACCAATCCGGTTGACAGTTTTTCATCCTTTGAGAGTTGAAATTCCTTCCAGTTCACGATGAGGACCACGCAGCCTATGGGGACCAGTGCTGGTAGCGAGAGATGCAAAAGGTTTACGATCAACATGTACACCAAAAGCGTCGGAATCACCACCATGGCTGTCCTCTTGCCTTGCATGTTGAGCTTGAAGATGGCAACCAAAAACATCGCCAAGAACATAAAGTCCGCTGGCCCAGCCAGTGCGCCTGGGGCAATCTTAACACCATGGGCCTGATGGGATGCGACGGGGATTTGAGCGGCAATGGCTGGTAAGAAATTTGGCGCCGCCTTCATCAATACTTGGGTCAAACCCAATGGACTGAACACGAGAAAGCAGTCAAGGAATACCAGAAAAATCGCGATGGGGACAATGATGTTTCGATCTTTGATGAGGGTCGCTAGCAACGCCCCCAAACCGACGCACCAAATCGGCAAACCAACCTGCCCCAATGCGTTGATCGCTTGCGATGGAATGCCACTCTGGTCAAGAAAGCGGCTCTTAAGGACAAAGCAGCCAACTTGCAGAACGACACCGAAGATCAGGAATTGAACGGCTCGCTTCCAATCCCAAGAATTTTGGGCGGCCAAGAAAAGCGCAAGCAAAGGGCCACCAAGAAATAAGCAGCCCATCACCACATTAGCAATCGGAGCGATCGCAGGCGGCACTTCGCCAGCAACCTGGAGAATCACCCGCAATACTGCCAGCACTAATAGCGTAAGGATGAACGTTTCAATGCCGCGCTTGGGCCCAGGCGTCGCTTGCATACTTCGAAAGCTCCAGTTTCCTATCAATCACGCCACGATAGACGGACACGACATCTTCGCACATTTGCGACACACCTTGGTTCCGTACCGACTTCAAAGCCTGATCGCTTAGCTTCGCGTGCAAAACGTCATTTTGCATGACGGACATCGTCATTTGCGCGAAAGCTTCCGGATCATTCTTGACCACAAATCCATTCACGCCTTCGACAATCGATGCGCTTGCTCCCCCACCCGTCACGGCGATTGCGGGCAAACCATACGTCATCGCTTCTTGAACAACCAGGCCCTGAGTTTCTGTAATCGATGCAAAAACGAACAAATCCGATGCTGCGTAAAATTTGTCAACTTCGGCACGAGGAACCGAGCCCACAAACCGGACTTGGTCGCCAATATGCAACCTGCGTGTCATCGCCATACACTCATCCCGAAATGGACCATCACCCACCAGCCAGAGTCTTAAGGTGCGATCCTGAGCCAGTGTCTGTGCCGCCATCTCAAACAACACCCCCAGGTTCTTCTCCCTCGCCAGCCGCCCAACGTACAGCATGATGCGTTGATCTGGAGCAATCCCCAACGCCTGTCGAGCGTCAGACCTTGAGATCATTTGGCCTCGTGGGATGCCAGTGGGAATAACGGTCACGGGTGATGTCACGGAATGCCGCCGAAGCCACTTCAAAGATGCCTCCGATGGCGTGATCACATGGTCCATGTGGTTGTAATAGAAATTGGTATGTTTGGCAATCCGAAACCGAACGTATCGATGAGGCAGCAACTTGAAATAGTGCGCGTACCGATCATAAAGCGTGTGATACGTCGAAACGATGGGAATCCCGTGGGCCTCAGCCCAGCGAAAACCAACCATCCCTAAAAAGAATGGCGTGTGAGTGTGAATGACATCAAACTCGTGGCGCCGAAACTTCTTCAACATTCGATAAAACGGCGGGTAGGAGACGGGATATCCCCGCGAGATGGGCGTCTCGATGGCCCGACACCGATACGTGTTCGGATCAGGATCCTGGTAGCCGGGATATCTTGCCGTGAATAGGTGTACTGAGTGGCCTTGATGGCGAAGTTCGCCAATGAGGATGTCGAGGCTAACGCTCACCCCGTTGAGGATCGGTAACGCACTATCAGAGAAGATAGCCACACGTAACCGATCTCTGTTCACTCTTTCATTCCTCTGGAAATCGGCCGTGCTCGTCGACAAATCGTACGATATCGCTCAGTCGAAAACGCCTCTGCCCACCCGTCGTCCGATGGTGGGCAAGCCAACCACGATTCGTGTAACGCCTGACCGTTGCGGGACAGACACCGAGCAGACGACTCGTTTCTTCAAGCGATAACTCAGGATCAAGCAGTCGGCGGATCAGTTCTTGTCTACTTTCCTTGAACTCACCGCGGTAGTAGTTTGCCGTAACGGAGTCATCGTAGAAGCCGGATAGAAACTCAACGCTCTTCGGCAAAGACAGCCAAACGCTCTGCAGTGCTGGGTCAATCTTTTCTGTCGGAGTCTGTACTTTGTTTTGAGAAGATCGGCGCGGACGGGGAGCCCGCATTTCTGTCTTGCGGAATTTAGTCTTTGGCCCCTGCGGTTCCTTATCAATGACAGCCGGACTTGCTTTGCCGTTGATATAGGCACCAATGGACGGGATCACAACATCGTATGCGCTACCGTCAACCTCAGTTGACGCATCGTCGCTCGCCTGGTGGTCCAGAAAAGCATTCTCTATATAAGCAAGCGGATCAAAGTTCTTCGTTCGCAATCCCATTTCCTCGTTGAACAACTTGGGCATTGTACTTAATGGATTGAGCCAAGACAGGGGGCAAAAACCTCTATTTTTCCGCACCTTTTACACAATCAGCATGGAGTCTCCAAAACTCAAAAACCTATAACGTTTCTGAACAGCCTGTTCGTACGCATTTAGGACTTTTTCACGGCCAACAAACGTTGAAAGCATCACCAACATTGTTGTGCCTGGCAGGTGGAAATTCGTAAACATTCCATCCACGATCTGAAAAACAAACCCAGGTCGGATGAATAGGCGCGTGTCCTTCACCCCGGAACTCACCGATTTGGGACCAATCGCAAACGATTCCAATGTCCGAACCGAGGTTGTTCCCACCGCAATAATGCGCCCTTTGGTCGCATTGATGATTGAAGCGGCAGCTTCTGTGATCTCACACCATTCCCCATGCATCTTGTGCTCATCGAGGTTCTCGACCTGAACTGGACGAAACGTATCGATTCCGACATGGAGTGTTACGTAAGCGATTTGAACACCAGCTTCCATGAGCGATTTCAAAATCTCATCTGTAAAGTGCAGCCCAGCCGTCGGTGCCGCTGCACTTCCCTTCGAAATGCCGTAAACCGTTTGATACCGTTCACGATCGGAAAGCCTTTCATGAATATATGGAGGAAGGGGAACATGGCCCACTGCGTCCAGCCGCTCTTCCAAATTGGGAACAGCGTCAAATTCAATTTGCTTGAGCCCCTCGCCGAGGTCGACTCCAACCGTCGCTGACAGGCCTCCGTCAAACTCGATTCGGGTGCCCTCTTTCAGCCGCTTTCCAGGCTTCAGGAGGGCCTCAAACTGCTCCGCGCTGAGATGCCTGATCAGCAATGCCTCAACCGCTCCCCCCGTTTCCTTCTTCCCAAGTAGCCTGCGCGCCGATACTCGGGTGTTGTTCATGACAAGGGTATCGCCTTCTTTGAGCAAGTCGACGACTTGGCAAAATGCACCGTGCTCAACATCTCCATTTTTGTGGAGCACCAACAAGCGTGACGCTGCCCGATCCTCGAGAGGGGTTTGAGCGATCAAATCTTCGGGAAGTTCGTAGGTGAAGTCGCTTAGGCGGTCCATGCCAGAGCCTCCGGCAGATCAAGCAGTGATTTGATCACCGGATACTCGCTGACAACAACTGATCGATCAATCTTGATCGATCGAATTCCGGCTGCTTCGGCACCCTGAATATCGTCGACGGGGTCATCTCCGACGTGCAACACATCCTTTGGCTCGAATCCCGCTCGTGACAAAGTAATTTCAAAGAGCCTTGGATCGGGTTTCTCAACCCCTTCTTCAAGTGAGGCGGTCACGACAACAAAGCGCTCGTAGAGCCCAAACATCCGCAACACGCGATGGAGGGAGTAGTCCCAATTCGAAATAACTGCGAGTTGAACGCCCATCGCTTCGAGTCGGTCGAGGCACTCTACCACGTCGTCGTACAGGCTGAAGACAATGGAATTTGGTCCAAATCCGAGTTCATCGGCGGCATCTTGCATCTCTACAAGCCGATCGGTCGGCATCTGAATCGCGGTTAGCCAATCAGTGGCAAGGCGTGTCCAAAAGCTCGTCTGCAACGCGGTATCTCGTGCCATGTTCACATGGACGAACTCCATGATTCTCGCCATGTACAAGCTCTGGTATGTCTCTGCAGCGGCTTCGCCGACGGTCAGCCCAATATGATTGGCACAGTCCACTGCGAATTGGCCCAGAGTCCAACCAGGAGGTACTTCGACAAGAGTTCCGGCACAATCGAATGTGACTAATTTGGGAATCATCTTTTGATCCTCTGAACAACAAAAAGAATAAAACTTAGGAGGGCGCTTACCAAAGGCATTGAGGTGATCGGTATAAACAGTGCGAATCCATCGCGTTGAACGTTGATGTCTCCCGGCAATCTTCCAAGACGCAATCCGGGTACTTTCGAAGACATCAAAACAACGGCTCCGATCAAGGCGATCGTCAAACCGACCCCGATCAACATTTTCCCAAACTGTTCACTCAATATCGCTTCCCCGCCGTATCATCGATTTCTGACAACCGGCTATGCAAGTATGAAGGCTGTCGTATTCAATTCGTAAAGGATGTCTCGCATCATGAAACCCGTACTTCGCGCTTCCCTCTGGCTTTCCGCAGTTCTTCTGTGTTCCATTGCATCCGCCGATGGACTTTCGCTCAAGCGCATTCCAAAGACGGGCGACGCCTTCAAATACACGATGAAAGTGGATTTTGAAGCTAACGGCGTGCACGGTACCATCCAAGCCACCCTTCTGGAACAACTGACCGAAGTAGACATTGACGGCAACTACACGGTCCAGCAAACGCAGATCGAAGCCACTGGCACCTACGATGGCGAAAACTTTGATGTCCCAGCCAGGCCTCCAATTTCGATGACTTACAAACCGAACCGCCAGGTATCTGGGATCAAAGGCACGCTTGTGGACGAAAACGCATACCGAGTGGAGAACCTCGCCACAATCTTGGACCCTGGCAAGTTAGTTAACGTCGGTGATATTTGGGCGGCAGACATCAAGGCCGACAAAGTCCTGGGAACCAAGTCGGTGCGACTGGAATACAAGCTCGTTTCCGAGGAGAAGGTTGGCGGCGTCGACACGATCAAGATCAAGGGAACTGGCAAGGAGCAAGAGTCCGATAACTCCCCGCGTAACGAGTTCACCATCTGGCTGAGCAAGACCGATGGCTCAATCGTCCAAAGTGAATCGAAGTGGACGAATGCGCCGTTTCCTGGCATCACTTCACCTGTGAGTGCCACGATCAAAATTACGAGAGTTGCTGCATGATGAGGGCCTCATTCCTTACCCGTTTCGCAGTTGTGCCACTAACGATGTCATTGGCTCTAGCAATCCGTCAGGAGCCAACATTTGATCTCACATGGCATCCAAAAACTGACGATGCTTTGTCTTACAAAATGCGCTTCGAGATCGAAAGCAACCCAGAAAAATTTGCTTTTGTAGGACACATCAAATCCCGTGTTGTCAAAGTTAAACCCAACGGCGACTACGATGTCGAAACCAGTATCAAAGATGCTCACGTTCTTCATGGCACTCATGACGACACCGTTCCAAACGACGACAAGGCGACGATCGACACCTACAACGCAAAGGGACAGAAGATATCTTCCAGCGAAGACAATGACGCGAGTGAACAGGCAAATCCAGGATTCAACACACTTGACGCAGTAACCGACCAACTCTCACCCAAGGATCCCGTCGCAATAGGTGGAACTTGGTCATCAATCATCAAACCGAATGCCAAGCAAAAACGTGAGGCAGCCCGAGTGAACTATACCCTGATTGGCAAGGTCAAAGAAGGCGCCTATCCTGCCCTCAAGATCGAGTACAAGTATCGAGAGACTGAAAAGGACCATCCAGTCACCGCCGAAGGATACGTCCTTGTAAGCCAGGATGACTTTTCACTCGTCCGGTTCGAAGGAGCCATCAAAGGCGCGAAGTTTAGCGATGACGCTGACTTCCCCAGTGGCGACGCAACGCTGAGCGTAGTTCGCGATTAGGAGAAAGCCTACGACTTGGACCGATCGCCGCGAAGTCGGAAGCAGCGACGGCAGCGAGCCTCATAGCTTTCGGTCGCCCCAATGAGGATGATCGGGTCGTCCCAGTGGGCCGGCTTCCCGTCGATCACGCGATAGGTGTGACTCGCCGGAGACCCGCACTTCATACATATGGCCCGCAGTTTGACCACTTCGTCTGCCGCCGCTAACAGCTTCGGCATCGGCCCGAAAGGTTGCCTGCGAAAATCTTGATCCAACCCTGCACACACGACGTCGCGGCCAGCATCGGCCAAGTCCACCACCAAACCGACGATGGATTCATCAAAGAACTGAGCCTCTTCAATTAAAACGACTTCTGTGTCGGCATCCAGCTTTGCCTTCAATTCTTGGATGGATCCAACCGGAACCGCGGAATGCTTGGCACCCATGTGGGTGACGACCATCGTCTGGTCATACCGATTGTCCACCGATGGCTTGAAGACCTGAACCTTCTTCTTGGCATACAAAGCACGTCGAGCGAGGCGAATAAGCTCCTCAGTTTTCCCAGCGAACATGCTGCCGCATACAACGGTGACCTTCCCTGGCTGCTTCATAGGTCTTCGTCTCCCCCAGCTTCGCCAGACATCTCAGCCTCAAACAACTCTTCCATCTCGTCGGAGACATCTTCGTCCATCGCCTTCCCCATCTCTCGCATCACTTGCCGCATCTCCGTCGAGCTTTCTGGTTCCGCCATCCCTTCCAATCGATCGGCAAGATCGTCGACGCGATCATCCTCGGTCCTGACCCTTGCGAAGCGACTCACCAACTTTACGGTGTTTTCGCTTTTGCAGTTGGGACATCGAGTTTCGTCGGGCTCGGCAACCATTCCAATTAGGGCCGAAAACTTCCGATGGCAGTCGGAGCATCGGTATTCAAAAACAGGCACTGTTTCAGAATACCGGGACGCTGAAAAACAAACCAGCCTCCCAGAACAGGATGTTCCGAGAGGCTGTTAGTGTGAGTCTGAATTTCAGAGCGGAAGTCTGCTTCATTGATTGGAAACAAGTTTCCAATCGGGCTAGTTTACTGGTGGAGTGGCACCTTCCATGACTACATGGTAACACGACTTTTGAGAATCCGAACTTATTTTTTTCTTAATTCACGGTGGATGGCATCCCAGAGGAATTTGTTCCGTTCCCGAGGAACGACACTCAGAATTTGCTTTGTCTGACCGAGATATCGCTTGAGCTTTTTCCCCTTCTTGGTGCGATGCGCTTCACGCACGTTGGCCAAACGATCCGCCAACTTTATCACCTGCGCTTGCGCCGACATTCCAGATATTTCCGAAACAAGCTTGTCCGCGCGCAATTGCCAAATCTCATCTTTACTCAGGTTCGCAATCTCAATCGCACTCGGTTCATCACGCGTCAACTCTGAGACCAGGGCGGCGACTTTGGAACCGAACCATTTCTCGATATCTCCAACCGATAGCGAATCTGTCTCAACGGTGTCGTGGAGCGCAGCGGCACAAAGCATCTCCAAGTCCGTAACTTGCCCTACGTGCCGAAGATTCAGCACCACCTCGATGACATGAGTGACATAGGGCAACGCGGGCTGTTCATCGCGCCACATGCCCGAGTGAGCCCGCGTGGCGATTTCGATTGCAGTCATCAACGACATAGCATTCAGGTCTCCCAATTCTGCCGTTAGGCCGACATCAGCATAACCGGTCTAGAACACCCTCGTGAATCGCCTAGAGCCGCTGCCGGTTCCATGTGGAAAAATCTTTCGATCCAGAATCTCGGATTTTCAGCGTATTGCCATGTCCCTCAAACTCCAGATGCACGGCGGGCGGCCTCTTGAGCACCTGCTCGTGACGAACCAGTGTCTGGAATTTCAGTTCCAGTTGGCTTCCGGATCTCTCATAGCTACCAGCGCCAACCCAATCGGCCTTCCCACAGGCAACTGCGAACCTGTGGTCCGAGTAGATATCTATGCGGCATGCCTTCGCATCTTCGATAGGAAGCGGTCCCAACCATCGTCCTTCGATGTTCTGCCCCGAACACCCTAACGATCCAAAAGCTACCGCAACGCACACCGTTACGCTGAGGCAAAATCGAATCATGGGAATCACCATACCTGTCGCTCACGACTTCATCTGCCCCTGGTGCTGGGTCGGACTCCTCCAAGCCAAACGCCTAGAACGTGAGTTTGGAGCAACGATCGAATGGGTCGGACACGAACTCTTTCCTAAAGAGCTTGAGTGGCCAGATCGGACTCCTGCCCCGGAGCCGCCCGCGAATCGTCCCAAGACACTTACGCGGTTCGAATTCCTGTTAGTGGCTGACAATATTGAGATGCCGATCGCCGAAAAGCCGAAGAAGATGCGAACATTCAACGCTCACGAAGCGGTTGAGTACGCCAAAACGGAAGGCCTTGCCAACCAACTTGTAGAGGCCCTATACCGCGCCTATTGGGAAAGCGGCCTTGAGATCAACAACCCCGAGATTATCCGACAAGTCGCAACAGGAATCGTGACGGACCTCGATGCACTTGATGAGGCAGTTACTACCGAGCGGTTCAAAGACAAGATCGTCCCATTCGATGACGTCTCTTACTCCGTCGGTGTCTACAATGTCCCCACGTTTTTCATAGGAGAAGAGCGATATGCCGAGCAGCCCTATTCTGCTCTCCGCAAAGCCGCCCAAACCGAATTGGTACAAGCAGCTCTTGCTCGAGCAACGAGTGCAACACCCGGATAGAGACGCTAACGGACTGCCAGTTTTCGCCGAAAGTTGCAATCACCCGGCGCCCCCGTAGTCGCCGGTGATCGTACCGGCGTAGCAGCCTCTCGATACTCTGCAAAGCGGCAGGCTGGTGCTTGCTGCCTTAGCGAAACCCCATACATCGCATAATAACCTTCCCAGTGGGAAATCTCGATTCAATCTATAAAGACCTCACCTTTCCAGAAGCCAAGGCAGAGCGACCCTACTGCTTCATCAACATGGTCACCACCATTGATGGGAAGATTCTCAGTGGGGCTCGGGACGAGGATGTGCTCGATTTAGGATCGAAAAACGACCACGTCGTCATGAAGCGAATTGAGAGCCAAGCGGACGGAGTGATCGTTGGCGGAACCACCTTTCGCGTCGGCCCCAAGAAGTGGAACCCAATCCCCGCGACTCGGATCGTGGTGAGTTCGAAAGGCGATCTTCCCTTCGAGTCGACATACCTTCAAGGCGGACACGGCTACATTGCGTCGTCAGATGCATCGAACTTTGACGTTCCACCCCCCATCCTCCAAATCAAAGCAGGTGCCCAAAGCCTTGACTTTCGGGTTCTTTTTCACAAGTTGCGAACCGAGCTAGGCATTACGCGGTTATTGGTACTAGGCGGAAGCGAACTCAATGCACAGTTGCTTGCACTGGATTTGGTTGACGAGCTTTTCTTGACGATCGCCCCGAAAGTTAAACTCGGGCGAGATGTTCCGACTTATGCGGACGGCGATCCGTTGCCTCGTGAGAGCATGCACCGGTACGAACTCGTAGAACACCACGCAGTAGGCGATGAACTCTTTATCCGATACCGAAGAAACCAAGGCGGACCCCAAAATCTCGAATAGCCACGATAAACCATCTAAACCAAAGCGAAGGATTTTGCGTCCTCTGGCGCCTAGCACTTACCTGCTGAGGAACCTCGGGAAAACCATCCCATTAACCGCCGTGATCGTTCTGGCCGTCACCCTCGTGTCGGGGATCATCGCGATGATCGATTCGATTCCCTATTCGATCCGAACTGTCTACAAATATGCCAAAGAAGACATTGGTATCACGCCCAGAGGAGACCCCAGTCTTCTGCCCGGGCTTGTCAAAGACATCCAAGACCACTCACCGGTTCCGATCGGTCGGGTCATCACCTGCCGAGTAACGAGCGCAGTTGTGCACAGCATCGTGGGGAAATGGCCATTCCTAATGCTGGGATTCAACCAAGACGATATGCGCTACTACACCGCTCGACAAGGCGCACGTCAGATTGTGGGTCGATACCCTGAGCCCGGAAAGCCTGAGGCACTAGTAAGTCGACCTGTCGCCAAAAACCTCGGTCTGAAGTTGGGTTCGATTGTCCTAAAACCGGATGATATCGACAACTACTCACCCACTCCGGTCAAGGTCGTGGGAATTGCGGAAACGGACCGCTGGTTCATGATGGATCCGATCGAATACCAGAGGGCCAACTACTTCCCGCCGATTGACGATGCGATGATCTTTGCGAAGAATTCCGAAGATCAGGATCGCCTAGACCATTGGGCGGTCAAGCGATTCAAAGGGCAACGGCCACTCGTCTTCGCCTACTTTGAAATCGAGAAGAACACCCGAGAGATGTTTGCGACGCTGTACATGATCCTCAACGTGGTCATTGGAGCGCTCGCCTTGGTGATCACATTCATGATGGGAATGCTCATGAACATCTACCAATCTCAGCGACTGGTGGAATTTGGTTTGCTTCAAGCTATCGGATACACCAAAAAGCAGTTACTGAGACGAGTCTTGTTGGAGTCGGTGACTGTCATCTTTGTTGGTTGGTTCTTCGGCATGATCCTAACCTTTGGCCTACTCCACCTAGCCAACGCCCTCCTCATGGCACCCAAAGCCTATGCGCTCGATGTTTTCGACCGTGTCGCCTATCTATACACTGTCCCGATTCCGTTTGCGATACTCGTCGTTGCTGTTACTACTGTGGTTCTCAGATTCCGAAAATTCGACCCGGTTGGCGTCGTCGAACGGAGGCTCGTATGATTCAAGCGACCGGTGCCTCGCTGGCTTATTCGGATCAGGGGCGTCAAGTTTTCGCATGCAAAGACATCGATATCGATGTGCGCGAAAACGAGTTCTTGGGCATTCTCGGGCCGTCTGGGTCCGGTAAATCCTCGCTGCTCTACTTGCTAAGCGGCCTCAAGATTCCAACGAGTGGACGAATCTTGTATAACGGAGCCGACCTAAGCTCGCTAAGCGACGACCAAAGAAGTCACCTTCGAATCACACAGTTCGGATTTGTGTTTCAACAGCCCTATCTGCTCGGCTATCTCACGGCCCTTGAGAATGTCTTGGTTTCGACGCCTCAAGACCAGGACCCTGATTCCGCGATTGAGATCCTAGAGAAGCTCGGCCTTGGGCATAAAACCCACCGTCACCCTCACGAACTCAGCGGAGGCGAGCGCCAGCGAGTTTGTGTTGCCAGGGCCCTTCGTGGCTCTCCACGCGTGATCTTCGCAGATGAACCCACCGCGGCCCTTGATCACTCGAACGGCGTCAGTGTTGTGACCCTCTTGAATCGACTCAGGGGTAACGGCTCTTTGGTGATGGTAACTCACGACCCAAGCATGCTTGCCGAGGCGGATCGGATCGTCAAACTAGCAGACGGGACGCTCGATAACGGCTGATTCTTGGCCCTGTATCGCCAATGGATTGCGTCACTAGTGAAAATACGTAAAAACGGTACGTTGTTGAGGCACAGCGAGGCCGTTTTGAATTGACATTGGACTGTACGTCTGGTATTATCCCCCCTGCGTCACGGGCGACCGTGGTGCGGCTACGGCAGATGAATCTGCCTTAGGAGACAACCTCTTAGTTGTCGCGAAGACGATGTACAGGACAATTGAAACTGATGGATGCGGCCAAATCCGCCTGGGTAGGGCCCCTCTAACCGCGCAAGCGCTAGAGCTATCCGTCAGCAACAACTCCACCTCGCCACAGCTGATTCGTCGGGTTTCTCGCGCAAGAGCTATCTTGTGTCTGCGCACGTCAAACGTGAGGTCTATGTGATTGGCAAACCCTTATATCCTTGTTAGCACTCTAGTGTTCAGCGCCATCGCTGTCCCATCCCTGACCGAGACAAGACTCTCTTGGATCAAAAGGCTCTTCGGACGAAAAGCACCTGCAGCCATGGCTGCTGTTGCAGCTCCGACTATTGAAACTGAAGCGGGTTGGACGCTTATTCCTGCCGATGATCCTGAATCATTCGGTGAATGGCTTGGTAAAGACGAAGAAGGTCTGCCTTTCCGACCAGACGAAATCCCTTCATTGGGTTCCCATCTCTTGATTGAGATGTACGGCTGCAATGGTGCCACCCTTGAAACCGAAGAAATCGTAGGTAAGGCGATGAGCGATGCCGCCGCCGCCAGCAAGGCAACTATCGTCGAGCAGTCATTCCATGAGTTTAAGCCGTTCGGCGTAAGCGGTGCCGTGATCATTCAAGAATCGCACTATACGATTCATACATGGCCCGAGCACAGATATGCTGCTGTCGACCTGTTCTACTGTGGTGGAACGGTACTTGTCCACAAAGCCGTTGAGGTTCTCCGAGAGAGATTCCAGCCAGAGCGAATCAAGTTCCTTGTCGTTCGACGCGGACTTCAACACGATGTCGAAAGAACGAATTAGTTGTCTACACAACTAACCACAGTTCTTAAATGAGCCTCAGCCACTGAGGCAATAGCATGAGCAAATAATGGTGGATCAGTGTCGTTCCACCTAAAGCCCTTAGCGACGCAATCCCCTTTTTTACTATGTCTAGTGACGCAACCGGAATGTTCATTGCCGAGACACACACCTCGGCCGCAATTTGGCACTACCGCGTCGAGAAGATGATTCTCGAAGGCAAAACCCAGTACCAAACCTATCAGATTTGCGACGTGCCGCGGTTCGGCAAGTCGTTGTTCTTGGATTACAACATCCAAACATCACTCATGGATGAGTACATCTTCCACGAGTGCATGAGCCAGCCCGCCATGACGCTGCACCCAGACCCTAAGAAAGTGGTTGTTTGCGGTGGTGGCGAAGGCGCTACGCTACGGGAAGCCCTCAAGCACAACACGGTCGAATCGGCGGTGATGGTCGATATTGACGAAGAACTCGTCGATATGGTCAAGGTCCACATGCCTGAGTGGCATCAGGGCGCGTTTGAAGACCCACGTACGACACTTCTGCACACCGATGCTCGTCAGTGGCTTGTCGATCACAAAGGAGCTGGATTTGACGTCGTATTGAGCGACCTTCCGAATCCTCATGAAGATGGTCCGGGACAATTCCTATTCACACGCGAATATTTTGAGATCTGCGCCGAGGCGATGAGCGACGATGGCGTCTTCGCGATGCAGGCCGGTAGCGCCAACGAGAACTATCCCGAATGCATGATGTCGTGCATCAAGACTCTCGAAAGCATGAAGGACATCTTCCCATATGTATCGGGCTACTATGGACTCGTATCCACGTTCTTCCAGCCTTGGGGATTCGTCCTCGCAAGCAAGAAGTACGATCCTATGGCCCTCACCGAGGCAGAGATCGCGTCCCGATTCGCTCAGCGTGGTGTCAAGAATCGATACTACACGCCTCGCTACCACAACTCAGTTTTCACACTTCCTGAGTACCTATGGGAAGCGTACGATCGCAGCGCTCGTGTGCTGACTGATGCTGAGCCGTTCGTTTGGACGGCCTAAACGCCTAATTCCTAGCAGATTGCTACCATATATTTGCTAGGAACTGGTAACCTTTGTTTATCAGGTCCGAGCGGGCCGCGGCAATGTTGCCGTCGCGAGATAAACAATGATGTTTAGAAAACTATACTGGGTCACCGAACAGGTTGACTCACTCGGCATTTCTCACGTTACCGGCGTGTACACCTCCATTCCCGACCTCATTCGTCATGGCCTGTGCCAAACAAACGATAACACTTACCTGAGGTTGACCTTGGCCAAACTCGATAGCGAGAATGAGCCGTTTGGAACGTGGAGCGAACCTGATTTCTCAGGCATCGGCGACAAGCTCAATGAGTTCGTCATCACCGACGAATTTTCAATTGAACACTGCCAAATGCTACTGGAAAACCTCGAGGGTCGAGCCAGAATAGCGGCGTAGCAAAGAGCTTCTGCGCCTTTCTGCCCGTCTTGAGGATCAAGAGAAGCTCACGTCCGCCCGAGCACCGTATTGATCCACCTCCCTAACCTGACGGCAGAGGGCGCAGAGGCCTTTGTGGCGTGCCTACTTTCGAGGCGTCGGTGCGGCCGAAGGCGACGAGAGTTGGTTCCAAGTCTTATTCCAAGGCTCTTTGAGATAAGGGACTTGTACGTCGACTTTCGATGCCGTGAGTTTCTCGAAGAACTTGTGGTCAAAGTCGTTCTTGATCTGGCCTTTTTGCAGCGCCAATCCCCTTCGAACGAGCTCTCGTTGCGTCGCGGTAGGTGTTTTGTATTGGGCAGCAGTCTTCTTTACAATGTAGAATTTGGTGCTCGTCCTGCCGACCGTTACCCAGTCTGAAGTCGCCTTCTCCTTCGTTGAAGCCACCACGCTCTGGAATTCCTTCGGCATCTCTGCGATGCTGCTAATCGGATAGACCCCGCCCGTTTCCTTTGCACGAGGAGATTCACTAAACTGCTCGGCCACCGCGCCAAAGCTCTTGCCGCCAGCCAGGTCTGCATCCACCCTTGCTCTTCGACCCGAACTTGTGACTTGGATATATAGCGAAGCCACTTTAGCTGGCTCCGTAAAGCGTTGTGGGTTCGACTTGATGAAACCATCCACTTCGGCAGGTTCAACCGTCACGCCCTTCAAGATAACGTGCTCACGGGCGAGCCCGACGTACAAGTCATCGCGAATCATCTTGTCTGAAAGCCCTTGATCATGAAGCATCGCTTCATACGTAGGCCTTAGGGACACTTGAAACTTCAGTTCCGCGTCGATATCCGCCTCGGTGGGCAGCGCACCTGCTTCCTTGGCCATCTGAAGCAGAATCTTTTGGTCAACCAGTTCTTGTAGCGACTGGAGTCCAAAGCTTCCAAGAACCCTGACTTCGCTTGCCCCCTTCGCCGTCATCACTTGGGCCGTCTGTTTGGTACCGGTATGCTGATAGTATTCTTCGAGCGATATCGGCTCGCCATTAACGGTCGCGGCTACAGCGGCCGCAGCTGGCTTAGGTTCGGCGTCTGTGGTGGCTTTCGGGCCACCACAACCTACCAGGCCCAATCCTAGCACCGATACGAGGACAAAGCCGCCCAAATAGCGAGAGATCAATACGTGGTTCAAGCCCATATCGTACCGCGGCGGGTCGCGATGCCGCCTCATCTCAACGCAACATACATACGTTTAAAAGGAAGCAGTGCGCCAATGATGGCCTCAACCGAGTCTGAGCTGGGGAGGCTCTGGTAGGGGAAATCCGATTCAAAATCGTGTCGAGACTCCGCTTCTAACAGGGCTGAGAAATGCCTTGGTGAATCATGTGGACCCGCAATCGATTCATCGCCTGGGTATGAAGGTGATGCGCTCGTGGTTCACTCACACCCAGCACTTTGCCGATTTCTCGAAACGTGAGGCCCTGATGGTAGTACAGCGCAACGACTAGCTTCTCTCGCTCTGGGAGACGGTCTGTGCCTTGGACAAGGATTCGTCTTATCTCTCGTCCCTGAATCTCTCGATCCGTGTTGGTGCCTTCGTCGACAACTAAATCAACTAGCCGCAAACCATCTTCAGACCCGCCGCCGATCACCTCTTCAAGGCTATGCACGGTCGTCCGTGTGGTCCGCACGATCAACTCGCTCACCTGTTGAGCTGGGATACCCATCCGATCCGCAATCTCTTGTTCGGACGGTGCATGCCCCAGTTCCGTTTCCAGAACCATCACGGCACGGTCTAGGGCGCGAAGCTTTTCTCGAATAGATCGAGGCACCCAATCTTCTTCACGAAGCATCTCAAGGACGGCACCGCGAATCAGGGCGATCGCGTACGTCTCAAACTTGACGTCTCTCGTGATGTCGTAATGGTCGACGGCTTTGATAAGTCCGACGACACCGGCACTAACAAGGTCTTCCCTTTCAATGCCGCCGGGCAGATTTGCTACCAGCCGACCAACAGTTACTTTCACAAGGTAGGCGTAGTGCTGGATCAAATCCGCTCGAGCAAGCGGCTTTCTATAGACTGAAAAGTCTTCCCACGCGTTCTTCAATGATTCGGGAGAGAGTTGCATTCGACCTCGCCCTCCGATCATACGACGTAGGGCTACACCTTAAGGGAGTGTTACATATCCTTCGTGAGATTATCACGCCTTTAGCCTCACGTGCGGTAAAGCACGCAACAGGCTTCCATGGGGCTTTAGACATCCTTCGAACTCTATCGGTTCATGGTAAGGCGAAGCGGTAAGTGAGTCTGATACCAACATCGGAAGCTACAACCAATGCATGATGGGATGCGGCTAAATCAGTAGCCGCATCCCATCGTACGCAAGCGTTACCCCTTCCGGCAACCCTGCATCCACGACGTCATGATCGTAGTCATCGCTAAGGTGCGTCAGAATCGTCCGCTTGGCACCAATCCGCGCGGCGGCTTCCAGCGCCTGAACCATATTGAAGTGGTTTGGATGCGGCCGATAACGCACAGCGTCCAAGACCAAATAGTCCAGCCCTTCAAGAAGGGGCTCCACTTCCTCAGGAATGCGGCTCACGTCCGTGATGTAAGCAAAGTTATTCACTCGCAGCCCGATGACCCTCGTCGTGCCGTGCTCCACGATGAACGACAAGATCTCCATTCCCCCGATCTCGAATCTCTTCGGAATCTCCAGCAGATCAAATCGCGGGACAACTATTCCCGGCGGATAGTCTTTGAACGCATACGGAAACACCTGCCTAATCTGCGCGGCATGCTCGGCCAGAGTGTAAACCGGCATCGCCTTACCTGTCCGCATGCAGATGGATCGAAGGTCATCCATTCCCATGATGTGATCGGCATGGGCGTGCGTCACGACAACAGACTCAATGTCGGTAATTCCGAGTCCCGTCACTTGAAGTCGAAGTTCCGGCGCACAATCGACGAGGAGGTTGCCCGTCGGTCCGAGCAATAGCAGGGATGATCTCGTACGGTGGTTTTTCGGGTTGGCGAGAAATTCAGGTGGATACGTTATCCCCAAGGATGGAACGCCGTTGCTCGTGCCAGAGCCAAGGATGATGGCCTCTGGCACTTACAGCTCGCCAGCGCGTTGAAGTACTTGCACTCCGACAATCGTGCTAGGAACTTCGGAATACTGAGCCAAGCGCTCAAGACATCGAGCGAAATTTCGCTCGCCAAGATCATCGAAATTCCCTTGGTCGCGCCGAGCTTGGGCAATCAACTCGACTGCCTCCTCAAAGAATCGCGCCCGGTTTTGAGGCAGAGACTTATTGGTAACGGCAGCGTACCGACGACTTAACTGCTCGTAAACCGTTTCCCAGGATGACTTCGCTACGAGCTCCGCTCGCATCTTGGTCATTTCAGCCTCTTGTAAGCGTCGACGCTCAAGGTCCCGACGCTTTGCTAATTCGTAATCGGCATCCGTCGTCCCGTCGATGAGGCGAACCAGAAAAGGCTTGCCCACAATCTGGGAGACTGCCATCTCCATGATCCGCTTCGTCTGCTGAAGCCGAAGGTGACCAGCAAGTTCACCATCGGTTTGAGGAATACCGATGACAATCTGATCCTCTTCAAGCGCGATAGGGCGAACGGCGTTGAGAGCGGCCCAAACACCGCGACCCGACACACCTTTCATGATGATAGGAAGTGCTTCTTTCCAGATGCCGGCTGGGTCTGCCATGGGTCACCAATTATAGATGGTTAACGGAAATCTTTGCGACGGTCAATATTGACTTGCTGTTAACGAATTAGCTCTGTGCAGGCTGAGATGCCGCGCCGATATACGGAATAAACTTCCCTAACCACTGCCCCTGCAGTTCCGCCTCGCCAACCATTCCCTCACCGGCATTGAAATAAACCTCTACTGAGGTTTCAAATTCACCCACTTTGCCGTTCTCAAGAACCGCTTTGATATAGAATTTTGGGTCCTCGACGGCGTCGAGATCATATTCAACGAGCACAAGGTTGTGGCTTCGATCATAGCAGTAGCGGGCAAGGACGCGGAAATTCTGTTCGATCCGCCTGGCGCCAGTTTTGCTCTTGGCCATCGTAAAGAAGCCGTAACCGATCGCAGCGAACATCATGACCACGCCGAGGAAGATCCCCAGAATCGTCAGAGGCACAAGGTTTAGGGTGCCGGCATCGGTAATTTCGTTCGTTATCGGCTTTCGAGTGTAGGTGCCACGATAGATTCCTGACACGGAAAACATCCACATCAGGAAACCAGAGATGATGGTTATGGAAAGGCCACCCACCAGTAGCCAACCGACTAGCCGTTCTTTTACCGATCCAATCTGTCCCCTCATCGCTGATTTCCAGGACGACCTACTTGCCTCTTAAAGTTCAAGAAGTTAAAACTCTACTCTCCTTTCACGAAATACACATAGCTTCCCGACCCTATTTCAAAAGGCTTCGGCCCTTTCGGCAGACTCACCGTCGCCGTCACGTTCGCGGGGACGGTGACGTGGTATCGGACACCTCCATTCACGCGTCGCCAAGACGACCGAATGAGGCCATGTGGTGAGTGGAATGATGCGCGTGCCCAAGTCAAATCCCCTACTGTTTGCGGGTGGATGAGGACACGAGCAAACCCAGGTGCGTTAGTATCCAAACCAATCCCAGCCACCCACTGAATAAACCAATTACTCACATCGCCAAACATGATGTGGTTGAGCGAAGACTCACCTTTCCAGTCTTCCCAAAGGGTGGTTGCCCCTTGGCTAAACCACCAACCCCAACCAGGCTGCTCTTTCCTTGCCACCAACTTGTAAGCAAGATCCGATCGACCGGCCTCGGAGAGAACGCGCAAAACGTATTTGGCACCAAGAATGCCAGTGTCGATGTGCCCTTGCGTCTCGACGTTCTTCACGAGCGAGGCGAAAACAGATGCTCTGCGGGCTTCCGGCACCAAGCCAAAGTAAAGCGAGATCGCTGATGCCGTCTGGCTCGCATTGCCGTAAGTCCCCTTCGATGCATCCCAGAACTTCGTGTTATATCCAGCCTTAACCCTGTCGGCAAGTCGGGAATACTTCTCTGATGCCTTCGCATCGCCGAGCAGCAACGCTGCCTTGGAAACAAAGCATGCATCCAAAAAGAGAAATGCGGTTGAAGTCAGCTGGCTCGAGGTTTCGGTGGACCAAGGAACCCAGTCCCCAAGGCTGTCAAACGTCAGCACATCGTCGTGCAACTCCGTAGCGAGCGAATCAACGTAGCGAGCTAAATGGTCGAAATGCTCTCTAACCACTCGTTTGTCGTCGTGGTACAGCAGTAGGTCGTTCACGATAATCGGATAAGCACTGTCCCATGCCGGATTCCGTCCCCAGGCACCCCACCCTCCGGTGGGAACGATCACACTTATTTTTCCGTCTGGCGTTTCGTTATCCTTGAGGTCATTGAGCCACTTGGTGTAAAGCGACTCCGACCTGAAGTTCATTAGCCCCGCTTCGGCAGCAAGGTGGGCATCTCCCGTCCAGCCGTTTTTCTCACGCTGCGGACAGTCGGTCGGAATGCTCTGGGCGTTGCTGAAATATGAATAGCGCGTCGCCCGTTGAATCTGGTTGAGAAGTTCGTTGGAGCATTCAAATTCGCCAGCAGACTCCAAATCGGTGTGGGCGAAACGCCCTTCAAACTCAGACGCCTGAGGCTTGTGGTCGAGGCCGGTAACTTCGACATATCGAAATCCACTGTAGGAAAAGCGCTGTTCCCAAGTCTCGATGCCCTTTCCCTTGCAGATGTATGTATCGGATTGAAATGGCTGGGGAGGAGTTGCCTTCGCCATAAACTGTTCGATCTGGGCGCGATCAATCATGCCGTCCTTGCCGAGACGCTCGCTGTAACGCATCGTGATCGCCGTACCTTTCGCCTGCCGAACATGAAGCCGGACGTGCCCCGAGAAGGTCTGGCCAAAATCGACGATATAGACGGCTGGTTTTGGCTCGGACACTCCAACGGGCCTGATCGACTCGGTGATTGCCACCGGCGGGCAGGGCCTTGCTGAAAGCACACCTTTGGGAGCCTCCATCACGTCGGCAGAAGACCATTTGGAGTCATCTAGGCGAGGAAGGTCCCAGCCAGGAATCTCTTTCGTGGCGTCATAAACTTCACCGGTATAGATCCCATCGCGGAGGATCGGGCCGGTAGCTAGCTTCCAAGAAGCATCAGACGTGACGAATTGAGTCTTTCCATCTGAATAGTCAATCGCAAGGAGCACTCGTGTGCGTGGCCTTCCGCGCCATGGAGCGCGATCAAAATTCCACGTAGCCTTGTCGTGAACGTCGTACCATCCTGTGCCAAGAACCGCCCCTATGGCGTTGGTCCCACTCTTGAGTTGCCTGGTGACATCGTATGCAACGGTTAGCACACGCTTATCAAAGTCTGTATAGCCTGGGTCTCGCTCCACAGTGCCGCCCACAGGCTCCCCATTGACGTGGAGCTCGCAGTATCCGACTCCTGTGGCATAGATTGAGGCTCGAGATATCGTCCCGTGTACCTGGAAGGATTTCCTCAAGAACGGAGCTGGATTCGCGCCATCTGGAGCATTCCGACCGATCCAAACGCTACCGTGCCAATCCTTTTCCGATTGGAGTCCCATCTCCCAAAGGCGTGGTTGGCTCCAAGCCGACACATTCCCCGATTTATCCCAAACACGGACTTTCCAGAAGTATCGCCCTCGAGGCCGGAGGCTCCGTCCTCGGTACTCGATCTGAGTTGTCTCTGACGACAGAACCTTTCCAGTGTCCCAAAGGTCGCCAAGATCCTTAGCGATCTCTGCCTGCGAGGACGAAACGAGAATTTGAAATGCGGATTGCTTCCAGTTCTTGGCTGACGATTCATCAACCCAACTTAGTCGAGGCGATGAGGATCCGACGTTAATCGGATCAACCAGATATTCGCACCGTAGACCCTTTGGAGGAGCACTGAGCTCCTCGTCAAATTGCAGATCAGTCCGAGTTGCGATGATCGTGAATACGAGAAGTGGAAGCATCCCGCAATCAGTACCACATCTGAGCCATTGTTCGCGGAAGGCTACTCTCCAGTCGAACTCTGGCTACCTGGAAATTCTGTCTTGTCGCTCACTTTGGTCCAATTTGCGGAGTCGCTTAAACTCGCCAAAAGCCTCTCCACCGTTTTAAACCCAGTGGGTGCCTCTTTACCGGGCTGCTTGGGTCTAGGCTTGCCCGCGTCGATCACCGCCTTGCGCGCTCCCCCTGCGTTGACCGTGATGGTTGAATGAGGTCCTCGGGCATCCGCCCCCCCGTATCGAGGTGCCAAAGACCAGTAGCCGCAATCATCAAGAGCCTTGGTGATCTTAGAAAACTCATCTGTGAGCCCTGTCGCTCGAAAGGTTCCAGAGTTCTTTGCACGGTGAACGACATAGGTCGCGGTTCCATCTCGCTTCAAGGTAATCGCAAATTGAAATGTTCTCGTGATATATCCCGGCTCAAACGACATGGAGATCGAGGACACCGGGGCGGAGTGTACGACGGGCTTTTCCTCTTGACCTTGCGGCCCCGCTGCGAAAGCGACGGCGCAAACCCCAATCGCGATGCTCATCGCCCATGCCAAACTTTTTGAAGATCTCATAGTTCTGTTTTCTGTACGCTGGAAGTCAGCCCATTCATACCCCGAATGACCCGGCATCGTGCGACGATCCTGTGTATGAGACATGTTGGGCCCTGATTTGGGTTCGCTCATTTTTCAAGCAGGGCCTGACGCGAAGCAACCGAACAACATCGTCAGATTGGCTGTGGAACCTACCATCCACTCAAAGCTTCGTGCCAAGCTATTTGAATGGAATTGAGAGAGCTTGGCAAATCAGGTGTAAAGGTATCGGAAATCAGCCTCGGCTGTTGGACGATGGGTGGCCTCAACTGGGTCAATGGAAATGCGAACGGTTGGGCGAATGTGGACGAGGATGAAATCATCCAAGCCATCAAAGCCGGTATCGACGCAGGAGTCAATCACTTCGATAACGCCGATGTCTACGGCAACGGAAAAGCCGAGCAGATGCTGCGGCGAGCCTTCGTTAAGTTGGGCCTAAACACCACCGACTACATCATTGCCACGAAGGTTGGTCACTTCCCAGGCACGGCCGCCCATGCCTATGAACCAGCCCATATTCGCCATCAATGCGAGCAGTCCTTGATCAACCTTGGCCGAGAGTACATCGACGTGTATTACTTCCACCACGGTAGC
The DNA here is from genome assembly GCA_903833215.1 of uncultured Armatimonadota bacterium. GTDB lineage: Bacteria > Armatimonadota > Fimbriimonadia > Fimbriimonadales > Fimbriimonadaceae > Fimbriimonas. The sequence goes on from CAILEM010000035.1 coordinate 56,953, forward strand.
TTTGGCGAAGGCGACATGTATCTCGATGGTGCCGTTGAGGTTCTCGACCGCTTGGTTGAGGAAGGCAAAGTTCGAGTGAAAGGCCAGTCCGCCTACTCCGCAGAAGACTTCCTGCGAGTCACGCCAAAGGTTCGTCCCGCCGTTCTCCAAAGCTGGGCGCATGCGCTCGACGACCAGTTCATTCGCCCTGGATCCCCTGTCAGCGAACTGATGGGACGCGAGAACATGACGTTCGTCGCCTTCAGCCCCCTTGCCCAAGCCCGCCTACTCGACAAATACGATCCAGCGAATCCTCCAACATTTGAACCAGGCGACCATCGCCAGAATTCCGGTGCGTTCTCAGCCCCCGCCATCGCCGAGCTCAAGCCCAAGCTCACCCAGCTAAAGGCCCGCTTCGGAGATTCCATCGAGGATCTCGCATCGGTAGCCCTCAACTACGTCCTAGCCCAACCCCACGTCGCCTGCGTCATCCCCGGCTTCCGAAACCAGCGCCAGGTCACCGTCAACCTAGCCGCCCAAGGTCGCCCCATGTCCGCCGAAGACGTAGCCTTCGTGAAGCAAGTCCTAAGTTAACAGAGGTCACTTCGACAATTCCTACGGCCCACTAAACACCGAAAACCCCCGATTCCACGGGAGCACCGCGCCACGGATGGCCTCTCCAGCTCAAAGCGGGGGGCTCTGGTGGCGGAAATCCGGTCAGCAAAACGCATCGCGACGGAGTCGTGGCTCCATATTCCGGTAGGCACATTTGGGATTGAAAACATTCGAATAAACGGGAGCGCCGCGCCACCGATGGCCTCTCCAGCGTCCAAGCGGGGGAGGCTCTGGTGGGGGAAATCCGGTCAGCAAAACGCGTCAAGACGAAGTCGAGACACCATATTCCGAAGGCACGTTTGAGATCGAAAATTCTCGAAAAAACGGGAGTCCCGCGCCACTGATGGCCTCCATCGCGTCAAAGTGGGGGCTCTGAGAGGGAAATCGGGTCCGAAAAACGCGTCGCGACGGAGTCGTGACACCATATTCCGTAGGCACGTTTGGGATCGAAAGCTTTCGAACAAACGGGAGCACCGCGCCAACGATGGCCCCTCCTGCGTTCAACCGGGTAAGGATCTGAGAGGGAAATCGGGTCCGAAAAACGCGTCGCGACGATGTCGTGACACCATATTCCGTAGGCACGATTGGGATCGAAAACTTTCGAATTAACGGGAGCGCCGCGCCACCGATGGCCTCCATCGCGTCCAAGGAGCTGTAAAAGAATTCACTGGAGGCTATTCTTGTGTTAGCCTCTGGCGCGCTCTTTTTTTTGCGCACCGAGATTGTTGTCGGACTCACTTTCATCGATCCAATCGCGCCATGTGGGCTTCTGAAGGTCAATTTCCAC
>CAILEM010000036.1 GCA_903833215.1 uncultured Armatimonadota bacterium
AATCCAAAGCCGAACTCAAAAGGCGAATTCTCTTGGGTATTCAAGAGATGAACGAAGAACCCGTCATTTTCAGATGGACCAAATTCCAAGCGCTTGAAGAGATTGAAGCCATGTCGATCAATTAATGGAACGATATACTAGAATAGGCACACAGGGCATACACGTACTGTGATGCCTCCAGCCGGAACGAAGTGGAGCGTGGAGGCTCGATCCGCCTGCTTCCGACGGCGAACCGCTCCGTGTGCCTTCAAAGCACTCTATGGTTAGCACTCACGGCTTCGTCAGAGGCTCAGGCGTGAGGCATCATTGTAGGCGGAGGCTGGACGTTTTTCCTGGCCGAGCACTTTATGGATAGCCTCCACGCTCCGCCGATGGCTCCGGGTGGAGGCATCAGGAGCACGAATATGTTCGAAAGTTAATCCTTCGAATGTGAAACTTCTTTTTCTCCACTGCGCCTAACACAACGGTTGCAACCGAGAGGGAACCTTTCGAGTACAATATCTGTATTCATAGGCATTGAGTGTCATAGACTCAATTGGTTTGATCCTCTTGAGTTAAAAAAGGAGTTAGGAGCACAGTGGGAAAGACAGTAGGAATTGACTTAGGAACGACAAACTCGGTCGTCGCGGTGATGGAAGGCGGAGAACCCGTCGTCATCAGCACGGCAGAAGGTTCAAGGACCATGCCGAGCGTCGTGGGTTTCAAGCAGAATGGCGAGCGCCTGGTTGGCGTGACTGCAAAGCGACAATCGGTCGTCAACCCCGATAACACCATCTACTCGATCAAGCGATTCATGGGCCACACGGTTAATGAAGTCAGCGATGAAATCGGCAGAGTCGGTTACAAAGTGAAGGCGGGTAAGAACAACCAGGCCGTCGCATTTGTACCAGCACTTGGCAAAGAATTGACTCCGGAAGAAGTTTCCGCGATGATCCTTCAGAAGCTGAAGGCGGACGCCGAGGCATATCTTGGAGAGACAGTTGACCAGGCCGTCATCACCGTTCCTGCGTACTTCAACGACGCTCAGAGAACGGCTACCAAGAATGCTGGCGAAATCGCAGGCATGAAGGTGCTTCGTATCATCAACGAGCCGACTGCGGCATCGTTGGCATACGGTCTCGACAAGAAAGCAAACGAGACGATCCTCGTATTCGACCTCGGCGGCGGAACGTTTGACGTATCCGTTCTCGATGTCGGTGAAGGCGTGTTCGAAGTTCGCAGCACCGCTGGCGACAGCCATCTTGGCGGAGACGACTACGACAACAAGATCGTGGAGTATTTGGTAGCCCAGTTTAAGAAGGACCAAGGCGTCGACCTTACAAAGGATCGTGCGTCAATCCAGCGATTGCGAGAAGCTGCCGAGCGCGCCAAGATCGAGCTTTCTAGCCAAATGTCGACTCAGATCAACCTTCCGTACATCACGGCGATTGATAACGAGCCGAAGCATATGGATTACAGCATCACCCGTGCGAAGTTCGAAGAACTGACGGCGGACCTGATGGAGCGCGTCAAGAAACCGTTCAACCAGGCGCTGGAAGACGCGAAGTTGAAGCCAGGCGACATCAACGAAGTCATCATGGTCGGTGGTTCAAGCCGAATGCCGATGGTTCAGGATCTCGTCAAGAAGTTGACGGGCAAAGAGCCAAACCGCTCGGTCAATCCTGATGAAGTCGTCGCTGTCGGCGCCGCGATTCAGGCTGGCGTCTTGGGCGGAGAAGTTAAGAACATCGTCCTCCTCGATGTCACCCCGCTTTCGCTGGGCGTTGAAACCCAGGGCGGCATCTTCGACAAGCTCATCGAGCGAAACACCACGATCCCAACCAAGAAGAGTCGGGTTTACACAACCGCTGCTGATAACCAGCCGGAAGTTGAGATCCACATCCTTCAGGGTGAGAGACCGATGGCTCGCGACAACAAGAGCATTGGACGGTTCCACCTCGCAGGCATCCCACCGGCTCCAGCTCGCGTTCCTCAGATCGAAGTCACGTTCGACATCGACGCGAACGGAATCCTCAATGTGAGTGCGTTGGAGAAGGGCACTGGTTCGAAGCAGAGCATCACGATCACGGGCAGCGGCAACCTGAACCGCGACGAGATCGAGCGCATGGTGTCCGAAGCTGAGATGAATGCGGATAACGACCGCAAGCAGCAAGAGTTCATCGAACTGAAGAACAAGTCGGAGAGCCTTGCCTACCAGACCGAGAAGACTTTGCGTGAAGCTGGTGATAAGGTTGACGAGGCCGCGCGACAAAGCGCGACTGAGAAGATCGAAACCCTGCGAAAAGCGATCAACAGCGAAGATGAGACCGAGATTCAAGCCGCTTTCAGCGCCCTTGAAACCGAAAGCCACGCCATCGCCGAGAAGCTCTACACCGCAGCTAGCGCCGCCGCTGATGCCAGCGAGCAGCAACCGGGTGCCCCCGGTGGAGCCGCGAACGAAGAAGTCATCGACGCTGAGTTCAAAGAAGCCAAGTAACTAGGCAATGAAAAGAGCCCCGCGCATATACGCGCGGGGCTCTTTTTTGTTTCGGTGCCCTTCCCCACGATGATGCTTCCAGCCGGAACGAAGTGGAGCCTGGAGGCATCATCGACCAGCCTTCGATGAAGACTGCCTTTCTTCTACCTGCTGCCGACGCCGTCATTCCACCAAAGTGGTGTGCGTGCGGCTTCCTCCCGAGCAGATGATTGGTAGCACTCACGGCCTCGCCTAAGGGCTCGGGCGTGAGGCATCCAGGTTCGTTCTGTACGAAAAGTGTGCACCCGATCAGGCGGTGAATTAGCCTCCAGGCTTCGCTTTCGCTTCGGCTGGAGGCATCATCGCAAGGCGTGTCCTGGGTTTCTTAGAGCGTCTGGGTGACTTTCTGTATATGGCGGGGATCGTCCGGGTTCAGCCCGCGTGCTCGTGCGCTAAGGAGTGCTAGCCATTGACCGAAGAAGATGTCCCAAATCGGGTTGAGGATTCCTTCGATGTCACCGGCCCGATTTTCGGGGGCGACGGGAGTTTCGATGATTTCGCAGCCTTGCGCGGCTAGGTCCGGCTTGGGACCGTCGAAGCAGATCGCGGTGCTGCCGTGACCGGCAAGAGCCTTGGGGCCGTGCTCGAAATCGGCTGAAGAGTATGCCTTGCATGGGATCAGAGCGCACTCCATGAGCTTTAGGGCAGCTTCCTGAGCGGTAGAGAACCCAAAGCCACGTCCCAGTGAGAAGATGGGGCTGTTTCGGACGACGGAGCCGCTGGCGGCGGCTGCTTTTTCACGAGCGACTTCTACCCAGGCATCGTTTGGCAAGAGGGATGTCGGATCTGGCAATTCCGCTCCGAGAACCCGGACAACCTCGTAAAGAGCCAGAAGTGAGGCTGAGTAAGTCTTTGTGGCCGCGACCGATCTCTCAAGTCCGGCACCAAGCAGCAAGGTGTGTTCAGCTTCTCGGGTGAGTCGAGAGCCTTCGGTGTTGGTAATGGCCAAAGTTGTATGGCCCTCCGAGCGAAGAGAAGCGAGCACTTCGGCGACGTCGGGTGCCGCACCACTTTGCGAAATACCGATCGCCAGGCAGTTGGTGTACTTGACCTTCCTACCGAAACGCGTAAGCACCGACGGCGCGGCGAGACAAACCGGGACTTGAAGGAATACTTCAATCAAGTAGCGGGCATAGAGTGCGGCGTTATCCGAAGATCCTCGGGCAGCCAGCAAGACCATTTCAAATTCCTGACCGCGAAGTGCCTCCAGAGCACCGATGTATTGACTTGCACCTTTCGCGAGCACCTGAGGCTGCTCTCGAATCTCATTTTCCATCCATTGACCGAGCACGGAACCATTATGGCTTCTAGACGTCGTACGTAGAGTTGGGTTTGCCTAACAACACCCAAACCAGGCTTGCACACCATAATAGAGACAATCGCATGAAGATCGCCCTGCTCATTGCCGCAGTAAGTTGCCTGACCTTCCCACAGGACACACCAACTGCAACCTTTACCGAGCCGTTTGTCGGTTTTCAATTCAAACACTCCAAGGCGTGGACGATTGTTAAATCAACCAAGCGCAAGGATAGCGCCCGCACGACGTTCTCGATCCCAATTGAAGGCTCCAGCGACAAGGCGGAGTTGGATATCGACCGAACCGACTATCACGCCAGCATTGACCTTTGGCAGACCATCCAACTTCGGGCCAATGAACAACTACATCGTCAAATGGTTCGTCAGTGGACACAAGAAGTTCTGGGCGTTTCAATGCTGTTTAGCCGCGTTGAATACACCGAACGTGGAACTGCGATGACGAGCGTTTTGGGCTTGTTCTACACCAAGACGAGCCAAAAGATGCTTATCCGCCTTTCAAGTCCTGCCGGTTCATTTGACAAAGTGTTCTACGAATTTGGACAAGTGCTCGAGACCTTGAAGTCGGTTGACGGGAAGCTACCTGAGGAGGATGATCCGTCCAAAGAGCTTGCTCCGGCACCGAAAAAGCCCGAACGTGCCGACTTGGCACCTCATCCGATTGACTCACCAAAGAATCACAAGAACCAAGCAAAGATGGCACCCGTCGCGATTGAGGTCGTTGTGTCCACCCGAAAGCTTAACTTGCGGATTCCCGAAGAGTGGAAAGGCGAAGGGATCAAAGATAACACCCTGCAAGTCACGGGACCACTTTTGAGCAAACCGCTCCACATCGAGTTGTTCTCTCTGCTTGACAGCGATCCAGCATTGACGGCACTGACGAAAGTGTCCTCAACGAGCCTGGCCAACTTTGTGAAGGTCGATCGTCGTGAAGATACTGGACCCACAAATAATCGGGCGGGTTGTTCGGTGTCATCGACATGGCGGACCGGAACGGATGCGAAGGGTTCACTGATGACCTGTGAGGCCGCAGGGTCGATGGGTGGGTACTACTTTGTATTAACCTACAGTCAAACCGATGCCGTCGCCTATAAAGCGGATCGTAAGCTCATCGAGCAGCTCCTAAAGACGATAAGTCTTGAGATTGTCCCGTGATTATCGGCTTCAGCACGTCGAGTGCGTGGTCAAGCGTTGCCGCGATCGATCCTGAAAAGGGAGTGCTATGGCACGGCTCGGAAAATGCCCCCCAAGGGGCGAGCGGGGCCTGTCTTCGATTGCTTGAGGGGATGGCGAGAGAATCTGGCCTCCAACTGAAAGATGCCGAGCTATTTGTCGCCGACCTTGGGCCAGGCAGCTTTACGGGCGTTCGCGTCGGTGTAACTCTGGCAAAGACCTTTGGCTATCTGTTCCGAAGACAGGTGGCAGGAGCGACAAGTTTCGACCTCATTTCGAGCAAGCAAGTGGTTGTTTTGCCAAGCAAGAAGGGTGAGTTCTTCGTAAGAAAACCGGGAATAGAACCCATACGACAGGTTGAACTGCCTGAGGGTCCCTTCATTGGGTTTGGTCCTGGCATTGAAAATCAGGTATTTCCGAGCGCGGCAAGATTCTATGATATCCTCGGCCAACTTGTCGCGAAGAGTGCGATGGAGTTCGCTCCTGAGTACCTCATCGAGCCGAGCATCTCGATTCCAAAGAAGCCATTCGTCCTGAACTCGGGTGGGAATGGCTGATCTGGCCGGGCTGAGACATGATGTCTCACTAAAACCTTTCGCGACGCTCCGGGCAGGGGGAAAGGCAGATCTGCTCATGGTTGCTCGGAACCTCGAGGAGTTGGCCACCGATTCCGCTTGGGGCCACCGTCAGAAGTTGCCGACGACGGTTCTGGGTGGCGGCAGCAATGTTTTGCCATCCGACGATGGCGTTCGCGGTCTGACGATTATTAACCAAGCCTCATGCATCGATGTCCGGCCCAGTGGTTTGGTGATTGCGGAGACAGGTTGCGCCTTTCAAGAGCTGTTTCTCAAGACGGCACAAGCGGGCATGCATGGCCTTGAGTTTGCAGTCGGAATTCCAGGCAGCTTGGGTGGAGCGTTGGTGAGCAATGCCGGCGCGTATCGTAGCTGTGTGTCAGAGTTTTTGACGCGCCTTGAGATCGTTCACGACGGAGTGCGCCAATGGGTGCCGCCGGCGTGGATGGAGTTCTCTTATCGCGATAGCGTCCTGAGAAAAAGCGATGCACCTGCCGCGATCGTTTTGCGCGTCGAGATGCAACTTCCGCTTGGTCAGCCCAAGCAGATCTACGATGAGGCGCGTGAGTATCAACGACAGCGCATCAGTAAGCAACCGCCTTCCCCGAGCGCGGGGAGCTTCTTCAAGAACGTCACCAACAAATTGCTCGCCGAGTCGCTGGTCACGCTCCCTGCACCGCTCAAAGCCGCAGGAATCGTTCCTGCCGGCTACCTCATTGAAGCAGCCGGCCTCAAAGGTCATCGCTTCGGCGGCGCCATGATGGGCCAGCGTCATGCGAACTTCATGCTAAACGTCGGCAACGCAACCGCCGAAGAAATCTTCCGCCTCGCTCAAACGGTTAAGAGTGTGGTGCGAGCCAAGTTCGGTGTCGAGTTGGAGGAGGAAGTCCTCTACCTAGGCGACTGGTCCCGTTTCGCGGGCATCGAGCCAGAATAGCCCGCTCGATCGGATTCCACAACATCCGTAGCCGTCGTCTCCGTGGCGACGAAGGGCCGACGGGATTCACAAACCAACCGTATATCACCTGAAGCCACCGTAGTCGGCGGTGATCGTACCGACGCAGCAGCCGATGGCATAATTTGGGGCGATGGCGCTTACGGCGGGCGACCGTGGGATGTCCACCGTGCTTCCGGACGCCGGTACGATCACCGGCGACTACGGGGGCTGTGGGCTACTCTCCGAGATGGTGCCGTATGCGGCGGGGAATGGTTAGGTACCCGGTTTCGTACAGATGCATCGCCACCATGAACGTGGTGGTGATCAGCACACTCCCGATCACGAGACTCATCATAACCGTCAGCATCGGCAGCCCGATTTTCCGCGCGAATCGATTCTGCCGGATCAGCCCATCGCGTGCCTTGTCGCGCATCGAGATGGGCAAGACTTCTACCGTCCACCGTTGGAAGTTCTTCATGAACGGGCGACGCATGAGCCAAAGCAACACGCGCCATAAGGCTCGTCCGAGGAAGGATGCGAACGCCGACATTTCCTATCTTCTACACCAGGCAAGTACACTTCGTTCGTGGGACCCCCGGACGTAGGCCTATTTCGATGTATCAATCAATGGCCTCAGTCGCTGGGACCCTTTATGCGGTTCTTCAGCGAGGCGATGAACTATCCCTCGGTCAAGATCTTCATGGCTCTTCTCGCGATTGGAATGATCGCACGCGGGTGTCGCACGCGCCATGCTTTCATCCAAGCCATCCTGGCTTTCCTGGTGGCAAATGGTCTAACTGATCTCTTCAAAGCCCTCCATCCCGAGCATCGGCCCTTTCAGGAATTGCATGACGTTGTGATGTGGGTAGGGACATCACCAAGTCACGGAACCGCGTCGGCTCATAGTGCAAACATGGCTGCGCTCGCCGTCGTGTTCACATACCGCCTGCGTTGGTGGGGAACACCTTGGATCATTGTGGCGATCGTTACCGGCTTCTCACGCGTGTTTTGTGGGGCTCACTACCCTCACCAAGTGTTGCTTGGGTGGGCCTGCGGATTGCTTGCGGGAACGATCATCACAAAGGTTTGGGACGCGGTCCAGGCCTATCGTGAAAAACAGAGTGGATTACTCGCAGATGCGAATCAGCCGACTAAGGGTTGATCGGCGACTTCTTTTTCTTGGTGGTTGATTGCCCCTCTCGAATCACCTCAACCGGTGTCGCCAGGTCGATATTTCCAAGCGAATCGACGATTTTTCCGTTGACGGCAATCTGAAACTTGTCGATGTCCTTGAATTGACCGAGGGCAATGGACAGGCCTTTGATCAGGTAACCCTCTTCGATCGTGCCATATCCCTGTTCGATTTCGGGAGTAAAGCTCACAACGGCGTGGCGATCTTGCACGTCAATACCAATCGCTCTAGCTCCTTCGACTTTTAGGGATGCGAGGGTCTCGTTGATTAACGACACCTCAGGACGCACACCTTCTTGCGGAACTTGAGCCGCTTTGCCGAGCTTGACGTCGTTTTCTGCTACCACCGGAACAAGGAGGTCGCTCGAAGCAGTTGGAGCTTGTTCAGGATCAGCCACCGGCTTAGTGCTGATCGAAACATCAGGGTGGGTCTGACGATCCTGTACTTGAACATGAGCCGCGGCCGGGTTCAGCCGTACGTAGGCGGCCAAGCCACCTGCACCAAATACGGTCAGCATCAGGATAGCAAGAACGCCCTTTCCGGAGGATGAATTACTAGTTCGCTTTGGCATCGCCTAGATACACCTTGATCCCTTGAACAACAGCCTTTGCAACGGCTTCTTGGAACTGGTCGGTAACCATTCGTTTTCTGTCTTGCGCGTTGTCGATAAATCCAAATTCAATAAGAACTCCAGCCATCTTTGTGTTGCGGAGTACTGAGAAACCGCTTTGTGGATAGATCTTTCCATCGCTCCACACACCCTTGTTGGGGATGCCGCTCACCTTGGCGATCTCATGCTGAATGCACTCGGCCAAGACCCGACAAATTTCATTCCCTTTATGATGGAAGGTGATTGTGCCGGACATGTTCCGTGGTCCGCCCGAATCGTTGATATGACACGAAACAAAGAAGTCAGCGTGGCTCGTATTAGCTATGTCAGCCCGGGTGGTCAGCGGAATGAAGATGTCCGTCTTCCGAGTCATGATAACAGTGGCACCTGCTTCAGCCAGTCTTGCCGCGACCAGTTTGGCGATCGGCAATGTTAGGTCCTTCTCATGGAAGCCAGCTTCCTTCGCACCGCCATCGGCTCCGCCATGGCCGGGGTCGACGACGATGACCTTGCCGAGCAGCCGACCATCCCCAACGTTTGGCTTGATCAACTGAATGGATACCGTCTGTCCCGCCGTCGAAACTTCAGCCCCCAACGGGCGAACGAGATACAGTGAAACCAACGTCCCTGTTGCCGTTCGAGTCGCCCTCGTAAGCGTCACTGTCTCGGTGGCAAGTTTGAATTCCGGGGCCAAGTCGAGAAATACACCGGGGAGGGTGATTTCCAACGTTTGAGGGTCGGGCTTCCTAATCTGAGCCTGCCCTTTCAGTCCCGTCAACTTGATCGAAAGGCGAGCACTTTGGTTGTCTTCGTGGTCAATCGCCAGCGGAAGAAACTGTGGTGAACCTTGTATGACGGTGCTACCAAGGGGATCTGCCTTGGTTTGATAGGTCTCAACCTTGGGTGGCTTCGCTTGGGGTTCCTCGGTGCCTGCTTCCGCAAGTTCAAGCTCAGAGGATTTAGTTGGGTCGCTTGGAACCTTTGAGATGTCGGGCACACCGGACGTCTGGAGGACGAGTCGCACGACGTTTGGTTTGTACTGCGTCAGCCGCACGCCACCTTCCAAGGTTTGCGTCGTCTTCGGTCCCAGTTTTGCGCCGATGTAGTCGATCACAATTCGATCGGGCCCCGTGAGAACGAACGGGCGTGGCTTGATCAAAAGTGGGGAGTTGACTCGGATCTTGCCGGATTCAATCTTGACGGAGGACAATTCAGAGAGGACCTGAAGGGTGTCGGTATTAACGATCCATTCCGTGGTTCCGCCCAGCTTCGACATCGCAGCGCGTAACGGTAGGGAAGTGTGACCCGACACAGTTCTTACCTGAAGGCTAAATTCGATGCCCTCGGCTTTAATTTCGGCGAGGTCTGCGCGGACATCTACATGCCAACCAAAACGAGAGAGTTGGTCAATCGGGACCCAACATTCGTCAGCGACGCGAGACCCGTGTACGGGAGCGTCGTCAAAGTAGGTGTAGAGTACGTCGGCATCGCGGGCTTGCCCGTATGCCACCGCAGTCATCGCCATCCATGGACCCAGACAGTGCAGTATTCGCTTCATTCCTTTGAAGATCCTCTCAAGTGTAACACCAAATTTCGAGACTGAGGGAACATTTTTGAGTTTCTGCCTTCGGAGTCGGAATGGAGTTCCGCTGACAGGGTCCCGGAACGCGTGGTTGGAATGAAGTGGGTGTGTTTGTTCTTTGCGTTCAGACGCCTCGGGCACCTGAGGACGTTTGGAGTACGCGGATAATGCCGTGACCACCGCAATACCGCAGTCTTTGAGTTCGCCGCCGAATCAGGATGTACCGCAAAGCCTCCTGCCAAATGACGACCACCGGCCAATAAACCAGCGACAAGGGCGAGCAGGTTGCTGCCCCGTTAGCCCCAGAGGGGCGAGAATATACCAGCCCAGGCTGCAAGCCTGGTGACCCGGTCAACCACGAACCAAGAGCGCTGGAAGTGCGACATATCTCGTCGGTGGGTATCACCCAGCGACCTCTGGCAACGCCAAAAGTCAACGATCCGACCCACCGCCGACAACAACATCCATTCGGCTATTTGCGAAACACCTGAATCTCAACGACCCGCACAATCGTTGGCTGATTCGATGGCCCTCGCAGACCCAAGAATCGGAGCCGTCGAACGGTAACGAGCTCCCGAAGCTTGTGCTTCCTAACCGACGAAACGTTATCCGTCACGCTCGCCTCGGCAAGCGTCTTCCATCCAGACCCATCGTCAACCTGAATCTGATAGTCCCGGGCCGCGTAACCATCCATGGTGTGCACAACGATGGTGTCCACCAAAACCGCAGACTTCCACTCAAGTTGGAGCCAAACTGGTTTCGCGGGTGTTGCCGGGTCAATGGCTGCATCATTCGACCAATGGTGCCAGTCAGCTGTGTCCGTGTTTCCGTCGATCGCATTCTTCGGATCGTACACATGGCTCGCGAGGTCGGTGCTGCTGGCGGTGACGACTGCCTCGCGAGCGACGTTCTTCTTGTCAAGCTCTGCTAACTCCGCTTTGGCAAGCAGCCATCGCGATGGAATGTCACCAATGACGTCTATTTCCCTGTCGGCAGCAGCTATGTAAAGGACCCAGTCCTGTGAATCTGGCTTGTCTGGACATGCCAGCGTGCCTCCCCTTGCCCGTTCTTCGTTTTGCGCAGTCGACATCTGACCTGTACGTGGGTCGAACCACACCATCGAAAAGAGCTTCTTGTGGAGGTTATGAAATTGGCAGTGAAAACTTGGTCCAGCCGGGAAGTAGACCAGAGCCCTGGTGACCTTGGGGTTGCTAGCCAGGATCGGCCGTTTCGATCTTTCAATCGAGTCGTCGTAGCTCAGCAAATCGTCGCATTCAGGTCTCGGCTTGAAGTCTGTCTCCAAGAACATCTGGAAGAAGCGTTGGGCAAGCGCCAACTGCTTCCCGCCCGGCAAGTCGATCCCATCGCGCCATGGGGTTGTCCCGTAGACGGTCTGATTGCCAGTCCGTTCTTTGTCCCACGTTGCTTGCCAAACGCCCCCAGCCCCATAGGTGAAACCGCAGCACCCGGAAAGCATTGCACGATAGGCCTTGTCGCGCACGTCGGCGTCGGTGATCACTTGAGCGTCGCGTAACTCACTCCCCTCGAACAGCCGTTCGAAGTCAGCTTCGCCTTCGATCTGGGGAAGCGTCTGTTTGGGGTCGAAGTAGAAGTCGTAATAGCGCCGATGGTCGAGAGCTTTGGAGTGTCCGGCTTGGAACATCGTGAAATCGAGCCAATCCTCGCCCCGATAGGCGGTAACAATGGAGGCATCACTGTGTGCCGTTCTCGGATGATGGTAGCCATCTTCGCGTTGAAACGTGTGGCCGACTTCTCGAACAATATCCATATAACGTTGCCGCTGACCTTCGCTCGTAAACGAATCCGTGAAGTTCGCCGTGCACTCCTGGAACATGAGCCAAGCGCTTGGGTAAGCACCGTAACGGGCACAAACGTACTTCGCAATTCGGGCAACCCGCTTGCCCAATTCGGGGGATGCGTCCTTCGGGAGGATTCCCAGCGTCGTCGCGACGACAAAGCCGTTGTCGGCCAGGTACTTCCATTTCGGATCGATATTCTTCTGAAATGACGCTAAATTCAGCTCGCTAACTTTGTTGGAGCTTGACCCGCCAAGTGTCGCCCCTTGCCACCAATCGAAGAGCTCGACTTGGTAGACGTTGAAGCCCTGTACCTTTCGCTTATCGACCATCCCTCGGAATTCGCTCGTCCAACCTGGTTTGTTCGACTCCTCCAAACGCTCCTTTTCCCAAAGCCAATGAACCTCACCTAGCCAGAAGAACGGCTTGCCGTCACGGTAACAAAACGATCGTTTGTTGTCACTTACTCTGAGGAAACCATGTTGGTAGACGGGCAGCGTTGAAGTGTTTGGGATAGCGTGAATCTGCCCCTTGACCTGGTTCAGACCGAGATCAACTGCGTTGGAGCAGGTGGTAACGTAGGTCCAGTTACCAGGCGCAGTCGGAGCAAAACGAATCCTCCAGGTATCGCCGCCATCCCAAAAGGCCGGACGCCGCAGTGTTACTCCTTTCGGTCCGGAAAACATCGCAGTTACATCGACATCCTCAAATGGATGAGCGTACGTACGCTCTGCATGGAGTGTGATCTCGTGAGCATGCCAAACCTCAATCTCTGCGGCCAACACAGATTGGACAACCGACAACGCCACCAAAAGAATCGCAAACCATCGGACACCTAATCGCCTAGCAGGGTGCGGAAAAAGCAGCGTGTTTTCTTAGCCACCTTGCGAGCAGGTAGATAGGAAGTCACCGTTCCGTTTCGCTTGTGCCTGTCTATTGCGATATGTGAGCTACTATTTACGGATTTGGCCGTAAGGGAGGCTGGTACCCACCTTCCTTCCGCTCTTTATGCCGCTTGCCTTGCGATGTTTACTATTCGGACGAGATTGAAGGCCGCAGAGCAGAAGAGAAAGATCCAGTTGACCCGTCTCCTACCCCGATACCTGAGCTTCCTAAGACCTCCGACCGTCTTCATCCAGCCAAAGATTTCCTCGATCCGTTTCCGTTTGTTTTGGCTCACTTCGTAACCGGGCTCTTTGGTCGTTCTGCCGTCGATTCTGCTGGCGCGGTTCTTGTTGTTCTGGGACACATGCGGGGTGATGCGGAGTGCGCGGCAGCCGGTTACAAACTCCGTCGTGTCATAGAGCTTGTCGGCTCCGACGGTGGAATTCTTATGGGCGTGGTCTTTGAGTAGTGCAAGAGCCGCCTCTGTTTCGTGGTTTCCTTCCACCAAAAGGACCTCGGCGTCAACGATCAGACCATTGCGATTCTCCATAAGAACGTTGCCCGAAAGACAGAGCTTGGCTTCTTTGCCTTTACCCTTGCGCGCCAGGCGTGCGTCAGGTTCGGTGACACTTCGATGCGTGTCGTTTGTGCGAGTCTGGCCTTTGAAATCTACATCTGGATTGGAACCGCCAGGTTTTGGAGGACCATCCGAATCGTCATCCTTAGAACGTATCGGCTGGATGCTTTTAAACGAAGCCCAAGCCTCCAGTAGTGTGCCGTCGACGCTGAAGTGATCCTCGCTCATCAGACGCCGAGCCTTGGCGTGAGACTTCACTCCCTCAAAGAAGAGGCGCGCTACCTCAGCCTCCAATAGGCGATCCCGGTTCTTGGTAAATACCGTCACATCCCAGACATCTTCGTCGGCATCCAGACCAATGAACCAACGAAAGAGCAGGTTGTAGCGAACGTGCTCCATCAGGCGACGCTCGCTCGGAATTGTATAGAGCACCATCAAGAGCAATGCACGAAGAAGCTGCTCTGGCGGGATCGAGGGGCGACCGATCTTTGAGTACATCAACTCAAACTCAGGCTGGCAATCCACGAGTATCGAGTTCACGATAGCTCGGATTTCCCGAAGCTTATGGTTCTCGGCGACAAACGATTCGAGGTTAATCGTCGCCATCAAAGCAGGCTGAATCTGATCGGCGCCCTTCACATAGTAAAGACGAATGACCTAATCCTCAAGAATCTCGCAATACCCCCGATTTCGGCCTTTCTCCGCACCCTGCTAGA
>CAILEM010000037.1 GCA_903833215.1 uncultured Armatimonadota bacterium
CTAAGCCAACATCCTCACTGTCAATGAAATCTCACCTCCTTTCCACTTAGCGGCATTTGGGCACCTTAGCTGCAGGGCTGGGCTGTTTCCCTTTCGACAATGAAGCTTATCCCCCACTGTCTTACTGCCATGCTACATTCGAGGGTATTCGGAGTTTGATTGAGTTTGGTAGGCGGGTGTGCCCCCTAGCTCATTCAGTGCTCTACCCCCCTCGATCAGCGCATGACGCTGCACCTAAATACATTTCGGGGAGAACCAGCTATTACGGGGCTTGATTAGCCTTTCACTCCTACCCACAGCTCATCCGAGAACGTCTCAAGGTTCACCAGTTCGGTCCTCCACGTCGTATTACCAACGCTTCAACCTGGCCATGGGTAGATCGCCTCCGCTTCGGGTTCAGCCCGTGCGACTTGTCGCCCTGTTCGGACTCGCTTTCGCTCCGCCTCCGTCCCAGAAGGACTTAGGCTTGCCACACAGACTGACTCGCAGACTCATTTTGCAAAAGGCACGCCATCACCGGACAAGCCGGCTCTGACACCTTGTAGGTATGTGGTTTCAGGTACTATTTCACTCCGCTCACGGCGGTTCTTTTCACCTTTCCCTCGCGGTACTTGTTCACTGTCGGTCACTAGCGAGTATTTAGCCTTATGCCGTGGTCGGCACATATTCATACGAAATGCCACGTGGATCGTATTACTCTGGGAATCCCTAGGCGTTGTCAGGTTTTCGGTTACGGGCCTCTCACCCTCTTTGGAGCGATTTTCCATTCGCTTCACCTAACCTTTCAACTACCACATCGGGCCCCGAACCCCGGAAGTAAACTTCCGGTTTAGGCTGTTCCGCTTTCGTTCGCCACTACTGACGGAATCGCATTCGCTTTCTTTTCCTCGCCTTACTGAGATGTTTCACTTCGGGCGGTATTGCGTCGACGCTCCTATGAATTCAGAGCGTCACGTAACGAGATGAATCGTTACAGGTTATCCCATTCGGAGATCTCCGGGTCAAAGCCAGTTTGCGGCTGTCCGGAGCTTATCGCAGCTTACCACGTCCTTCATCGCCTGCTAGTGCCAAGGCATTCACTACATACCCTATAAATCTTACATTGTTAAAATCCATTTCGAATAGTGCGGCTTTCACCGCACAGAAATGTTTTCGCCTGATTCTTAAATTTAACTTATCTTTTCGAAACCTTGCGGTTCTCAAGATGGCTCAATTGAATTTGTTTTCTACCCTATATACAGTTGTCAAAGAACATGAATCCCAAAAAAACAGATGTGCGTGATGAATGGTGGGCAGGACTGGACTCGAACCAGTGACCCCCGCCTTATCAAGGCGGTGCTCTAACCAACTGAGCTACATGCCCGCTGATCATTGATGGTGGAGGTTAGGAGACTCGAACTCCTGACATCAAGCTTGCAAAGCTAGCGCTCTACCAACTGAGCTAAACCCCCGCTCAAGGCACAGAAAACAAAAAGACTAAATTGCGCGCTGCGGACAATCATACGCAGTATTAAGGTTTGTGGTGGCTTACGCCATTCACACGCCTAACTCTTGCGAGCTGTGGGCGTCGACCTTGTCCGTTATCAGGCGTGAGCCATCGGACATTCTCCATAGAAAGGAGGTGATCCAGCCGCAGGTTCCCCTACGGCTACCTTGTTACGACTTCATCCCAGTCACCAGTCTTGCCTTAGGGCACTGCCTCCTTGCGGTTGGCGTATGCACTTCGGGCGAAACCAGCTTCCATGATGTGACGGGCGGTGTGTACAAGACCCGGGAACGTATTCACGGTACCGTAGCTGATGTACCATTACTAGCGATTCCAGCTTCATGGAGTCGAGTTGCAGACTCCAATCTGAACTGAGCCCAGTTTTATTGATTTCCTCCACCTCGCGGTCTCGGTTCACATTGTACTGGGCATTGTAGTACGTGTGCAGCCCTGGTCGTAAGGGCCATACGGACTTGACGTCATCCCCACCTTCCTCCTCGTTGATCGAGGCAGTCTGATTCGAGTGCTCGGCATAAGCCGGTGGCAACAAATCACAGGGGTTGCGCTCGTTGCGGGACTTAACCCAACATCTCACGACACGAGCTGACGACAGCCATGCAGCACCTGTGCAAAGCGGGTATTGCTACCCTATACGGCTTTCACCGTAGACACAATGCATGTCAAGACCAGGTAAGGTTCTTCGCGTTGCATCGAATTAAGCCACATACTCCACCGCTTGTGCGGGTCCCCGTCAATTTCTTTGAGTTTTAATCTTGCGACCGTACTTCCCAGGCGGCACGTTTAACGCGTTAGCTCCGGCGCGGACGCGGTCGATTGCGCCCACACCAAACGTGCACCGTTTACTGCCAGGACTACCGGGGTATCTAATCCCGTTTGCTCCCCTGGCCTTCGTGCCTCAGTGTCAGTAACTGCCCAGTGACCTGCCTTCGCCGTTGGTATTCCTCTCGATATCTACGCATTTCACTGCTACACCGAGAATTCTAGTCACCTCTTCAGTACTCTAGCATGGTAGTATCGGATGCAATTCCGAGGTTGAGCCCCGGGCTTTCACATCTGACTTACCACGCCACCTACGCACCCTTTACGCCCAGTGATTCCGAACAACGCTTGAGACCTCTGTATTACCGCGGCTGCTGGCACAGAGTTAGCCGTCTCTTCCTCTTGTGTTACCATCAATTTGCCCCGCTATTAACGAGACAACCTTGTTCACACATGACAGGAGTTTACAATCCGAAGACCTTATCCTCCACGCGGCGTCGCTCCATCAGGGTTGCCCCCATTGTGAAAGATTCTCGACTGCTGCCACCCGTAGGTGTCTGGACCGTGTCTCAGTTCCAGTGTGGCTGGTCGTCCTCTAAGACCAGCTACCCGTCGTAGCCTTGGTGGGCTTTTACCCCGCCAACTAGCTGATAGGCCGCGGACCAATCGGGAAGTGGCAGGCCTTGCGGTCCCTGCCTTTAGTCTTTCGACCACATGCGGTATTAATCCAAGTTTCCCTGGGCTATCCCCCGCTTCCCGGAATGTATCCACGTGTTACGCACCCGTTCGCCACTAGACATCACTTGTATTGCTACTCATGATGTCCCGTTCGACTTGCATGTCTTATCCACGCCGCCAGCGTTCGTTCTGAGCCAGAATCAAACTCTCCAAAAATATTTTGACCAGCCTGTTAAGGCTGATCGATTGACTGTGCTTGTTTAAACCACAAGCACCTGCGCATTTATTCGCGCAGCGCACAATTTAGCCTTTTGTTTTCTAACAGTTTTCACTCGGCTTTCGCCTCGCTAAACTGCTTCTGTGTTTTTTAAAAGATCGTTTCTGATTCCAGTCAATTCGAGCCGCTTGTAGCCTCTCAAAC
>CAILEM010000038.1 GCA_903833215.1 uncultured Armatimonadota bacterium
AGAGCACAAAAGACTCAAGCGAGGCCATCCCGCTCAAGAGAGCACACACTACGCCGAATCCAAGCACCGTTGCCCCAATCAGCCGCGAGATCGAACCCCTACCTAGGAAAGCCTCATTCGATCCTATCCACTGGCGTGGAACTACCATCCGAATTCCAATTCCGGCTATCGCCAAACTGATAAGCGACGCCTTCCAAGGGCCGGCCACGCTAGCAAGATGCCCGAATCCCGATCCCGCAAAAAGGGCAATCGCGACTGCTCCAAGTACCATTTCACGGTAGGATTTATCCCCATCCAATGCTGATTGGTACCTGGCCTCACCCTGGTGTTGGGGGAGTGGGGCACGTCGCTTAGCAAGGGCATGAGATTCCCGAAGTTCGAATGACAAGTCGCTTGGCGTCATGCTTCCATAACCTCCGCCACGAGAGACGATTGCCATTCAGGCGAGATTCTCAGCGCCGCCTCTTGGCGCCCGCGGACATTAGTTTTCTGGTTTGTGAGTTCGACCAGTAATAGGACGGCATCTGAGTATCGTTCCTGGTGAGCGACAATGCGCTGGGCTGCTTGTGGATCGTGAGTAGGCGCCAACCGAGCGAGCCTTCGCTCAAGACGTGGAATATCTTGTGCTGGATGCTTAAGCAATAAGTTGATAGTCAACTCGCCAGGCTGATAGGCAACGAATCGCACAGCGTGCTTTTGTTCACAGAGCCGACGGCACAGTGAAATTGAAAATGAGATTGCCTTCTCTAGCCGGTATTGCATGGTAAGTGCCTCGGTTGAATTGCCTGGAGGTACCGAGGTATCGAGCACGACACATACAGCTGTGTCCGTTGGGTCCTGAAACTCCCTGACGACCAACTGCCAAGGATAATCTGGCATTCGCATCGAGAGCGCTATGCTTACGTTTCGAGGGTTGTCTCCGGGCCTATATTCTCGCACGCCCACAAACTCCTCCATCGCAGACGGGGTGGAAGGTTGATGACTAATAGCCCTTCGGTGCCCCTGAAGTATTCGATCCGCTTGGGGCCCCAATCGATAAATGGTAGGTAAAGCGAGTAGTGGTAAGTCGAAGGCAAAAAAGAAGTCGCGATGAATCAGGCTTCCTGGAAAGGATGTTCCGGCTTCCAGACCATGTAATTGGCATTGACCACGCTTTCTTGCTGTGATGTGCCATTCAAATTCTCCAGCGCTTCTGACGGGCAGTATTCCAAGAAACTTCTTTGGCGACCGCAGTAAATGATTGTCGCAGGTTGTGAGAATTTCGGCGGTTAAGAAGAGTAAGGGCCATCGGTTGCTAGGGTTCTCGATCCTAATGCGTACTGGAAAGCGAGATTGAGCATGGAATTCACCCGCTAGAATGGGGCTTTCACAAACGAGCCCATTACCGGAAGTGAGATGCGCAATCGTGGTAGCTGCGAGGAACCAACCGAGCACTAAACAACTCATTGCCATCGATACGATCGCAAACGGTGACTTTGAAGCCAATGTCATCCCAACCATCA
>CAILEM010000039.1 GCA_903833215.1 uncultured Armatimonadota bacterium
AGAAGATCAAGAGAGAATTACCCCAGTTTCATATTCATGCGGCGCTGCACGCGGCTGTCAGGTTTGATGCGGCAAGAAAGTTTCAAGCCAATGATTTCGAAGATTTTCGTCATGCATCCGTGGCGATTCCGTATTACGATGTTTTTTGCACGGAACGTAGCCTCCGCCATCTTGTTTGTACTAAACCACTTTGCCTAGATAAAATTTACCGCACAAAAGTCATCGCTTCCGACGAAGAATTCTTGGTGCACGTGAGCTCATTAATCGCAGCCTGATTCCTTGGCAAGAAAACGATCTGAGGTTCGGGCGCAGATAGCTGGGGGTAGAATCGACGGAAAATGATTTGATGACTATGAAAACCAAGCCC
This sequence comes from uncultured Armatimonadota bacterium, assembly GCA_903833215.1. Classification (GTDB taxonomy): domain Bacteria; phylum Armatimonadota; class Fimbriimonadia; order Fimbriimonadales; family Fimbriimonadaceae; genus Fimbriimonas. The sequence goes on from CAILEM010000039.1 coordinate 368, forward strand.
ATGCCCGCTGCGGTCCAAATGTTCTTGCTCGATAAGGCCAAGAAACGGCCTGAACGATTTTTGTTGCTGCATCCGCAGGTCGTGTCATCGGCGCGGGGCTTGCGAGATTCTGTTGCTCGGGCGACCAAGGACACGCTTTGGATCAGCTACGAGAAGGATCTTACCGAGGCCTTGCTCAAAACCGTCTTGGGACCACGCCGTTCGCTCGGCAAGGCGCTGTTGATCCACGCCCTGAATCCACTCTCCGTTCCCGTGTTGACCAGTTGCTTCAAACGATTTGCATCCGCCTCGAATAAGGAGTTTCTGCCACCGGAAGAACTCGCCGAAGCGTTGCAGGCAGAGAACTCGCCCAATCTCTTCGTTGGTGGCAGTGTCGATCCTGCCAATCAGACGATCACTCTTTGGCGAGGAAACCTGGAACCACTGACCGTCCCCTGGTAAGTGGTTCTTGAAAACAAATAACTAAAAGAATTGCTTCCTCTGCTTTTGTGGGAAATGTTTGAACAACGTTTCTCTTTAGAAAGGCAGAGAAGATGACTACAAAAGTTGAAATCGGAAAAAAGCGTACAAAACGACGTTCGAAGGCGTTTGCTCAAGCGGTATTGGGCAGGCCATCCGGGGTGATTCAGCCTCGTGTTTAGGCTGTTGGTCCAGAACGGTTTGCCATCGTCAGTGTTGATTGTGCCAAGGATCGATCCAAGTGGATCATGTGCGATTTCTATGGCAAAGTCTTGGTTAACCCCACGCCCGTTGAGCATCGTAGCAGCGATCTCAAGGCGATGGTCCTCTTGATCAAACAGACGATGGACGCACATGGGGTCAAGGATTTGATTTGCTGCGTTGAGATGACGGGAATCTATCATCAAATTGTCTCGCGTACTCTGCGTTCGGCGGGTTTTGAGACACGACTCGTTCACCCCTTTGCTTCGAATCATTATCGGATGGCGGAGTCTGGTGACATCAAGACCGATGACAAAGATCTGGTGGCGATTCACCGTGCGAGCGTCAACGGCTTCGGACTCATTGAACACGAGTGGAATGAACACTACCAATCCCTCAAACTCCTTACGCGCCATCGACGTGATCTCGTTAAGAAGCGAGCAAAGCTGCAATCGCAGATTCGGGTTCGTTTGGAAAGTTGCCTGCCGGGATATGCAGGACTTTTTCCTGGCACCGATCTGTGGGAACATGAGATCGGGCAGATGGTATTACAGTTCATTGCCGATCATGGTGGTACTTCTCGCGCGCTCCTGGATGCGGGAATTCCTGGACTCACGAAATGGCTCAAGGAACAACAGTGTTCGTTCCAAGCCAAGTCCGTGGAACGCATCGTTGCCTGGGCCAGCAATGCCGCCACAGGCAATCGCCTGCATCCGCTCATCACCAGGCTCTGGCAACAATTGCTCATCGATTGGCGGCAGAAATCCCAACAAATTCTCGAAGTGGAACGAGAAACTGCCGGGTTGCTTGCGCAGACTCCTTGGATTCTGTTGTTGTCTCATCCAGGGATCAATGTTGTCTCGGCCGCAGAAGTCGCGGGCGAAACAGGTCCCATCGAACACTATGCTTCCGCGAAGGCCGTTACAGGACGCGCGGGACTCTTCCCGTCGCGTTATCAGAGCGACGGCGTGGATCGCGGTGGGAAACTCTCGCGATTCCGTAATGGAAAGATGCGCGGGGCTTGGATGCTCATCGCCGACAATCTGATTAAATGCAACGAGTACTGGCGCGGAAAGTACCAGTTCTGGAAAGAGCAGGGACACGACCCGCGTGACATCCGTTGTCGCGTCGCCAATCGAGTCACACGTACCGTCTTTCAAATTGTCGCGGGGCAAAAACTGTTCCAACACCCCAGTCGGCTTGATCGCGGTTACGTCCTCAGCAAACTGCTCGACTTCCATCGCAAACATCAGACACCGATGGATGTCGTACTGGCAGACCTCAAGGCGGCGACAGGTCAACTGCCGAAGTCCGCGTATGCCGACGAGGCCAAACCGTTAAATGACATTTGTAGTAAACAGGTCCGCAGTCGAAAGAAAGAACCGCAGCAGCTTGGTTCACTGTTGGTCCAAGTGCTGGCAAAATTGGGGGTGACAAATCAACCCCCAGAAGTAAACTCAACTTCGCTCGAAGCTCCGGTTGCCGAATCTGGCGAGAGTGATCGATAACGCCGTTGTCCCCATGGCCGTAGTGCTGGCCTAGCCAGCCAAGGTCGAAGTGAAAAGCATGGCGCTCTGTCGTGAGTCAAACGCCGGATAAGGCAGCTTGGGGCTTCGAGCCTCGTTTATACCAGGTTGGCGATCACGACTCATCAATACGACAGAGATGACACTCTCGCTGTTTTCGTCACAGGGCTTTTAGCCCCAACTTTTTCCGTGCTCGCGGCGGAACCGCTCAAGGTACGCGCACTCGTCGATTCTTGCTAAAATCATCAAACCCACATGGCAGCTTTTTTTAGATCGGGGCGACAAGACACCGTTAGAACTTTTTCTCACGGGAGTTCGGTTATTCCGAGACTTGAGGCTTTTCTAGATTGCCCGGTCTGCGTCGGAAATTTGAAATGACCTCTTGTGGACCTACATTGGCCCTCTTAATCGAACGCCGATGGCAAAACCTCTGCCTGAGGGGAAGGCTCATCCCCGCCGGTCGCTCCAAAGGGTGGTCCGTCGTCTAAGTTCCTGCCTTTAAGGATCAGTTCTGTCAGCTCGTAAACGTTAGTCGTCGGATTGTGCCCCGGGGTGCCGACCTCGTCGGCAATGGCGTCTAGCCGTATGGCCCGCTTGATCGCCTGCTCATATCCCGACGCGTATCGCGGAAAGTCGACGTGCTTGACATCCTTTTCGTACTTCGGATCGAGGGTCTCTAGCAGTTGCTGCATGTCGTGGCGATGCTGCATCCCGGGGCTCTCGCGTAATCGAGTGAATTGAGCCGAACCAGGAGAAGAGCGGCGATAGCTGGGCGTGCCGGAGTTGGGCACCAGCCGAGAGGTACAGTGCGTTCTGGCGGGTTACCTCCTCGATAACCTTATTCTCGCCCTTAAGATTCTCACCGAACTTGAAATTCTCGCCCTCTCGCTCAAGCCAGACCTGCTTCTTCCCGTTAGGCCATGCATAAATCCACTCCTCGACGAAAGCAACGTCGTTGCACATGAATCCGTACTGATAACGGATCCCTCTGATGATCATCTGGACTTCGTAGAGCGAAAGTTCATCCCGCTTCTGCCCCCATGCGAACGGGTCTCTCGGGACTCCTTCGTCAGGGTTCCAGAGTCGTTGAGAGTGGCTCACCGCCTCTTTCATGTAAGCGAGGGCGGCCAAGACGTTGCTCTTGCCGCTCCCGTTCGCCCCGTAAATTGCTACTACGGGGAGGAGCTTCGTTGAGTGGTTCGTGAGCTCACGCGGCCGACCGTCGCACTCGTCGGCGCTGTTTGATCCTTGGATCGACCTGGTCATCCTGTTGTTCTCGACGTCGTTCTTCGACGGTCATTTTCAGACGCTGTTCGTGCTGCCAGAATCGGAATCCGTAGTCCACGACGGCCAGCAGAACCAGACACGTCGACAATTGGATGCAGAGCTCGCCGATTAATTCCGCTGATCGGACAAACATCACCGCCGGTTCGCCTAAGGCTAACGACAGTAACTGAGATTGCCGACTACTGGCAAAGAACCAGACGACGCTGGCAAGCAGGCATAGTCGCAGAATCCCACCTGTCGATTCCAGACACCGCTGCCAGGAAATAAGACCACGAAATCGCCAGCGAGGCATGATCGCTGTTGGCATCCAGATCCATCCGGTCTGGGCGATGTTTGCGGCGAGCGCACTGACACAGACAACCAGACCGGCGGTCAGAAGAATCGGGGTGAAGAATTGTGCGATCCGTTGAGTCAAAACCGTTACGAAAGGAATCGTCATGCCTGAAGTTTGAGGCGACCGCAACGAATCTCGCATCAGTTCGACAAGCGAAGCGGCCCAGCCTGATGCAAACCACCAGATCACAGCACTACCTGCCAGCAATATGATCGCAGACGTCAATTCTGGACTACGAGCGACCTCGCCGCGCGACCTTGCTTCGCGCCGATGTCGCTCGGTTGGTGGAAGCGTGCGATCGGCGTCTTGATCGAACATGACTGCGTCTAGCTCTTAAACGCCTTTGAAACGTCAATGGAATAGTCGGCATTAAACGCGTCATCGAACGAATAAACGTCGACGAAATCACTGAACTGATCGCTGTCGGTCTTTTTCATTTCGCCGAGATCAATCAGTTCGAACACGATTCGTCCGACGTCGGAGGTCGACAATATGCCCCAGTTCCGGAAGACGACAGGTGCCAGCATTCCGTAACGACGCTGACCGAGTTGCCGGAAACCGTCGAGCAACTCGCGCGGAAGAATATGGCCGCCCGTTTCACTGAGCTTGTCGCGATCGTACAGATCTTGAGCGACCGAAAGCGCATCATTGATGAACAGGTACGCTTGCGGATGAAACTGTAACTTTGAACGAGGTGACTTCGTAAGGGGCATTATTTTTGTCGAATCGTCTTAAGGAACCCAACGGTCATTCCGTTGTTATTCTGATGGCTCATCCAAACCAAACATCGAGTATACCGCAGATATTGAGGTTGATGAAAGCCCGATTATCGCAAGTTCGGAATCATGAACTGATTCATCCTTGCCAATATCGACGGAAACCTCGTTAGACTAGAATTTTACCAAGAATACAACACCGGTTACGTTTGCCGGATTCCCTTAAAAATCTTGCGATCCAAGCGTGGGATAAACAAAGTCCAATGCGACGCACTGTTCGGGTCGTCCTGGATCGCACGTGTAAATTCGTGAAGTTTGGCGTCCAGATTGTCAATCATGTGCAGAATGATCGCTTCCGGAGTCATGGGAAGTCTTGGACTGCCGAATTCATAGCTGCCGTGGTGGCTGAGAATCATGTGCTTCAGTCGCCACTCCAACTCTTGCGGAAACGGTTCTTTCGTGAGTTCGGTGACTCGGTGAATCTTTTCCGTCAGCATTTCGACACCGATCATCAGGTGTCCCAGCAGTTGACCTTCATCGGTGTAATTGAAGCCATTGGTACACGAAAGTTCTCGAGTCTTGCCAATGTCATGCAGAAAGACACCGGCTTGCAGTAATTCCACATCGATATCGGTGTAAACTTCGCAAATTTTCTCGGCCGACTTCAGTAGTGTGACCATGTGTTCAACCAGGCCGCCAGGATAGGCGTGGTGAGCTTTCACGCCGGCGGGGGTTTC
>CAILEM010000040.1 GCA_903833215.1 uncultured Armatimonadota bacterium
AAGGTGGAGGGTCGGGAGGGGATTATGCCATTGACGCTGTCCCGACCCGGTCGGGACTCCAGATCTCTGGATACTCTCGATGTGGCCGAAATATGGAGTCACGACTTCGCCGTGCCTCGTTCTCCTGACCTGATTTGCCCCCCCCCCCCTAGCCGCCTGCTCGGACGTCGTAGAGGAGATCAGTGGCGCATAGCTCACGTGGGTTCGTGGGTCCGCAATTATGTTATCAGCGCACCCGTAGCGGATTTCCAGCAAGATAGCCTATGGATTCCACTGGAGCCGGGTGCCCTTGATGCTATCTCCAGCACTACTTCAGCGAGTTCGAGTTCACTCGGCATATTGGTCGCTGGCGGTCTCCAATTCTCGCCTCGAACTTCGATAAATGGTCACCGCCATCGTAGCTCCTGCACTAGCAATCCTCAAGAGAAGGGGGTTGCTGATTACGCTTGTCGACTCGAACGACTCATCACAGCATTCGTAGCCGAAGTCTAGGCAACGTGACAGGCATCCCTGCCATGAGACACATTGCACATCATCCAAGCTCTCGATTGCAGTGAGGATCCGGGCTGTCGCTCGCTCTGGAGTCGGCCGCGCAAGACTTGACTGAAGAGCTGCCCTCCAGACCCCTCCTTTGACGGTCACGTCGCCAAGCACAAAAAGCCCATTGTTCGTCAGGGCGTTTACCAACGGGCGCAAATCAAACCTTGCCTTCAGAATGAGATCGGTATTAAGGAAAGTGGCACCCACGTGGTTATCTGAACCTCAAGGACATTATGATTCTCGGACTTCACCGACAATGTCTTGGCGGAGAGCCGAACCGTGTTGAGTGAGTGGAGTCACGACTTCGCTTCGACGCGTTTTGCTGCCCGGATTACCCCCACCAGAGCCCCGCTCGGACGCGGTGGAGGCCATCGGTGGCGCCTTGCTCCCGAGCGACTGAGAGTTCTCTGTGCCAAAAGATTCCGAGATTTAACCATCGGCTAGCGAATTGGATTGTCGATTCCACGGGAGCATGGCGCCGATGATGCCCTCTCCTTTTTTCAAAAAGGTGGAGGGTCGGGAGGGGATTATGCCATCGACGTGTCTCGGCGAAGCCGGGACTCGTTATCTCTGGGAACTATCGCGTTCACCGGACTTTTTGGAGTCACGACTGCGTCGCGACGCAATTTTATGGACCGGATTTCCCCCACCCGACCCTCCGCCCGCTTGGACGCGGTGGAGGGCATCAGGGGCACATTGCTCCCTTTGAATCGAGGGTTTTGGGTCTTGTTTTGCCGATTGGTCGCCTCGGATCAGCAAATAAACATCGGACCCACAACTACCTGAATGGCGGAGGGACCGTCACCAATCTACGCCTTCCCCCCATACCAAAAAGACCGACGCCAGTTGTGGCCTCGGAGTGTGTTTAGCAACTCCGGCGACAAATCGGGGAGGTCGGAGACTTTGCAGTTCATCTCGGCCTGCTTGGCGTTTCGCATGCCAGGGATAACGGTGCTGACGGCAGGGTGGGCGAGGGCGAATTTGAGGGCGGCTTCGGCCATGGTGTATCCGGTGCCTTCAAGGTCTGCACGGATCTTCTCGGCGCGTTGAACAGAACGTGCCAGCCGGTCGCCGGCGAAGTAATTCTGTCGAAAGTCATCTTCGGCGAATGTCGTTTCTGGTGTGAACCGTCCGGTGAGAGACCCTTCGTCAAACACCACGCGAACAATGATTCCCGTACCGGTTTCGCCCGCGACATCCAAGAGTTCTGCGGCCGGTTCCTGCTCGAAAATGTTGTAGATGACCTGGACAGCGTCGATAAATCCGCCACGCATCAGGTCGATCACCGAATTCTGGTCGTGCTCTGGCGTAGATACACCTATCAGACCCAGTTTGCCTTCCTGTTGGATCTTTCGGAGCGTTTCGAACGGCGTAGGATTTCGGTTCCATGCCCGCGTCCAGGTGTGCAATTGAAGCAAGTCCAATTTGTCAGTCCCCAGGCACTCGAGTCGCTCCTCAATGTTCTGTCTCAGGTAGGACTCAGGGTAGCGATCTTCGGCAATGTCGTAGGGCGATGGCGGCCAGTTACCCGAAGTCGGTGGAGTTTTCGTGGCGACGAACACCTTCGAATCACCTCTCTCTCGGAGAGTTTTTCCAATGATCCGCTCACTCTTGCCATTGCCATATCCAGCCGCGGTATCGATGAAATTCACACCAAGATCGAGCGCATGACCCAGTGCGGCAATCGAGTCGTCCTCGGACTGCGGACCCCAACTCCCCCCGATGGCCCATGCCCCGAACCCTATTTCAGAGACCTCAACCGGATGCTTGGCAAATCCTCGATAATTCATGCCCGGATTATACAAAGGGTCACTAGCGCTCTGAAAACTCTTGTGTTATGCTGAATCGGTTCAGTTCAATGATGATCTCTGCTCTTTTATGCCTTTCGATCCCATTTTCGGGTCCCTCGCTCATAGATGAGGTTCGCCACCGAGCGGTGTCGTTCTTCTGGAATGAATCCAACGAAGCCACGGGATTTACCAAGGACCGGGCTTCCAATGGTGATGGCGGTGACAAGAACAGCATTGCAAGTTGTGCGGCCGTAGGCTATGCCCTCGTGGCTTACCCGATTGGAGTGGAGCATAAATGGCTCGAAAGGAACGCGGCGCTTGAGCGCACGCGAACGACCCTGTCTCATCTTCTCACGGACTGGCAACAATCGCATGGATGGCTCTACCACTTCGCAGATTGGAAGACAGGCGAGCGTCAATGGAAAAGTGAAGCGAGCAGCGTGGACACGAGCCTATGCCTCGCTGGAGTTCTATTTGCGGAGAAGTATTGGAAAGACCCACAGGTGACGCGGGATGCTGATCGATTTATCAAACGAATCGATTGGGATTGGATGCTTACCGATGGAGGGGCGAAGCCGGACGCTGTACACTTTTCGATGGGTTGGCATCCGGAAAGTGGATTCATCAACAATCGCTGGTCTGACTATAACGAAGCTAAGTTTCTATACATTCAAGCGTATGGTTTGTCGGACGTCACCAATGCCGGGTGGGACAAGATTCGTCGTCCCAGAGAGACATATAAGGGGCTCGAACTGATCACTGGCGGACCCATTTTTATGCATGAGATGTCGGAGGGCTTCTACGATTTTCGAGGTAAGCGAGATCGACTCGGCTACGAATACTCGATCGAACAAAAGAACGACGTCCTTGCGAATCGCCAGTACTGCATCGATAACCCTAAGAAGTTCAAAGGCTATGGTCCGGACTTCTGGGGACTAAATGCTTGCGATGAGCCAGATGGCTACGGGGCATTCGGGGCTCCTGGCTGGATTTCGGACAACGGGACGGTGTGTCCAACCGGACCCCTCGCGGCGATGCCTGCAATTCCAAAAGAGGCGACATCGTTTGCGGCTGCACTACGGCGAGATTATCCGACGGCTTGGGGGCGTTACGGATTCCCAGATGCACTCAATCCAAGTCGTAACTGGATTGATACCGATGTGCTGGGCATCGATCTTGGGATGATGCTGTGTGCGACGGAAAATTACGAGACCGGATTGATCTGGCGCATTAACTCGGCGAACCCAGTTATCAAGCGTGGATTTGAACGTGCCGGGCTGAAAAACGCCAAGCCAGATCCTCGATTGCAGGTTCCGTCGCCTTAGGAGGAAATTCTGCTTCGCCAAACGGCATGGGCGGGGTAACTTACCCCTATTCATGCCGGAAAACACTGTCGAACTCACCCGTGCGACGCCTGAATCCACGGGCATCTCGTCGAAAGATATCCTGAACTTTGTCGAGTCCATTGAGGGCGCCGATCTCGAACTCCATAGCCTGATGATCCTGAAAGATCGGCAGGTCGTCGCTGAAGGGTGGTGGAAGCCTTACCGAAAAGACGACGTCCATTTGCTGTACTCCTTGAGCAAGAGCTTCACGTCGACTGCGATCGGATTTGCGGTTCAAGAAGGGTTGCTGACTATTGACGATCTCGTGGTGACCCACTTCGCCGATGACCTACCAGCTAATGTCAGCGACAATCTGAAGGCCATGAAGGTTCGGCACCTGCTGTCGATGGCGACCGGGCACTCCTCTGATACTTTCGGCATGATGCATAGCCAAGAGGATGGTGACTGGGCCAAAGGATTTTTGAAGTGCGAGGTTACTCACGAACCTGGCACGCACTTTCTCTACAACTCGGGGGCGACTTACATGCTCTCGGCGATCATCAGCCGCGTAACCGGAATGTGCACTCTCGATTACTTGCGTCCACGACTTCTTGATCCGCTCGGGATCGAACAAGCAACCTGGACGAAGTGCCCGAAAGGGGTGAGCGTTGGCGCATCGGAAATGAGCGTTACCACGGAGTCGATCGCACGGTTCGGTCAATTCTATCTTGATGGCGGCGTCTGGAACGGAGAGCGCCTGCTTGACGCTGCTTGGATTGCCGATGCCACCCAAAGTCACGTCTCGAACGGATCGAACCCCGACTCCGATTGGGAGCAAGGATATGGGTTCCAATTCTGGCGATGTCGGCACAATTGCTACCGAGGCGACGGGGCTTTCGGACAGTACTGCATCGTGATGCCGGGTTCGCAAATGGTCGTTGCGATGACTTCGTCGCTGTCCAATATGCAGGCAGTGATGGACCTTGTTTGGACCCACCTCCTTACGCCGGCCCAGCCGTCTGCCATATCAGAGGACTCTCAGTCCGTGGATGCGCTGAGGGCTAAGCTAGCTAGCCTGAAACTGGCGGGGATACCGAAACGACCCATTCCGTCGATCATTCCACATATTTCCGGTCGAATGTACAAACCGACGGGCGGAGACTCGGGTTTCCTGTCGTGCATTATCGACTTCGATCCGAACGGGGCAACGTTTACGGTGAGAACGGAGAGCGGCGATCGTTCGATCCGAGCAGGCGCGAACCAATGGATCAATGGTGTGACCTCGATTGAAGGCGGACCAGGTAAGCGCATCGCTGCCACCGGCGGCTGGGTGTCGGACGATACCTATGAATTCAAAGTTCGCTACACCTTGAGCCCATCCGGCCTCACGATTACCTGCAAATTTGATGGAGACTCCGTCCAGGTGGAGTTCACCCGGACTTCAAGGTTTATGCCGCCTGAAGGGCCAGTATTTGAGGGCCGGACTACGTCGGTCGTCCGTGCAGCATAACGATTCCTGCGGCAAAGATCACGAGGAGGAGGATGTTGCCAGCTACTGCCCACGGGAAGTAGTTGGAGTACACCTTCTCTCCAGTGTCTAGCACCTCGAAGTGGTGGACTTCGAGATACGGGGCATTGAGGCGCCGGTACCAACCGTAGACACGTACCCGACGGCCGACATATCGGTCGGCGCTCGTGAGGCCAAACCAGAACTTCATGATTTCAAGCGGTCTTCGGAAAAGGCACGCCATAAATCCGGAGTCGTCCTGAATGATGAAGTCGGATGCCCATGCGATTCCTGGTGAGATGCGACCGGTGAACGTGCCTTCCAAAGCGCTGGGTATTGGGTTGACGTGAGAAACCTCAACTTCGCCAAGCAAACGAATGACCTTGGAAGGTTTGAATTCGCCCATGTAGCTGAACAACAGCACGATGAGTCGTCCAGCAGAGAATCCTACGAGGGGCATAAAGATTCCCGACAGATCGAAGCGGCTCTCATTTTTGTAGGCTGACCCGGCGGCTGCTATGCCAATGAGCATCCCAACCCACGGCATGCTGACCAATGCCAGATCACGCCCGAAGGCTTTATATTTGGCAGGCTTGATCTTCGAGAAGTCGAAGGCGTCGGGTTGGTTGAACAACTTGTTGAGTTTCTGAAGAGCTTTGATCCGTAAAGCTGTCAACGGGTGAGTGGAGAACACTTCTCCAATTCGGCCCCATGGGTTGAAAAGCTCCCATCGTGCAGCGGTCGTAAACGTGTCTGGGTTTGCCAAACCGTCGGCACCGGACCAAGCCACGGCGGCTCTCATCGAAGATACTCCCATCACACCGAAAGCGCCAAGCTGGGCAGCGGAAAAGGCTGGGCTTTCCTTAGCTTTCTTTTTGGCTGCGTCATTTGCGACGGGAGGCGCTGGAATAGCTTTTGCGGCAATCGCATGTGCGTTATCGTAGCGAGCGGCTTCCAACTGGGCGGCAAGTCGATCGGAAGTTGCCTTATCGTACGAGTACGGACTCGCGTTCGGAGGAGGGGGTGCGATAGGTCCGTTGATTTGAGGTGGTGCATACACCGGCACCGTCGCGCCCCCTACGGTCTGAGTTTTCGCCAAGCCGTAGGCAATCTTCACGAGGGCATAGGAAAGGTGGTTCGGGTTGCCAGTAATTTGGGCAGACGAGTAGTCGGCCATGTACTCGCGAATTCGAGAGAGCAGAAGGGAAGCGTAGTAGCTTGCCCAATAGGCTGCATAGGCAGCGATGACGATGTACCAGTTGTTGCGGCTCGAGCTTCGCGAAGTGACGTAGAGCGTCCAGAGCAAGAGCACAAGTGCCTGAACCATGGTCATGATGACGAAGTCTCGATTGCGGATATGGCCGAGTTCGTGGGCAACCACAGCTCTTAGCTCGTCGGGCGATAGCATTTCAATAAGGCCACGTGTGACCACAACTCTCGCGTCGTATGCGCCGTGACCGTAGGTGAATGCGTTCGGTGCCGCTTCCTCGATGATGCCAATCTTGGGTTCGGAAATCTTGAAGGTGCTGCAAGCAGTAGACAGCCACTGCCCGGTGCCATATCCAAGTTCTTCCGGGCTTGCCCATCGAACTTTGACGATCATGTCGATGACCATCGGTCCGAGACAATACTGAAGAATGACAATGGCGACGGCGAATCCGCCCGTCAGAGCCATCGTGATTCCCATGGGAAGGTGCAGCTTCAAAAGGACCAGGAAGCCGACCGCAAAAACGAGCCCAAGAATGGCGACGATGACCATCATCGACGCACCAAGAAGTTTCGTCATACAACTATCTTAATGCACTTGTCGTCGTAATGATGGGCAGAATTGTTTAAGGTTATAAATAAATGAGGGGAGTCAAACGAATGACTCCCCTCATGAAGTTTTGCGCCTAGACCAGAGATCGAAGGACGTATTGAAGGATTCCGCCGTTCAGGTAGTACAGGTTCTCCTGAGGGGTATCAATTCGAACTTTCACCGTGATCTCCTTCACGCTGCCATCCTCACCACGCGCCTTCAATGTCAGCAATTTGCCGCCAGAGAAGTTCGAAGCAACCGCATGGGAAAGACCCTCGAGGTCGAATACTTCGTGACCGGTGAGGCCGAGGCTCTCTGCCGATTGGCCGTCGATGAACTCAAGGGGAACAACCCCCATTCCAATGAGGTTGGAACGGTGGATTCGTTCGAAGCTTTGAGCTAGGACGGCTTTGACTCCCAGCATCATCGTGCCCTTTGCTGCCCAGTCGCGGCTTGATCCCGATCCGTATTCCTTACCAGCAAGAATCAACAATGGGATGCCAGCAGCTTGGTACTGCATCGATGCTTCGTAGATTGTCGTCACTTCGCCAGTGGGAAGGTAAGTCGTGAAACCACCTTCTGTTCCTGGTGCGATCTGATTTCTCAATCGAACGTTAGCGAACGTTCCGCGTACCATCACGTCATCGTTTCCACGGCGTGAGCCATAGGAATTGAACATCGCAGCGGGGACGCCTCGGCTTGTGAGGAATGCACCAGCCGGGGAATTCAGCTTGATGCTTCCAGCAGGCGAGATATGGTCGGTGGTAATGCTGTCACCTAGCATAGCCAGGGTTCGCATTCCGGCGAGGTCGGCGACCGCAGCGGGTGCTTCCAGACTCATACCATCGAAGTAAGGAGGATTCTTGATGTAGGTCGAGTCCCCGTTCCACTCAAAGTTGTCGCCTCCGGTTACCGAGATCTCGGCCCATCGCTCATCACCCTTGAAGACGTCCTCATAGTTGTCGATGTACAGCTCTTTGCGAACTGCAAGCAGGTTCGTCTCCGCAATCTCGGCTCTGGTTGGCCAGATGTCGCGCAGATAGACAGGATTGCCATCTTTGCCGAAACCGAGAGGATCCGTGTTCAAGTCGATGTTGATCGTGCCCGCCAAGGCATAGGCGACGACAAGCGGCGGTGACATCAAGTAGTTCGCCTTGATGTCTTGATTGATTCTTCCCTCGAAGTTTCGGTTGCCGCTCAATACGCTGCAAACCACCAAGCTCTTGTCATTGATCTTCTTGGAGATCTCTTCTGGCAAGGGACCCGAGTTACCGATACAAGTCATACAGCCGTAGCCGACAACGTTGAACCGGAGAGCGTTGAGAGATTCTGTAAGTCCAGCCTTATCCAAAATGTCGCTGGCAACTCGAGAACCAGGTGCGAGCGAAGTTTTGACCCAGGGCTTGGTGGTGAGACCCTTCTCAACCGCCTTCTTAGCGAGCAAGCCGGCCGCCGTCATGACGGATGGATTGCTCGTGTTCGTGCAGCTCGTGATCGATGCGATTACGACGGCACCATGGTCGACGCCGGCGGCGATGCCATCGTTGGAGCCATCTTCCTCAAAGGGTTTTAGCTGAGCGCTAAAGGTTGTTTGGAAGTTCTCGGCTGCTTTATCGAGAAGCAGGCGATCCTGTGGGCGCTTCGGTCCTGCGACAGATGGAACGATAGTGGATAGGTCGAGGTGCAGCACATCGGAGTACTCGCACTCAGGAGTGTCTGCGCTGTGGAACAGCTCTTGCTCCTTGAAGTAGTCCTCAACGAGTTGGACCTGTGCCTCGGGGCGGCCCGTGAGTCGCAAATAGCGGAGGGCTTCATCGTCAACTGGGAAAATGGCGCAGGTGGCGCCGAACTCTGGCGACATGTTGCCGATCGTTGCACGGTCAGCGAGCGGAAGGTTCTGCAAACCTGGGCCAAAGAACTCGACGAACTTGCCGACAACGCCCTTCTTTCGGAGCATTTCGGTAACCGTCAATACGAGGTCGGTTGCGGTAGCGCCTTCTGGAAGTTTGCCAGTCAATCGGAACCCAAGAACCTGGGGGATGAGCATGCTGACGGGTTGGCCAAGCATTGCCGCCTCGGCTTCAATACCGCCAACGCCCCAACCGAGGACGCCGATTCCATTGATCATTGTCGTGTGAGAGTCGGTACCGACGATAGTGTCGGGATAGACCGTCTTGGAGCTTCCATCGTCTTTTACAAAAGCCACGCGAGCGAGATGCTCAAGATTGACCTGGTGAACGATGCCGGTGTTAGGTGGAACGACTCGGAAATTGTCGAGAGCCTGCTGGCCCCATTTGAGGAATTCGTATCGCTCTTTGTTTCGCTCGAATTCGAGATCGCGGTTGATTAGAAGGGCGTCAGCTCGGCCGAAAGCATCCGTCTGAACCGAGTGGTCGATGACGAGTTCAACCGGCTGAAGCGGGTTGATCTTCGTGGGATCGCCACCGAGCGCAACCATCGCATCTCGCATTGCAGCGAGGTCGACAACGCATGGTACGCCGGTGAAGTCTTGGAGGATGACCCGTGCTGGCGTGAAGGAAATCTCTTTGCTGGGTTCAGCTTTGGGGTCCCAAGTTGCCAGTGCTTCAATGTCTTCTGCGAAAACGCTCTTATTGTTCTCGGTTCGAAGCAGGTTCTCCAGAAGGATACGTAAGGAATAAGGGAGCTTCCCTATGTCGTGTCCCGCTGCCTTTAGGGCCTTAAGACTGTAGATTTGATATTCGACACCACTGCTCGTTAGCGTCTTTTTTGCATGAAAACTGTTCAACCGATCCGCCTCCAAATACGCCCGGACTCCCGGTCGCGTCGGAGGTTTCCTTCATGGCCAAGGAGCGGTCTCTTAGCTCAATATACCTTTCAGCCAATCCTCCCTGGTTTGGGCAGATACTGTAACGACGGAGATGCACAGGGGTATGAGTAGATTTTTGTGGACAATAGCCTTTCTCTCAATTGCTTGCTTGAGCAGTGGGAGCGTCCAAGAGGAACCCAAAATCACGCTTACGCTGCCCGCTATGAGCACAGCCCAGGCACTCAAACAGCTTTCAAACGTCGTCCACGGCTCCTTTGTTACATCACCTCAAACTGCTGATGATGTCATCTGCCTGCGATTCAAAGACGTGCCGCTGAAACTGGCAATGAGTCGCATTGCCGAAGCTGTCGATGGCACCTGGAAACTGGAAGGCGAATCCTATCGACTTATCCGAACATCCGAGCAGGCGAGGGCCGAGCGGAGCCGAGAATTCGCGCAGGACGTTGAAAGATTTCGCAGTGCGATCAAGAAGATCGAAGATGAACTCCATGAGATGAAACCTTGGTCATCTGCGGAGGCAGATTCCTTGGCGAAAAGTGCTGCGAGCTTGATGAAGCAATACCAAGCGAACGCAGCGACGAATACTTGGTATCAAAGCGCGGGAAAAATCACTCAGATGGCCCCCATGTCGAGGGTCCTGAAGCAAATTGCAGTGATGCTGGACCCTCAAGAGTTGGCTGCGTTACCTCCGTTTTACAAAACCGTGTGGTCTTCTAGTCCAACCGCCATGCAACGCGCTCTCCCTCAGGGCTTCTTGCATGTGTTCGAAAAGTTTTGGCGAGACCAAGCGGAATGGGCAGCTGCGATCGAAAGGCATCACATCCGAGATGACAATTCAAATCTCGGCGCTTTTTGGCAAGGTGGGTTTGGAGATCAGAGGGGTCAGGCGACGGGAACTCTCACGACCGTTCTCCTAACCGCAACTCGCTATAGCCCCACCTCAGCACTTAGTTTTGACTTATCCGCCTTTGACGAAAAAGGAAGGGGAATGGGGCAGTATCAACTCACCTTGGGCTCGGCCCACGATGGAATTGCCCAAACTTTGAAGGAAGCCCCCGCTGACGATTCTGAACCGCTGGTGACGTTTGATGGGGAGTCCAGGGAATTACTGGATGCAATCGTGCCGAGAGGTCAAGGCCTTCACTCGATTTCTCCAGAACTGAAGAACAAGCTGGCGACTCCCATGGAACACGACCCTTTGAGCTTTTTCGTTTCGCCCGCGCTGATCCAAGCGGCCGAGACCCGAAAGGTCAACATGGTGTGTTGCTTGCCCGATGACGCGATCTTCACGAGTCTCATGGGCACCGGCAGTGGCATTCGTGTGAATCAACTCCTAAGCCGCCTGAGCCTCTACCAAACCACATGCGAATTCAAAGATGGCTGGCTCATCGGTAAGCCAACTCGACCGAGTGAAGCTCGTACGTATCGAGCCAGTCGGAGCGTTCTTGCTGCCTACTTTCAGCGAATTGGAACCGGACAACCCTTCTCCGTGGACGAACTTGCCCCTTATGCGGTGACCTTGCCAGATCGATTGGCAAACCCTCTCCCTCAAACGGTGGGTCGGTTCATCGGATCGACGGACTCTGCAAACTTCAGTCAAGAGACCCTGAGGCTGTACGGATCGCTAAGGCGTAGCCAAAATAAGCAAATCGCAGCTGGCGGGTCGCTCATTAGTTCCCTGACGCCTGATCAGCAGGAGATCGTCGCGCGCATGGTCTATGGACCTACTTCGAACTTGCAATTCAATCTATCTCCAACTCAGGGGCGACGACTCGGTGGTGTGTCTGCTGAATATGCCGTTTATAACAATGCCTTGTTGCACGAACCGACGGTCGCACTGCCAGACGGCATCCCACACGGAGCGACCGTCCGGTTGAAGTGGAATGTTGACAATGTCGTATCTCAGGCAGGTCTACAAGATGGAACGATGCCGGGGCGGGGCCAGATGATGACGGCCGAGAATTTGGCATGGCAGCAGTTTTCGCAGGAGCGTCCGGACCTTTACCCTTGGATGACGCAACGAGACCAGCGGGTCGACTTCACCAGACTTCAATTTGGGCAACGCCTCAGCCTAACGTTTACGTTCGATTTGTCAACGTCTGTGTTCCTGGTGCACAACGTTGAAGGGCGGGCTACTTCCGAGCTGCAAAACGTTTCCGTGGAGGATCTCCCCGAGGATTATAAGAAGCAATACCTCAAGGCCTACCAGAACTATCGAAAGGCCAATCAAGGCTTGAGACCGACTCAAACGAGCCCACCAACAGGCAGTCAGCCTCCTCCTTAACGATCAAGTGTTTTGCCGTCCGACGAACATCTCTTCGAGATTGCGAATTTTCGTCAGATTCTAAAGCCGTTCGTTAGCCGAAAAAAGCATTGTTGGGCGCGATTCGACCATCATATCTGGAGATGGTTGTGCTCACGCTGCTTTTGTCTCTGTCCCACGTTCAACTGAACCCGGACTCGATCCCTGTAGAGCCATTTGCTGGTGAGAAGCATCTGCGCAACGTCCGTCAACTTACGTTCGGTGGCCAGAACGCCGAAGCCTATTGGAGTGTTGATGGCAAAAAACTGATTTACCAAACTCAGCAACCCGAATATCCCGACGAGCAGATCTTTACGATGAATGCGGATGGGTCGGGCAAGAAGTTGGTCAGCACTGGCAAGGGAAGATGCACTTGCAGCTACTTCAGCCCAGACGGCAAGTACATCTACTTCAGCTCTACCCACGAGCGCAATCCAGGCAAACAGGCTGATATTGATCACAGCAAAGGTTATGTTTGGATGGTGAACCCCGACTACGCCCTTTACCGTGCGAAGTTGGATGGGTCAGACCTCACGCCGATCATCAAGAAGGATGGTTATGTCGCCGAGACAACCATCGCTCCTAACGGCAAGTACCTCGTCTTCACCGGCAGCTATGATGGCGACCTTGATATCTACCGAGCCAATCTTGACGGGTCCGGCATTAAGCGACTCACCAACATCATTGGATACGACGGTGGGCCGTTCGTGAGTTGGGATTCCAAAAAGATCGCCTACCGTCGACAAGCCGTCAATAACGAGGCGGATAAGAAAGACTACTTAGATCTGCTCCACCAGAACCTCGTCCGCCCCGGCAAACTTGAAATCTGGGTGATGGATGCCGACGGTAGCCATAAAAAGCAAGTCACCGACCTCAAGGGAGCTTCATTCGGGCCGTTCATCCACCCCGACGGTAAGCACGTGATCTTTAGCACGAACTTCGCTGACCCCAAAGGACGCGAATTTGACCTTTACATGTGCACCCTCGACGGCAAGAACTTAGAGCGGATCACTTACGCACCGGAATTTGACGGATTTCCGATGTTCACGCGAGATGGAAAGAAACTCGTGTTCGCTTCCAACCGTTACGGTAAGAAGCCTCGAGAGACGAACTTGTTTGTCGCTGATTGGGTGCCTTAGAGGCACCCGCGGCACCCCGGTTCTGCGCCAGAATAAGGCATGAAGGTCCTATTCATTGGCGGTACCGGAATTATCAGTTCGGCTTGCTCGCCGCTTGCGGTTTCAAAGGGAATTGATCTCTACCTTCTCAACCGAGGAAAGTCGAGTCGTGAGAGTCCGGTCGGAGTCAAGGTGCTCAGTGGCGACATTCGCGATCGCGCATCGGCGGAAGCAGCCCTTCAGGGGCATACTTGGGATGCCGTGGTCGATTGGATTGCGTTTACTCCGGACCACATCCAAACGGACCTGGAACTGTTCGAAGGCAAGACGGGGCAGTTCGTGTTCATCTCCTCGGCCTCTGCCTACCAGACGCCGCCTTCGACCCTACCGATCACCGAATCGACAGTGCTCGATAATCCCTTCTGGGAATACTCGCGGAACAAGATTGCCTGCGAGGAGATGCTCGTAAGCGCCTATCGTTATCGAAAGTTTCCCTACACCATTGTCAGGCCCTCGCACACCTACGACCGGACTCTGCTTCCATTTGATTACGGATACACGGTGGTCGACCGAATGCGCAAAGGGCAGCCGGTTATTGTGCCTGGCGATGGCACTTCTCTGTGGACTTTGACCCACCATGCTGACTTTGCCAAAGGCTTCGTCGGCTTGCTTGGAAACTCGCACGCCATCGGCGAGGCGTATCACATCACTTCCGACGAGTGGCTGACGTGGAATCAGATCTTCGATTTGGTTGCTTCAGCCGCGGGAGTCACTGCGAAAAAGGTTCATGTCGCCTCCGACGTGATTGCCGCTGCCGACTCCGGATGGAAAGACGGCCTCCTCGGAGACAAAGCGAATAGTACGATCTTCGATAATTCCAAGATCAAACGTGCCGTGCCCGAGTTCACATGCAATATCCCATTCTCGATTGGGGCACGTGAGATCATGGCGTGGTTTGACGCGGACGTCAGTCGCCAGCAGGTTGATGCCAAAGCGAGCGCCCTTATGGATCGAATTCTCGGGCTCTAGTGGGATGAATTGGCCATGGATAAGTACCATGGCCAAAATTTGTCGGGAGCTATGCGCTCAATTCGTCAGCGTACTGAGTGGGTCCCATCGCTTCGGGTCGGTCGAAGTTAGCGGATAGCTGAATATGCTTTTCGGAAACCGAAGACTGTTCGAACGCATGCATTACTTCGAGGGCGTGCTTTGCTAACTCACCCGAGGCACGGACGCTGCTTCCAGTTCGGATAGCGTAGGCCATGTCGAGAACACCTAGTCCGCGTGAGTTCTCAGTGAACCCGTGAGTCAAGGCAACGGGAGAGAAACTGTTTTCACCGCGCCGCTTAATCATCGGTTCTCCTCCAAATCCATTGGGGTCCGGCACGACGAGCGTGCCTTCAGACCCGTAAATGACGATGCTCGGCATGTCGTTGCCGATGACATCAAAGCTGGTGGTGATATGGCCTATCGCGCCATTGGCGAAGTCCATCGTGCCGGTGATGTGGGTCGAGGTCTCAACCTCAATGATCTTCCCGCTATTTGGCTGGCTGGTAATGGTTCGAGTCGGGAATGAGATGCGGGTAGAGCCACTTACACGTCGAATCGGGCCAAGAAGGTTGAGGAGTGCAGTGATGTAATAGGGTCCCATGTCGAACATTGGACCGCCACCTGGCGCGTAATAGAATTCTGGGGCTGGATGCCAGCTTTCGTGCCCTCTCGAAAGCATAAATGCGTTTGCGGCAACTGGCTCGCCAATCGCCCCCGAGTCGATAAGGGCACGACAAGTTTGAATTCCGCCGCCAAGGAATGTATCAGGGGCTCCACCGACGAGGACACCAGCTTTTGTGGCTTCACTGAGTAGTGTTTCCGCATCAGAGATCTCAATCGTCAGAGGTTTTTCGTTGTAAACGTGCTTGCCGGCACGCACGGCCCCAATGGCGACTGGCCCGTGGGCCCTTGGGATGGTCAGGTTGAGCACAAGTTCTACTTCAGACGAGTGGATCAGGTTCTCTGGGGTGAGGGCTGCGATATTCCCGTTCTGGGCTGCGACCGTTTTCGCGCGATCAAGGTCAATATCAGCAACGGCAACGACCTCAGTGCTCCTAAACTCCCCCAAGTTCTTGAGGTAAATCCCGCTAATATTTCCAACGCCAATAATCCCAACCCGCAGTGGATGCATAGGATGAGATTACAGGTTGGCTCACCTTAGAATCCACCCTAGGCACGATCCGGGCTGGGTTTATGTGTGATTCCTAAGCTGGAGACCTGGAAGCCGGCACTTAGCGCTTGATAGCTTCGGTTGTGATGTCGCGATGAAATTAAGTGCCTGCTGGTATATTGCTTTTATCAACCCGAGCTAGCTCGGGGTTTTCTGTAGTCAATCGTTCAAGGATTTCTATATGCAAAAGCTTAAGGCGTTTACCCTGATCGAGTTGCTGGTGGTGATCGCCATCATCGCAATTCTCGCCGCCATTCTCTTTCCGGTCTTCGCACAAGCAAAAGCGGCTGCGAAAAAATCGGTCTCCATCTCCAATATCAAGCAGACTGCGCTTGGCGTGATCATGTATGGCAGCGATGTTGATGATACGGTTGTGGACATCACCGTCTGGGGTGGTGGAGCGGCCGATGTGGCTTTTGGGGGCGTAGCATGCAATCCTTGGCCGCTGTTGATTAATCCGTACACGAAGAGTGCTGACATCCTTGTCGACCCACAGGCACCGGCAAACGTAGTGATGCCTGCCGGCTTTAATCCGCAAGACAATAAGTTCTTCGGCCCGGAGTATGGAATGAATCCCTACTTGATTCAATCGGCTACCTATCCGCTGGATCCAAATGGATCGGCTTTGCTACCCCGGAATTTCTCCTCGATCAGTCGGACGAGCGATATCGTGCTTTTGTCGCAGAAGTATTCGAACTCTGAAACGGTCGGAACTCGGTTCTATGGCTACTACTGGTACGGGCCCGGCACTTTCTTCATCACGCTGACTGTCGACCCACCCGACTGCCAAGCGCCTGGAAATTACTACTACTGCGCCGGCGGGTGGAATCTGAATGGCTTCTATGGTGGTCCGGGAAGCACCAACTACTTAAGCGGTGTCGAAGCGGCAGGAGCGTGGACAGGGGGTGCATCCATGCGGGGACCGAAGAAGACGGTGACAGCGTTTGTCGATGGCCATGTCCAGTCCGTCGCTCCCGGAGTTTTGGCGACTGGGACGACCTATTCCTACAGCATCGGGGCAAACAACCAGCCGACTCAGAACGCATCCAGCATCGTCGTCAACAACGTTGGCATAGAGCATTACTACGGGATCAAATGAAGAAGTCACTCCTGCTCCTCGTAATCACAGTCCTAAGTTTCGTCGTAATCGGCTGTAATAAGGACGAAGCTTCAACCACTCCAACGCCAGCCGGTCCAGCCGGTTCCGCCGGCCCCAAAGCAAACAGCGGTCCGGCTGTTGGGCCAGAGCCCACGCCGATCAAGAAATAGCCTTGAAAAAAATAGCCGGAGGTGTCCTTATCCTTCGGCTATTTTTGCCAACTTGAATGAAGCCCTACTTCAGATTGAAGTAGTCGTCAGTGGTCAAATCGCCGTTCTTGGTGATGTCGCCAAGGTGAATCGGGGTGAACCAGTTGGAGTCGTAGCCATATCCAAACGTTCCCGTTCGGTAGGTTGGTGTCAGCGATTTCGCGTGGCCGTCGCACCACACGATGTTGCCCTGATTTCCTGCGTTGCGTCCGTGGAAAGAAGGATTTGAGTAACTGGGGGGATCGAGATACGTGTTTCCTTCCAACGTTGGGGCGGCGTAAGCCCAGTTGTTAATTCTTGCACTCGTGGCAAACGTTAGGGTCTCGGCGGGATGCCCGATTTGGCCGAAGTTGACCGGCGTATCCACCTCGTTATAGTCCGGTGCCGGATACGTGGCAGGGCTGAGGTAGGCGTAGTTGTATCCATATCCGGTCAGACCCAAATTTGTGCGAAGCTTGTTATCGAAGCTAGGGTCAGATTGGATCCCTTGATTGTGGGTGTAAGGATAGAGCAACCCTTCTTGAGGTAGGAGCACCATGCCGTCCCAGCTTCCCCACCAATAGTAGGTCTTGGCCAGGCTCTGGGTCGAGACACGCATGCAGGTGTCTTCATTATCGGCAAGGTACATGGTCCAAGCCAAACCGATTTGCTTGAGGTTGGAAAGGGACTGGACCTTTTTGGCTGCTGCTTTGGCCTGAGCGAAAACAGGGAACAGGATCGCAGCAAGAATCGCGATGATCGCGATGACCACGAGAAGCTCGATGAGCGTGAAGGCTTTAACTGATTTTCGAAACACGATTGTCCTCACTGGCGCACGGATGCGCAGACGGGCGAGGCCATCGGACGGACCTAAAATGGACGATTCAGCTGCGTTGACCGCGAACCTTATCATCCACCCATGCTCGTAGGCGACGGCGTCACAAGACGCATGCGAGACGGGCATTCGGGCTCGGGTTCCTTTTCAACCCACACCGCTGCGGCACAGCGCCGGATTCTCACCGGACTTCCCCCGCTAAAGACCGTTTCCGATCCCATCGCAAGTACGCAGAGGTTACCTGCGAAGGCGGTGACTGGTTGCCCAGCTTGTGAGGTGAGAATGTGGGACATCCGACACTTTGGTGGCACCGAATCTCACCAAGTTTTTGCCCACGGGAAATATCCGTGGGCCGGACAAAATAAAGGGCGACCCGGCGCTTACGCTCGGCCCGCCCTGGATGTCTCGGAACTCGAGACTAATTACATCGTACTACGGAAATGGATGGGATGTTCCGTTTGATAGGCACTTTGTACAAGCTTTGGCCAAGCCATTTGCTAGACGGTCCAAACCGGCTGAATTGTTGACCTTTGATTCATCTTGTGGGTTTGTGAGAACGCACATCTCAACAAGAACGACCGGGACTTTGGCAAAGATCGAGCCAACAAGGGCACCGTGTTTTGACCCTACTGCTGTCTTCACATCCGCTAGATTTCCGTTGTCCTTAAGGAATCCATGGAGTTCGTTGCTCAACTGATCATGGAATCGCTGGGCGAGGGGTTTGATCGACTTGAGCAAACCCTTGTTGGGGCCTGTAAAGCCTTCCGCAGTTCCCTGGCGATCAGGAAAATACGTTGTGAAGCCAGATCCACTGGCTGCATCACAATGCAGCCGAACCATAAGGGCGGCGTGGCTATTATTGGCGATGTTCGCCCGCTCGCGATTCTTCACATACTGACCTTCAGAGGACTTCGTCATCACGACTCTGAATTTCTTGGCGATCAAGAGCTTCTGAAGCCTCTTCGCGACTTCCCAAGAGATGTGCATTTCGCTCACGGTTTTCCCCTTGGTTCCTCGCCCCACTTCACTAGGATGCCCAGGATCGATGCAAATGGTGAGTTTTGCAGTAGCTCCTTGGGACAAAGCAGTGGCAAGAAGAAACCCAGCTATAGCGAACATCGCAGAGCCAACGATACCAGCGAACGGGTCCTATTCCGCCGCAATGAAGTTTTCACGGAGTTTGTTTACTTCTTGCTGCATGTCGACGAGTTTCTTGTAGATGCCCTCTGGCATTGCGAGAAGCTCTTCGTGGGTACCCACCTCGGCGATCTTGCCGTCATCAATCACGACGAGGCGATCAGCGTTGCGGAGTGTGGAAAGACGGTGAGCGATGGCGAACACGGTGCGGCCGTCAATCAGTCGCTCAAGCGCTTCTTGAATCATTCGCTCGGTCTCGGTATCGACACTAGCCGTCGCTTCATCCAGCACGAGGATCTTCGGGTTATGGAGAATGGCTCTCGCGATCGCGATTCGCTGTCGTTCTCCACCGGAAAGTCGCTGGCCCCTCTCGCCGACGTACGAATCATAGCCATCGGGGAATGTGACGATGAAATCATGAGCGTTGGCGGCCTTGGCAGCGCCAATCACCTCTTCCAACGTTGCCTCGGGGCGACCATAGGCGATGTTATCTTTGATCGAACCTGGGAACAAGTACGACTCTTGGAGGACGACGCCCACTTGCCGTCGGAAATCTTCAAGCGAGACCTTCTTGAGGTCCACGCCATCCAGCTCGATCTTGCCCTGAGTTGGGTCGTAGAATCGCATCAGCAAATTGATCATTGTCGATTTGCCAGCTCCGCTATGACCGACGAGGCCGATCATCTCGCCCGCCTTGACGTCGAGATCAATCCCATGAAGGACCTCGCGTGCCTTGTCATATCCAAAATGAACGTCGGTGAATTTGACGGCACCGTCGATCTTGGGCATTGAAACCGCATCTTCCGAGTCTTCGATCTCGACGGGTGTGTCCATCACCTCGAAGACGCGTTCGGCAGCTGTTAGTGCGCGTGAGGACCAATCGATGATGCGCTGGAGCATCATGAGTGGCTGCTGCAGCATGGCCACATAGGCGATGAACGCTGTGATCTGCCCTAGAGTCATCTGACCGGCGAGAACACTTCGACCGCCGATCCACCAGACCACGAAGGTGCTAAAGCTCATCGTGAAGACGATGACGGGAAAGAAACTCGACCAAGCTGCTTCCGCGACGTAACCGGTTCGCGCGAGTTCGGAAATTCGTCGATCAAAGCGGTTAACTTCACGCTTCTCGCCATGGAACGCCTTCACCACACGGGTGCCTTGCAGGATCCCGTTGAGGGTTCCGCCGAGTCGTGACCAGTTGTGCCAGAAGCGGCTCCAAACGCGCATCATTTTGCGTCGGAACCAGCGGACAGCGACAAGCACAAAGGGAACGGGGAGCAACGCCCAGATGGCGATGTGCCAATTCATGATCAACAACGCAGCGGGGATGCCGATAAGCATGCACGCTTGGTTGAGTAACACCGGAATGCCATCCACCAGCACGTCGTAGAGTGCACCGGTGTCGTTGGTCATGCGAGACATGATCGAACCGACGTTGCGCTTATCGTAGAAATTGAGACTGAGAGACTGCAGCTTTTCGAAAAGGGTTCCCCGAATACTGACGGTGATCTGCATGCCGAGATAGGCAACGTTTCGGCCACGCGCTACTTGCACACCCATCACCACGAGCCGCATGCCGATCAGCGCTAGGACGAGTGGAGCTAGCATCGCTGCATGCTGGTTTATGAAGACGTCATCCACGAGCCACTGAGTCAACTTGGGTGGGGCAAGTTCAAGAATCGTGCCGCCTAAGGTTAGGATGGTTCCCCAGAGCAAGCGGCCTTTATACGGTTTGGCGTATCGGAACAGCCGCAGAAGAGTCTTGCCCTTATTAACGCAGCCCTCGCAAACGTCTGAATGCTCAGGGAGAGGTCTTCCGCACCTTGGACAAACCCTTACCGTGTCCTCAATCTCTGGCATTTCCTTGCCTTCGATGAGAGCCTTCAGCCTTTTCTCGGCCCCGGCGACTTGAAGTGACCGCCGACTTGTCGTTCGAATGAGCTCGACGGTGGTGCCGTCGAAGTCCGCAATCAATGAGTTTGCATCGACAAGATCCTCTAAGCGTGGGTTACTGAGCTTTTCAACATCATACGAGGCAATGAGCTCTTCGCCAACAGGGGTTGTCTCATAGCGATAAGCTCGCTTATCTGTAACCAAGAGGCGCGATGACCCGAGCGCTCCGTCGTGCCGCATATCGGCATCGGTAACGAAACGTGTCTGTTCGGACTCGCTCAGAGGAGTCGGCTCTTGAATAACGTTGGTCATGAGGACGACTAGGTTCTACGAGGCGACAGCGCCAATAAGTAGACCCAGCAATGCCAACTGTTTACCCGAAGACTGAGCAATCGAACGGTGTGAAGCGACTAACCCGCAAGAACCTTTGCGATTGCTCGAATGAAAGCCACCCCAGCCGGGTTATTCGGAATGCCAGTCGGTTGAACTCCCAAACCTCCAAAAGGACGCAACGTGGTTACGAAGCAGTCATCAAATCGGACCATGACGGCATGCTCTTCATAAGTTCTCGTATCAATGCGTTTGAGAAGCACCTCATAGGGCTTGTCTAGCGCCAGCAACCAAGTTGGACTGATCACACGGTCACCAGAAATCGGCAGAAGTCGCGACCACTTTTCGGCGAACGGGACCGCCGACCAGAAGCATGAGTTCTGAAATTCGTATGCCGCTTCCCGCCAGAAAGGTTTGGGGATCGTTGAGTCGCCGGTCAGAAGGACAAGGCTTGGTCCCTGCTCACTAAGAGCGGCGGTTGACAGTTGACAGTTTCCGCCGTGGGAATGAAATCCGAGCAACTCAAGTGAGTCATGAGTCGTCCATACCTCGCGGTCCTTCTCGCCAAACGGATCTGTTACCCACAAGGGCCATGAGTTCTTCGCATTGCCAAACTCGACTTCGAAGGTGTACTCATCTGCCACATCGCAGTTCCAATAGATTTGAGCAATTTCGGTTGATGTGAGGGCTTCAACGGTTTGGAATCGGGTCGCCCCTTGTTCAACGGTCGTTCCTGCCGAATTAATGATCCGCCAGATGAGCCCAGAATGAAGTTGCGCCTCGGAGTGAATTCCGACTTTGAGCAAGATCTGGCCTACGAAATGATTCACATGGTCCCGGAATCCGGGGCGATTCCCACCGTGAATCCATGGGGTTTGGCGAGTTGGGATGAGGAAGAGGCACGCACTGCCATTCCAGCCGGCACATTCGTCCGGAGAGTAGCGGCTGGTGCCCCAGTCATCGAAGAAGCCTGCAGAGGAGATCGGAGTGTCTCGGATGCCCGTAATGACGTAGCCGGAAATCGAATCTCGTGCTCGCACTCCCTCCTGCACTGTTTTCCGAATGAACAGTGCCTTTTTGCGGGAGGATTCCATCAGGTCGTTGTGGTGTTCTTTCGTGGGGTTGAGTGAGAATCGGCTCGACCTCAACACGTTGGGCAAGTCATGCTGCCACCGGACACCTACATCGTTCAACTCAGAAAGGTTGGAAGCCCAGAAAGGCATATCCAAACCCAAACGAGCGAGATCGCGATGGACATCGCAGTCGTTGAATTCCCCAAGTAGCATTGGCTTTCGGGTGCGCGGGCCAGTAAGCAGATCGTCGAGGACGCGTGGATAAAACTCTGTATCGCAATAGGGATGGAAATCATAGAAATCTCCGAATTCGCGGAGATCGCCACCGTACATTTCCGCTCCACCTGAGTCATCTTTTACCAAAGGGCTTCCGGTGAGGTTCTTAACGAGTTGGGTTAAATTTCCGCGAAAATCTGCGGAGACCGCTTTGCCCAGTTCACACCCAATCGTCCAAAGCAGAATGTTGTCGTGCCTGCGGAATTGCCTGACGATCTGCTCCACTTCTGCGGCAATGCGCTCTTGGTTCTGTTTTTCAGGAGACGGGTTCCAGACCGGCAGTTCAAGCCACGCCTCCATCCCTTCCTCTTTGAGGATTTCGAGATACTTGTGAGACGGAACCCAGAGGCAGAACTTTATCAGATTGAATCCAAGTTTCTTGGCTTCAACGACTTCATTTCGGATGACATCGTTAGGTGGGTTGGTGTGGCCGAGTTCAGGGTACCAACCCCAATGGAGGAGACCACGTGGATAGAAAGGCTTTCCATCAACAAACATTTTCGAGTCTAATACGTGAAATCGAGAATGCTCAGGAGCTAGCTGGGTGAGAGGAACATCGAGATCGAGGATTCTGACTGCGGCATAGATCCCACCGAACGTGTGATAGACGTAAGGAAGGAATCCACTTGCGACCTCTGAGACAGGGAAGGTCTCTCCTCCATTTTTTGTGACTGTGACCTTGACCTCGACGCGGCGGCCCAAAAACTGCGTGAGTGGCACATCAAACGCATCCCAAAGACCGTAATGGGTGGTCAGAACGACGCCATCAATTGCGACCTCCGCCGAATAGCTAACTCCGTCGAACCTAAGTTTGCAGGCAGTCTTCGGAACTTCTAGTAAGGCTGTATAAACAACGGGACCTTCGGAATTCACCGGCAGGTCTTGTCGCCACGCGTGTGGCACTGTGACTGCTTCTGGAGCTGAGCCGTCTCCATAGTCGACTTCCCACCGCTCAATCAACAACTGTCCAATGTCGGTCATATTCGATTCGATTCTTGCATACCCTTGCACAGAAGGGAAGCTTGGGAGTTTCTCTGCCCCCAAAACCAGCAATGTTCAGGATCTGTTCATCGACAACTGTGTTTTGTAAGGCAATTACGCATTCGGGAACGCTTTTGGGGGCGTCCAGGCGTAATGATCCTTTGGCGTCCAACTATGGGCGATTAGAATTGTCGTTCACGGAGGAATTATCATGATCTTAGCTGCTGCCCTGGTTCTTGGGGCGCCCCGCGCACACTCACAAGCAACGCCTGTGACCGTCACGACCTCGGCCGTGATTAGCTACCTTCACCCTGTAGCATTTGCGCCTGCCCCGACAGGTTCAAAGATGATTGTCAGCATGGAAGATGGCTCCGTACGAATCATGGATGGCACCACCCATCAAACCGTTCGTAACCTTGCCAAGCACCTCCAGCCAGCTTATGGTGTGGCTTGGAGTCCGGATGGTTTGTATGCTGCGACCGGTGATGAAACCGCTAGGATATTTGTCGAGAGCGCGGTGTCTGGAGCTTCTATACGACAATATCGAACTCACACGAAGGGCATCCAGAAGCTGAGTTTTAATTCCACACGCCAGTATCTCGTCAGCACTGGAAAAGACGATCAGATCAACATCTATGATCTGAACATCGCTGCACCTAAAGAAGTGCGAAAGATCCTGGGCAAGGGTGCCAACTTTTATGGCGCATCGTGCAGCCCGACATTGCCATACACGGTAGCAACTGGCATCCTGGGCCCTGGCGGTCGAGCCTATGATCTAGTCACTGGGAAACAGACAGGCTTCCTGGTGACGAACGATGATCAAGGAGTGTTCGACGTTTCGTATAACCCTGCCGGGACACGTCTCGTTACAGCGGGCAAGTGTGGAGATGCGGTTGTATTCGATGCAAAGACACTGAAAAAATTAGCGACCCTCAAAGGGCATAAGGATTTCATCTTGTACGCGACCTATTCTCCCAACGGCGCTCTCATCGCTACCGCCTCCACTGACAGAACGGTGAAGATTTGGAACGCAAACACCTTCCAGAAAGTAGCTGAGATCCAAGATCAAAACACGGTAGGTTCACCGCTTTGCTTTACGGCGGACGGAAAAACGCTAGCAACCGTGAACGATCAAGGCTATCTTCAATTCAATACGATCTCACCTTCACAAGCGGCTAAGGATAAGCCCGCGGCGAAGGCAACGAAGAAGGGAAGAAGAGGCCGACGTCGAAGATCGGGCTAAAGCCCAAAGGTCTCTTGCTGAAAAACGGGCCGCTCGAAGGAGCGGTCCGTTTTCATTTCTCTAGCTTGAGGAAAAGATCTTCGCTGTTCCCGAGGGCTTTGGGACCACCTCTGTCCTTCAGTATCGTGACGGAGCCATCCGTATTGACTCTCATTAGCCGACCGGAGACTTGGGCACGGAACGGCTCGCCAGGTTGAACTGAGCCATACCACTCATTCGCAAGCTCGCCGATCTGTGGGTTCTGCCTTGTTTCGACCCAAGGCTTGACCGAAATCTTTTTATTGCGGATGAAGTTCTGAATATAGGAAAAGCTGATTCGATAGAGCGAGTGCTCGTTGTTCTCGAGTCCAGGATCTAGCGGGAAACGATCACCAGGCAAGGTAAATCCACCGTGCCCGAACGGATCAAGATCCGAGATGAAGTCTTCGCGCGTTGGGTTGTAAAGCGCGGCATCAAGCAAGTCCGGAGCCGGTTTCGTGTCGTATTGCTCCTCATAAAAGAACAGCGCAACATAAACTCGCCGCATCTTTCCAGTCTCGGTTAGGAGCAAATCCTTCTTTTGAATCTTTGACCAAAGGGGGAAAAGGATCGCGACTGTAGCGAGCACCACACAGACAGCCAGCAGGACTTCTTTTGGTCCAAAACCGCGGACTCGGTGCAACTGGCTCATGGTAAATATGATTCTTGCATGCTTGGTGACCTGTTCACGCGGTTAGTGGCACTTCTAGTCGATATCCCAGCCCTGGAATTGTGCCTTAAGGAAGGCTCGGTAGGTAGACTCCGTAATTGCTGAGGGGTTGGTGCCCCTCGATTCAGGAACAAGCATGGCAGCGGTCGCGGACGTCCAAACGGTCAACATCTCCATCAACGATATCCCTCTTCAGGTCCCTAAAGGGGAGATGATCGTTGAATCGGTCAAGCGCTTAGGGCTTGAGATTCCGATCTTCTGTTACCACCCCAGGCTGAAGCCTGTCGGAATGTGCCGAATGTGCCTCGTCGAGTGCGCGTTCAAGATGCCAGACGGCAGCATCCGCAAGATGCCCAAGCCTCAGGCTGGCTGCACGCTCCCAGCTTCAGAAGGCCTGATGGTGTTCACGGACACCGAAGCGATCCACAGAGATCGAAAAGGTGTTCTTGAATTTCTGCTTATCAACCACCCTCTCGACTGCCCTATTTGCGATCGTGGCGGAGAGTGCCCTCTTCAAAACAACACGCTGGCTTACGGTCCATCCACCAGTCGATTTGTTGAGCTTAAGAGGCATGCACCCAAAGCGTTTCCACTTAGCAAGTACGTGACTCTCGACCTGGAACGCTGTATCCAATGCGGAAGGTGCGTTCGGTTTACCGAAGAGATTTCCGGTGATGCCCAGCTAGGGTTCCGCTTCCGAGGTTCACGAATGCAGCCGTCCACCTTCGAGATGCGCGAGTTCGAATCGAAATTTAGCGGAAACGTTATCGAAATCTGTCCGGTTGGCGCACTCACCAACACGAAATACCGCTTCCGCGCCCGGCCGTGGGATCTTCAGACGAAACCAGCGATTTGCACTCTATGCAGCAATGGATGTAACGTCTACCTCGACTACCGAGCGAACGAAATCGTGCGTGTCAATGGACGAACTCATGAAGGCGTGAACGAAGAGTGGACTTGCGATCAAGGCAAGTTTGGACATGGGATTTTTAACGCCACCAATCGTTTGGTCCGCCCTCAAGTGCGGACGGGCGACAAGCTCGAATCAAGTGATTGGGCAACGGCGTACGGCTCAATCTTACCGAAACTCAAAGAATTGAAGGGAAGTGAGATCGCTGTCCTCGCAGGGGCATCAATTTCAAACGAGGGCCTTTATGCCCTCAAGATGCTCTTCAGAGATCAACTCGGTTCTCAAAACCTTGACTACAGGTTTACAAAAGCTCTGTCCAAACAGAACGTCCAAACTCAGCTCGGCTTGCCCAATTCGCGAACACCGATTGCATCCTACGAAAAGCAAAAGGCCATATTGATCTTTGGAACATCGCTGGCTGACGAAGAGCCGATCTTGTTCCTTAGAGTGCGAAAAGCGTGGTTCAATCACGGCACCAAGGTCGTGGTTGCGAGCGAAGAGCCGACTGATGCTGATAGCTTCGCCCACCTCATCTTGCGATATCGAAAGGGGACAGGCGCAACACTTGCGGGCGGCCTCGCGACTGCAGCGGGCCTAAAGGGTGCTGACGCTCGACTTACCGCAGAATACGTCGCCGCAGAAACAGGAGTTCAGGCCTCTGACATCATTGCTGCGGCTGAATTGCTTAAAGAGCAAGCCGCCCCAGTCATTTCGACTCGTGGCTTGTATGACCAAGAAAACGGTCTGGAAACTCTCGAAGCTCTGGCAGCTTACGCGGTCAACAATGGTTCCGCTTTCAATCTCTACTCGGTGGGTGCCAACGACCAAGGCGCCGAAGAATTGGGATTCGTTCCAGGAGGTGGCGGTCTCAACACTCAAGAGATCTTGAATGCCTGTGCCGCAGGACAGATCAAGATGCTGTGGCTGGTCGGAGTCGACCCATTCGCGGCATATCATGACAAAGCTCTCGTTGCAAAGGCGCTTGAAAACGTTGAATTCCTCGTCGTTCAAGACCAAGTTCACACCGATTCTCTCGGTTATGCCAGCGTGGTGCTGCCTAGCACTGCTCCGACGGAATGCGATGGAACCTACACGAACGTCGAAAGGCGCGTACAGCGTTCGCAGCAAGTAACTCCTGCCAGAGGAGAAGCTAAGCCTGTATGGCGTGCTGTCGTCGAGATTTCTCTCCGCTTAAAGCCAGAACCGCCTATGTTCAATGCGTCCGAAGTAATGGATAGGATCGCCAAAGACGTTCCTGCCTTTGCTGGCGTAAGCTACGAAAGCATTGGCGAAGAGGGATCTTTCCTCGCGTAGTTGGCACGATCTAGTTCCTCCGTTGAGGAACTAGATCGTTTCTAGTTTCACACCCTGCCAATATTGCTGCGAGGTTTGAACGGCAGTGACCTCAAAATCTACGAGGTCACTCCAAAGGCCGATCCACGGTTCAAGCGCATCACGGTTCGGTGCTTCCATGATCTGGAAGCATACTGATCCGTCCGTCTTCATCCAACTCGCGTGATAGACCACATCGTCCGGAAGCATTCGACCTTTTAACTGATACCGTTGCTCAACCGCAAGTTGCTGGCCTGTCTTAAATCGCTCAACGATCATGAACAGCATGCAGCCATTCTACATTGAAGGAACATGCCCCGGACCACCGCTAGAGCGGTGATCGGGTTATTCGCACTTTATGCTCACCAGCGAGAGACCGAGCTTCAATGGCATCGGGCACGCAACTGATCCGCACCGCAAACAAGCCTGGCTGGGGCAGAGTGACGAAATTGTCGATAAACGGACTGGGAGATCCGTCTTCTGTGAGCATAAGGTCAACGAGTGGGGTGGAGCTCTGGATTGTTAGGACGCCTTCCTCAAATGTCGAGATGGTCAGTGGTTCAGGTATGGCAAACCGCGCCGCTTTTGGCTCGGCGAGAAGCTGCCAAGTCATCAGTTGTCCATCCTCGTCGCACGCGGAGAGAAGCACATCGGGCACAGCGTAACCCTGGATGGATGCTTCCAGTACGCAACTGCGGGAATCCGCGTCGAGATCCACTTCCGCCACCCACTCTTCGAGGAATTCACCGGTTGAGAGGTTTGTGGCAGTAAGAATGACGGTCGAAGCCCATGGGCTTATTCCGTCATTGATCGCCCAAAGGGAGATGCGATCACCCTCTCGAGCGATTGAGAGCAGATTGTCTCGATACAGACGGCGAAGGTCGTAGGCAAGGGCCTTGTAGTCGCCTGCACTATCCAGGATTGCCCAACTCTGCACTGGCCAACAATCGTTGAGTTGCCAAATGAGTGAACCCCGGCAGAATTCGGATCGGCGATAGTGCTCCACGCCAAAGCGAAGGGCATCCCGCTGATTGAGTTGGCTGTAGTACACCCAATCTTCCAGCGTTATGGAATCAGGATAGTGGAGCTTGACGTAACCGTGGAACGTCTCATGGCCCTTGCCAGTGCGGTCATGCCACTGAACTGCCTTAGAATGCGGGCTCCAATCGGTTTCGTCGAGGGTTTCGGCCCAAAGGGCAGTGCTGCAGGAAGAGACAAACCCGTATTCGCTGGAAAATCGTCCGGTCGAATCTGCGTAGTATCTCCAGTCACCCCGGCCATGCCAGACATCCCAGCAATGCTGATCGCCGAAACCACCTGAATTTGGCCCTGTCTGTTTGACTGCTACGCCATCGTTGTTAGGGTCTTCGCCGATGGGTGAGGTGGCGATGTAAGAACGCCCGGCGTCGAATTCAGCAACGACGGCGGGAAGGACCTTGTCGTAGTGGTTCGCGCCGTAGTAATAGTCGGGGCGCTGTGGCGGACGTCCCCAATTGCAGTGCATTTCGAGGTTCTCGTTATTTCCGCACCAGATGGCTAGACATGGGTGGTTGCGCAATCTGCGAACGTTGACAATGGCTTCCTGCCGGATGATTTCTTGCCATTGAGCATCGTCCGGATAGTAAGCGCAGGCAAACGGGAAATCCTGCCAGACAAGAATGCCAAGTTCGTCGCACAGGTCGTAGAACTCATCGGTTTCGTAGAGTCCGCCACCCCAAACGCGAAGCATGTTAAAGCCCATATCCTTGGCCTTCTCAAGGCGGTCACGATACTGAGCCTTCGTCACAATCGATGGGAACGAGTGATCGGGAATCCAGTTTGCCCCACGCACCCAAATTCGATTACCGTTCACGGCGAATTCAAAAGATTCACCGAATTTGTCCGGTTCCTGAATCAGGACTGTCTGAACGAGACCGATGTCGAGCGACTTGACATCTCTGAGGGCGATGGTCTGCTCGCCGTCCTCACCGTCGAACACGCTGCTGATCGAGACAGAGATATTGTAAGTGACGGGATAGTTTGTGTCCCATAACTGGGGATCTTCGATGACGATCAGAGATGTTGGTCCTGCGTCTGCAATTTCATCAATCAAAACGCCGTCTGGATCGAAAACATGAATCGTAACGAAATCTGCATCGCCCTGCTGGACGATGTTGCATTGGAGTTCGACCGCCCCGGTTGGAAGGTGGTTTTGCGATACGTGGACGTCCACCGCTCTTGCTGCGAATTCAACCAGCATGACCGGGCGCCAAATACCGCACGACACGAGTCGGGGACCCCAATCCCAACCGTACATGTACTGTGCTTTACGGACAAATGACCGCTCGTCGAATCGCATCGTGTCATCGATGAGACCTTCTTTTTCGAAGTAAGGTTTTCGGCGCTCAAGGCCCACCCGGATCGCGGATTCGAATTCGATTCGGAGCGAGTTCTCACCTTCGATGAGCTGATTGGTGACATCAACTTCGAGCGGGACAAACATATTATCGTGCTGGGCGACCTGAACATCGTTGAGGAACACAGAGCAAACCGTGTCGAGCCCTTCAAACCTTAGAATTCGATGAGGTAGCTCAGGATTTTCTTGCCACTGGAAGGTTGTTCGATAGCTCCAGTCACGCTCGTCGACCCAGTGACTCCCTAATTCATTCATCCGCTCGAATGGATGTGCGATCACGCCGTTTTCGACGAGATCTAGGTGGACGTGGCCCGGTACTGTTGCGGGGAGCCAGCCGGTTTCGCGGGAATCGATCTTTCCGCCTGGCCAATTCTTCTCGGCAAACTCCCAATCGGAGTGCAAATATGTCGTCTGGAGCATCCCGAGAAGTGTACACGGGTCTGGCACAATCATGCTTACGCGTTAACTAACAGGGTGTTAAGGAAGCGGGTGTTCGACTGCCTCGCGGGCAAGCATTTTGCCATCGGGCATGTTCAAAACTTCTTCAGCACGCCAGCAAGCTGCTTTATGCCCAGCTTCTAGCGACACCAACGGCGGAGCCGACTCGCACTTTTCGAATCTCAGCGGGCACCTCGGAGAAAACGCACAACCTTTCGGGAGGTTAGAAAAGTCGGGAGGATAACCTGCAATGGATTCTAGCCGTGTCATTCCAGCGTGGGGCAGGGCGTTCAACAGCGCCCGCGTGTAGGGCATTGAAGCGTGACGCAAAACACGTTCGGCAGGTCCATGCTCAACGATTTGACCGCCGTAAAAGACGGCGATTTTCTGCGAGATTGAGGCGATCGCGCCAACGTCGTGCGAGATCAGCATGACTGCCGTGCCATTTGTCTCTTGCAGATCTCGAATCAGCCGCAGTATTTGAGCCTGGGTAGTCACATCCAACGCTGTAGTTGGCTCATCAGCAATGAGCACTTCTGGTTTGCATGCAAACGCGATGGCGATCACGACGCGTTGTCGTTGTCCACCACTCATTTGGTGAGGGAATTTCCGAGCAGCCCCTTGAGGGTCGGGAACCCCGACTTTTTCAAGCATTTCAACTGCCTTCGCCCAGGCTTCCTTCTTATGCATCCCTTGGTGCAAGATGAATGCTTCGCCGATTTGGTCGCCGATTCGCATCATCGGGTTCAGGCTGGTGAACGGGTCCTGCATCACTAGCGCGATTCGGTCTCCCCGAATATTGCGAATTTGCTTTTCAGGCATTCCTACCAGTTCGGTGCCTTCAAGCTTGATCGAGCCAGCGCTGATTTTGCCTGGTGCCTGAAGCATTCCCATCACTGCGAAGCCGGTCATCGACTTGCCGCAACCCGATTCGCCGACAACACCGAGCGTTTCGCCCGCATCCAAGTCGAACGAAACTCCTCGCAGGATCTTTATTGGACCGAACGAAACCTCAAGGTCGCGTACTTCAAGAACAGCCATCAGGCCCACAAGGGTACCCCTCGAACGAAAGTGGTAAACAGCATGAAGTCATTCGCGTTGGAATAATTGAAATCGGTTTTGGGTCAATACGTAGGCCAAATGCTCTACTCAGGTGAACATCTGACAGAGTGTCTATGTCAAACCCCTTGCCAAAGGTCCCCGCTTAGCTGGTTGCACATGAACCCTGATATAATCGCCTCCATGCCAAAGAAGATCCGCGTTATCGTTGTGGATGACGAGGCCTCGTACCGCAAAGCGCTCGAAAAGACGCTGGCGTTGATGGCCGATTGTGAAGTGATCGCTGTTTGCAAGGATGGCCAAGAAGGCTTGGACGCTTGCCTCGCCGATCCACCTGATGTCCTTTTAACTGACATCAACATGCCCCGCCTCAGTGGTGTGGAACTTACTCGCAAACTGCTCAAGAAGGAAAAGCTAACCAAAGTAGTCATCCTTACCGTCAAAGAGGATGACGATACAGTTTACGAAGCGTTTCGTGCTGGTGCGTTGGGATATCTACTCAAGACTTCTACTCCCCAAGATGTCATCGAAAGTATTCGATTGGCCGATAAGGGTGAGGCCAAGATCACACCTCGAATCGCCACCAAAGTGCTGGAAGACTTCCGGCGGGTGAAAGAAGAGGATGAAATCGACGATTCTGAGATGTTCGTGCTAAGTGATCGAGAGCAAGAGATTCTTGACTTGGTCGCTATGGGCCTACGAAACAAGGAAATCGCTTCGCGGCTCTGCATCGCTGAGAAGACGGTGAAGAACCACGTAAGTAACATCCTGAAAGCGCTGCAGGTCAATAGCCGAACTGAAGCTGCGATGAAAGCCGTGAAGTCTCGTTTGGGCGAAAAGGGCTAAATGCCTTCGAGCCTCCCAAAGATGTCAGCTCCGATGGAAGGGCCTTCTTCGCCAAAGAAGAAGGCCAATCCGATGATGGTTGTGCTGCTCATCGTTGGTGGCCTCTGTGTTTCGTTTTGTGTTGGTGGGGGATTCCTCCTCGCATACTTGGCTCCGCGCTTCCAAGCAGTTCGTCAACGAAGCCAAGCGACCACCTGCATCAATAATTTGAAGACAATTGGAACATCTATCGGGCTTTACGCTGCCGATTGCGATGACCATTTGCCCATTGCTAGCCGATGGATGGACGAATTAAGACCGTTCGAGCAATTCGGCACCCAAATGCGGTGTCCAGCGGTGAGAGGCAGGCAGAGGGGCAAATTCGGCTACGCGTTCAACGCATCATTGAGCGGAAAACAACGGTCAAAGTCAGACAGCAAGGCTTCCATTGTTTTCGATAGCACGCTCATGGATAAAAACGCCTTCGCTGGCCTCGAAACGCTGCCGAAACCAGGAAGGCATTCTGAAAAGCAAAAGAAGTTTGACAACGTTTTGCTTCTTGATGGTTCTGTTCACTCCCAGGCGAAGTAGAGCTTCATGTTGTCTCTGACCCTCTTGAATGCTTGGAGGGCAAACTCAAGGTCTTCTTGGGTGTGAGCAGCGGAAGGCATCGTTCGAATTCGTGCTTTACCACGACCAACGGTTGGGAAAACGATCGCGAGGGCGTACACGCCTTCATCCCAAAGAGCCCGCTCCATTGCCTGGGCTGCCCCTTCGTCTCCAACATAGACCGGAGTTATCGGCGTTTCACTTCCCATCGTGTCAAAGCCTTCTTCAGCGAGAGCCTTCTTCCACCATCGCGTGTTGTCCCAGAGTCGCAGCATCGGCTCAGGATCGTTTTCCATAATGTCGAGCGCAGCGATCAAGGCTGCGGCGACCATCGGAGGATGAGCTGTGCTGAACAGGTAGGGTCGTCCACGATTAATAAGCCAATCCTTGAGGACCGCTGACCCAGCAATGTAGCCGCCCACGACGCCAAGGGCTTTGCTAAGAGTCCCAAGCTGGATATCAACACGGCCATAGAGGTTGAAGTGGGAAGTTGAACCAGCCCCGTTCTTACCAAGCACGCCGCTTGCATGGGCATCATCGACCATCACGAAGGCGTTGTATTTTTCGGCAAGCTCCACGATGTCCGGAAGCGGTGCGATATCTCCGTCCATGCTGAAAACGCCGTCGGTGATGATCATGCGCTTCTCGAAGCTTTGCGTGCTCTGAAGGATCTTCTCCAGCGCCTCCATGTCTTTGTGTGGGTAGACAAAGCCGTC
The DNA here is from genome assembly GCA_903833215.1 of uncultured Armatimonadota bacterium. Classification (GTDB taxonomy): domain Bacteria; phylum Armatimonadota; class Fimbriimonadia; order Fimbriimonadales; family Fimbriimonadaceae; genus Fimbriimonas. The sequence goes on from CAILEM010000040.1 coordinate 33,441, forward strand.
GGATTTCTTGTACTTGGCCGCACTCAGCCTAACGCCGTCAATGATCGAGGCATGATTCAGCTCATCGCTGATGATGACGTCCTTGTCGGTCACAACCGCAGGAATCGCCCCAGAATTGGCAGTGAATCCACCTGTAAACACCAGGACGGCTTCGGTGTGCTTGAAGCTGGCCAAACGCTGCTCCAGTTCGTCGTGGATGGCCATCGTGCCGCCGATCCATCGCACGGCACCAGCTCCGACACCCCAGTCTTCGATCGCCTTGACTGCCGCTGCTTTCACCTTAGGATGATTGGCTAGGCCCAAGTAGTTATTGCTGGCAAGATTAACGACTTCTTTGCCGTTCATCTTGACTCGTCCCCCGGCAGGGGACTCAAGGATCTTCGGGATCTTGTAAAGGTTCTGATCCTTCAGCGTTTGGATCTGCCCACCGAGCCACGATTGGAACTGTGAATTCATGCTCATAGTTTACGGCTAGCGGCGATGGATTCGCTTGTTCTGATCGCAGGCATCAAGAACGTCAAGGGGTACGCTCCAACCATGCTGCAACCCGCACTTAAAGCTCCTGGCGCACTCCTTCGTGACTTGATGACTCAAGACATTGTTGTGATGCCTGGTGTGTTTAGTGCGATCAGTGCTGTATCGGCAACGAAAGCTGGCGCCAAAGCGCTTTATATAAGCGGCGCGGGAATTACCAATGCAGCGCTGGGAGTCCCTGACATCGCTTTGGCCACGCTCACGGAATTCGCCCAGCAGGCGGCCGCGATCTGCCAAGTGGCGCCTATTCCTGTACTATCGGATGCTGATACGGGCTTTGGCGAATCGCTCAATGTGGCGAGAACGGTCATCGAAATGGAGCGTGCGGGATTAGCTGGCATTCACCTCGAGGATCAGGTCAGTCCGAAGCGGTGTGGTCATCTGGATGGTAAGACCTGTATCGAGCCACAAGCAATGGCCAACAAGATTCGAGCCGCGGTCGATAGCAAACGGGACAGTAGCTTTATGATCGTCGCACGTACAGATGCTCGGGGCGTTGAGGGCTTGGATGCAGCAATCAATCGAGCAAGGCTCTACGAAGCGAACGGTGCTGATGCAATCTTTCCCGAGGGATTGGGCTCGGAGCAAGAATTTGAAGTCTTCAGGAGTGCGCTGAAGGTACCACTCCTTGCGAACATGACCGAGTTCGGCAAAACGCCGCTTATCTCTGTTCAGCGATTCCGGGAACTTGGTTATCAGATGGTGATATTCCCCATGACAGCCTTTCGAGTCATGCTCAAAGCCCTGGACGACAGCTATTCCGAACTGCTCGGCAGTGGCACCCAAGCTGGGTTAATGAAATCGATGCGCACTCGCCAGGAACTGTACGATCTCATCGATTACGCTGAGTACAACTCCAAAGATCACCTCTGGTCACAGATCGTCACAGAATAAAGGAAAAAGCGGATTCTTACTGAGCCTACTTTTGAGGACATTCTGAATCTGGGGCCTGTGGGTAGACTGCGATTCTTATACTTTTCGAAGAGGAATACGAATGAGTGCAATTCAGACGCAGTATCCAAACTATAGCCCAGGCCTAGAAGGTGTCCCAGCAGGTATCACCTCCATCAGCGAGATCGACAGTGATCGAAGCAGTCTCACGTATCGAGGATACAACGTCCACGACCTAGCGGAGCAAGGCTCCTACGAGCAGACGGCTTACCTTCTTATCTATAAGAAGTTGCCGACAGCTCAGGAACTCGCTGATTTCAACGAGCTCCTCGGAGCGGAACGTCAAGTTCCCGAACAGGTTTACCAAGCGATTGCCGCGCTTCCTAAAGACGCTAATCCGATGGATTCGATCCGAACCGGATACTCGGTCCTCGCAGCTTACGATCCTGATTATCGCGCTGATGTCATGGATTTCGATGCGAAAGTTCGAAAGGCAGTTCGGATTATCGCCAAGGCGAGCACGATGGTTGGCAATGGCTACCGAATCAGTCAAGGACTTGATCCCATCGAGCCAAACCCCAAGCACAGCTCCGCAGCCAATCTTCTTCACCTGATCACGGGTACGGAACCAGATCCAAAAACTGTCGAAACGATGGATGTGTCGTTGACACTGTATGCAGAGCACGGCTTTAACGCTTCGACCTTTGCATGTCGAGTTACGGTGAGCACTCTCAGCGACTTGTACAGTGGAGTCGTAGCAGGCATCAGCACTTTGCGAGGCCCCCTACACGGTGGAGCGAACGAAGAGGCGATGCGAATGATCCTTGAAGTTGGCACTCCCGAGAACGCAGAAGCGTGGATTAGGGATGCGTTAGCCACCAAGAAGAAGATCATGGGCTTTGGACATCGCGAATACAAGAAAGGCGATAACAGGGCTTTCCACATGTCTAAAGTCGCAAAGCAACTCGGCATTGAGAAGGGAATCACTAAATACTCCGAGATTGCCGAAATCCTGGAGAGGGTGATGCTCGAGGAGAAGGGTATCTACCCGAACGTAGACCTTCCCACTGGATACGCTTACTACCTTCTTGGTATCCCCATCGATCTTTACACTCCGATCTTCGCCGTCGCTCGAGTCGCAGGCTACTCTGCCCACGCTATCGAGCAGCTCACACATAATCGTCTCATTCGTCCCAAAGCCATCTACGAAGGCCCGACATACTTGCCGTATGTTCCGATTGCCGACCGGTAATCGATCCGCCGGGTTGTCGTAGGTCCTTTGGCCGTGTTACGATGGGTTCCGTGAAAAATCAAATGACGCAATTCGCACGTAAGTCGTGCGGTTTGCGTCATTTACATTAGGCTCTAGCTCGCCTCTTCATGAACAGTCCGCCCACCACGCTCGGTCAGTACCAAATCATTAGGGAAATTGCTCGTTCGAACGACATCGTTTACGAAGCGTACGATCCCCTGATGAACCGCCGTGTTGCGATCAAAGAGCTTTCAATGCCGCAGGGGGCATCAGGCCCGCAACAAGAAGAGCGCATCAGTCGATTTAAGCGAGAAGCCCAAGCTGCAGGCACTCTCAATCATCCAAACATCATGACCGTGTTCTCGTTCGCCGAGGACGCCGGTCGGACGTTCATGGCGATGGAGTACCTCGACGGAGGGACACTTCGCAACGAGATCGATACCAAAGGGTTCGTTCCGGTTGATCGCGCATTGAACATTGCGATCAGCATCCTTGAAGGGCTGGGCCATGCCCACTCAAAGGGTGTCATTCACCGCGATATCAAACCTGACAATATTCAGATCCTGTCAAACGGAACCATCAAAATCACGGATTTCGGCATCGCGCGTCTGACATTTCAGCCAAACCTGACGATGGATGGACAGGTTTTCGGAACGCCGAGCTACATGTCGCCTGAGCAGGTGGTTGGTAAAGAGATCGACCAACGAAGTGATCTGTTCAGCGTCGGTGTTGTTCTTTACGAGATGGTTGCGGGACAGAAGCCGTTTGCCGGTGACAGTGTCGTATCCATTACCTACGCGATCATGAACTCTGAGCCGACTCAACCGGCTCAAGCGGATTACGCCTTGTGGAAGGTCATCTCTAAGGTGCTCGATAAGTCGCCCAGCATGCGATTTTCGAATGCAGATGAGATGGTAAAGGCGTTGAAGGACGCTCAAGTCGCTACGAATTCTGGAATTGCGGGAGCTGTTTCTGGCCCGACGCCTACAGCGTATGGCGCAAACCCGTACATGACTCCGCCTCCGATTCCTCCCGCAGCGCAGCCGGTTTACACTTACAATCCGTATCAGCCGCAGCAGGTTTTGCCGCAGCAAATTCCAGGACCGTATCAAAACGTTGGTTATCAGACGACGCCCTACCAGCAGAATCCTTACCAGCAGCCATATCAGGGAATGCCCTACAACTACCAGGCTGGGCCAAGCATGGCGCCGCCGAATAGTATTCCAATTTACTATCCGCCTCCTCCCCGCGCTCCGTTGTTGAAGCCGGAGACGTCGGCGTTTCTAAAAAAGCTATGCCTGACGTTCATGCTCATCGGCACTCTAGTGCTGCTGATCCTTGTTGCGTTGGGTGCGCTATCGGATTCGATAAGCAATGCCCGCAATGATCGGATGGACAACAATAAGTTGCCAGACAGCATCGCGAAGTTGCCAGAGAATATGCCGATCCAAGAGAAAATCTCCTTTGCTACGAATGAGCTCCACAAGAACCAGAGTGATGGACGCAAGGCTGAAATCCGCCACTACGTTTCGATGCTCTACGATCGAAGCGGGATGAATTCATTTTCGCAGGCAAACCTGGTTGCTGCCGAATTGCAGTTCAGTAATGGAACTCAGGTGGACTCAGCAAATCCGGCGTTGTGGAGCCACCTAGCCATGGTTCGTCAGAAGCTGGCTGATTCGAATCAGGATGCCGAGCGAAGAGGACTGTTGTTGGATTCTGGTGATGATTGGTCGAAAGCATTCGTGCTTGAGACGAATGCTTTGCGTAAGCAGGACGATGCCAATGGGGCTGCCCAGGCTTATCTGTCGTTCGCCCAGGCCGCCATTGAGTCCGGTGACCGAGCTCAGATAGCTCAGGCTCGGCAGAAATTGTACGACGTTCGTTCAATGGACGGCCTGAAGCCTGAGGTCGATAGTCAGATCAAGGACATGCTGTCCAAGTTGAGCTAGCTTCTACGCTAGACCTTTGGTCAATCCGCCATCAACGAGAGTATTGGTGCCTGTAACGTAGGCTGCCTGTTGACTGCATAGGAAGACAACCACCGCTGCGATTTCTTCAGGAGTCGCCATCCGTTTCATAGGAATCGCTTCAGCTTGTAGACGTAGCGCCTCGTCAACCGAAATGCCCTCTCTTTCCGCTCTTAACTCGGCAAGGTGAGTTTGGCGACCCGTCAGGGTGTGTCCGGGAAGAACGCTGTTAACCGTAACACCGGATTCTGCATATTCGGTGGCTTGGAGGCGTGTGAGGGCCATGATGCCGGCACGTAGTGTCGACGAAATCGGAAGCATTCGATTTGGCTCCTTCGCAACCAGTGAAGTGATGTGGACGATTCGACCCCATCCTGCCTGAGACATCGCAGGTTGGACTTCTCGCACGAGTCGAACAATATTCATCAGAGTTCCATCAAAGCCGTTCTGCCACTGCTCATCCGTCATGGCATCCATGAGCCCAGCCGGAGGACCACCCGTATTTGTCACAAGAATGTCGATCGGGCCAAGGTCCTGGATCGTCTGTTCAATCCACCACGTTAGGTCTTCTTGGTTTGAGACGTCTACAACGTAGGAACGCGTTTCCTCGCCTATTTCGGCCGCGGCGGCTTCGAGAGTTTCCTCGTTTCGGCCGCAAATCGACACCCGACAACCTTCCCGTGTGAGCTCTTTTGCGATCGCAAATCCGATCCCTTTGCTTGCCGCAGCAACCAGAGCAACTTTTCCAGAGATTCCAAGATCCATGGCACATTATTCCCATTTGAGCACCATGAATGAACAGGGAACGACTTGAGCGGTGAATTCGAGGACTGAAAGCGCGATGTTAGACGGAATCAGCGACTCGGTTACACACATTCTCGGCGATCCTAGCTAAAATGAATGTAACTCAACGGATGTTTAGCAAGTAAATCGGTCGTAGGAAGCGCGTAGCAAAGGAATGCTAAGGTACTACCTTTCGGGGACCTTTCGTGCGGTTTGGTTATTAGGATGCCTCCACTACCTCAAAGATCACGACTCTATCTTGGGCTTGCCACTGGCTTAGGGGTTGTCGTGTTGCTTGCGAGTATTAGCCTTCGCAGCGCGGCCGGATTTGGAAAGAGCGAACTCCAGATTGAGGCAGTCCACGATGCGATCGAATCGCTAGAAAAGGCGCAGAACGTACTTCAGGGTGCGGAAGACCTTCAGCGCGGACTCATCCTTCAAAAAGGGCAAACAAAACTGACGACCCTTGATGCGGATCGAAAGGAATTCACTTCGAGAATTGTGAACCTGGATGCTGCTGTTTCCTCGATCCCTGGTGCCCATACTCACGTTATTCGGTTGGAAGCAATCGGCAACCAGAAGCTTCTCGAAACGGCTCGAGTGTTGGATGTCTTTAGGACGAAAGGCCATGGTGCTGCCTTTGATCAAGCCAAAGCAGGGCAAACCCATCAACTTATTGCGGATCAGACCCAAGAAGTCGCCATTCTTCGCCAGTATTTGCTAAATCAACTTCAACTGGTGGCGACTGAAAACGCGGGACATCAGAAGGATGCCCGTACTTGGCTTGAAGGTGGAATTGCCGTAACCGCTCTTGTTGCAGCACTGGCATGCCTTGTCGCGCTGAGGGACTCAAGGCGCCGGGTGGAAGTTGAAGAGCGGATGCGAAAGGTCGTCGCGTTGCAAACCTCCATTCTTGACTCTGTAAATAGCTCCATCGTGGCGATCGACCTTCACGGCTCCATTACCGTTTTTAACAGGCAGGCTGAGTTAATGCTCGGGTATGCCGCCCAAGAAGTCATCGGCAAATTAACGCCTTCTGCGTTTCACGATTCAAAAGAAGTGGAGGCGCGTGCCCAGGATGCGAGCAGAGACCTTGGACGCCCGCTGACCACCGGCGGCGACATCTATGTGTGGGAGGCCATCAAGGCAAGCCACGAATCGAGCAGGTGGACATTTGTTCGTAAAGATGGATCGAGATTTCCTGGATCGCTTGCGGTGAGCATGATCTACGACACCTCGGGGGAACTCTTTGGTTACGTTGGGTTGTCGGTGGACCTCACGGAGCAAATTCGGACTCAGGCCACTCTTGATAACTATGTTAAGGAGATCGAGGTAGCCAGCGATCTTACCAAACAACAGAACATCGAACTGAAGCGGCGCGCAGCAGAGCTGAAAGAGTCCGGCGACGCAGCAGTAGCTGCAACGCGAATGAAATCTGAATTTCTAGCGAACATGAGCCACGAAATTCGAACACCGATGAACGGGGTTATCGGTATGGCGCATCTGCTGATGAACACGCCTCTCACCGAAAAACAACTTGGCTACGCCCGTACCATCCAGCAGAGTGCGGAGACCCTTCTCGCGATTCTCAACGATATCCTTGATCTTTCGAAGATGGAAGCAGGGAAGATGACCTTGGAGAATTTTCCATTTGACCTTCGATTGATGATGGAGGATCTGTGTGACGTCATGGCTCCGGCAGCTCACACAAAAGGCCTTGAACTGAACTGTGTTTTTCCTCCCCTAGCTCCGACACGGGTGATCGGTGACCCTGGAAGATTGCGTCAAGTTCTTACCAACCTCATGGGGAATGCGATCAAGTTTACGGAGTCCGGTGAGGTGAGCGTCAAGGTCAAGGTCAAGGTTTTGAAGGAAAACCAAAAACGCGTTACTTTCCGGATTGGCGTGGCTGACACAGGCATTGGAATAGGAAGTGAGCGGCAGGAAAAAATCTTCGAAAGCTTCACACAAGCGGATGGCAGTACAACCCGAAGGTTCGGTGGAACTGGGCTTGGACTTACGATTAGTCGACAGCTGGCCGAATTGATGGGTGGTGAGATCGGGGTGAGCAGTAGCCTTGGCGCGGGCAGCGAGTTCTGGTTAGAAATGGCCTTTCAAAAGCAGCCGTCGCCCGTTGTTGAGCCAGAGAAGATTCAGCAGGACCTGGAGGGTGTTCGCGTTTTGGTGGCGGACGATAACGCGACAAACCGCTATATCTTGCGCGAGATGTTGGCCTCATGGAACTGTCGCTTAGTTGAGGCGACGAATGGAACGGAAGCTTTGAGCGAGATCAGCCTTAGCAAACAAGATCCATTTGCCTGTGTTCTTATGGACCTTAACATGCCTGGAATGGATGGTTTTGAGGCGGCCAGGGCGATCAAGCGTGACCCGCGCCATAAGGATTTACCGTTGATCCTGTTGTCATCATCCGGATTTGCACCTCCTGATACAGAGTCCATTGGTCTTTATGCAGCGGTTCTCTCGAAGCCGGTGCGAAGTGCGCCCCTGTTCAACGCCATGAGTCTCGTCACCGGGCTATCGGCTCAACCAGATTCTAAGCCACCCGAGATAAGTATCCAGCCTTCGCAGGTTCTGCGGGGTATTCGCGTCCTTGTGGTTGAGGACAATGCCGTCAATCAACTGGTGGTGACAGAACTGTTAGAGGCCTGGGGATGCCAAGTTGTCGCCGCTGACAACGGCTTGATTGCCGTTGGTGCGACCGCCAAAGAGAAGTTTGACGCGATCCTCATGGATGTCCAAATGCCGGTGATGGACGGCTTTGAGGCTACTGCCGCGATTCGGGAACAGGAGAGGATCTCAAACACTCACACCGACATCATTGCGATGACTGCCAATGCGATGAGTGGTGACAGAGAACGTTGCCTACGCGCTGGCATGGATAGCTACCTTTCGAAGCCCCTACAGCCGGCGTCTTTATTGGAGAAGCTGGCGATCGCTTCGGGAAGACAAGTGATCGGCAACGAGGCACTGCCAGAACCAGAGGCCCCATCGGCTGCAACCTTCGACATCAGTCGACTTGACGAATCGTGCAGCGGAAACGTACCGCTTAAACTCAAGGTGATCGACAAATACCTGGTGACTTCACTAGATTCGTTGGTCCTTATTAGCCAAGCCGTAGCTGAAGGCGATGTAAATGCCGCAAAATCGGCGGCACACGGTTTGAAGGGAAGCAGCCTAACCATTGGGTCAACCAAAGTTGGTAACTTGTGTCAAGAACTTGAAATCGCTGTCATGTCTGAAAGCACTGGGCGCGATCGAATGGAATTAGTCGAACAACTACGTAATGAGTTGATGAACGTACATGCGGAACTTCGCGCCTACGTGATTCATCTGAACGGCACACCATCATGAGGATTCTTGTTGCAGACGATGACGAACTCTCCGCAGAGATCTTGATTGCGAGCCTCAGGGCTATGTCGCATGAAGTCGTGTTCGCGAGTAACGGCAGCGAAGCCTGGCGTATGCTTCAGGTTGAGCCATTCCGTTTGGTGATTCTGGACTGGGTCATGCCCGAAATGGATGGCATGGAGGTGTGTCGCAATATACGAGCGATGCACGCCAACAGCTACACGTACATTATTCTCCTAACGGGGCGAACCGACCGAAAGGATCGTTTGGAAGCCCTTGAGGGTGGTGCAGATGACTTCCTAACCAAGCCGCTGGACAACGGTGAACTTGTGGCACGCCTCAACGTCGCGAATCGAATTCTAGAGACTGAGGAAGCGGTTCGTCGCACGAATAGGGAACTCCAGCAGGCGAGACAAAAAGAGATCGAACTTGGTGCGACGATCCAGAAGCGACTTCTGTATAGTCCCCCACCTCGGACTACGAATGCGATTGAAAGCGCCAGCTTGAGCATTCCATCTCAGTATGTCGATGGAGATTTTTGCGACTTCTTTGCTCACGGAGACAAGATCGTCGACGTGTTCGTTGGCGATGTGATGGGCAAAGGCGTGCCTGCAGCGATGGTTGGTGCGGGTGTGAAAACCGGTTTGCAGAGGTGCATGATTTCGCTGCTCACCCATGCGACCCATCCTGGCCTCCCGAGTCCAGAACGCCTGCTACAGAGCCTTGACGACCTTGTGTGCGCCGAGCTTATCGACTTGGGCACGTTCCTAACCCTGTGTTATGCTCGGTTTGACTCCTCGGACGACTCTCTTACGTACGTCAACTGCGGTCATCCAAAGATCGTTCTATGGGATTCATTGTCTGGCGTGTGTCGCCTTCTCGACACCACAAACGTGCCATTGGGCTTTTCAGATACCGAATCGTATGAGCAGAGGACCGGGAACCTTCACGCTGGCGACCTGATTTTGTTTTATTCGGACGGTGTGACCGACCTTAAGCTGCCCAATGGTAAACGCTTGGGGATGAACGGCTTCGCCGACTGGGTTGAGAGCCGTGCCCATTTGCCACTTGATGAGTTTCTGTGGGAAGTAGAGCAACTAAGAATGGGTGGTTTGACCGGGATCCTAGCGGGAGATGACTTCACTTGCGTGGCAATCCGGTATCGTGGCTCTGAGATCGTAAGAGATAAATATCTTAACCTGTGGGCGGATTCAGGTAGCTTGCGTAAGGTGCGAGACTTTGTAAAGTCATCGGCCAGATCCAGTGCAATTGGATTTACCGAACCAGAAATCACTGAGCTCCTGCTTGCAGTTCAGGAGGCGGCCAGTAACGCGGTTCGTCATGCCCGACCTGGGCAAAAGGGTATTCCGATCAAGGCGATGGCGTCGGCGGAACAAGGAACCTTCGTTGTTGAGTTGAGATACCCGGGAATACCGTTTGACATCAAAGAAGTCCCAGAACCCGTGTTAGATGGCACAAAAGAAGGCGGATTTGGCATATCTATCATCAAAAAATGTGTGGATACTGTTGAATACTCGTTCCAAGGAGACCACAATCTGGTGACGTTAAAAAAGCAGCCTAAAGGGAGCGGCATTTAGAATGGCAATATCAATTGAAATCGTACACAGCGGAAAAGCGGTGGTGCTTAAAGTTCAGGCGGACAGCTTGGAAACCGACAATGTCGCAGCCTTTCGGGCCGCAATTACTCCGCTGCTAGATAAATCGGCTCACTTTGTGATCGATTTATCGGATGTGGAGTTCATGGACAGCACCGGATTGGGTTCAATGCTGTCGTGCTTACGAATCGTGAAGTCGAAAGGCGGTAGCCTACGACTTTGCAGCCTAACCGCTGAGGTTCAGCAACTATTTGAGATGGTGATGATGGACCGTGTGTTCGAAATCTTTGACACACCGGAAAGCGCTCTGGCAAAATAGAATAACGATTTGGAGAGATGGTCGAGTGGTCTATGGCGGCGGTCTTGAAAACCGCTGGGCAGCAATGTCCCAGGAGTTCGAATCTCCTTCTCTCCTCCAAAATTGGCCCCGGTTAACCGGGGCCAATTTTTTCTCCGTAGCTCGCGCTAGAGCCGTTGGAAGTCGTAGTATCATTCCAGAGAGGCAACAACATGAGCTTCGATTTTCCAGCCAATATTGAACGCGAGATTGAGCGCTACGCTTTGTCAGAGAGTATCTCGCCCGCCGAAGCGGCTGTCAAGCTTGTTCAAGATGCGCTCAGGAACAAGAAACCCAAAGCTCCCAAACGCGAGATCACCGAAGCAGACTTAGAAACTCTCCGACAGAATGTCCCTATATTCGCTTTCCTTGAAAAACTTCCGGATCACGTCATAGACGGCATGGAAGCGACAAGCAAGCAAATCCGCGCCGAAAGGTTCGCGCCGCGTGGATAAAGTCCTCATCGATACCAGCACGTTTTTTGATATCCGCAAGGCACCGAAAAACGCGCAGGCACCATGGGCACAAAACACTATCTACAACCTCTTACAGTATCAGGCCCATCATATCAGGCTTACGATCAGCGGCTTCACTGTCTTTGAACATCTGGACGGTTTGCACCGCCAAGGACAACACTCCGAAGTGGCAGAGTTTCAAGAGAGCGTGTTGCCGACTCTTGAAGTGATCTATCCTGACGAAACAATCTTTGCCCTCGCAGCACAAATCAACGCCGTGCTCGCCTTAACGGGCAAAACTATAGGCGTGCCCGATACGTTCATTGCGGCCACGGCTATTACTCAGCAATTGCCACTCGTGAATGCCAACACAAAACACTTCTCAAGGATCCAAGCTGCCGGTTTTCCAATTTCGCTTGAGAACTGGCGCGACAGCTGAGTCGCGTTTACTAATTCCCTCAGTACAACACATCCCCACGGTTACAGAACAGTGACGGACGACAGCAATGGCCAAATGGGCGTGGGCGGCAATCTTGGTGTTGGAAATGGAATTACGGTCAGCAACGGCAACATCCATTTCCACGCTTGGAGCGGCTTGCTTTCTTCGTTGAGCGGCAATGTGACGCCTGTTCTCGCCATCCCAAATCAGTTCGGCTACGGTGAAATTCAGTGGGCTTCGAACGGCGGAGCTATCGGCACGATTTCGGCCACTGTGAACACTCCTCCGCTAAACGGAATCACTGGCACCCTTGGCGGCACGATCACTTTGCCAACAGGTTCATTCCAGGGGTCAAATCATCGTTGTCAAGGATGAAGGCGGCAACGCTTTGTCGGCAAACATTATCGTGGCTGGCACTGTTGACGGCGGAACCAACGTGGTGATCAATGAGAACTACGGTTCTGTGACGGTCTATTGGGATGCCCCTACCAACCAGTGGTTCACGATCTAATGGCCGATACTGAGGCTGTCCAGCTTCGAAGTGCTTGGCTAAGCACTGCTGAGTACGATCCCGAAGAGAAGTCGTTAGAGATCACGCTCGACGACGGGAAGTCACATGAATACAGCGGGGTACCTTCCACTGTATTCCAAGCTTTGCTAAATGCGCCTTCACCTGGCAGATATTTTGTCACTCAGATAAAGAATAGATTCCCAGAGACTTAGCCAGGAAAATTCAATCTTGCATATTCTCCATGAACTTCTTTAGCTTTGGCATCATAGGCTCGTGCGGCTTCGATGGCTGTTGAAAAATATCCAAGGTGCCACCTACTCTCCGATACTCGCTTATGGGTTCAAAATCGCGTAACATAACGTCATGAACAAGAGCATCAGCCGTTGGTTGCTGGACCATCCTGCCGTCTATGCTCTCTATCTCCCGATCATAATGGTGATCGTTCGCATGGCCGATTGGTATACGTATCGCAGCGATCCAGGCGACAAGCCAACACCGATCTTTTACGGCTCACTGCCCTTTTTATGGCTTTTTGCGTATTTGCTCATCCGCTTTCGTGTAGGGCGTCGGTCGAGCCACTGATTCGAACGTGCCCGCTCAGATTTATCAGGGGTTGATTTCAGCGTCGTCTGCTGGCAAGTTCTTCCGCGCCAACATTCGCGACCGATTCCCAGAAAGCTAAAGCCAAAATTACTAAACGCCCTTGTCGTTCCTCTGCGAAACGACAAGGGCGTTTTGTTGCGTCTGGGGCAAGCCCAACGTTGATCAAGTTGAACTCATTTATGCGGGAATTCCACCATACTAGGTGCAATCAGCTTGAATTCACATGGGCCACGAGCGTCACGTAACCGAAAATCCCTTCCGCATCCTCAACGTCGGTTCGCAGACGACTCAACGAGAACTGGCGCGTTTGGCAGCCTCTCACGCCATATCATCACGGGTCGGTCTTGTCGAATCTTCGCCATTCGACAAGGAATTTGGCCCATACGATCTTCAGGACTTGGTTTCCCACGTTCGGTCGATCTCGAACGACCCAAAGAGGAGGACCTTCTTTCGGTTTTTTTGGCCGCTTTCCGACACGGGGGCTAATCTTCTGAAGGACGGCGGACATATTGCGCCTAATTCAATACCGAAGTTCGAAGTCGATCACCTTCTGTTCCTCTCGGATTGGTTCGACTTTCTTGCCTCAGAATCAGTGGCGAGCGCAAAGGAAGCTCTTGCGTCGTGGACTCGTCTTCATGCGGACTACACTGACAGTGAAGCAGTGATCAAAGTGTCCGCTTCAATCAAAACGAAAAACCCAAACTATAACCTTAACGCCAGCTACTCGATTCTTGGCATTAAATTGTCCACCGCCATCAAAGATGATGACGATCTTGATTATTGCGATGCGTTCCCGATCTGGGATGAAGTGTCACCAGAGATCGCGGACTACCTTGTAACACGAATTACCCAGGCAGCCGACGAAAAATGGAACGACGGAATGTTTGTTGAGACATTAGCCCTGATGACCATGGCCGTGAACTCAAGGAATCTACGGATCACACCAGCTTCTCTCAACAGGATCGTTGAATCAGGAACCCGAAGAATGCGCCAAGTCGAATCAATGCGGGACAGCATGTCAGACTTGAACATCGGCTCATCGCTTGAAGCCCCCGAAGTAGTCACGGAGTTGTTTCGCTTGTCTGAAGTACTCGGGCCTCATCATCCTGTTGCTCGACTTTGGCAAGATGTAGTCCTGGACTGGAATACAAATCTCGCCTACAAAGTGAGAGAACTTGCCCTGAGTCTTAGCGATCAGCGTAAGTATGTAGAGGCAAAAAAGCTCATTGCTAAGGCCCTTTCGCTTGAAATCGCTTGGAACGCCAGAGAAGGGCTCGAAGAAGACAACGCTTCTTTGGAAGTTCTCATCGCTAATGACATTTACAGAGAGATTTTGCCTATTGCAAGTGCGCCGTCACTTTATACCTTCAATGGTATCGGCCAGATGCTTTATCAAACGTCACGGTTCCCAGGTGATCCAACCAAGCACTTCGCTATTCTGTTTCTCACAATTGCTTACATACCGATCATTCCCATCGAACGGTATCTGGTGACCTCTTCTGGACGGAACTCTTGGACCTTTCATGGAAAGACACCTTGGACAAAGTGGATGAAGGGCCACCTAGCAGGTGTGATTGGTTTGATCCTAATATCTGCGATCCTTGGCCTCGTAGGTTCCCCTCAATCTAGTCAACCTCTTCAAGCTTCACAAGAGACAAATTCGAGCAATGGAGAAGGTAACCCCACTTCGTCTGTCGAGAACTCCGCTCAATCCAATATTTCTCTGTCACCGTCCGAACAGGCCAGCGCGGAAGCAAAGCATCAATCCGCTGTTGCCAAATCCGACAGTGAACCTGTCGCAGGGGCAAGTGGAGGCAATTCTTCGACTGTGATAAGCGAGGGAAGGGATGACGGAGGTAAAGCCGACAAGCGGAAGCTTCAAGAAACGAAATTGGCGTCGATTGGCGCTGAACTCGATAATCTGAAATCGGAGATTAAAAGCCAAACTACTGCCCTAGATTCTGAGCAAGCACAACTAGCAGAAGTCAGGAAGTCTATTGATGATTCATCCCCAAATACTGCAAACGAGGATGAAGTCAGCGCCTACAACGCGTTGGTTGATCGTTATAAAGCTGACAGACTTGTGTTCAACGATCATGTCACCGAATTCAATGGGAAGATTGCAAAGCAAAAAAAGCTAGTAGCTCGCTATAACGACTTGGTTCACCAGATTAATGAGGATAAGTGAAGTGAACTGCGAAGACCAAGATCGGACAAAACCGGCTTCACCTGATGTTGAGGATATGGCCGTTGGCTCCGTTACCGCAAGCCATTTAGAATGTCAGTCTGAATGTCAAATCTCTCTTGACCAGGTTGCTGAATTGGCAGTGGACATTTGGCGGATCACTCTACGCGCTCAGAATGATGATTCGAGTCATCGCGTCCTTGCCGCTTGTGAACGAGCTTCCGACAGATTGAGGAGCATTGGGTTCGAGGTTGTTAATCCTACAGGGCAATATTACGATTCAAATATGAGAGTTCGAGTGATTGATCACATTGGCGGAACGGAACCCTTCAAAATCATAGATTGTGTGAGTCCAGCCATTTACTTTAAGGGCGAGCTTATTCGAGAAGCGGACATTGTAACTCAAGGGGAATAGAGTCAGATGGGAAGAACGGTTGATTATGGGATCGATTTAGGCACCACAAACAGTGCCATAGCTAGGATGACCGCGAAGGGTGCTGAGGTCATTCAGGTCCAACGTCAGAACTATATTCCATCGGTTGTTGGAGTGGATAAGCGAGGTGCTGTAAAGGTCGGAACAACTGCCCAAAGTCCAGCATTTGAATCGGCGAGGAATTTCAAGAGAGTGATAGGGAGCGATACGACGATTTGCTTGGAAGACGGCGAAGCTTGGTCACCCGAAATGCTCTCTGCCGAAGTCCTGAAAGCTTTGAAAGCAGCGGCAAAACTGAAGACCGATGACGACATAGTTGATGTTGTCATCACCGTTCCAGCAATGTTTAACCAGCCTCAGTGCGCCGCCACAAACGCAGCCGCCTCTCTTGCAGGTCTAAACGCCGTGGCCCTGTTGCAGGAGCCAATCGCGGCGGCGACTGCTTATTTGTCAGAGAATCCAGTCGAAGGCTATTATCTTGTCTACGATCTAGGTGGCGGGACATTTGACGTTTCACTTATTCGCCTTCGCTCTGGCGAAATGAATGTGATCGAACACGGCGGAGATAACTTCCTTGGTGGGACTGATCTTGACCGAGCCATATTCGATTGGGTTCTTGATCAAATCGACAGAAAAGGAGGCGATACGAAGCAATTTCAGAAGGGACCAAACCGACAGGTCTTGGTTGCGCATTGTGAAGAAGCTCGTGTTTCCCTAAGTGAGCAAGATAATACGACGATCTATCTAGACGAATTTGAACTGCCTTTGTCTAAAATCGAACTAACCCAACAACAACTCTCTGATATTATCGAGCCATACGTTTCGCGAACGATTGAGATTGCGAGAGATCGCTTGAAAGCTGTTCCGAAGTCAGGTTCGGTAAAGGGAATCCTTCTTGTCGGAGGTCCAACTCAGACTCCATACATTCGGGCACGACTAAAGGCTGAATTACAGCTTCCTTTGAACCTGGATCAAGACCCAATGACAGTTGTTGCGAGAGGAGCGGCAATTCATGCTAGCTCGATTCTAAGACCGACGACCGACGCGAAACCTTCTGTCGGAAGTCTACAAATCGAACTCTTCTACGATCCGATATCACCTGACCCAAGGACCGTTGTTGGCGGAAAGGTGACTAGCCCCGTACCCTTCACTGGAGAGGTTCGGCTTTCGAATTCCGCAGGTGACTGGGAGACAGGATGGAAGGCCCTAATCAGTGGAGCCTTCAGCGCCGAGGTCTTACTTGGACGGCAACAGGTTTCAGAATTCGCAATCCAGATAAGGGACCTTCAAGGACGGTTTATCCCATGTGAACCGTCAAGCTTTAGCATACGGTCTGGGGTAAGAGCGGCTCAGCCAGTCGCTCCATATAGTTATGGCGTCGTACTCGAAGGCGGCCAAGACATAGGGATGATCGTGATGCAAGGAACGCCACTTCCTGCAAGCGGTTCGGCCACATTCGCACTCTCGCGGACAATCATTGCAGGTTCTCCCGATAAAGCAACCATCTACTTCATAGAAGGGAATAGCAGCCACGCGGACGATAATGCGAAGGTTGGTCATTTGGACATCAAGGGCACCGATATCCATCGCACACTGAAGGAAAACGAAAAGGTTGAAATTCGGATACGAATGGACGAGAGCCGTCTACTAAAAGGAAAAGTTTATATTCCAGTGCTCGATAAGGACTACGAAGTCCAGCTTAACGAACTGCTCGTGAATCCTGACCTAGCTGACCTTGACAAGTCAATTCGGGAAACAAAGACGATTGCATCTCAACTGGAAGACTACGTTACGGATGACGAGCAATCGCTGGTCATTAGAGTCAACCGTCAGACCGAACAACTTGAGGCTAAATTGGAGAACGCTCTAAAGGGCGACATAGAAGAAGCAGCGGCTATCCAACATCACTTGAGCGAGTCGAAGGCAAGCATCAGACCACTCCAGCAAAAATACGCTGTGACGATGAAGCACCAGAGAGCAATCGCGAGGATTGAGGGTGCCGAAGCCCTTTGTCAACGGTTCAATGATTCATTGGGAACGGCCAAGTTACAGGACCTTCGCTCGGAGGCTGATCGCTCTTTGAGATTAGAGCAGGAAAAGGCACTTGATGGCATATATGATCGCGCTTTGGACGTGTTCTGGGAGCATTACGGGAAGACCAAGGAATGCTGGGAATATCAAATTGTCGTTATGAAAGAGTGCGCTCATTCGGCGAGCGATTCCTTGAGTTACTTTGAGTTGGTCAGAAAGGCAGAGCAGTGTTTAGCTGAAAATGACTTTGCAGGCGTCAATGTCTGCCAGCGGCGATCATGGGAGCTAATCCCTAGTGAAGAACTTACTGAGCGAAGATTTTCGGACGCCTCCCTACGAAAGATGTGAAGTCATTCAACCGAGCAGGCTTCTTGTCGATGGCGAAACGCAGACGATTGGGAGTGGAATCGTGTCTACCTGATGTAAAATAAGTCATGTACGGACTATCTGAATCAGAAATGGATCGTTGCTGGGAAGCATGGGCCAAGGAACTTAACCCTAACTACCAGATGGACTGCTTTACGGCATTTGACTTTGTGAGGGTCACGCTTAATCGAGGGTTCGATAGTCATATGACCGCG
Organism: uncultured Armatimonadota bacterium; assembly: GCA_903833215.1. GTDB lineage: Bacteria > Armatimonadota > Fimbriimonadia > Fimbriimonadales > Fimbriimonadaceae > Fimbriimonas. The sequence goes on from CAILEM010000040.1 coordinate 51,431, forward strand.
CTTCCTGCCGAGATGATTCCCTTGGTTGCCGAAGCCAGATATGACCTATTCACCCCAGAACAAGGCCGAATCTTTAATACCGCTCTCAAGCTCGAAGAGGACCGATTCGAAGCGCACTTCGGATCGTTGGCTTCAGAAAGACTGCGAGAGTTCGCATCGCGCCAACCTTTATAGTGTTCGCTATGGTCTTCTGAGGACTGAAAATGTTGGAATTTATGTTGGGATTTGCACTCGTTTTTGTGCGCTCGTGTGCGCTCCCAACCCGTTTATTTGGCCCGATTCTTGATCGCTTTCAACCCTCATTTGAACCTAAAATGCCTGAAGAACGAGGGAAGCGCTATACTGGGATTAGAGGCTGAAAGGGGTCTTGCAAACCGCTGGGTCAATTTTGTACGCAGTAGCTCCCGAGAGCGAAGGAGGACTGTCCTCGCCGGTTCTAATAACGTCCGGAATCCAAAATAGCCTCGCCGAAGTTCGCAAGAGCGAAGGAGAGCCAAAGATTACGGAGAAAATTCATGATCCAAAGATGTGGCGAATGGTGGATGGAATCGCGACCGATTGATGAATCAGATCGTGAATTTGATCGTGCCTTCTGGCAAGCCCAATCTCCCGACGCGATCTTCCGTGCAGCTTGGGAGATGGTCGAACTGGCATCAAAGTTGAAGGGGACCAATCCAGATGAACTCAGACTTCAAAGATCTGTTGTCGTTATTAAACCGATTCGGGGCTAGATACCTCATCGTTGGCGGTTACGCCGTAATGCTCTACACTGAGCCGCGGTACACAAAGGACATAGGTGTATTCGTCGGTGTCTCTGACTCCCAGGTTGCAGCAATCGGAAACGCCTTTGCTGAGTTCGGCTTTCCAATGACCGAAAAGCTTCTGGAGGAACTCAAACTTCCAAATCGAATGATTTCAATTGGTCATCCGCCATCACGTATTGATCTTTTGAACGAAATAACCGGAATCGAATTCGAAGATGCCTGGAGGCGCAGAAACGTCGTTGAGATAGATGGAGTCCAAGTGCCCTTCATTTCCCTTGAAGACCTTGCAATAGCTAAGCGCTCCAGCGGCCGGCCTCAAGACTTAATCGATCTCAAAAACATCGAGCCACTGCTCCCATAGGAGCTGCAAATCGAATTCGCGTAGGTGAGCCGAAGACGGCGTCGTATAGATCATGATTTCTCAACGCGTAATCGAAGGAACCGGGGAAGACATCGCGGAGTTTGTGCAGCGTCGCCCTCAAGAGCGATTCAAACTGGTTCTCCTAGAATCGCCATCGGACAGGGCTCCAAAGTGGGGAGGTCCTGACCCGGAGACCTGGAATGAAGTCATGGCTTTCATTCACTCGTACAAGGGCAAGCTCCCCGTTTTACCAATGAACGCGGCCTCGACTGAGTCACTGTACGACTGATGTCTTCATCTGCCTATTTTGCGGACCGCTAGAATGATCCTTGACAAAGTCCGCGATTGAGAACATATTTCCCGGCCAGCCCTCCCCAATTTTCGCCCGATAATTGACGTTGGACGTCATAATTACATTCCAAGGAAGTAACTCCATGAGCTTTGAATTTCCCGCAAACGTTGAACGCGTGATTGAGCGGTACGCGCAGTCGGAGCACATTTCGCCGTCTGAAGCGGCTGTCAAGCTTGTTCAGGAGGCGCTTAAGGCCAAGAAGCCCAAAGTCGTCAAACGCGAGATCACCGAGGCAGACCTAGGAGCCCTTCGGCAGAATGTGCCAATCTTCGCTTTTCTAGAAAAACTTCCGGATAACGTCATCGAAGGCATGGAGGCGGCAAGCAAGCATATCCGTGCAGAAAGGTTCGCGCCGCGTGGGTAAGGTCCTCATCGATACCAGCACGTTTTTTGATATCCGAAATACACCAACAACGCTCAATCCCCGTCGGCCCAAGACACTACTCTCAAGCTAATGAAGTATTGGGCCACCACACAAAACTCCTGATCAGTGCCTTCGATGCGTTTGACCACCTGGCCAGCGTGGATTTTCATTCTTCTTCATGGCTTCGCGATAACGTAGCCATCGGCTTGTGCCTGGCTCACTAGGCTCTCGAAGAGGTGAGCATCCATAAAGGGAGCCCACTGACCATATTTATTTATGGTCTTGCCGTTTGGCTTTTCTACCTTATGCCAATATGGCATCCAAAATGCGTCCTTTCGACCTTCGCGACAAAGGACGACTAGAAACGGATAGAAGATGACCTTTGATCCGTCACTGTCGTTCCACGATTCCAATTTCTTCGGGAGATAAATTGCCTTGACCTCGGACTTCGTGGCACCGACACCTAATCCAAATGAATGTTCAAAGTGTAGGTTCGTCGGTCCATTGCAAGCATTGCACGACGGGCTCATCCCACGAGCAACGTTGCACAATGCCTCAAACAACGCACCCGCTTTGGAGCCGTCTCCGCCGCAAGCACCACACTTATAGATTCGCTTCGTCGCCATAGATCCACCTTCGAGCCATCCATAAGCTACTCGACATTATTGTGAAGTAGGAAGTCGCCGCTCGCCACTCCTTCCAACAAGTGCGATTATTATTGCAAGGGTTCTGCTAGCGGGCTGGTCGAGATGATCAGCTTGCCCTCATATCAAATTTTGGTGTGTCTGGCAGTGCTACCCAAAGCTCCTGTATTGATTTGGCACAACAACGAACAGAATCAGCTCGGATGCGGTGAGACTCCGCGGGTTTCGAGTGACGCAGTCATCGGCACGATTTTTGTCGCACTCAACACACCTCCGCTGAACGGAATCACGGAAACCCCGGGTGGCACGATCACCGTGCCGCAAGGATCATTCCAAGGTCAAATCATCGTTGTCAAGGATGAGGGCGGGAACGCATTGTCGGCAAACATCATCGTGGCTGGCGCGGTGGACGGCGGGACGAACGTGGTGATCAATCAAGACTACGGCTCAGTTACCGTGTATTGGGATGCCACTTCCAACCAGTGGTTCACGATCTAATGGCTGATGCTGTCCAGCTTCGAAGCGCATGGATGTCCACGGCTGAGTACGATCCCGACTCCAAAGAACTTGAGATCGTCTTGGACGACGGCAAGAGCTACACGTATTCGAATGTGCCCGCTCAGATTTATCAGGGATTGATTTCGGCGTCGTCGGCTGGCAAGTTCTTCCGCGCCAACATCCGAGATCGATTCCCTGAAACCTAGAGATTCCCAGTTCAAACATAGTAAAGCCCGTCCTGCCGAAAGGTAGTGACGGGCTTCTTTTTGCTCATTACTTCTGCGTCCAATCCGAACTAGCGAATGCTGATTTAGCAGGGCTTAGGGGTCAGTGACGGCTTCGTGAAACTGATGTTCCATGAGTGGGGATCAGACATGAAGTTTCGCCAGTCTCCCTTTGAGCTAGTCCTCAGATGTTGAACAAGAAGCGATGACGAATTCCATCAATTCTCCCGCTGCTTTCACACAGACGTTGATCAACTTGCTCACCAATAGGCCGTCGATGACCAAGTACTCTCCTTCGACTGCGTGCTCGAACTCTTCCCAATTCTTACATTGCCCCAAGAACTGCTTGTCTACTTTGCCGCTTCTGTGAGCGATCAGGTGCCGAGTTTTCTCCACCTTCATTAGGTCGGGATTAAATTTGAACACGTTACAACCCTTATTGGAAAGTTGACTAAAGGCCTCCTTGATGCCACCCAAGCTCTGGAAATTCATCCTTTTGGCGTCTCGCAACAAATCTCCCGTGTGGTTGCTGAGATCGCCTTCATATTCCTCGATCTTGTAAATACTTGGGTTTAAGTTCACCGCCGTCACCCATAAATCAGTAGCCAAACTCTCAAACGCCGCATATGAGTTCAATATCATGGTGTAAAGGACAGCTTCTATTCCTGCCCGTATGCTGTCATCATCAGCGGTATTGGCAGAAAGATATTCGATCATCTCACTGCCTATCTTTGAGATTTCCTTGGCCGCGTGAGGCATTCCTTGCGCCAGTAGTTCAGCTTCCGCTTCACTCATTCGGAAGTGGTACTCGCTTGAAGATTTGACATCACATTTCGCTAAGAGGTCGCCATGTGGGACGCCAGAGGTCAATGGAATCCAGCCGACTGCCCTTCCTGAAAGTGTTGACCAATATGCCACATCCGCTACAAGGTAGGGCATAGCGGCAACGCGATTCATGTTGCGCAAGTATGATTCAACAATAGGTCGAAACTCTTCTATCGGAACCGCATCAACCGTGTCTTTGGGGAACGCGTCAAAGGACATGGCCTCGAAGAACTTGTAGCCGCGCGTATCGATATTCATTGTGTTAATAACACCGCGGTTGGTTCACGGCTCGATGCGTGACCAGTCCCGGCTAGTGCCCCCATTTATCGTCATATGCTTCATGAGCGGCCTTTTGAACTCCTGGATCAGCATCATTGAACATCTGCTTTAATGTCTTTTTTGCAACAGCGCCGCCAATAGAAGCCAAGCTTTGCGCGACCGTTATTCGAACGGACTTGTTTTCGTCGTTGGTCATGGCGGTAAGCGTGTCAAGGTCCTCGCTGGAACCGAAACTCCCCAGAGCCCGAACGCCTGAAATTCGGTTAACGGGTTCTTTGGAGTCACAATAGGACTTCATGAGCGGAAGATATGACTTCGCTTTGAGTTTTCCAAGACTCTCTAGAGCGGAATTAGCCACGCTGTCCGCTTTGTCATTAAGGAGGACAGCTACATTTTCGACGAGCGATTGACCGTCAGCCCTATCGCCAATCACACGACAGGCTAGGCATCGAACCATTCGATCTGGATTCCCAAGCAACTCGCGAGCAAATGTCAAGGTTGGTTTAGTTCCCGCCTCTTGAAGTCCAAGACCTAAGAATGCAAGCGTGTATACAAACGCCTTTTCATCCTCGTCCTTAGACTTTTGACCTCGCTTGAAGATTTTGTCAAACGAATTCCTCAGCATGTAGATGTGCTCATTGTCAGCCGAGCGGCATATTCCGTCAAAGGCAGTAAATACTCGAATGGCATTATTGGAGTCGGAAAGAGCAATGTCAAAAAAATCTTGGATCGACTGAGCGTCACGAAGCTCAGCTAACGTGTGTAGGACGTAGCAGTTACAAAGGGGGTCTTGAAGTGCTCGGCGTAGACAAGACCGTGACTTCTCGTTCTTTATCCACGCATCTTTGGGATGAGGATCAGCGTCCAACTGGTATTGTTCGCCTAAGGTCCTGTGCCACCCGACTCTACTGTCGATGAGTAGTGCTGCGAAAACTCTTTGATCACCGCATCCATGCAACAGCGCTTTAAGGATTGGTGCTTCCAACTCTTCGTGAAAGACTCCTAGAATTACCATGCCGACGAGAGTCTGATAAGATGCGTGATCCTTGATTCCTTTGGAGTAGAAATCACTGGCATATGCATTGACTACGGGTGCAATAATTTGTGGTCCAAAGCTCTGTAATTCTTTAATTGCGTTAGCAGTCTTTTTGGGGTCTGCGGCAAAAATGAAGCGCGTAAGCTCTGCAATCCTTCGTGACGATGAATTTGCCTTTGCGAGTTTCGAATTCTGGGTAGCAGATTTTGTTTGCTCCGATCTAGTCGAAACAAGAGTGGAGTGCATTAAAGTCAACGAACTCCGTGGTGCAATTGAGCAGCCAAATAGTGCGGCTAGCGCCAAAATGATATGCATATTTGAAAAGTCCATCGAAACAGTTGGACTGAGCCGACCGCATCTGAATTCAATATTATCACGGACAAGCCGCTGGCCGACGAAAATGACCCGATCCCGCGTCATCTAAATCTAGTGCGTAAAAAGACGTTCGATGCTTGCGTCATTTCTACACGCCTGATAAACCAACCCTCTATTGGCGTTCTCGTTTGAACTGGTCAACTATTTTTTGCGCGTCCGTTGCCGACCACCCATCTTGCATAGCCTTCTGTCTTACAATCTCTTCCTGCGAGTGGTTGTAGTCTGAACTGCCATTGACCGTATGTTCTTGCGGCGGGTTATTTTTCTCACTTTGGATGAAAGCATCGAGCTTCTTGCTCTGCGCGGATTCACCTGCCCCTAGCTCAGACGCCCTACCATCCTGTGATGTCGTGGCCGCGTCGTTCGCAGATGGGTTGCTACATCCGCAGAACACTACAAGCGCCATCAACACAAAGAAAACGCCACGGAACGATAATCCACTAACCTTCATTTTGCCCCCGCGAAGCCTCAGACCCAAAGTTCATTCGCTTTGTCGAGCGTAGCATAGTTCCCATGTTGCGACATGAATTTGCCGACACGACACTTGTGGTGACAGGCGTCAAAGTCTTGTGGCGCTGACCCCCTAAAAGGCGTCTGGGTGGCCGATTTCAACTGAGCAGCGGACAACTTGCATGTGGGATTTGGCTGTCCAACCCTACGCGTTGATTCGCGCTATTATTGAGACATGGCAACGTCCTATGTGGAGTGGCTGGAAGCCGTCAAGAATTCTTTGGCGACTACGCGGCCAGATGTTAACCCCAAACTCCTCGACCCCAATGAAACGTTTGCTGCCTTTTCGTCTGGGCAAGAATCTCTTGATTTTGCTGGTCAGGTGAAGCTCCCTTTACTTTCTCAGCAAGCCGAACAATCTTCACGCAAACCATTGCCTAAGAAGCTGGCCGTACGCTTGGCGATTATCCTGGTTGTGGGCGCTCTAATAGTCTGGTTTGCAGTGGGCTACTTTAAGGCACCCGAAGAGAAGGCGAAAGACATTGCCAAAAAGGTGATGAATGACTACTGTGCTGGAGGGATCAATGAGTTTGAAAAGAGTAAGTGGTGGAACGGAGAGACTCAGGAGCAGGAAGATCGGCACCCTATGCCTGTCCACACGAGGAGCCCTGTAATTGAATCGTCCCGCTTTAATGCACAGGGTACAAAAGGCGCACACTATGAAGTGGATGGATTGGTTGAAGCGCTAAAGAACAATGGTGAGTGGGGCACAACCCACTTCTGGGTTGTGTTCGACCAAAACCTTAATTTCAGATACTTGGGTATTGACACGGAGCATTAGAGTGGCAAAATCAGAACGGCGGATCACCAATGTCAACCTGTGCAACTCGTGTTAGGAAACTTCGAATAAAGTTGGTCATTCGCCATGATTCGTTCTTAGGATCGCCGATCTGAGCCTTGGCCTCTTACTCCTTTGAAGCTGGAAGCCATCCCACAGCGGTTTCGGCAACCAATTCCATGGTTGGATCACTTGACCATCGGAGAACTTGCCCGAATCGGCAAGTTCTATCGTCAACCATTGAAGCCAACGGAACTGCCGAACGGATCGCTCATCTTCTTTGCTCAAATTACTTCCATCATCCACTCCAGGACGTTACCGCGCTGAAATCGTCTACCCGCGAATCGTGACCTTGGGCGATGAAGCCAAGAATCAAGATTTGAAGACTCTCGGCATCGCACTGTAACGAAACGACTAGGTGACTGGCCCCTTGCGCCGTCGTCGGGTCGTATGGGACTGCTGTGTCTAAGTGTTCTATCGAAGTATCGAAAGTTTTTTGGTGCCAGATTTCACGGCCTATCATCCATATATGCCTAACAACATTTCAAAAGTATCCGTGATCGTCGGGACCGCTTGCTTTTGCGCGGGAGTATTGCTCGGACTGTATCTGCCGACTCCGACTGCGTTTCTGCGGTTGCCGCACGGCCCTGACTCATGGACGCCTGTCTTAAACGGCTTGCAACTTGTAATCATCTCTGTCCCAACCCTGCTTATTGCATGGCTATCGTTTAGGTTTGCTCAGACCGTTGCTCTTCGCAACTCACTTAACAGCAAGCAGAGGGAAATCTACAAAAAATGGCTTAACGACGCTTCCAAGATTCGAATGCAATGTGTATTTGCGTCCAGCACCCATGATTCCTTCCGCACGCAATATCGGAGCCACAAAAAGGGGGACGCTGTTGACGCAATGGAAAAGACAAGAGCCGAGTCGATAGAACAATCAATTGCCTTATTGGAAGCCCTTCGGGACCTTTTTGCCTACAACAAGAAGCTCAGTGTTTTTTGCTCGCAAGAATCAGTCGATGCCGCCGATACTGGTTTTGCGGCATTAGGTGAACTCGTGATAGTTTATTGCTCTGAATTCCAGATCGATGATGCCCTTTTCGCCGACCAATGTGTACGGCGGAAGAAAGTTGGCTTTAAGGTGGACGCGATAATTGAAGTCTTCAGCGGAATCGCGAAAAAGGAACTCGGTGTTCCGCGTCTTTCGAAAGAAATTGCCTGGTTCACGAAACGAGAAGAGAAGGTGAAACCCTTCAATGAGGCAGTCTTTCTTGCGGCTGTCGCACTTTGTCTGCCAGACACACCGACTGAGACGGTATGTTCCTCTCTACCGAAGTAGGGCAGACTAAGCAAGTGTGAGTGGCCCGAAAAATGTTGGAATCTATGTTGGGATTTGCACTCGTTTTTGTGCGCTCGAGTGCGCTCCAAACCGCTTTCAGGACTCCACGCTTGGGCTGGTTTTTAGCCCATTTTGAACCTATAGTGCCTAAAAATCGCCTTCTGTAGTAGATTGACCGCCAAGGCTGAAAGGGGTCTTGAAAACCGCTGGGCAGTAATGTCTCAGGAGTCTGGATCTCCTTCTCTTCCCCCAAAAGTAAAGGTGATTTCCGCATATGTCAACGCCTCGGCCCGGAGCTGGTTACGGAGCGTCGAAGTACAAAGTCGCATTATCTTTCCCGCGCAAAGCAGATTCGACAGATTCTCCGCGGTGCAGGCGCAATGCCAATGTTGGCCTGCTGACGTGACAACGTGGATCTTTTGACCATGCCTGAATCGACTTTGTCTCGCCGTGGCCAGTGAATAGAATGGGTTTGCCGTCATGTAGCGGTGGCTTGCAAAGCGCATCCTGTGGTGAAACTCCCTTCTTGAGGCGAGCGCTGACGCCACGTGCGGTCAATTTGCACCGTTCATCCCCTGCCCATTGGCGGAGGCTCTTTGCATCTTCGAATGCTGGAACCGTGCCCTTGCAACCATAATTTCGGGACACTTCTCGGACCTTGGTGAGGGCTGCCTCAAGTGGAATTCCCATCTGTACTCGCCGACGAAGGCTCGTGTGGGAAATGACGCAACGCGGATCCCGGGACCAATCGAGAAGCGACTTCCATTCGCCAAACGCTTCTCGAAGCATGAACGGAGGCGGCATCTCGCTCATAAGGGCGACCTCCACCGAAATTCCACGCTCTAGCCGTTGCTTTAGAACTCGAAACGGCACTTCACATCGACCGTCTTGCGTCCACTGGCGAAGCGTCATTTCCACGCCGAACCCTTCATACCGATTGGCTCTCGTGTAATGAGATCCCATTGCATCTTCGGCTTGTGCCCCGTTGGAAAGTCTCATGAGTAGGATTGCGCGCTTAACCTCGCATCGCGGATCGGTTAGCCATGCTGAAATAGGCTTAGTTTCCCCAAATGCGCGGATGAGCATGTCGCATCGTGATGGCCTTTTCTTCATCGCCTCTTCCGGTGCCATTCCGGTTCGAAGGCGCTTGATGAAAACCCGTATGGAAACCTCGCATCGACGATCAACGCTCCACGCTGCGACCGCCTTCAACTCGCCGAACGCCATGACGAGTGTGGTTGACGGGATGGAACTCTGGGTTTTTGATAAATTTGGCGGGCGGCTTAGCGCTCCTTCAAGTGTCTCGCCAGCAGCCAGTCGCCTTCGAAGCCCACCTTCACTGACGATGCATCTTGGATCGACAGTCCATGCATGCAAACACTTCGACTCTCCGAATGCCTGATGCATTTGTCGGTTCTCAACTTTGCTCACTGTGCAGCCCACCAGTAGCAATTATATAGCCTTGCGCACGAAAATGTGCCCACTGCGGTTCGCAGAAACGCGCGAAAGGCTTCTCGGCCAAATAGAGTGGCGAGATGCCTGCCATGCCAGTAAAATCGCTTTAGAGGCTTGAAATTATGACCATCGAAGAAATCATTCAAGAGTTTTCGCGGGAGGATTGTGTCCTGCCGAAAGAGGCCATGCAGTGGTCGTTGGATCATTGGGAAGAGGTTTTGCCGTCATTTATTAGCGCGTTGAACGATCCTTCCATTGGGCCACGGCATCCAAACGATCCGCGGTTCTTCATCTTTCACTTGCTCGGCGAAATGAAGGAGCAGCGTGCTCATAAGCAACTCTGTCGATTATCCGCTGTTGATCCGGAAGAAATTGAATCCATTCTCGGAGGCACCACGACGGAGGGGCTCGGTCAGATTCTTATCAGCACGTTTGACGGCGATCCGGCGTCCCTGATGCAGCTCATTGAGGCAGCAGGGGCGGACCAATACATTCGATCTCAGGCCTTGGACGCTCTGACTTACGTTTATGCGGTCGGCCGCATTGCGGACTTTGACATGCTGAGTTACGTTCGGCGCCTCGGCGAGGAATTGGAGCCTAAGCTGAGCTCTTACGTCTGGACCACGTGGGCGGAAACAGTCGCACGGTTTGGATACGAGGAACTACTAGAAGTTTACAAGAGTCGCGCGGCGGAAGGTCTGATTGAGGAATTTACATTACTGCCAAGCGAATTTGAAGGGCTATTTGCGCTATCGAAGCAACGCGGGCCATTGGCTGTTTTTGAACATGACCGAATTAAGCCATACGGCCGGGCGATCGAGACGCTCTCTACGTGGCATGCGTTTTCCCCGGAGGCCCAACGGGCGGCTAAAGACGAGGGGAACGAGGACGCCGGTGACATTGTTGACGATTATCTGGACGCCCTTGTCTTGCCTGTCAAGGCTGAAAATCCCTACCGTAACGTTGGCAGAAACGATCCGTGTCCTTGTGCCAGCGGGAAGAAGTTCAAAAAGTGCTGCCTTCCGTCGCTCGTGTAAGTTAAGTTACATCTCATCAAGCCCACTAAAGGCCTGCATGAGAGGAATGTTTATCTCAGTTCCCGGTACGGCTAATATGCCGTCCACTGGCCGGCTAATCCCAGACGGGGTGCAGATGAAGCCTGCGCGCGATTCGGGGTCGAGGAGCCAAACATTTTCAACGCCCATGCGGTGGTAGTCAGCGAACCGAACTCGCATTTTATGAACGGAATCTTCGGGACTCAGGATCTCAATGCAGACCAAAGGCGCGGTTCGAATGATTTGCTCGATCGGAAGCTCACGGCGCAGGAGGCTGACGTCTGGAATGCGAAAACTGGTCTCAGATACTTGAACACGTTGCTCTACGACGACTCGGACATTCCATTCTCGTTCATGGGTGCCAAACCAAAATGCCAAAAGTGCTTGAAGCCGAGCGTGGTTGTATTCACCCCAGTTGCGCTCCTCAATGTAGCCGCCTACGAAGTCGACGTCAGGCCTGTAAGGTGATCTTAGATATTCGTCGATCGTGAGAGGTTTTGTGATGCCAGGTGCTGCCATAAACAAGTGACCTCCAGCCCAATTATGCGCCAACTTCCGTAGACACGGGAACTCGGCTTGATGGTGCTTTTCTCCAGTATTGGACGTTGGTGTTCAATGAACCATTAGTATCGATCCAATAGCGCTAACGGCAGACTCCATCACTTTCCTGAAATCTCGGTATGCCGTGAAGAGATTTCAGGAAAATGTTTGATCGGGATGCTGCTGATCGTGTTGTCCGGGACTTGGCTGGCACAACCGGCGTAAAGCACATGACTGGATTTGTCATACATCAATACATCGTTCTGGGATGCATTGATGTATGATGTGTTCATGAGACTCCAAACCGACACAAAGGCGCTGGTGCTTTCGGTACTTGCGAACGGACCAAAGCATGGGTACGGGATTGCCAAGGCAATTCGCGAGAACTCCGATGGCGCACTTAAGCTAGGAGAAGGCCAACTCTATCCGGCGTTGCACGCGCTCGAAGAAGAGGGGTGGGTTGTTGCCGAGTGGGAAGCGGTTGGCGAACAGTCCAAGCGGATCTATTCGATCACTCCGGCAGGGAGCGAAGAACTCGTACGCCGAGCTGCCCGATGGAATGCGTTTGCCAACGGTGTTGCCAAGATTCTGCCCACGAGTCCATTGGTAGCCGAGGTGAACTCATGTCGGAATTTGATGCATATCTGAACGCATTGGACGACTTCCTAGCGCCGCACCTGCCGAGCGAACTCCGCCAAACGAGGATCGACGAAATGCGAAGCCACCTTCAGATGGATCTGAGTGACCGAGTGGCTGCGGGATTCAGTTCGGAGGAAGCGGCACGTATGGCACGACGCGCACTAGGATCACCCGACTTGGTTGTGAGACAAATGATCCGCTACTCGCATAAAATTGAGATTCACATTGACGCGGGGGAGTTGGCGTTAACGCGCAGCGTCTGAGAACTGGTCTGGTGATAAACAAGTCTGGCCAGGGGTGGCTAATGTTGAGTTATCATGAGATCGTGAAATGCCGTCTTTCGATATCGGCCAAGGGCGAGTTGGCGTTGCCTTCGGCCCTGCTGAATTCTGCGGGCATCGGGGCAAATGATAAGGTGTTCGCAGAGGTTACACACGCTGGAATTCTGCTCACACCATGCCTGCCATTGCCGCTCGAAATCTATTCAGCCGAAAGGATTGCAGATTTTGATGCTATGGAAGAAGAACTTCGGCGGACAATCTCAACTCGGATTGATTGAGGATCAACAGTCATCGTTTCCAAGGTGCTCTGTTGTCGACACGGTGCCTGCAATCCCGCCCATAACCTGTCTCGGACCTTTGGCCCGAACCTATGGCGCTGCCATAGGCTATTGTTGGTGCGCACCCTTGGTGCTTCCGGACAAGCAGGACTCGAATCTGACGGTTCCAAACGGACCGATTGCTCCATCAGAGCGTCATGTCTGGGCCGATTTGACCGACAAATTTAGCCGGGGCTAAAAAGTGGGGATTAACTTCCTAACAAAACGGAACTTGGATAAATGGGATACATTCGGTAATCACATGAAATCCCGACACCGAATGGCGGCGATATTATCGATTTCGGCGGCGGCGCTTTGCGCGTTTTCCTGGATGCCTGAATCGCGAGGCTCGGTGGCAGCTAGACCAGTCGCGCCCTATCGTGCGCTGCTGGTCGGTGGCGGACCCGATATGGAGCATAACCAGGTTGCCATAGAGAGCAACGTCCGTTATCTCACGCGACTTTTACCAGTGGCAACTCCTTGGAGAGTGTTATTCGCCGATGGCAACCCCGCCTCCAAAAACGTCCTGTGTCAGGATGGCGACAAGAAGCCTTACTACCGAGCGCCAGAGATACCCAGAATCGACGGGCCCTCTGACCAGGTTCACCTAAAGACAGAACTGTCTAGGGTCGCCAGCGATCTCAGTTCCAACCCGTCCGGCTCGGCCCTGCTTTACTTCACTGGCCATGGCAGCCCTAATGGTCGGAGCCAGTACAACAACAATCGATATGACCTGTGGGACAACAAGGGCTTTTCGGTCAAAACATTCGCGGATAGCCTGAAAGAATTTCCAAAAACCACACCGATTGCGTTGGTGATGGTCGAGTGTTATTCCGGAGCGTTTGGCAATGTTCTATTTCAAGATGGTGATCCAGCGAATCCTCTGGCCGACCTGAATATTTGCGGATTCTTTGCAAGCGTGGCGCAACGCCAGGCAGCGGGTTGTACTCCTGAGATCAACGAGGCGAACTACCGGGACTTTACGAGCTTCTTTTTTGCCGCCCTCTCCGGCATCGATCGCACCGGCCATCCGGTTACCGGAGCCGACTACAACCACGATGGCAAGGTCGGTATGAATGAAGCATTCGCCTACGCACTGATCCACGATGATTCCATCGATACGCCAGTTTGTACGTCCGATGTGTTTTTGAGGAAATTCATTGTGACTCCGGAGAAGGAGGTGGTCAGCACCCCTTACAGCCAGGTTCTAACGTGGGCCTCAAAATCTCAACATGCCGTCCTCGATGAGCTTTCGAAATATCTCGACCTCTCTGGAGAGGATCGCGTGTCTTACGCCTATGATGAGTTTCGGAAAGCAACGGATGCGGACGCCCAGACTGGCAATCCGCGTGCCGTGCATATGATCCGATTTATCCGCATGGCAAAGAGCGTGATTTTGGCGCACATCCTGCAAACCGGGTCGGATGACATGATCAAGGGCAAGTACTCGGCACTGATTCAGGCCGAAAGTGCGAATCCTCTACGCTGATTCGGCCTTCCGTCGTGGTAACCACGGAAGCACCAGCGCAAACAAAAGCGTCGCGACTGGAAATACTGGCAAGAGGGGGAAGATCGTCGACTCGCGTGGTAAGTCGAGGTTGACCCTAAGGCCAGCGGGCTTACCAAGCGGCAATTGTCCCAGTGTATTTCCGTGGGAATCGAGCGCAAGTGTCGTCCCGAGGCTTGCGGAACGAACCAGCGGAAGTCCAACCTCGACGGCTCGAAAGTAAGCTGCAGCGGTGAGTTGGTCGGGTGCAGGGGTGCCCATGTACCAGTCATCAATACACATCACCGCGATGAGCTTGGCTCCATTGCGAGCCTGTTGATAGGAAACTTCAGGGAACAGGCCCTCAAAGCAAAGCATCGGCCCGGTCTTAATTCGCGCGACTTCAACTGCTTTGACGCCTATCTGGCTCGCAGAAAGGTCTCCACCTGGGAGTTTGAAGGTATCGGCAATGAATGGAAACGCTTCGCGCCCTGGCACGAACTCTCCGAAGATCACCAGCCGCGTCTTGTCAGCAAAGTGCCATTGCCCATCAAATCCAAACGCCGTCTGGAATATCGGTCCTTTTCCTCGCTGCCCACCAAAGAGCATGGGCATGCTGGGATCCAACCTAAATGGCGGCTGTGGAGGCGTGTGATAGTCGTCTCCAATCCCTTCTGGTAGCACGAGAAGCTTTGAGCCATTTGCCTTTGCTTCGGCAGCGATTTGGTTGACGTTCCGCCCTATACTCGCTGATTTTGTTTTGGGGTTGCCAAATGCCATGTCGACTCCGCCCTGCCCGACCGTGATTGGGAACTTATCGGAGGCAGGCGAAGATTTGTACTGAAAAATCGAGAGGATGCCTATGGCTGCAAGGGCGACGACGAGGGAGCGCACCTTGACCCTCTCCGTGGAAATGATCAGACTTGCCACCAGAACATTCACCAAAACAACGAATCCTGAGACAAGGTAGATCGTCCCAAAGTGAGCACTTTGAATCAGGAGCGGGAAATGGTGTAGGGGAGTGGCGGCTAGTCCCCAGGGAAGCGCCAAGACGGGAATATAGGAGCGGGCAACTTCCACGCCAGCCCACGCCAGAGGAACGGCAATAAGCCAATTGCGAAGGTAACAATGGCGGATCAGCCTCGCCACCCATCCAAAGAATAACCCTCCGAGAAGGGCAGTAATGACAAAGGGGATGAAGGCAAGGAACGGATTCTCGAGCCAGTGGTTTGCCAACTCAAAGAGCCAGTACATCTGACCGAGAAATAGGGCAAACCCAAAGAGGTAGCCGATCTTCCAAGCCTGCTTACTGTCAGCAGCCGTCAGTTGATGGAGAATCGGCACCACGGCAACGAAGATAAGCGGCCAGAAATTGAACGGAGGGTAAGCGAGCAGAAACAGAGCTGCGCTGAGAAGAGAGGGCCAGCGCCGCAGCGCCCAGTCCTTAACGCGTGATGCCATCAATATTCCCGCTCAACACTCGGGCGTTTCCGAGGTGCTGTGTGTCGCTATATCGCACGATGAGGAAGAGGCCCTCGGATCGAAGTTCCATTTCTGTTATGCCGGTGTTCGCCAATCGAAACGCTCTACTCGTGTCCAGCGTTCCCCGAATGAGTTTGGCGGCGAGCAGAGAAAGGGTTCCACCATGGGAAACCACCACGATCGAACCCTCAGCGTTGCATAACATGTTGTAGATCGGATCGAGCCGATCCCATACATCCTGGAATGACTCTCCACCCGGGGGACGTACTTCTTGCGGCGAGATCCCATTGTCAGCCGCCTTCTGCTGTAGACGTGCCGTAACCTCTGTGAACGACAAGCCTTCCCATTCGCCGAAAGACCGTTCTCTGAGGTCTGACCTCAATTCCAGAGGAATTCCAGTAGATTTGGAAATTGGTGCGGCTGTTTGAGCAGACCGGGATAGATCGCTAGAGATCACGCGGTCAACCGCGATGTCCATGAAAGCCTCTCCAACACGGGCTGCCTGGTCCAGGCCAGTTGGGTCTAGGTGAATATCGGTGTGGCCCTGCGCACGTCCGCTAATATTCCACGACGTCTGGCCGTGGCGGACGAGATACAACCGCATGGAAGGGTTATACCTGCCAAGGCCGAACCTCTCCGAGTTCGCGGCCGCTGCTATCGACCCTCAAGGCCCCAATCCGTAAAATACGTATCGGAGCAGGGGGAATGGCTGTGCTTAAGGCAAAGCCTCGAAGTGATTGCCAATCGATGTCCGTCAAAATGCCAAACCCAAAGTCTTCACCGCTTTGCTTGGCAAAACTACACAACAAGTGTCGATACATCCCTGGCGCTACGAATTGTGCCTTGGTGCAGCCTGTGAAATCGAGGGCGGCCGAAACCGCCTCCTCTTCCACATCGAGGTCCGTCACGGCAAATAGCGTGCCACCCGCCCTTTCCGCGTAAACGACATCGGTGAGGTGGGCTTTTTGGCGTTCCTCGGCGGTAAGCCGTTGTCCGGTTCCTAGGCGAACACCCTCAATTGACACCTTGCGGAGGTCAAACGAGTGCTTTTGGCAATCTTCAAAAAGCCGAAGCCATTGGGCTTTGCGCTGGGCGGCCTGCACGAGGGGTGGAAATGCCGATTCAATCTCAATTTCCGAAGGACCGACAGGGAAGCCACCTTGGTCAATCTCGGTGCCGGCCGCGATGAGGATTTCGGTGGGCCGCAGAAGTTGGGCGACCAGCATGGTCACGTGCCGCAGCAGTGGCAGAGATCGATAGGGAAATAACTGAACGATGAGGTCATCAGGGGCGGCTTCTAGTGCCTGCGCAACGAGCATTGGCAGGATGTGTGGAGCACGCTGCGCATCGAGGCTGCCGTAGAAGCGGCTGATCAGGGGCCGACTGCCAACGGATAGGCACAACTGACCAGGAATGCCCTGAATGGGGTCGGCGGGGTCGAGGCACAGAAATGGCCTTCCTTTGCGATGCTCCTTCAGCCACTCACGCCAAGAAGAGCTAGGGTTTCCAATTAAAAGCGTCCTCCCCATGGCTAGATAAACAGCATTATAGGCAACGCCAACTTAGCAAAGGTGTGTTTTGACCTGAAAGGCATCGCTGGGAGATGAAGAATAGCCCTAATGGTGCCGCATGGCCTAGGCAGGACACACCCGCAAAGATCAATGTGGGCAGTTTTAAGCTGTAGAAGAGATCGCCAGAAGTGGGAGGGAGCTTCCTTGCCCCGACCTCCGTTTCCACCAAGTCCTTGGTGTCTCCGGCAAGAAGTTACCGGGTTTGGGGGTGGAAAGTTCCACCCCAAACGTGCTTATTTGGCTGACTTGCCGTAGAGTCTTTCGATCTTTGCGCCCTTTTGCAGTTCTTGAGCAAGACTCTGCTTGGCTCGGCCCTCGTACTCTTTTTTGAGTGTTTCTAGGCTGGCCGCGTCTGCCGAGGGCCCAAATCCCTCAATCCGAAAGATCTGCAGCCCGTTCGGAGTCTCGATCGGTTTCGTGTATCCATGGACCTTCAGGGTTTTGAATTCTGCCTGGGTCAGCGCTGGGAATGCGGCAACGGCGCGCCATCCAAGGGCGCCATGGGTTTGGACTGCCTGAGGTGATTGCTCGGAGGATTGCAGAACCTTGTCCCAATCCTCGCCCTTTACGAGCCGGTTGTAGATGTCCGTTGCTTTGCCCGCAGCCTCTTGTTTGTCGGCAGGTGTTACTTCAGGAGGAGTTGGAGCGGGACCTGGGGTCGGAGTCGTTGCCGTCTGTTGCTTGCTCTTTGGAACGACCAACAGGGTGGACACATTGATGTAGTCGGTCTGTTTGAAGTTCTGATCCACGATTTTCGTCATCAGCAAATCAGCTTGGAGGTGCAAGTAGAGCCTGGATTTCGGAAAGCCCTTTTCTCGGATAAAGGTTTCAAGCTGTTGTCCCGCTGGAACTTGCTTTTGAATTTCTCCGATTTGCTTGTCAAATGCCTTTTGAACTTCTTCCTGGCTCACGCTCACCTTGACCTTGTCAGCTTTGTCTTTGATGAGTTGGAACAAGATGAGGTCTTCAAGGATGCCACGGCCCGCCCAATCCCAGAGCAGATTATCTACGTCGCTTGCTTTAATCGAGACGCCGTTGACCTTGGCGAGCACGGTTGAGGAAGTTGGTGCATCTGGCAGGTATCCCTTCGAAGCTTCTGAAGCCTGTGGCTTAGCTGGGGCAGCATGCGGCTTGGCCTTGGCCTGGACGGCGGGTGGTTGCGTTTTCTTGTGGCTGGCAGGTTTTGAGTGTGCTTGGCCACCATGTGCGGCGACGATTGTCAGTAGAGCAGAAAGGATCATGTTTGGTTCTTTGTTCTTGGATTTCGGAGAGGTTGGCGGAAAATGAAACGGAATGAGAAGTTAGCGCGGTACCACTTGATTGCTGATGACGCTCGTCAAAACGCGATCAACGTTCAACCCTTCAACTTCAGCTTCGGGGCGCAAGATAACACGATGACGCAGGACGGGCAAAGCTAGTTCTTTTACGTCGTCGGGGATCACAAAATCACGTCCGCGCATCGCAGCGATCGCTTTACTACAGTTGAGGAGAGCAATACCTGCTCTTGGTGAAGCGCCCACCAGAATATCAGTGGATTGCCGAGTTGTCTTGACGATCTCATAGATGTAGTTGAAGACCTTATCTTCCACCGTTACGGATTGGACTTGTCTTTGCATCTCAATCAGCTCTTCCTGGCTAATGACGGGCTGAATTCCAGCTGCCTCAAGACTCTGTGGCCTAAATCCTTGGTGATGGAGCCTTAGAACCTGAATCTCAGCTTGCTCGGTTGGATACTCGACCAAAACTTTGAGGAGGAAGCGATCGAGTTGGGCTTCGGGCAATGGGTACGTCCCTTCAAAGTCCAATGGGTTCTGCGTCGCGAATACTAGAAATGGTGGTGGCAGAAGGTGAGGCTCGCCGTCGATGGTCACTCGGCGCTCTTCCATCGACTCCAACAATGCTGCCTGAGTTTTTGGCGGTGTACGATTGATTTCGTCCGCCAAAAGCACGTTTACAAATACGGGTCCTTTGCGTAACTCGAATTCGCTCGTTTTTGGATTAAAGACGTTTGTGCCGATAACGTCGCTCGGCATCAAGTCAGGAGTGAACTGGATTCGACCGTAATCCAAGTTAAGAGTACGCGCGAGGGCGCGAACTAACAAAGTCTTTGCGACGCCAGGTACACCTTCCAGAAGAACGTGTCCGTTTGCGAGAACCGCAATCAGGGTTTGATCGATGGTCCGTTCTTGGCCGACAATGACCTTGCCGATCTCAGATCGAATGGTTTCCGCGAAAGTTTCTACGCTCATAAGCAACGGGGCCGAGAGTACCGTATCTAAACGGCGCGATAAGCAGGTATAACAAGCGGCTGAGACCTTTATGGCTGGTTTGCCGTTGACTGGAGCTTTCCACGGAAAGCTGCACTGAGCGGCCAACAAAGTCGGGTCTCAAGAATTATCGAGGCTCAGAACTTCTCGTATGCCGCTGAATCCAGAACTCAAATCAAGCACAATCGCTAACAACGCTCGGTCCGAAGGTGACACGGGCTCGACCGAGGTACAAATCGCGATTATGCAGGCCCGGATCCTACAGATCACGGACCATCTTCGCACACACAAGAAAGATTTTCACTCGCGACGCGGGTTGCTTCTTCTCGTGGGTAAGCGTCGAAGGCTTGAGGGTTACCTCCGAAACAAGGATATTGCTCGCTACCGCGATCTTATCAAGAAGCTCGGAATCCGCGAAGTTAAGCCCCGATAAACGGAGGCTAATAAATGATTCACTCCCATGAGTTCGAGGTAGGGGGACAAACCCTATCTATCGAAACTGGTCGCGTCGCCAAACAAGCTGGCGGCGCTGTTTTGCTTGGTATGGGCGAAACAGTTATTCTCGGCGTTGCAACGATGTCCGAGAATGCCAGAGATGGCATCGACTTTCTTCCATTGACTTGCGACTATGAAGAGCGCAAGTACGCCGTCGGAAAAATTCCCGGTGGCTTTATGAAGCGCGGAGGCCGGCCAAGCGAAAAGGCTGTCTTAACGAGTCGACTTATCGACCGTCCGCTTCGACCGTTGTTCCCAAAGGGACTTCGAAACGATGTTCAAGTTTTAGCGATGCCGTTCGCGGTGGACCAAGGTTGTCCTCCCGACGTTCTCGCCATCTGCGCTGCAGGTGCTGCGCTCACTGTGAGCGATATCCCGTTCAAGTATCCAGTTGCTGGCGTTCGCGTCGGACGGATTGACGGCGAATTCATCCTTTTCCCTTCGATCCAGCAGATTAAAGATAGCGACCTCGATTTAGTTGTCGCCGGTCATAAAGACGCTATTTCGATGGTTGAGGCTGGAGCCAGCGAAGTGTCCGAAGAGGACATGGTTCAGGCGCTCAAGTTTGCTCACGACGCCATTAAGGTGATTGTCGCTGAATTCGAGGCTTTCGGAAAGAAAGTCAACAAGGAAAAGCGAGAAGTCAAGCTTTATACGGTTGATGCTGACCTCAAGAAGGCTGTCGAAAAGGCTTACGGAAAAGAAATCGCAAAGACTCTCCTTGGTTCCAAGGATAAGGCAATGCGAGAAAGCGCTCTCAGCGACCTCGTAAAGGAAATCGTCGCAAAGATGAAGCCCGAGTACGATGGCAAGCCAGAGCTACAAGCTCAGCTTCCTGAAGCAGTCGATGGCGTCGTGAAGGGCACGGTCCGCGATCTGATCATCAAGAAGGACACACGTCCTGATGGTCGAAAGCTCGATGAGATTCGTCCACTCGAAGCGATCGCTGGTTTGCTCCCGAAGGTACATGGTTCCGGCCTGTTCACTCGTGGTCAAACTCAGGTCATGACGGTTGCCACGCTTGGTCTTCCAAATGACGCCCAGACAATGGACGGCATTGAAGAAGAAGAGCCGAAGCGCTACATGCACTTCTACAATTTCCCTTCGTACTCCGTTGGAGAAGTTCGACCATCACGCGGCCCAGGTCGACGAGAGATCGGACACGGTGCTCTTGCCGAGCGAGCACTGCGAAGTGTTATTCCTCTCGATGATCCACAGTTCCCGTACACGCTGCTCCTGATCTCAGAAGTTTTGGAATCGAACGGTTCCACTTCGATGGCATCGGTCTGCGGCTCAACGCTCGCGCTGATGGACGCTGGTATTCAGATTAAGGCTCCAGTGGCTGGCATTGCAATGGGTCTCATGTCCGACGGCAAGGTCTTCAAGGTCCTTACCGACATCCAGGGCATGGAAGACTTCTGCGGCGACATGGACTTCAAGGTCGCAGGAACCCGAGACGGTATCACGGCTCTCCAGCTTGATACGAAGCTTGACGGTATTCCTGACGAAGTTCTTGCCAGAGCGCTCGCTCAGGCCAAGGACGCTCGATTCAAGATTCTCGACGTCATTCTCGAAGCCATCCCGGCACCTCGCGATACAGTTGGCGATTCTGCCCCGACGGTAACGACGATCAACATCAATCCAGAAAAGATTGGTGCAGTCATCGGCCCAGGCGGAGCGGTCATCAAGAAGATCACGGGTACCACCGGTGCTTCGGTTGACATCCAACAGGACGGAAAGGTCCTCGTTGGCGGCAACAACGCACAAGCTGTTCAGGATGCGATCGCAATGATCAAAGCCTTGACGGATGAAGTTGCAGTCGGAAGCGAGTTCACTGGAAAGGTCACCCGAATCATGGGTCGCGGCGCGATGGTGGAGTACATCCCAGGACGAGAAGGTCTCGTTCCCAAGGAGCACCTCACTGTCAAGGATATCAATCGGATCGAGGACGTTGTCAACATTGGCGACGAACTCAACGTGAAGGTATTCGAAGTCGACCACATGGGACGCATCAATCTCACCGCACTTGGAGTTGCACAAACTCTTGCCGGTCTTGAGGAGAATGAGGGCGCAACGCCTCCAGCTTCGCAAGGTGGCCGTGGTGGAGACCGAGGCGGACGTGGTGGAGATCGCGGTGGCCGAGGCGGCGACCGTGACCGCGGTGGAGACCGTGGCGGTCGAGGCGGCGGAGATCGTGACCGTGGTGGAGACCGCGGCGGTCGAGGCGGCGGAGATCGAGATCGTGGACCTCGTCCAGATAATCGAGATCGTGGAGATCGACCTCCACGAGAGGAATCTCCTGAGCGACAGGCTCCATCTGCCAGCGCGGCTGAGCCAGCAAGTGCCCCTCAGGTCCCAGACTCCTTCCCAAAGCGTGAGCGCGGCGGCGATGACGACAACGTCAACGCTCGATTCCGGCCTCGACGCTAGTCGGAGCTAACCGTTAAAAGAAACAGGGTCTCGGCGATATTCGCCGAGACCCTGTTTCTTTTGCAGCATCATACATGCCGCATACCGGCGTTTATGAGAAAGTTCGCCCTTCATAAGGGTTGGCAAACCATTTACTACGCCAGGAAACGCGCCAAGAGAAGCGCATTAAGGTAAATTCATTCGTGCAAATGGCGGATTTTGTCCAGCACCTCCACCCTGCTTTGCAGGCCCTCATCAGGGTTGTGTTTTTTGTCCTTCCGTCGTTCCTCATAGTGCCGGGATTGATCTGGTGGGAACGTCGATTGTTGGGCTGGATGCAAGACCGAATTGGTCCAAACCGAGTAGGGAACATCACGTTCTCTCGCACGAGTCGATTTGTCCCTTCGCTGTTGCGTGGCAAAAAGTTTCGGCTCTTTGGTTTGATACAGCCGTTTGCTGACTTTGGGAAGCTCATTTTCAAAGAAGACATCACTCCATCTGCGGTGGATCGAGCGATTTACTTTATCGCTCCCGGCCTCGCGCTATTTCCGGCGTTGGCTCTCGGTGGCACGATCCCTTGGGGGCCCTATCCTTGGCTCACACCCGTCGCAGACGTGAATGTCGGCATTCTGTACATCATGGCGGTGTCCTCCTTCGGTGTGTACGGCATCGTGTTGGCAGGATATGCGTCTGATAACAAGTTCTCCCTGATGGGTGGCTTGAGATCTTCCGCCCAGCTCATCAGCTACGAGCTTGCAATGGGCATGTCGCTTGCCTGTATCGTCATGGCGACAGGCTCTCTCAAGCCCAGCGCGATGTTGGCGAACCAGAATGGTCCGCTTTGGGGTTTGGACTATCCTCCGTTCAACCTGATCCAGAACTGGAACATCCTTACACCGTATGGCTTGGTTGCTGCAATCATTTTCTCGATCTGCATGATCGCAGAGACGAACCGCCCTCCGTTTGACTTGCCTGAAGCGGAAAACGAGCTTGTCGCGGGATATCACACAGAGTACAGTTCCGTTAAATTCGCGGCTTTCTTCATGGCAGAGTATCTGTCGATCATCGTCTACGGAATTATCTGGAGTACGGTTTTCGTCGGTGGCTGGCACCTCCTTCCGTTCCGATTCGACGCGATGGCGCACGCCTATCCCGCTTTCGGGGACGTGTGGAACTTCCTAGACACGCTTAACGGAAGTTCACTGCTGGCACCCGTTTGGGTAATCGCCAAAGCCTGCTGTGTGGCCACGTCTTACATCTGGGTTCGAGGCACACTGCCTCGGCTTCGATACGACCAGCTCATGTCTCTTGGCTGGAAGTCATTGCTGCCGTTCGCGACTGCCAACTTGATCGTTGTTGCGATTTGGATTGTGGCAACCAAGGTTTCCAGTCCAATCATCGGATGGGTCGCAGTTCTACTCTCGGCAGGTCTGTTGTACGCGCTGTATAAGGCGATCAATCGACTCAACTCGGCAAATCGGCCGAATCTTGAAAGTCGTTCAATTACGATGGTTGATGAACCACCACAGCGGAGGGAAGCCGAACTGGTCGATCCAGCTCCGGCAGCGACCTAGATATAGCTTTGGGGTTGACGAGAAACATCGTTACCCCTTTTTTGTGATGGATATAGAGAACGCAGAAATGAGGAACACGCGATGAATCAAACGATTGGAGGGGTAACGGTAACGCCGGAACTGCTTATGTTTGGTGGCATCGCTGGTGTTGCCGCAATATGTGCCGTCGGAGTGGTGGCGTTTAATAATGCCGTTCGAAGCGCGCTTTGCCTTGTAGTGAATTTCTTCCTACTTGCGGTGCTGTACTTCACACTCAACGCGGAGATGCTAGGTATCACTCAAGTCGTTGTTTACACCGGCGCGATCATGGTCCTGTTCTTGTTCGTCGTGATGCTGCTCAACCTTGGTGGTGTGAAGCTGATCAACGAGAAGGCGGATCCAAAGAAGTTTGTTGGAATTCTGCTTGGCTGTGGCCTCTTTGTCATCCTTGGAGCCCAGATTCTTCCACCGATGCTCCAAGCCTTACCGCTCAAAGTGAGTCCCGATATGGCGAAATTTGGCGGTCCGGAGGCTATTGGTCGGACGCTGTTTACGGAATACGTCTATCCATTTGAAGCGGTCAGCGTCCTATTGCTGATTGGAATTGTTGGCTCAATCTTGTTGGCCAAGAGGAGACTATGAACGGAGTTCCCCTCGCTGCGTATATCGGGCTCGGCCTTTTTATGTTCACGACCGGCGTCGTCGGTGTGACCGTGAGAAAGAACCCGATCGTGATCTTTATGTGCATTGAGCTCATGCTCAATGCGGTCAATTTGACGTTTTTGGCCTTCGCCCGATATCAGCTCAATTCGGCAAGGCAATCGTCTGAACAAATCCAGCACAGCATGATGGCTGGCCAAATGATGGTGATCTTCGTGATGGCGGTTGCCGCTGCCGAAGTCGCAGTCGGACTTGGAATTATCATGGCAATCTTCCGATTACGCGACAACGTGGATATCGACGAGATGAACCTGCTTCGGGGCTGAAATCGAAATGACTTACGAATCGATCTGGCTAGTTTTGCTCTTCCCAGTGCTTGGGTTTTTAACCCAGGCATTGCTTGGAACACGAATAGAAAAGGCACTGGGGAGGCGCGTTCTTGGTTTTCTCGCTGTTCTGCCGATCGTCTTATCATTCGCGGTAGGGCTCGTTATCACCTTGGGGCTGAAAGGAGACCGAAGCGCTCCTGTAACGATTTGCGAGTGGATCACGGGTGGTGGACTCTCCATTCCCTTTGAACTCGTTGTCGACCCATTGTCGATGACGATGGTGCTGATCATCACCGGTGTCGGAGCACTCATCCATCTTTACGCAACGGGCTACATGAATGAGGAACGAGAATTTGCACGGTTCTTCACCTACATGAACCTGTTTATCCTCGCCATGCTCATCTTGGTTCTCGGCGGGAACCTGCTGTTGCTGTATGTTGGGTGGGAAGGGGTTGGACTCTGTTCTTATCTTCTGATTGGCTTTTGGTATAAAGACCTCGCCAACGCCAAGGCAGCGAACAAGGCTTTCATTGTCAACAGGATCGGCGACTGGGGATTGTCGCTTGGCTTGATGTTGATCGTCGCATTGCTTATGTCTTCTAAGGGTGCGATCCTGGATGGTCGCTTCCTTAGCTATGACACGATGCTCCCCGCTTTGAAGACGGTGCTAGCAGCTCATCCAGCGATGGCGACCGCGATTGCACTGCTCCTGTTTGTCGGCGCCGCTGGTAAATCGGCTCAGTTCCCCCTTTACCTCTGGCTGCCGGATGCGATGGCGGGCCCAACTCCCGTCTCGGCTCTCATCCATGCGGCTACGATGGTTACCTCCGGTGTCGTGTTGCTGAACCGGATGCACATCGTGTTCGAGATGTCGCCTGTCGCCAGTGCGGTTGTTTGCGTCATCGGTGCCTTCACCGCCCTCTTTGCGGCACTCATCGCCTTCGGACAGAGCGATATCAAGAAGGTTCTTGCCTACTCAACGGTTTCGCAGCTTGGCTTCATGTTTATCGCTTGCGGAGCAGGTGCGTACTGGGCAGGCATGTTCCATGTAACCACTCACGCTTTCTTCAAGGCTCTTTTGTTCCTTGGCGCTGGAGCAGTTATCCATGCGATGGCACATAACCAGGACATGCGCAACTATGGCAACCTGAGAAAGTATTTGCCGATCACCTTCTGGACGATGGTTATTGGAACTCTTGCGATTTGCGCGGTAGGTATCCCAGGCGTCTTCGGCTTCGCTGGCTTCTATAGTAAGGAAGCGATTCTGGGTGGAGCATTGGCAAACACCCACGCTCAGATTAACGGCGTCCAACTCGGGCAGATAGCCGGTTGGGTCGGACTCGGCGTTGCTGCTCTGACTTCGATTTACATGACTCGATTAACTTGCTTAACCTTCCTCGGGAAAGAAGAGCGATGGCGATCGATTCCAGCACCTGTGGTTGATGCGCATCATGATGACGCGGACCACCACGATGAAGCCCATCATGAACTTGATGAGCGACATACGCCACACGAGGTTCCAGTGAGCATGTGGCTCCCGCTCGTAGTATTAGCGGTGCTGTCCATTGGCAGCGGATTCGTACTGGCCAAAGGTGGCGCGTTTGAGAAGTGGCTCTATCCAACTGCCTTGCCGGTGTTGGGTGAGGTTTCAACAGAACCGTCGGGAATTCCGCTAGCGATGTATTCCATGATTGCCGCTCTCGGCGGTATCGCTCTCGGACTGGTTTTCTACCTGAAGGGGCTACCTAAGAACCAAGGGCTCGATGAATCCAAGTGGACCGGGTTGCGGCGCGCAGAGCGAGATCAGTTTGGTTTCGACAATGCGATGACCATCGCTGCAGTCGAGGGTGGTGGAGACATCGCCCGAGGACTTTGGAAGTGGTGTGACGACGGTTTGATGAACGGATTCGTTGAAGGGCTCGGAAAGCTTTCTGGCGGCATGGGTGATCTCATGAAGCGGTGGCAAACCGGTTACGTTCGCCTCTACGCTCTTATGATGCTGTTAGGATTGGTTGGGTTGATAGGATTCTTCGCGCTGGCAATCCAGAGAGGAGTCCACTAATGAATTTGCTTTCGATCATCATCTTCCTTCCTCTCCTTGGAGCGCTTGCCTTACTTGCCCTCCCGGAAAGAAAGACCAAGACGATCCAGCAGGTCTCGATGTTGACCGCGCTTTTGACATTTGTCACAAGCCTTGGTCTCCTGCTCAAATTTGATGGCGAATCCTACGGATTTCAGTTAGTCGAGCGCTATCAGTGGATTGCCCCTCTCGGAATCGGCTACAAGGTCGGACTTGATGGCATTTCGCTGATGCTGGTTTTGCTGACGACGCTCCTCAGCATCGTCGCTATCGGATGCAGTATGAAGATCGATCAGCGCCTGAGGGCGTTCATGATCTGCGTGTTGATTCTGGAGACAGCGATGCTCGGGACATTCTTGTCGACCGACCTCGTTTTATTCTTTGTCTTCTTTGAGTTGACCCTCATCCCGATGTGGCTACTCATCAACATCTGGGGCGGAAAGAACCGAGCGCACGCAGCTAACAAATTCCTGATCTACACCTTCGCGGGTTCGATCTTCATGCTGATCGGCATTATCAGCCTTGGCTACCTGTACTTTAAGACCACGGGCAGGCTGAGTTTTGATCTCGTTGACATTCAAGCGCAGGTTGCCAATGGCAAGCTCTGGGCGACGGCCATCGCGGCTCAACCCTATATCTTCTGGGCGTTTGCAATTGCGTTTCTGGTTAAGTCTCCTGGGTTTCCGTTCCACACATGGATGCCTGATACCTATGCAGAATCGCCAATCGCTGGTGTGATCTTATCCAGCGTCATGGTGAAGATGGGAACCTTTGGTTTCCTACGATTCTGCTTGCCGCTTTTCCCAGAGGCGCTGAAGTCTCAGGTCCCTTTACTTGTAGCCCTCGCTGCAATAGGGATTGTGTACGGCGCTGCCGTAGCCGCTGTTCAGCCGGATATGCGTCGAATGATGGCTTACTCGTCGCTGTCGCATATGGGATTCGTTCTGCTCGGGATTTTCTCCTTAACTCGAATGGGAGTTTTGGGTGGTGTCTACCAGCAGCTAAACCACGGTATCAGCGCTTCGATTTTGTTCCTTCTGGTTGGTTATCTCGCTCAGCGAAGAGGGTCGACAATGTTCTCCGATTTCGGAGGGCTCAAAGCTCAGACGCCGATTCTCGCCGCGATCTTCCTTCTTGGAATGCTTTCAAGCGTCGGTCTTCCCGGAACGAACGGATTCGTTGGTGAGTTTCTGGTCCTGCTTGGAAGCTTCCAGGCGGCGTATGCCGATCAGTTCAGCATTGGAGTGGTGGTTCTGGCCGCCTTTGGTGTCGTCCTTACCGCGGTCTACCTTCTCTACATGTTTCAGAGGATCTTCTATGGCAAGATCACAAACCCAGAGAACGCTAATCTCGCGGACCTCTCTCGATCCGAAGTCGCATTGGCCGGCGTTCTCATCGTGTTCATTTTCTGGGGTGGTCTCGTTCCCAATAGCTTCATGAAGCCGATGAAAGTGAGTGTGGACGCCACGATCTTGATGGCCAAAGGCATGGTCGACCATCGACCCCACTGGGATAGCCCAGAAACTCCACTTGAGTATTACAACCTTCAAAAGCCAATCCGTCATGTTGAAGCTCTGAAGCCGATTATTCGAAATGGGCCTAAACCGTTCTTGATGGCCGCACCGCCTCAAACACCATCCCCAGCAGGTATGGGAATTCGCGCAGGAAGTGGCGCACCCAAGCCAGCCGCAGCCGCCCCTGCTGATTCCAAACCAGTAGCACCCAAGCCCGCCCTAGGGAGTCGGTTAGCTCCGAGGTCTGGTTCAGCGACTCCGGCCAAGCCTGCCCCTGGAGGAACTCGTTGACGTCGAGAGAAAGAGTTTTGTCTGCGAGTCGCGGAGGCCAGGTTGATTCCACGCCAACTCTAAGTTGGTTGGTGATGGATTCGAACGCTGAGGCGAACGTGGTGGATCCTGTTACGGTCACCAAAGGCAACTCAGGTCAGGTCTTGCTTGCCGAAGTTTCAAATCCATTTGGGCTCGCACTTAGAAAGGGCATCGACCTAAACAGAGCTCTCAAAGACGATCCATCAGTGGCAAGTGAAGTTCTTGATGGTTTGGTGGAAGAAGTTAGGAATCAGATCAGCCTTAGCCTTGGGCAAGGCGCAGATGGGATTTTTTACCGCCTACATGGTGCTTGTCCCAAGCATTGTTCTCCAATGCAATATGGTGGGCACTACCTAGAGCGCGACCGCGAGTTGCTCGGCGAGGTCTCTGAAACTTTCCTTAACGTTTTGTTTGTCGCAGGGAACGACGAACTGTATATCGATTTTGTAAGCGACTTACCCGCGCATGTATTTGCCTGGGACAGCGAAAAGACTCAGGTGTCGGCTGACGAAGTTCGAGCCATGAGAAAAGGAGCTGTCGCCTCGGCTGATCCAAGCAGTGAATTCAAGCTGCAGATTGGCCTGCAGAATTACTTAGAGAATCTGGAGCTACCTAACATTGGATAAGGCCTTCCATTTCGCAATACCGGTGATCGATTGGACAGCGCTCCTTCCGATTATGATCGTGGCGGTCACGGGCATCTTTGCCCTCATCGCCGAGATGTTCCGGCCGAAGCACAACAATAACCTCATTGTTGGCGTCAGCTTGGGTGGCTTGGCACTCGCCGCAGTCGCCTCCGCACTCTCTCTTCAGCAACCGAGCTATACCACCGCAGCCGAGCTCTTCCTGCGGGATTCCTTGGGGACCGTTGCCCAACTGCTTATCTTGCTTGCAACCGCCCTAACGATCTCGTTTAGCGAAGGTTACTTGCGGAACAAGCGCATTCCGTTCGGAGAGTTCTATCCGCTTGTGCTCTGGTCATCGGTCGGTGCGATGATCATGACCTCGACGATGAACCTGCTCGTCATATTCCTTGGCCTGGAAATACTATCTGTATCTCTTTATGTCATGGCGGGTATGAGTCGAAGCGAAGAGAAGTCGGAAGAATCAGCCCTCAAATACTTCTTACTAGGTGCCTTTGCCAGTGGGTTCCTGCTCTACGGTATTGCTTTCGTCTATGGAGCGACAGGAGGCTTGGACCTAAATGTAGTCAACGCGGTTTGGCTGCGACACGAGGCTTCCTCTCACACGTTGCTTCTCTTTGGTTTTGGCTTGATGCTCATCGGCCTTGGTTTCAAAACCAGCATGGCTCCGTTCCACCAATGGACTCCGGACGTGTACCAGGGCGCGCCTACCAACGTAGCGGCCTTCATGGCCACAGCTGCCAAGATTGCGGGCTTCGTGACCCTTCTGAGAGTCGTAAGCGCGTTTGGTGCGCTCCACAACTTCTGGCTTCCTGCTTTGACTGCGATTGCGATCCTGACGATGTTCGCCGGGAACTTTGCCGCGCTCGTTCAGAAAGACGTCAAGCGCATTCTCGGCTACAGCTCGGTTGCTAACGCAGGCTACGTCATGGTTGCGATCATCGCCTTTGGACGAGATAGCTCGCTTGGCTACGGCACGGTGATGTACTTCCTATTGAGCTATACGTTGATGACAATCGGCGCCTTCGCCGTTGTGTCGATGGCGGCTAAGAATCGACGCGAAAGCACCAAACTTGAGGATCTCAACGGTCTGTGGCGTCGCTCACCGTTTGTCGCGTTGACGCTCGTCATCTTCATGGCGTCCCTCATCGGAATTCCGCCTACAGCCGGATTTGTTGGCAAGTTCTTGATCTTCTTCGATGCGCTCAAGACGGATCAGATCCCCCTTGCTATCGTTCTTGCTGTCAACTCGATCATCAGCATCTACTACTACATGGCAATCGCTCGGGCAGTCTTTGTGTCGGATTCGGCCGATGTCGAGCCGGATACTTCAAAGCCGTCGGCCGGTGTTGCCGCTGTCTGTGCGGTATGCGCGATCGGAATTTTTGCAGCAGTGGCGTTTGTCGGTCCGTTCGTCGGGCTCTTAAGTACGAAGTGAATTTATGCGCATCGGCTTAAGCATGTACAGTTACGCGCAGTCGGTCCAAAAAGGGCTGCTGGACATTCCTGGCTTCATTCATGAAGCCAAGAACGCTGGGGCGGAAGGTGTCGAACTCCTTGAGTACTTCTACAAGGATCTCGCTCGAGATCGAGATGCGGCGCTTGAGGCTCTTCAGGAAACGGGGCTTCCATGTCCGATTTTCTCTGTAGGTAATAACTTCGCGAAAACAGACTCTGTGGAACGCAGTACGCAGCTCAAGAGGATCTTTTTTGGCGTTGACGAAGCCATCCGATACGGCTCAGCTGTGGTCCGCGTGTTTGCCGGCGATGTTGCGGAAGGCATTACGTACGACCAAGCTCGTGGCTGGATCATCGATGGACTCAGCGAGGCTTCCATTTATGCCAGTGAGCACGGCGTCAAACTTGCGCTGGAGAATCACGGAACGTTGGCTGGCCGCGGCGATCAGGTGCGCGGGATTATCGAGGATGTCCGTGCGAAGAGCGGAGTCGATGTTCTCGGGGCGAATCCAGATACTGGGAATTTCTTGCTTGTCAATCAGCCGAGTCACGAAGCGATTCGCCAGGTTGCCTCTCTGGCCAACATGGTCCATTTTAAGGATTTTCGGGCCGCCCCACTTGACCATGAAGGGTGGGCTTATACTGCGCTCGACGGCAGCAAATACCTTGGCACGGCGGTGGGTGAAGGAATGGTTGAGTTGGGACAGTGCATTTCCGAGCTTAAGGATGCTGGGTTCGACGGCTGGCTGAGCGTGGAATATGAAGGCGTCGAAGATCCATTTAGTGCCGTACCACGCTCCATGCTGAACGCCCGTAAATATATCTGACCGATTCATCGTGACAATTCGGGTTAGTTAGGCGTTTGCGCTCTTGAATATATGAGAAAAATGGCGATCCGGTTCCTTCTCCTTTGCCAAAAAGGGGGAAGGAACCGACTTGCGACTTCCTCACTTCCAACAGCGGTCCGTTAACGTTGACCTAAACGCAATTTGCCTGGGCAACGTGTCAAAAAAACGGGTCGTGCACATTGCACGACCCCTGTTGAGTTTATGGGGCCTGACTGCATTCACTCCTGTGTGAAATGCAATCAGGGGGCTCGCATCAGCGATGATGAGAGTGAAGTGTAAGATGAATGCCGTGTCGCTTCTCTGCCTTCTTGGCTTCAGGAGCGGCTTCGGTGGTTTCTGAAATTGGGTCACTTGCATGGCCAATCGCACCGAAAACATATCCGAGTGAAGCTCCGATAGCTGCGCCGAGGACGATGCAAGAAATGACCGGCCAAATGAAGCAGGAAAGACCGTAAGTGTAATACGAACCTGGGACGCGGTTATTTCCGATCAACAATCCAAATGGAAGGAAGCAGGCGATTGTGATCTTCATACCAAACATCACGGCATCGTGGATGCTGTGGGAATCTACATGCGAAGATGCGTGTAGATTTGCGGAAGCAATCGAATGAGTATCTGTTGCGGTGGGGGTGGCGGTTTTCTGCATGGAATCGATCCTTAAAGCCGTAGAGGCCCTTTCTCAGGCCTCTACAGTTCTTTCACTCACAGTTCCCGACTAGGAACTGAGATAAGTATCAACCGGATCTTTCTTCTGCACTAGTCGGCGATTTTATGTCAGGGAAAAGGAGGACACGATCACACCGACCGCTCAATGATCTCCAGGATCATTTGTAGGACTCTCATTTGTTCTGGCATAGGCAAGCGATCTGGAGTAGGTATGTGGAGGAAGCCGACCCGCTTTTCCGGAAATGTCGCCAAAGCTCGGTAGCCAATGTAGTTACACAGATAATCGCCTCCGTCCATGCTCACCTTTGTATGTGGATCGTAAATCACGATCTCTGAGAGCACCTCCGGGGTCCACAAAGTCGACTCCAGTAAGAGTGGAGCCATTGGCTCGATATAGCCTAGGGGAGCGTATCCGCGAACATCCGCGTCGGGACCGATCATATTCCTTGCAAAGAGCTCAGGTGTAAGCCTATCTCGCTTCGCGGCCACCCCGATCATGAGCAAACGATCGAAACTGTCCGTGCTTAGGGAAGAAATGAATTCGTCCACAGCCTGGTAAGAAACCTCAAGCACCGTGTGAGGCCGTCCCGAGCTTTCTGCAAGAGTTGCCGATGGATTCTCTGCGATGGATTTGAATGCACCAAATCCGGTAACAAATGTTCGATTCATCATGCTTCCTATTCGGATTCCGATTGGCTCCAAGCCTGTTCAGCAAGCCTTTTCATGACCAAGCTCTGCTCCCACCGGTCGCTGAACTCTTTTCCATCTGGCAGAGTGATGGCATATCTAGGTGGCCCTAATTCGCTTGCGAAGGGGAATACGTCGCCAGGACCTGCCTCCTTGCGCCATTGCCTCATGGCCTCCGCCCAAATCTGAACGAAGAACTGGGCAGTCGGTCCGGAACCGTCACCTACATCCACCTGTACTGCCTCTCCGTTTGAGATGCGTCCGTGGAGGTGTGAAGTTCGCTCGAGGACGGGCATCATTCGCTCGATGGCCCGCTCGTATTCCATGCCGTAAAATTCGCTCACCACAACGAAATGTGAGAAGTCACCCGTGAACCGAACCTCGGGCATGTGTTCGATGAGCTGAAGGGCTTGGTTGAGACTCTCAGGGATGTTATTACGATGCGTCTCAACGAAGAAACAAATCCCCTCGTTGTGAGCGATTTCTCTTGCCTCGCGAAGGAACTCTGCCGCATAGTTCATCGGATAGAACGGGTTCAATGGCTGGGCAAACACAAAGTCAGCATTCAGTCGCTTTGCACGAGCAACGGTCGCATGCACGTCATCAAGGGTGTGAGGGTGGTGACCTAACGTTAACCGCAATCCTTCCAAGTCTAGGGCTGTCTTGCGTTCGGCTTCATCCTCATCTGACAGCCAGCATTCGACCCCCTCAAATCCTGCTGCCTTCACCCTGGCGAGCTTTTCTGGAATCGTCCACTCAGTATCAGAATTCATAGGAAGTCCGATGAGTGACCACAGTGAGTGTTGAACTTGAAGCCTTGGGGGATTCTGCGTCCCGTCGTTGTACCGATCAAATGCGGACATCAATTAGTGTTCTACCCTCTAATACGTCTTCGAGTAGAACGGCGAACTCACACCAGTTCCAATTCGCCAAACGAAGACCTTCTGGCAAACTTGTCCGACGGCTGTCGAGCCGCAATGGCTCTTGGGGGCGTCTTGAACTCAAGGTGAGGGAAATTCGCCGCGAAGCAATGGATAACTTTGACGCTTTCAAACCGTGGTTCTATGCGGCTGCCGTATACAACGCAATCTGGGGCACGCTGGCCAGTCTGTTTCCTGATGCGTTGTTCCGAATGCTCGGCATGCCACCGCTGAACTACCCTTCGATGTTTCAGTGCATCGGAATGATGGTTGGCGTCTATGCCATCGCCTATTGGCTCATTGCTCGAGACCCCGTCCGATTTGGGCCGCTGGTTTACGTTGGATTGCTCGGCAAAGTCTTGGGCCCAGTGGGCTTTGTATGGTCAGCCCTTCAACACCAGCTACCGTGGTCATTTGGCTGGATCAACGTGTTCAATGATTTGGTCTGGCTTCCGGCGTTCGTTCTGTTCGCGGTAAAGGTCTGGAAGCGCGAACTGAAGAAGATGGACTAGGTCAAACTCCCCACCCGCGATCTAGCCCGAGTCTTGCCGGGCACCCAAACGGCCCATATTTCGCAGTCACTGGTTTCTGTCACTTGGCGGACTGACGAGTGCGTGTTATTCTCCCAATTCATGGACGCACGCTCCTTCATTACCAACAAACACAACGCCGCAGTTGAAGAACTGAGGGCTCTCGAAGCGGAGTACCTTCCGCGCAGACAAGCTGCCTTGGCAAGTATTGCGTTGACTCAGCAGTTCTTGGATGAACTTAGTGCAACGACGTCCGAAGCTGACGATGTGCGGATGGCTATCGTTGAATCACCCTCTTCGCTGATAGAGGAATCTCAGGTTCACGAAGACGACTCGGACCCCGAGCCGAGAACACCGACGAGTTGGGTTTCCGCGCGAGACCTTCTGCCCAAAGTTCGCCAAACAGCGTAAAACGAGGTCAACAGATTTTTAACTATGGACGCAAAGACATTTATCACAAGGAAAAACGAAGCCGCAGTGGCGGAGTTAAAAGCACTCGACGATGAATTCCTCCCGAGAATGGATTCCGCTCTTGCTATGGTCGATCTCACCAAGAAGTGGCTCGAAGAATTGGGATCGGAGCTTACGGAAGACGAGGGACCCAGCCTTCAAGAAGTAGCCAAGACCGCATCCCAGAATTGGATGGTTGGTAGAGATGCCAACGGTCGCCTGCTCCCCAAGTAGGCGATGGAAGTTACGGATTTGAACTGAGGATTCCGATTTCAAGTCGACTCCCACTAAATCCCCCTGCCAATATCTCCTGGTGATCCACCACCGTTTTTGTGGCGGTGGCGATTGGATTCCCCGTATCGGAATTAGGCGCCTACACGGGGAATTTGTCGCTACCGGAACCTTGTCGTCTCGGCGGGGTCAAAAGTGTTTGGCTTGCAGCCGAACAGTCCGAATGTGACGATAAACAGGAAAATTCTGGCAAGCACGAGACATTGTATGACAAGACTTTGGCAATCCCAAGATATCCTGAGATCAAACGTCTTATGGGTTCATTCTCCATTTGGTACAGGTTATGAAGATGGTTTTTCCAGGATTCGCATAGCCTCGTAATTGCTTCATTTTCCGCTTGACCGATTGACAGGGTACTTGCTTAACAAATCGGTGTCATTCTTAATAGCACGGAGACCATTTTCCCTTTCGCTTCTTTGAGTGGCCACGGATTTTTGAAGATTTATGAGTGTACAGAGCATACTGGCGATTTTCAGCAAACGAAAGCGCAGACGTACACGAAGAAAACCCGATGACGTCCGTGCGGAAACTATCGAGCGCATCAATGCCCGTGGTTATGAGTTGGTTGATGTGAGCGGATTCTACAACGGGAAAGTCGCCGCGCGTCGGTACTTGCTTACCGATCCAAACGGCAACACCATCGATAACGGTGGCGAAGGCTTTACTAGCTCCGCCGAAGCCCTCCAATCGATCATCAAACAACCACGCATCAAATAGCACTCTTTCGGATTGCTCTCCTGTTGTGTGTGGACACGTTTGGCGTCGTCGATGTCCTCCTCCACCTAACTTCGTACCGTCTTTCTCACGGACGGATCCTTTGGGTAATCCATTCTTGACCTGCCCGAGGAGCGTCTGTGACAGACTAATTTGCGGACAATTTAGTGGACATAATCTGGGAAATAAAAAGGCGTGCAACCCAAATAGAACTTAAAGTGCTCTGAATTGATCGCTATAATGGGGACATGTCTCGCGACAGCGAACGACCATATTTAAGATCCCATCCTTGGCTTAAGTTTCATCTGGATCTCAGGAATGCCGACATGGCCATCTGGATCATGCTTGGCGAGATAAAGTCGAAGTCGGAGCATCTTTCAATGGTGCCTCTGAAGCCATCGGTATCAAGGGACCTGCATGCCATCTACTTAGCCAAGGGTGTTCACGCAACGACGGCAATCGAAGGTAACACCCTTAGTGAGATAGAAGTTCAGCAGCGAATCGCTGGAAAGCTTCCGCTTCCCCCGTCCAAGGAGTACCTCGGTGAAGAGGTTGACCGAGTTGTGGATGTTTCTAATTTGGTGGTTGAAGAGGTCCTGACAAAGACCAGAGCAAGCCTATCCGTCGAAGATCTTTGCCGATACAACCGAGAGATTCTCCTTGGCCTTGCGGTGGAGCAAGGCGTAACTCCTGGACTGATTCGAACACATGAGGTTGGTGTTGGTCGATATTCTGGTGCTCCCGCCCAAGACTGTGAGTTTCTTCTCGAACGGATGTGTGAGTGGCTAAACTCACCGGACTTTGCGACCCAAGGGGAGATGAAGATTCCTCTCGGAGTTCTGAGAGCCATCATGGCGCACCTGTACATCGCACTCATCCATCCGTTCGGTGATGGAAACGGTCGCACTGCACGGGTGGCTGAAGTAAAGATCCTGGCCGAGGCCGGTTTGCCCACGCCTGCTGCCCACTTGTTGAGCAACCACTACAACCTGACTCGGTCAGAGTATTACCGGCAACTCCAACATGTGAGTTCATCAGGAGGGGAAACAAGGGCGTTCATTAGCTATGCCCTGAGGGGCCTGTTGGATGGTCTGGTGGAGCAGTTGCGCACGGTATGGGAACAGCAATGGAGTCTGGCGTGGAACGACCTGGTGTACAGCAGTCTGAAGGGCGAAGGTGTGACCGAGAAGCGGCTCAGGCATTTGGTCTTTGATCTGACAATGTCGGCGACCCCAATCAAACCGGGTGAGCTCAAGTATCTGAGTGTCCGCCTTATGGAGTCATACGCGAATGTGAGTGACAAGACAATTCAGCGAGATATCCGTCGCCTAGAGGATCTGAATTTGATCAAGAGGACTCGAGAGGGAATAGCAGCCAACAAAGACCTAATTCAAGCCTTCCGCCCTCCGACGAGCAGCTAGCCTGAGTTGGTTATGCGAAGGGTGACGAACAGGAATGTCCTACGGCCGAAGTGCGATCGAGAATTGGTAGCTCTGATCGGGATGCTTCGCGATAACAGGAAACGGCTGCGTGTGGTTGGATTCGTCGAGAGTTTTCGGGCCCGCGATGAGGGTTCGTTTTCCGGTCATCCAGTCGCCCACGATCGCCTGGGACATCCAAACCGTCCGATTCTTCTCGTGTGGCACCGTATCGCGAACACTTACCATCGCATAGGTTGCGCTCTTTACGCGAAAGTCAGCGCTTCGTGCTTGGGTCATTTTCAGGTCGACGCGGTTCTTCTTCCAGTTCATTAGGTAGGCACCGAAGTTTGCGCCAGTGGTGCTGTCGTGGTCATACGTGAAAATCCAAAAGCGATCCGCCTTTTCGTCGACATACAGACTGTGGATGCGGTAATCGAGGGCGATGGTTGGATTGCCTTCAACCGTGATCTTTGTTTGATCTGTGCTGATCGAGACGAGATGTCCAAGTTTCTTGAGCGAGGTCAGAGCGTCAATTTGAGGCATCGGTCCTTCGCGAGGCAGCGAACGTTGTGCATGTCGATAGCCCGCAGTCAAGCCCTTTGCCACGCGATGGCGCTGCTTGGTGGTCAGATCGAGCTCCCACTCCTCCATTATGTTTGTCAGCGCTTTCGGGTCAGCGCCTTCGACGCGGTAGCTGAGCACGCCATGGGACTTCCACCACACCTCCCGTACGTCTCCCTTTGTAATCGCCCAGCAATGGCGTTGTGATCCATCTAGCGAACAGGTGTAGAGCTGCGAGTGGCTCACGGCGTTGCTACCGTGCGGGTTATAGTAGCGAGCCGAAAAAGCAACGGCATAAGCATCGCCTTGGACCAAGCCAGAAAGGACAGCCGTGGATATCAGAAACGTGAGCATTGTCGTTTGACGTTACAGCCCCCATTCTACGGCAATCCTCAGTAGAACCATCTTTCGCCCTTTAACCTGAGCAACTCAAAGTCGATCACGATAGCCGACCAGAATGTCGAGCTTTCGGAATTCTAGAGTTTGCTTGGTTTCTCCACCAGGTGTACATCTAACAGGATCAAATTAACTACATAACCGGATATGCTTGCGGACGGTCCGGAATTCGTAGCTTCACTCCTTGAACGAGGATAGGTGAGTAGCGAGACAAGATGCTGGAACTGACTGCTAAGCCTGACGCTGCAGAAGCCCTGCAGAGAATGGAGCGCTGGTGGCTCCGAGAAAATGACGACCGCGCGATTTTGACTATCGGAGTCGAAACGCCGAGCCGATTGGAAGCGAAGACCTTTTCGTCGCCTCGGGAAGCTTGGTTCGACTTCGATTACCGCATCGAACGGGCGCTCGCGGATGTTGAGCATGGCTGTTACGTTGCCGAAACATTTCCGTGCTTTGAGCCCAATCTTGGACCGGATATCGTCTCGACAATCTTCGGTTTGAAGCTCGAATTTGAGCCCAGCACGAGTTGGAGCGTTCCGATTGTTGATTCGATCGAGGAGCTACTCAGCCTCAAGCCCGACTTTGGAGTAGATCTTTGGCAAGACGTTGAAAAGCTGCAGCGCATGGCGATTGAGGCGGGGAAAGGGAAGTGGATCACGCTCTTTACGGACCTACATCCGAATATGGATGTGCTGGCCGCGCTCATGGGGCAAGAACCGGCGTGCATTGCTGTTGCAGACGAACCGGATCAAGTCGCCCGAGCCGTCGAGTTTGTCACACCTGTTTGCGTCGAAGCCTACAACCGACAGATTCGACCGCTCGAAGAAGCCAACCTCCCAATTGGGTGCTGGATTCGGGGTCTGAGTCGTCACCGGACCTACGTGCCTGAGTGCGATTTCTCCATCCTCATTGGCCCCAAGTTCTTTAAGGAATCCGTTCTGCCCACGATCCGTGAGGAGATGAAGGCATCTGACCGAAACATCTACCATCTCGATGGTCCGGGCGCTTTGCGTCACCTGGATGCGATCCTTGAGGTGCCCGAGATTCATGCCATCCAGTGGGTTTACGGTGCAGGAAATGGTCCCGCACGCAACTGGCTCCCGGTCTACAAAAAGATCCTGGACGCCGGAAAAGGAATACGCGTTGAGGCTGAGGATTGCGAGGACATCCGAATCCTGAATGAAGAGCTTGGATCCAAAGGCGTCTGGTACGCCGCGAATTTCTCCGCTCCCGATCTGGAGGCAGCAAACCGGATTGTGAACCTGCTTGCCAAGCACTGAAAGGGGAAGGAAAACTTCAGACGATTGAACCTAAGTCAAGAACTATGACAATGAAATTCGGCCTTATCCCCTTTATCCTTGGCGGAGTCGTGTTGATGGCTGTCGCAAGCTCTCCCCAACGGACGAGTGCAAAACAGTCCGCATTCTGGAAAGCCGACGTTGAACTCAGAAGCATCCAAGCCAAGATGTCCAAAGGTCACCCCTTGACGAAAGGTGACATTACGTTTCTTTTCCACGAGATAGATTTCCCAGCCCACAGCGAATCTGGCCAATCGGGGATTCTTGTGCTGATAAAGGCAGCCCACTACGATCTCTACCCCATCAAGGATGTTCTGGATCTCATAGAACGCAAGGCGAAGTACGGCGGAAAATGGTGGATCTGCTATCCCGCGATGGATTATTACGCAGCACTCTTCCCCGGAAATCACTGGTCCTCAGCTGGAGTTAATGCCGATTATGAAGCTCTGACAAGCAGGAAAAAGAGTCGAACCCAACTAGACCAAGAGGAAACCGAATTCATCACGCGAACGCTGGCCTTGCCCAACCCAGACGACAGACAGAAAGCTGCCTGGGTGCCCTTGCAGAAGCACGATCTTGATCAACGGTCATTGCAGTGGATCAGGTCTCAGATCGGTAAACAAATCTCTGTCAGCAAGAAACCGGAAACCGAATACTGGAATTTCATCCAAAGAATCGTGGATTTTCGGAATAGGAAGCACGATCTTCACTAGGAGTCCTTGCGGTCCCATTCACTCAACGCCGCTAGTGCCAGAGGCAATAGTCTAACTCGCACGCTATCGGACCGTAACGTAAGATCTTACACAACCTCGTCGGATCGACTGCCAGCACTAAGAGACGAGCTGCCTTCGCACCAGCTCTTTCAGTTATGCTGCCGAAAGAAAGAGACGCAAATAGTGGCAGACACATGGTGGGTCTGCCACTATTTGTGTACTTAGTGGATGGCGAAGA
Source organism: uncultured Armatimonadota bacterium (assembly GCA_903833215.1). Lineage (GTDB taxonomy): Bacteria > Armatimonadota > Fimbriimonadia > Fimbriimonadales > Fimbriimonadaceae > Fimbriimonas. The sequence goes on from CAILEM010000040.1 coordinate 92,063, forward strand.
AGCCGCTACCGCAGACGTACAGCGTGCCATCAGCACCTATCGCGATATGGCCCGAGGCGATGCTTGTCAGGCCGTCAATAAGCAGTCTACTTATCGCCCCGCTTGGGCTAAAAGCATTTAGGAAACCATCTCGGGAGAACACGTAGATCGTGCCATCCGATGCCACGGCTGGGACCAGGAATTGGCTAGTGCCAACGAAGGACCATTTATTGGAACCATCCAGGTTAATTGCGCTGAACTGTTTCCCCTGATTGCCATCGTACTCTGTCCCGTCACTTGTAATTGCGGCAGGTCGGAGTTCACCGATAGAAGTGTAGGGCATGCTCCATAGGATGGTCCCGCTTGGACTAACCGCATACCTGAACTTAAAATCAGCGGTGTAAATCGTACCGTCACTTCCAATTGCCGGGTTTTGATACAAAGTGGTGGCAACCTTGGTTTTCCATTTCAGGAGACCCTTTGAGGATACGGAGTATAAGTTGCCGTCTTGGCATACAACGTACAGCGTTCCATCCTTGCCGATTGGGATTGGCCCGACACCTGCAGCCTGGGGCAAAGAGTACGTCCATGCGGCCTGTCCGCTGGGAGACAACGCGTAGACCGTGCCATTAAGTGTTCCGACGTATACGCTCCCGTCGCTGCCGATGTTGGGTGATGTATACACCCTTGAATCAGTGGCGAAACTCCAGCTTAAACTCCCGTCGGGATGGAAAGCGAAAACCTTGCCGAGAGTGGTGCTTGCATAAATGGTGCCGTCTTTTGCGATAGCTAGTCCGACTGGAACATCATCAGGAAATCGATGACGCCACCTTATGGTCCCATCTTGGTTAAACGCAAAAATCGTTTTCGTGGACCCTGAGCAAGTGAGAATCGTTCCGTCTGGTGCGATCACAGGGCAGCTGAATGCGGCAATCGTAGGGGTACACCACGCGACCGATCCATCTCCATTGACCGCATAGAGTTGGCCAGGCTCAGCGCCAAGGTAAAGAGTTCCATCCGTGTCGACAATCGACATAGGGACGCCACCTGCAGACATCGACCATTTTTTGGCTCCAGTTGGACTAAGAGCCCATAGATAGCCGCTCGGATCTCCTATGCCAGAAACATAGATATTGCCCTTACCGAACGTGGGGCTGGTCAAACGGATATTCTTCGTCTGAAACGCCCAAAGCGACTTTCCGGAAAAATTGAACGCACGGAGGGCTCCGTCAAGGCAGGGAACATAAATAGAGCCATCCGGTCCAATCGACGGTGCTCCTGTGCTGTCTGATGGCAGCGCTGAGGTCCATTTGAGCGTGCCCGTTGGGTTCGTCGCGACGAGTTCAAATGTGCTCCCTCCATCGGCTGAACCAGCTGAAATGAGCGTCCCGTCTTTGGCAACGGCTACGGTTTGGTTGAAATTAGCGGGACCCGTTGAAGCCCACTTTAGGGTTCCGTTTGGATTTAGAGCGGCAATGCCTCCATTACTCGTGTAGATGGTTCCATCTGCGCCAAAAGCTGGTGGCGAACTTGAGTTATAGCCACTAGTCCACTTTGTCTTGCCGTTCGAACTCAACGCATAGAGATTCCCATCATTTGAGCTGACGTAGATTGTCCCATCAGGCCCTACTGCCGGGCCGGAACGCATGATGTCTCCAGCCTCAAATGTCCATTTCTGGTTCCCTTGCGCATCAAAAGCATAGAGTTTGTTGTGGAGCACAGAGGCGTACACAGAGCCGTCAGGCCCGATTGCGGGTGCATATGTTAGGCCGTCGACGGTGAGATTGCGTACCCATAATTGCTCACCTGAGGTTGAGTACACAGCGAGATTCCCGGAAATAGTGCCGAATGCTATGGTTCCATTTGACCCTATTGCGAGCGGAGTCCATACCTGCCCTGCGGTTCCATAAGACCACTTGATATTTCCCTTTGCGCCTGAAGATATCCCGAGTCCAGAGTTCATGGCGTTGCCTTGGAACTTCGGCCAGGAAGAATTAGCCAGTCCGCCTAAAGCCTGGACAGTGAGCGCGGCCTGCCGGCTAGAACCGGCTGGCGCGAGAGCAGTAATGAGTGCGAGCGTTTCTGTGGAGACTGACTGAGTGGTGATGGCGAAGGTGGCCGACGTGGTGCCAGCAGTAACGAGGACAGAATTCGGAACGGTAACCGATGCCTGATTGCTGGTGAGAGATACCGCCGTTCCGCCTTGAACGGCAGGGCTGGTGAGCGTCACGGTGCCGGTTGCCGAAGCTCCGCCCGCGACGTTTATCGGGCTGATGGCAACGGTTGATACTGCAGGTGGATTGACGGTCAGTTGGGCTCCGATGCTAGAAGCACCGTAAGTCGCCCGAATTTTCGCGGACTGCGTACTCGTAACGGGTTGGGTGGAAACGGAGAATTGAGCGCTGGTAGTGCCTGCGGCGATGGTCACGCTCTGCGGGACAACAGCCGCGCTAGTGTTCTGAGTCATTAATCGTTCGGCATCTATTTACCTTGTCGATTATTGATTCTGCAGAAGCTGTCCACTTGAACGGCTTGGCATCTCTGTTGTGGAGTTTCAAGTAGTCGTTGATCGTATTCACGAGTTCGGTG
>CAILEM010000041.1 GCA_903833215.1 uncultured Armatimonadota bacterium
CAAAAAACAAGCACGGATTCGGTACCGTTAACCAGCCGAGACAGTTACCGAAAAATAACTGCGGGGAGAACCCCGTCGGTGCGATTCTTATGTGACGCTACAGATTGATTTCGGTGCGATTCTTACGTGAGGCACTACGCGCCGATAATGCTTGGCATGGAATTCAAACCTGCTTCTGGGCAATTGGCTCACTTTTCAATCAACGTTGGTGACATGAACCGCGCTCAGGCATTCTATGGCGGAGTGTTCGCCTGGACATTCCAGGCGTACGGACCTCCAGGGTTCTTTATGATCGACATGGCGGGAGCGGAAGTCAAGCCAATTGCTTGTCTCGGCTCCATTCAACTTCGGCGGGAATTGGTCCCAGGTGTCGTCTTGAACGGCTTTGAATGCACGATTGCGGTTGCCGACATCGATTCAACAATCGAGGCGATCCAACGTCTTGGAGGAACCATCGTGATGGCGAAGTGTACGTTGCCAGCCATTGGACACCTAGCATTCATTCAGGACCCGGAAGGGAACTTAGCGGGGGCAATGCAATACGACTCCAAGGCTGAGTAAAGGGATAGGTCAGTGCTGTTTGGCGAGAATCAACCACCGGTGAGCTTAACACCAAAGGATAAACAGGTCCCTTCTCCGCTGACTTTGAAAAAAGGGAGAGGAACCGCTTCGCAAGTTCCAACATTCCCCCAGTGGTTTCGGCAACCGGTGAAAGTCGGCCCCGGACGTCATTTGTGCGAACCTGAGGCCTCTCTAAGGATTGGGCGCGAAGGCCCTCAGATACCTTGTCGCTTAGAGATGGGGCGGTAAACTATTTCCTCCCACTGATGCGAAGCTATTCCCGCACGCCTTTGACCGATGAGGACAAGCTAGTAAAGCTGTCTTTGCCCGGTATCACCCGCCTTTTTCAGCTAGTTGCACCTTATAAGTGGCGACTACTCCTCGCGGGAGTCCTCACCATTTTTTCCAGCTCCATTACGTTATCGATGCCCTTAATCACTCAGAGGGCGATTGATGTTGTGTCGAAGACTCAGGACATCGGGCAACTCGACCGCATGGTGTATGTGATTGCCGGCTTGATCCTGCTTTCGGCAGGATTTGGATACACGCAATACATGCTGGCAGCCTATTCGGGAAACCGAATCGTAATGGATCTGCGGGTGAAGTTGTTCGCTCACATCCAGCGTCTTCCCGTGGTGTTTTTCGATCGAAAGCGGTCGGGGGACCTCACATCACACCTATCCAACGATGTCGGGATGTTGCAGTCCACCCTTACGGAAGACATCGTGAAGTTGCCGGGCAACGTTGTCGTGCTCTTTGGTGGAATGGGTCTTGCGCTCTACGTCGACTGGGTTCTTACGGTTGTTGTGGTCGGAATTCTATCCGTAACAATGGCTGGCTTTGTTGTCTCTGGCCTCGCACTTCGTAAGTTGACCCGCAAGGGGCTCGACGCCCTTGCTGACGCAATGGGGTCTATGAGTGAAGCGATGGCCAACATCCGGTTGGTGAAGGCATTTGCCCGGGAACCGCACGAAGATAAGCGCGTGAACGAAAAGCTCGTCAAAGTCTTTGGTATCCAAATGCGTAGCGCGGTTTGGGAAGGCATGATGGGCACTGTTGCCGCAGCTGGTATGACGCTCGTAATTCTGGGCGTCTTCTGGTACGGGGGGCGCAGCGTTCTTGAAGGCCGTATCTCGGTTGGAAAACTTGTTGCCTTCGTGATGATCATCGTTTTCATTAGCGGCCCGATGGCGTCGCTGGCTTCGTTCTGGTCGCGGCTACAGCGTGCAGTTGGTGCCGCTGACCGACTGTTCGGAATTCTCGATGAACCTGCTGAGTCGGCAGACGCACCGGATGCGATTTCGTTCCCAATCGGACCTGGAGAAGTTGAACTTCACAATCTTGAGTTCGAATATGTTGCAGAGACGCCTGTGTTGCGGAATCTCTCGCTGATTCTTCCCCCCGGAAAGGTAACTGCAATCGTTGGGCCGAGCGGCAGTGGAAAGACCACCCTTTCTGCGCTTCTTTACCGGTTCTATGAAGTGCAATCCGGTCAGATATCGATCGACGGTGTGCCGGTCCAGAAAATAAAGCGCACATCCCTCAGGGAGCACGTCGGCATCGTTCCTCAAGACACGATCTTGTTTGATGGGACGATTCGTGAGAACATCCGCTACGGACGACTCGATGCTACAGACGCTGAGGTTGAGGCGGCGGCTAAGGCAGCCAATATCGAAGAGTTCGTCAAGGGCTTTAAGGATGGCTATGAGACGCAGATCGGAGAGCGGGGCATTACCCTGTCCGGTGGTCAAAGGCAACGGGTCGCGATCGCCAGAGTCATGCTTAAGGACCCTCGAATCCTCATTCTCGACGAGGCAACGTCTGCACTCGATACGATTTCTGAGTCCTTGGTGCGTGAAGCCCTTGACCGGTTGATGGAAGGTCGAACGACGATGGTCATTGCCCACCGACTTTCGACGGTCCAGACCGCCCACCAAATCGCGGTTCTTTCGGAAGGGCAAATTGTGGAGCGGGGTAGTCACAACGAACTCCTTGGTCGTGGTGGCAAGTACGCAGAACTGTACGAATTCATTGGCGCATAATCGGTCCATGAAGATCTTTGCCATCGGCCGCAATTACGCAGAACATGCCAAGGAGCTTGGCAACGAGGTCCCATCCGAGCCGGTGATCTTTATGAAGCCCGATACGGCGCTCCTTGAACTCGGCGATGATTTTCGCTACCCGGAGTTCAGTCAAGAAATTCACTACGAACTGGAAGTGGTACTCCATGTGAGCAAGCATGGTCGCAACATTTCCAGAGAGAGCGCGAGGGAATATTTTGACGCAGTCACGGTTGGCATTGACTTCACCGCACGCGACTTGCAGGCCAAGTGCAAGGCAAAAGGGCTGCCCTGGGAGATCTCGAAATCCTTCGATGGCTCAGCCGCGGTTGGACAGTTCGTTCAAGTGCCAGAGTCACCCGAATATGACTTCACGCTGTTGAAGAACGGGACGTTATGTCAGGCGGGCAACACTCGCGACATGCTCAATGACTGCGAAAGCCTTATTCATGCCATCTCACGCTATTTCACTCTCAACCCAGGAGATTTGATCTTCACGGGTACCCCCAGTGGGGTTGGTCCTGTTGCTGTCGGCGATGTTTTTGAAGGATTCCTGGCGGATCAGAGTTTGCTCAAATGCGCGATCCTGTGAAGGACGTGTTTAGTCATATTCGGCTGCAGCTCGAAGTTCGATGTCTCCACCGTAGGAAAGGCATGGGCATTGCTTTGCAATTCCTGTGGCCTCAGCAAGGCTCTCGGCTGTGAAGATATAGTAGCCGCCCACCATTTCTTTGGTCTCGACAAAGGGACCGTCGGTGATGACTCCGTCCTCAGTGGTAATGAGTGCGCCCGCTTTGGACAGGCCCTCGGCATCGACTAAACGCCCTTCGTCACGCAGTCTGCCCGCCCAGTTGCGATACTGGATCATGGTTGATTGCATTTGCTCAGGTGAAAGCTCATCCCACTTTCCCTCTCCTTTGATCAACAAGATGAATTTCATAGTCGTTCTCCTTTGGTGCCTTGCGGAATATCTCAGAAAGTAGTCGAAAAAGAACCGCCGAAATCGACATCGATTTCGGCGGTTTTTAACTTTTTTTAGTTTAGTGGCCTAAGGTGTCAAGGTCAGGGTTGCTTGCTTGCTTACTTGGCCAAACATCGCCCCAATCGTAAATGCCGTCTTGGTAGAGACTCCGCGGTGGGTTACCTTGAAGGTCGTTGTGAGCTTGCCGGCAGGAATGGTGACGGTCGAGGGCACGCCAACCAAGTCCGCATTGGAACTGGATAGGGAGATCACAAGTCCGCCGATGGGAGCAACTGAGCCAATGGTCACTGTGCCAGTTACTACCGTCGCAGCCGATCCCTTGACCGAGACCGGAGCCACTTTGACAGCCGTCAAGACTGGAGGCAGAAGCGAGAAGGTGCTTGCCGCCGACGAGTTAGCAAAAGCAGCGGAGATCTTTACCACTGACTCTGATACGACTGCCTTTGTGGTTACGGAGAACTTGCCAGTCAGTGCACCTCCAGCAATTTTTACTGTCGCAGGGATGGTTGCGATCGAAGAGCTGGAGTTTGTGAGAGTGATCGTTGCTCCTGTCGCGGATGCCGCTCCAGTAAGGGTGACGATACCGGAAACAGCGGTTTTGCCTCCAATGGCGCTCGCTGGAGTGAATGTCAACAACGCAATTGTAGGTGGATTAATAACCAGCGTGCTGTAAACGGTTGCGGTACCAATTTGGGCGGAAAGAGTCGCCGGCGTCTGGCTGGAAACCGCCTTTGTCGTAACCTTGAACGTCGTCGATGTCGAACCGGCCGGGATCGTTACCGTCGCGGGAACTGTCGCGCTGGTTGTACTGGATAGCAGTTTTGCAACGGCTCCACCCGCGGGGGCAGGGCCATTGAGTGCAACGGTAGCCGTTGAAGCAACGCCACCAGCCACCGTACCCGGTTGCAGGGTGAAGCTTGATAACACCGATGGATTGATTGCCATCGTCGTCGTGACTGAAATCCCTTTCGCCGCGGCGGTGATCGTTGCAGAAACTTGGCTTGTCTGGGTTTTGGTTGTGACACTAAATGTCGTAGTGGCTTTGCCCGCATCAATGGTGACCGTGGCCGGAACCACGACGGCAGCGCTGTTGGACTTAAGGGTGACCGTAAAGCCACCGACAGGAGCTGACGAAGTTAGGTTGATAGTTCCGACTGCATTGGTTCCACCTACGAGAGACTGTGGTTGTACTGAAATATTTGACAGCACGGCTGTGTCTAGAACTTTCGAGACCAGTCCCGAAAAGATCATTGGCCCCCATCCGGTAACTGTGTCCCAACCTGCCGTGGCCTTCGAAGACGCACCGCTAGGCAATGTGCCATTTGAGCCTGCGGTGATATCGAAGAAGACATTCGAATCGCCATTAAGGGAGTAGATGAGATCTTGGATTCGCCCAAACCGTCTGTTGCCATTGGAGTCCTTGGGAAGTCCCCCGCTGGCAATAATCTGCTGCTCGGCATCGGCTAATGCGCCTGCCATCGCGGGGGCCGCACAACTCGTTCCGCCCCAACCCTGGAGTTGCCCCTGGACATAGATCGGGTATCCCGTCCCTGGATCAGCGTCAAGGCTCACGTCGGGAAACAGTCGGTAAGGGTTTCCAGTTGGAACTCCGGTTCCCTTTTGGTAGCTCGGGTGAATATTGAATGGATCTTGGCTTGGGAACCATCCTCCTCCGCTGCCGGTCCAACCCGTCTCGAGTGTTCTGTTCCCGAGATTATCAACCGAAACGGTGGTCCCCCCAACGATGCAGACTTCTGGATCGATATCAGAATAAGGCGCTTGCTTCTGTGAGTCCGTTCCGGTATCTCCAGATGCGGCGAGGTAGGTGATGCCCTGCGCATTCATCGCGAGGTGAAGATTGTGAGCCGCAAGATAGAATGAGGCTCCCCCCATCCACCCATAGCTCTCCGAAACGATGTCAGCAAGGTTATCTTGTGATTCGTGGGTAAGTACCGAGATCAAATCTCCAGTGCCCGCATTGTCGTAGATAACGAGGTTACATAGAGGTGCGACTGCCAAAACGCACTGGATGTCGATATCCCCTTCGGGATCCTCGGTGGCAGTGTTGCCATTGGCTCCGCCAATCGACTTAACTGTGATGTTTGTACCCACTCCCCCTGCTGGCGTGGGCAGCCCGAAATGTGAATATTCCAGGGCAACATTCGAGAGGCGATAACCAACGAAATTGGATATCGCTACGGTTCGCCCTTGGCCTCTGAAGTTGGCATTGTATCCCGCAGCGATGCTATACAACGTTCGAAGCTGAGAGGGCGTTAGTTGGTAGCGACTCTGTGGCTGTGTAAAGTCCTCAAGGCCGCCAATGTGAAATACGCATCCTCGCAAGGTCGACGGCAAATTAGGTGGCGCTGTGAATGAAAAGCGTCTGGGGCCAATCGAGAGCCCCCGATTGAGTGGCAAGTACTCTGTGATCGAAGTGTTGAATGCGGCCTGGGCTTGGGCGACAGTTGCATCGGCCAATACCGAGAGGTGATTGTCCCCAACCAGTCGAACGTTGATGCCGTGTGACTTCAGGTAGTTGGTGACTTGATTGATCGTGGCTTGGCTAGGGCCGTAGCGAGTACCAATCTCTTTCGGCGTGAGGAAGTGTCGATAGTTAGGGTTTTTTGGATCGGAGACCGAATTGACGAATGCTTGCATCCCTTCTGGATTTCGGTAGGGAAGGGATAGGGAAATGTGCAAAACGTCGGTAAGGGGTTTCGGGCCCATCGGCAATGCACTCATCGAACCCCGCGGCGGCTCCATAGGAACTTGAGCCCAGCTTGGGTGTTCCCCTTGCGCGAGCGTTAGCGCGGAAAGGCTAATCAGGGCGGTCACTGTGATCGCGCTTAGGAGCTTCAGTCTTGATTTGTTCATAGGATTCTTGCCGAGGGATTCAGTCTTTAGGGAGTCACAGAGAGGTTTGCACTCTTTATGACTCCGGCGAGCGATGCCGTAATCGTCACAGACGTCTGTTGTGTGACGCCTTTGTGTGTGATCTTGAAGGTGGCGGTAGCCTTTCCAGCCGGGATTGTCACGGTTGCGGGCGTTGCCGCCGCATTCGCATTGGAACTGCTCAAGGCAATCACCAAGCCTCCGGTTGGAGCGACTCCTGAAAGTGTCACCGTGCCCGTTACAGCAGTAGTCGCACTTCCCTTAACGGATGCTGGAGCAATCGTAACCGATACGAGGGTTGGCGTTTGGATCGTGAGGCCCGCCTGCTTTGAACTGGTACCGAGTGTGGCAGTGATAGTGGCCGGTGTCGACGAGGTGACCGCGGTGGTTGTGATGTTAAAGATCCCAGTGGTCAGACCCACACCGACGGATGCTGTTGCGGGCACAACTGCGAACTTGGAGCTTGATGCTAGCTTGACCAAAACGGCTCCACTCTTTGAGCTTGGTGTCGCGTTCAAGGTGACGTTTCCGATCACTTTGTTCCCACCGATGACGTTCGTTGGGTTCAAGGTGAGGGCCGTGACCAAGAACGGATTGACGCTTAGAACAGCAGACCGCGAATTGCCGCCAGCTGTCACCGTGATCGTGACGTTCTGAGTCGTACTAACGATGAGGTGCGTCACTGCGAAGACTGCAGTGCTTTGTCCGCTCTGAACTTTAACGGATGCAATCACCGTTGCTGTTTTCGTATTGGAGCTCTTGAGCGAGACCGTGATACCAGCCGCTGGTGCAGGTCCACTAAACGTTACCGTTCCTGAGACATTGGTTGAAGACCCGCCAATGACACTTGTGGGACTCAAAGTTACGCCTATAAGTGTGGTTGGTTGAATGACGAGATTGGTCGATTGAGTGCTTGATCCGAGCGTTGCCGTAATCGTTGCGGTAACACTTGCGGTAACAGACTTTGTCGATACTGTAAATGTCGCCGAAGTTGTGCCTGCGGCAATCTGTACTGAGGCGGGAACGATGGCATTCGTATTGTTGGACTTCAGGGTTACTGTGAGTCCTCCAGTCGGTGCCGCTCCATTTAGGCTAACAGTTCCCGTCGCCGTGATGCCTCCTGTGACGGGGGATGGATCGATCGATACACTCACCAGCGATGCCGGATTGATTGTTAATGATGTAGTGACAGTTGTCGAATCGAGAACAGCCGTAATCGTGGAAGTGATCGTCGAGGCTTGACCGCTCGTGCCGACGGTGAACGTCGCTGAAGTTGTGCCAGAGGCTACCGACACAGAAGCGGGAACGTTCGCTCCCGTCCCGGCGGACAAGTTAACCACCACTCCACCCACGGGAGCCGGGCGAGAAAGGCTAACCGTGCCTGTCGATGAGTTTCCTCCGACGATGGAGTTGGGTGAGACCGACACGTTGGCAAGGAGCGGAGTTAAGACCGTCAACTGAGCGGTCGCGCTGCTGTTGTTCAGAGTCGCCGTGATCGTCGCGGTCACCGTATTTGTGACTGGCGAGGTTGCAATCGTAAAGGTTGCTGTGGTTGCCCCCGCTGGAACAACAACAGTGGCGGGTGTCACCGCATTTGAGCTGTTCGAGGATAGGGCAACCGTCGTTCCATTCGCTGGTGCCGCGCCGTTGAGCGTAACGGTCCCAGTGGCGGATATGCCACCGATCACTGTGTTTGGCGAAATGCTTACGGATGTGACTGTCGCCGGATTCACCGTCAGGGAAGCCGACTTCGCAACTCCACCTTGAGATCCGATGATTGTGGCGATTGTCGACACTGCCACTGACTTCGTGGTGATGCTGAACGTTGTTGTCAGTGCACCGGCCGGAACTGTAACGGAAGCAGGCACGACCGCACTTGTTGAGTTCGAGGAAAGACTAACTGCGAGACCACCCGCCGGGGCTGGCCCAGTCATCGTGAGAGTTCCTGTCGAAGGCGCTCCCCCAATGACTGTGGCTGGTGCAATCGCGAGGCTCTGAAGTGTCGCCGGTGTGATGGTCAAAATCGCCGTTTTCGCGACGGAATTGAGATTCGCCGTGATTGTTGCAGAGGTCGTCGCTGCTACCGCTGAAGTCGAAATATTAAATGTGCCAGACGTTGCGCCGGCCGCGACCGTCACGGTTGCTGGAACGGTTGCACTGGAGCTACTCGATGTCAGGCTAATTACCGACCCATTTGGCCCAGCGGCACCATTGAGTGTTACCGTTCCGACCGAAGCGTTACCGCCCGTTACAGACGTCGGAGTAAGGCTGATACTCGTCAAGGCAGCTGGGTTGATGGTAAGTGAGGCGGTCTTGGACGTTGCACCAAGAGTCGCCGTAATGGTTGCATTGGTGATCGTTGAGACGCCTGTTGTATTGATCGTGAATGTTGCCGATGTGGCACCTGCTGCGACTGTAACGGTCGCTGGCAAGGTTGCGCTGGTGGTGCTGGAAGATAAGCTGACGACACTTCCACCCGTTGGCGCTGCTCCGTTGAGAGTCAACGTGCCAGTGGAGGTCAGACCTCCGATGAGGCTGGTTGGATTGACAGTAAGGTTGGACAGGACCGCTGGCGTAATCGCCAATGTGGTCGTTTGCGTTGAGGTCCCTTGCTTTGCCTGAAGCGTCGCCGTAGTGTTGGCGCCAACTGCGGTTGTGTTAACCGTAAACGATGCGGATGTTGCCCCGGCCGCGACAGTCACGGTTGCGGGAACGGTCGCGCTTGCCGTATCAGAGCTGAGGTTTATGACAAGACCTGCGCTGGGAGCTTGGCCATTGAGAGACACCGTGGCTGTCGCCGAGTTGCCGCCAAGCACCGAGTTCGGCGTAACACTGATTCCTGTGAGTGAGGCTGGGTTGATCGTAAGATTCGCCGTTTGCTGACTGCTTCCAAGCGAACCTGTTATTGTGGCCGTGGTTGTGGTCGCCACAGCCGTCGTGGTTACTGTGAATGTCGCTGTTGAACTGCCAGCGGCAACCGTGACTGTTGCCGGGACGGTGGCGCTAGATGAATTCGATGCGAGTCCAACCTTGGTGCCGCCTGCCGGGGCGTTGCCACTGATGGTCACTGTACCAGTCGAAGAGTTTCCGCCGACAACCGTCGTTGGTGCAAGAGTAACCGACGAAAGCGTCAGAACGGTGACAGAGATCGTCTGGGTTAGAGTTGTGCCGTTATACGTCGCGCTTAATACAGAAGATCCGTTTGAAGCCAAAGCGGCATTGGTGTTGATGGTGAATGTTGCCGACGAAGATCCAGCGGGAACAGTCACAGATGTGGGTACGGTTGCGACAGAGGTTGTCGCCGACGAAAGTGAAATGACAATGCCTCCGACAGGCGCCGCGGCGGATAACGTGACGGTTCCAGTCGATGTGTTGCCTGCCGAAACAGACGATGGCGAGATGGTGAAGGTGCTGAGGGTTGGGTTATTCACCGAGGCAATCTGAAGTCGCCATAGACCACGACCATAGGTGCCTGCGTTCAGGTAGCCCGTACCTGGAACAGCAACCAAGTCGTCAACAATCACGTTTGGCAGTCCGAGAGGTGACCCAGCGTTAGACCATGTTGCGCCCGAATCGGTGGTCTCGAAGACACCAACGTCGGTTCCGACAAACCACGTGGTCGATGGGTGGGTCAGGTCACGTGCAATCGCGTTGAGTGAGACATCGGGCAAAGAATTTGAGCCGCTGCCACTCAGTTTTGTAAAGACGGCCGGATTCGCTGTTGTATCGCTGCATCGATAGAAGTGTCCGGTTCCTTTCCCAGCGCCGCCAAATCCGAGAACGATATCTTTCGGATTTGCTGGGTCGACGGAAATAGAAGTTAGGGACTGCTTGGGCAAGCTGCCATTCCCGTTCGCATTAAGGTGAACCCAAGACGAGCCCTGGTTTGCCGTCATCCAAATCGCACCGTCACTGGAGCCCGTATAGATTCGATTGGAATCTGAAGGAGCAACCGTAACGCACTGAAGGATCGCACCGTTACCGCCATTGGTGATGTCTTGATTTCCAAGTGGCCCCGTCCATTGCTGGGTGGTTTCATTCCACTGATAAACGAAATTTGATCCGGTGTAAACGAGGTTGGACTTAAGGGGATCAATCCCCATCGCACATATGAACGGCGCGTTACCCGAGAACGGATTTCCCCAACTCCCTATTCGATTCTCAGTTTGCCAGCCATCAGTCGTGTTAATGATTGTCAGGTCGTAAATGGTTGCGTACTGGAACAGCGGGTTAAGCGGATTTACAGCAACACCACCACCATCACCGCCAGCCACGCTGATCCAGTTTTGGATATCTCCAGTGGATGCAGGTGAAGCGTTATCTTGAGAGCCACCCAACGCGATATCTGGATTAGACGGGTGCATCGCGATGTGATAAAACATCGTGTTACCGAGGTTCTTGTTGAGGTCTGTAACGGTGGGGACGAAGTTCGGGTTGAAGGTAACGCCGTAGACGCCACCGTCATTGCTGAAAATCGCTGCATTGGGATTGCTGGGACTTACTGCCAGGCAGTGTTGGTCGTTATGGGCAATAGCTTTGCCGTTCTGGTTATACGTTGGTCCACCAATCGAAACCCACGAATTTCCGCCGTCGGTTGACAGCTGGATGTCAATTTCGCCGAGGAAAAGGACGTCGGTAGTACCGCCCGCCTGAACCCGGCTACCGCACTCCAAGTGGTAGTCATACCAACTCTGGGAAAAGTTGTAGTTCGTTCCGACTTCATTTCCGGTGGGTAGATTTCCGCTCTTGTCGTTCCACGATCCACCTTGGTTTGAACTTGTGTAAAGTGCTTGGCGCTCCGAATCGAGGACGTAAACGTTGTTAGGGTCGGTCGGCGAAGTCGCGACTTCATAGGCAAATCGGTAGTTGCCGTCGGCGGGAACTGGACTGCTCAGCAATTGCCATGTAGCACCATGGTCGTCCGACTTGTACAAGCGTTGGGTTTGGTTCCCGCCGGTCGCGTATCCTGCGGCGACGGCGTAGAAGCGAGTGTTTCCACTACTCGGTGCGCTCGCAGCCATGGTTGGCCAGATGTAGTATTGGCCGCCTAGCGCGACTTTTGTCCACGTAGCACCAGCATCAGTTGAACGGAACATCCAACCGCTAAAAGTATCGACATCTCCAGTACCGGCGATCAGCGTCTGGGAGTTGGTTGGGTCGATGAGGATGTGGTTGACCCCGACTTTGCCCATCGCTCCAATGGCTATCTCAGTCCAAGTAGTGCCGCCGTCGGTGGACTTCATAATGCCGTAACTTCCAACAAGTTGGCCATGATAATCGCCGCGACCCACGTAGATCGTGTTGCCGTTTTTCGGGTCGATGGCGATGCAGTTGATGGCAAGCTGAGTCCACGTACTTGATAGCCATGTCCAAGTGGCACCACTATCCTTACTGCGCCACAAACCGCCCTGAGCGGCACCAGCATAGATGGTCTGAGAGTCCGCGGGATCGAAGGCAACCGCATTGACGCGACCGTTGATTGCGCCGACTCCATAGTAAGGATTGTAGGGAACCGACATATTGGTTGGACCAATGAATGTCCAGTTGATAGACGATCTTGGCTGAGACCCAAGCATCGAACTCCGAACAGAAGCTGGCTTCATTCGCGAGACATGCTCTCGAGCCTTGTCAAACGCGTTCCAATCAAAGGAGTCGTCAGATCCGGCACGCTGACTGATAAAGTATCGGTGGGCACGTAGGTAGTCCACCTTCTCGTTTTCTTCCTGCTCTTTCTTGCTCTTCGCCGCCTTCGGGTCGCGATGTTTGCGTTCTCTTTCTTCTTCGCGCGTGAACGCTTCGATCTTCCTGTCTATCGAACTGATGGAGTTCATGTTGACGGGTTGTTCATCGGCTTCGAGAGGTTGGACTCCCGTGATCTTCTCTAGGCGCTCTCGCGCCTTTTCCTCATCCACGGATGGGTTAAGTTGGATGAGATAAATGGAACTGCCGCGTTCTCGCGTCACGATCTTGCCGATTGGTTGGACGGCGGATGCCAGCCTTTCAACGGATACGGTTGGTTTGATCTTAACGTAGAACTCAGCCCCCTTTTTGAGGTTCCCGGAAGACAGGCCTGAGAATAATGCGAGAGCCGATAGAAGAATTGTCAAATGATTACCCTGGAAAAATGAACGAGTCGCTTAAGTTTACGACACCGCGTGTAGAAGTGGAATCAGCCTGAGGCTTAAGCAACGTTTCGAACCCAACTTCTTAACTTGAATACAGAAAGAGGGGGCGAACCTCACGAAAGATTCGCCCCCTCTATGATGCACTCTCCGGTACCCGGAGAGGTGATTTACGGTGTGATCGTCAGCGCAGCGGACTGAGTCAGTCCAGCCAGCGTTGCCGAGATGTTGGCGGTGGTGTTTGAAGTCACCGTAACTGTGTTCACCGTGAAGGTCACGGATGTGGCTCCTGCCGGAATCGTTACCGTCGCCGGAAGAGTTGCACTTGTAGAGTCCGATGCCAATGTGATGGTGAGTCCACCTGTTGGTGCCGGTCCCGTAAGAGTTACCGTGCCGGTGGATGAAGTCCCACCGGTAACGGATGTTGGGTTGAGTGTCACCGAAAGCAGCGTTGGCGCTTTGATGATGATCGTGGCTTGAACCGTGGCGTTGTACTTAGTGGAGACAACGACGGTGGTATCGGCAGCAAACACGCTAGCAGTGAGTGTGAATGTCGCCGAGGTTGATCCAGCCGGAATCACGATAGTTCCCGGGATGGTGATCGCATGGGAGACGCTTGTGCCCCATGACACGGTTGCGCCGCCTGCTGGTGCAGGACCGTTGAGGGTCAAGGTTCCAGTTGCCGTCGCTCCACCGTTTATTGTCGACGGTGAGATCGCGAGCGAAATCAGCGAGACAGGTGTAACGGTGAGATTCGCAGACTTCGTCACTCCACCAAAGGTGGCGGAGATCGTAACCGTGAGGTTTGCTGCCTGGTTCGTTGTTGCGATGCTGAATGTTGCCGTCGTAGCTCCGGCAGGGACCGTCACCGTAGCTGGAACTGTCGCCCCAGCCGTCGATGCGAGCGTGACGACGACTCCACCAGTTGGTGCAACTCTTGCGAGTGTTACCGTTCCCGTTACTGTGTTTCCGCCCGCGATTGTCGTCGGCTTGACCGAAACTGCGGAGAGAAGAGGAGTTTGAATGGTAAGCGTAGCGCTTGCTGTAACACCACTCAACGCGCCTGAGATCGTCGAGGTTGTTGCTGCCGCAACGATTGTTGTCGAGATTGGGAAAGTGGCCGATGTGGCTCCCGCTGCTACCGTCACCGAAGCTGGGACGATTGCGCTTGTGCTTGTTGAGGCCAGTTGCACCACGGTACCGCTCGCAGGAGCAGGACCGCTAAGAATGACTGTTCCTACCGAAGGATCTCCACCGGCAAGTGTCGACGGGTTTAGGGTCAAGCTTGTCAGAGAAGGAGGGTTAATCGTTAGGACAGCGGTCGTCACCAAACCGCCTTGGATGGCGGTGATGGTTGCTGGCGTCGGCCCAGCAACCGGTGTTGTGGTGATGGTGAAGGTTGTGGTCGTTGCTCCTGCCGGAATTGTTACGGTGCTTGGAACCGTAGCGCTCGACGACTTGGAACTAACCGATACAACCACCCCACCCGTTGGCGCGGGGCCGTCAAGTGTAAGGGTGCCTATGGAAGAGTTACCGCCGGTCACCGTTGTCGGCGAGAGTGTTAGGCTCGTCAAAACCGGAGGATCGATCGTGAGTGTTGCGGTTGAAGAAACTCCACCTTGGGTTGCCGTGATGGTCACCGGAGTGGATGTCACTACAGGAGTTGTGCTTACCGTAAAGGTTCCCGTGGTTGCTCCCGCAGCCACCGTCACAGATACCGGAACAGTTGCGCTTGTTGAGCTTGAGCCCAGCGTAACGACGAGCCCACCGGTTGGAGCTGCGCCGGTCAATGTAACCGTTCCGGTGGAAGGCTTACCACCCTTTAGCTGAACTGGGTTCAACGTCAAGGACTGCAGCTTTGCCGCCTGGACCGTCACCGTCGTGGCAACGGTTGTCGTCCCAGATTTTGAGTAGAGCGTTACAGTAGCGTCTGCTGCAACTGGCAGAGTTGCCACTGTGAACGTAACAGAAGTTGCTCCAGCTGGGATCGTCAAGCTTGCCGGATTTGGCAGAGCATTCTTGTTTGATGTGGAGAACACAACGGCCATTCCACCTGTCGGAGCAGGGCCGTTTGTGGTCAGTGTTGCGGTAGCAGAGTTCCCACCGATTAGTGTCGATGGAACGACAGTTAGGCTTGACAGAACCACCGGAGTGAGATTCAGAGTCGCCGTTCGAGTAACTGTGAACAACGATGCAGTGATCGTTACACTCAGGTTTGCCGACTGGTTGAGAGTGGTAATGGAGAAGGTCGCGGAGGACGATCCCGCCGGAACGTTGACCGTTGCAGGCACCGATGCACCTGCGGTTGCCGAAAGGCTCACGTTCACGCCACTGGCTGGTGCTGCCTGTGTGAGGGTTACCGTGCCCGTAACTGTATTTCCACCCGCCGTTGTTGATGGCTTGATCGCCAACGTGTAGAGTGCCACGGAGTTGATCGTCAAGACGGCTGTCTTGGTCGTCCCACTTAGAGACGCCGAAATCGTTGCCGAAGTCGTCGTCGTAACCGATGTCGTGGTTACCGTGAACGTTGCTGTCGTCGCACCCGCAGCCACTGTTACCGTTGCTGGTACAGACGCGCTGGTTGAGTTAGACGAGAGAGACACGACTGTTCCGCTCGGTCCCGCTGGACCTGTGAGGGTTATCGTTCCCGTCGATGTTGCTCCGCCAGTAACGGTGCTTGGCGCCAATGTGACGCTCGTCAGGGTCGCTGCCGTGATCGTCAGGTTGGCCGATTTGGTCGTGCCATTGAACACTCCAGATATCGACGCCGTCGCCGAAGCAGAGACTGCCGAAGTGCTAACGGTGAAGGTCACACTCGTTGCGCCACTCGGAACCGTGACTGTCGCTGGGACAGTGGCATTTGAGTTGTTCGACGAGAGCGTAACGACAATGCCGTCTGGCCCTGCTGCTCCCGTGAGGGTCACAGTGCCAGTCGATGAGTTGCCGCCGATCACCGAGGTCGGTGAAACTGCGAGGCTGCTGATTGACGCTGGGTTAATCGTGAGCGTTGCAGTTTGAGTCGAGGCTCCTGCCGTTCCAGTGATGGTTGCCGTTGCTGCAGCCGATACCGCAGTGGTGGTTACCGTGAATGTCGCTGAGGTCGCGCCAGCAGCAACTGTTACCGAAGCCGGAACCGTTGCATTAGCGTTATTCGAAGTCAGGCTCACGAGGAACCCGCCCGCAGGTGCCACCGCGTTTAGGGTGACAGTACCGGTGGACGATGCTCCACCTTGAAGCGAAGTCGGCGACAACGTCACTCCAGTAAGGATAGGAGCGTTGATGGTCAGCGCTGCCGACTGGGTGCCGCCGTTGAGCGAGCCTGAGATATTCGCCGTGGTCGTTGTGGACACGGCCGATGTGCTGACCGTAAAGGTTGCGCTGGTTGCGCCAGCGGCGACGGTTACGGATGCAGGCAAGGTTGCGCTTGCCGAATCGGACGCAAGCGTCACGACGGAACCGCCAGGGCCTGCAGGGCCGTTGAGCGTTACAGTACCCGTTGACGAAGAACCGCCAGTCAGGCTTGCGGGGGAAAGGGTCAGGCTCGTAAGTGTCGCTGGCGAGATGGTGAGGGTTGCCGTTTGAGTCGAAGACCCCGCGGTTCCTGTAATCGTTGCCGTCGTTGAACTTGAGACTGCCGAGGTCGAGATGGTGAACGTTGCTGACGTCGCTCCTGCCGCAACAGTGACAGTTGCTGGAACGGTCGCACTTGCTGAACTGGAGCTGATGCTTACAACCAGGCCACCTGTCGGTGCTGGTCCGTTCAAGCTTAGTGTGCCGGTGGAGGATGTTCCGCCAGTAACGGTTGCTGGATTCACTGTCACGCTTGTCAGCGTTGGCGAGTTAATCGTGAGCGTGGCCGTCTTGCTCGTGGCACCGGTGCTACCGGTGATGGTGGCGTTGTCTGTCGCTGCGACAGCGACTGTCGTAATCGTGAACGTCGCAGAGGTTGCACCTGCGGCGACGGTTACGGTTGCGGGCAGCGAGGCGTTCGCAGAACTCGAAGTGAGCGAAACGACAGTTCCACCTGAGGACGCAGGGCCGTTCAGTGTGATCGTGCCTGTCGAAGATGTTCCACCTGTTACAGAACTTGGTGAAACGGCGAGGCTGCTGATGGTCGGAGCATCGATCGTCAGGGTGGCCGTCTTGGTGACACTACCGCCCGTACTGGTGATGGTTGCTGTCGTCGTCGTGGCAACCGCGGTCGTGCTAACCGTGAAGGTAGCCGAGGTTGCACCCGCCGGAACCGTAACGCTTGCAGGAAGGGTGGCGTTCGTCGAACTCGATGACAACGTAATGACAATGCCGCCAGTTGGGGCCGTACCGGTGAGGGTTACGGTTCCAGTGGAGGTGTTTCCTCCCACTACCTCAGTTGGGCTGAGACTTACCGACTGAAGAGTCGGTGCCTGGACCGTTACGGTTGTAGCAACCGTTGTTGTTCCAGATTTTGAGTAGAGGGTTACGACGGTGTCGGTGGCAACCGGCAGGGTTGTGACCGGGAACGTTACCGAAGTTGCTCCGGCTGGGATCGTGATGCTTGCCGGATTTGGCAGAGCATTCTTGTTCGAAGTAGAGAACACGACGGACATTCCGCCAGCGGGCGCCGGTCCGTTTGTGCCCAGAGTTCCAGTTGCAGATGTTCCACCTACGAGCGGATTTGGCGATACCGTCAGTGTCGATATGACGACCGGGTTGATCGTCAGCGTCGCGGACTGTGTCGATGTTCCGTACGTTGCAGTGATGCTCGCCGTCGACGTCGCGGAAACCGAAATCGTCGTGATGGTGAACGTTGCCGAGGTTGATCCGGCTGGCACGGTTACGGATGCAGGGAGCGTCGCATTCGTGCTGCTGGAGGTGAGGTTAACGGTAATGCCACCGGACGGAGCAACTCCGTTCAAAGTGACGGTTCCCGTCGACGTGAGCCCTCCGACAACGGTGCTCGGCTTCAATGACACGCTTGTTACGGCGGGAGGATTGATCGTGAGCGTCGTCGTCTTGGTGGTGCTTCCGGTGACGCCGGAAATGGTCGCAGCAACCGAGCTTGATACCGCGGTTGTCGAGATGGTGAACGTCGCAGAGGTTGCACCTGCTGCTACTGATACCGTCGCAGGCACCGTTGCACTCGTCGAGCTAGACGAAAGCGAAACAACGATTCCGCCAGAACCCGCCGGACCGGTCAAGGTGACGGTTCCGGTTGAAGACACGCCACCGATGACAGTGCTCGGTGCTACCGAGATGCTGGCAATCGTTGGAGGGTTAATGGTGAGTGTCGCCGTCTTGGTGACACCACCGGCGGTTGCCGTGATGGTGGCCGTGGTGACGACGGAGACGGTGGTTGTGCTGATCGTGAAGGTCGCTGAGGTTGCACCGGCAGCGATTGTAACAGTCGCCGGCAGCGTCGCACTTGTCGAGCTCGATGAGAGCGATACAGATAGTCCGCCTGGTCCAGCTGGGCCGGTCAAGGTGAGCGTTCCGGTTGAGGAGGTTCCACCCGCTAACGAACTTGGAGCAAGTGTGAGCGTCGAGAGTGTAGCCGGATTGATCGTCAACGTCGCCGTTTGACTGATTCCAGCGAGTGTTCCAGTAATCGTTGAAGTAGTGACTGCAGAAACAGCGGTTGTAGAGATTGTAAAGGTGGCTGACGTGGCCCCTGCAGCAACCGTTACGCTTGCTGGCAGAGTTGCGCTGGCTGAGCTTGACGTCAGTGTCACCACCGAACCACCAGGTCCCGCTGCACCCGATAGGGTTACAGTGCCGGTGGAGGAAGTTCCACCCGTTAGAGTAGATGGCGACAAGGTGACGCTTGAAAGCGTCGCCGGTGTGATCGTGAGAGTCGCGGTCTTCGTGACTCCATTTGAACTCGCCGTGATCGTCGAGGTATCCGTGCTGGATACAGCGACGGTTGTGATTGTAAATGTTCCAGTCGTTGCACCGGCAGCGACGGTGACCGTAGCGGGCACTGTCGAATTCGCACTGCTAGCAGTGAGGTTCACCAGGTAACCACCGGCTGGAGCGGCACCGTTGAGCGTCACGGTTCCGGTTGAGGTGTTACCACCCTGAACCGAAGTCGGTGCAACTGACACACTGACCAGTGATGGAGGAATGATCGAGAGGGTAGCCGTCTTGGACGTGCTACCAAGGGTTCCGGTAATGATCTCACTTACGGCGCCTGCGACAGGCGTCGTATTGATCGTGAATGTTGCGGTCGTTGCGCCAGCGGCGACGACGACATTCGCAGGAACGGTTGCATTGGTGTCGCTTGCAGACAGCGTCACTGTGGTTCCACCAGTCGGGGCGGCTCCATCGAGAGTCACGGTGCCAGTTGAAGTGTTGCCGCCTACGACTGATGTCGGTGAAACGGACACGCTTACCAGCGCGGGTGGGTTGATCGTAAGCGTTCCCGTTTTGGTCGTTGAGCCCTGCGTTCCAGTGATGGTTGCAGTGGTGATCGTCGCGACGGGAGTCGTGCTTACCGTGAATGTTGCTGAAGTTGCGCCAGCGGCAATGGTTACCGTCGCTGGAAGGGTCGCACTTGGAGTGTTTGAGGAGAGGCTGACAACGGTTCCGCCAGGGCCAGCCGGTCCATTTAGAGTCGCGGTTCCCGTCGAAGGATTTCCGCCTGTGACTGCGGTCGGTGCCAGAGTGATGCTGGTCAGGCTGGCTGGATTAATCGTCAGCGTCGCCGTCTTCGTGGTGCTCGCGAGCGTGCCAGAAATCGTCGCCGTGGCTGTACTGGAGACTGCCAAGGTGTTGATTGTGAACGTTGCGCTGGTCGCACCTGCCGCAACTGTGACCGTTGCTGGGACCGTTGCGTTGAGGCTATCCGACGAGAGGGTTATGACCGCCCCTGAAGGGCCAGCTGCACCGGTGAGGGTGGCCGTTCCTGTCGAAGTGTTGGTTCCCACAACTGCCGTCGGGGATACCGAAATGCTCTGCAGGGTCGCAGGCAAGATCGTTAAGGTCGCGGTTTTATTGACGCTGCCCAGGTTGCCAGTGATCGTTACCGATGTCGAACTTGATACCGGCGTTGTAGTGATTGTGAAGGTCGCTGATGTTGCTCCTGCCGGAATCGTCACAGACGCCGGTGCCGATGCATTCGGAACACTCGAAGATAGTATGACGCTCACTCCACCGGTAGGTGCAGCGCCGTCAAGAGTAGCGGTTCCAGTAGAACTGGTTCCTCCCTGAACCGATGTTGGATTCAGGCTGATCGAACTAAGGGAGGGTGGGTTAACGGTTAGGGTCGTTGTAACCGAAGTGCCGCCAATCGATGCCGTAATCGTAGCCGTCGCTGCCGCAGAAACTGGCGTCGTACTGACAGTAAAGGTCGCTGAGGTTGCTCCAGCAGCCACTGTTACCGAAGCCGGTAGTGTGGCACTGCCTGAGTTCGAGGCTAGGTTGACGATCACACCACCCGTCGGAGCTGCTCCGTTGAGTGATACCGAGCCTGAGGAGGTATTGCCGCCCACCACTGTTGATGGGGACACAGCCACCGAGGAGACGGTTGGCGGATTGATCGTGAGGGACGAGGTTATTGATGCTCGCGAGATCGTCGCTGTAATGGCCGCCGTTGTAACGGCTGCCACAGGACTCGTTGTCACCGTAAATGTCGTGGATGTGGATCCAGCCGGAATGGTTACCGATGTTGGCACGACTGCACTTGCACTGTTGGAAGCGAGTGTGACGACAGTGCCGCCGGTTGGGGCAGTGAGGCTGACGGTGATCGTGGCGGTCGATGAAGTCCCGCCGGTAACGCTACCAGGGGAGAACGTGAGGGCAGTTGGGACGGTGGTGTTGAGCACCTTCGACACAAAACCCGAGAAGATCATGGGGCCCCAGCCGGTGGCGGTGTCCCATCCAACGGTCGCTACGGACGTATTTCCGTTGGGTAGCGTCCCGTTGTTTCCAGTCGTGATGTCGTAGAAGATGTTCGCGTCGCCGTTGTACGAGTAAAGCAGGTCGTTGATTCGTCCGAATCGTTGGTGCCCGGATGGGTCAGACGGAAGGCCACCGCCAGCGATGATCGCCTGAGCGCTGTCTGCGAGGCTGCCTGCAAATGTAGGCGAGGCGCCGCTGGTTCCACCAATTTGGTAGAAGCCGTTGTTTACGTAGATGATGTATCCGGTCTGATCGTCTGCGTCTAGAGATACATCAGGTGTAAGGCGATAAGGAATGCCGGTCGGAACACCGGTTCCATGTTGGTAGGAAGGCAAGATGTTGAATGCATCCGTGGATGGAACCCAACCTCCACCGCCACTCCAGAAATCACCGTTGCTGGGGTCTGTCCAGTTCCACGGAACCTCGCTGGTGCGGTTACCCTGGGCGTCGGTAAGTGCACTTGTTCCGCCGACGATCAAAACCTCGGGGTCGATGTCTGGATAGGGGAACGTCTTAATGTCTTGTGCGCCATGGTCGCCAGAGGCGGCTAGATAAGTAATACCGGTCGCGCTCATTGAGACGTGAATGCTATGGCATGCAGAATAGAATGCAACATTACCGCGCCAGCCCCAGCTTTCGGTGATGAAATCAGCTAGGTTGTCGTTGGCTTCCTTTGTAAGGAGCGTAATGGGATCGAAAGTGTTGTCAGTTGGAGCGTCGCAAGCACAGTCGTAAATAATGAGGTTGCAGAGAGGAGCCATGGCAAGCACAGCCTGAATATCGAGATCTGCTTCACCTGCCTGATAGCTGTATGTGTTGCCGTTTTTGCCGTTGATCGAGACGACAGAGATGTTTGAACCGACTCCGCCTGCAGGGACAGGCAGACTGAACTGACTGTACTCATGGCTAACATTGGAAAGTCGGTATCCGTCGTAGTTGGAGATAGCAACGGTTCGTCCCTTACCCGTGTTACCGTTTTTGTAAACAGGGGCGAGGCTGTAAAGCTGTCTTAGTTGACTTGGAGTCAGCGGACCACCTCGGCGCTTGGGTTGAGTGAAGTTCTCAATACCACCGATATAAGAAACCAGCGAACCAATAGATGCCGGGACGGTTGGGACAGAGGTGAAGGAAAACAGCGTGTTGCTGCTAGCCACGCCATTGACTACCGGATTGAACTGATCAATCGTTGTGTTGAACGCGGCTTCCACTTGGGCGACAGTGGCGTCCGCCAAAATGGTTATCCGGTTCTTCGCAACCAGGGTGACCTTCATGCCTGAGGCCGTCAAAAAGTCAGATACCTTTTGGAGGTTCTTCGCTGACACGCCATAGCGAGACCCAACCTGTTCAGGACTAATAAAGTGTCGGTAATTCGGACTATTGGGGTCCGAAACGGAGTCGACAAACTGCTGGATTCCCTCCGGATCGCCATAAGGCAAAACGATAGAAATGTGGAGCAGGTCTGTAGGAGGTTTATGGCCCGCAGGAGACGCAGACTCTACGCCCGATGGAATTTCCATCGGCACATTAGCCAGCGTGACCTGTTTCGATTGGGCAAACGCGGAAATAGCCAGCAATAGGAAGGCTGGCAATATCAGTAATTTGCGAAGATTCATTTGTGTGACCCAAAGCGCAGAAGCGCAAACAAAAACAGCAACGTAATTTTACGATTGCTAAGGGTCACAGGGGCCGGTGATAAGTTAACAAATGGGACCGCAACAAGAAAAACCGCAGGATTTGCTTCTAGGGTTCGAGCGAAAGCAGTTGTGAGTTCATTTTGCCTAACAAAATGAGCCCTGCGGATGCAACGAAGAGTGACAAGACACAGCCCAATCTCGCCAAACTGACGACTCGCGAGATGGTCTGAAGCTCAATAGGAATATTGCCGCGTGCTTTGGCCTCGTCGATATCGAGCATCCTGATGCCAGTTCCTGTCTTGTTCTTCAGGATTCCCGAAGTGCTTTCCAATATCAGCAATCTGGGTTCGCCAATATCGATAGTCACCGGCCCAAAGGGACTGTGTTGTTTCGGATCGATACGTACGGCTTGAAACTTCTCTGCCCGCGACGTATAAGAGGATTCAAGCAGGAAAGTGCAGGTGAAGCCAGTGAACGCTCCAATAAGCACAATCCAAAGCACTGCGCGCATGATTTTCATGTGCTTGAAATCAACTTATGCTGGGACCATGAAGGGCCGAGGCTAGCCCAGGCTCTTCACGAAATCAATAATACGATTGGCAGCTTCCTCAAGGATGTCATCGGGGACGGCGTAACAGCACCGAACGTGGTTGCGTCCTGTTTCAACATCACCCGAGAACCCTACGAATGCGGAACCGGGTACGACCAAAACCTTCTTCTCATGGAGTAGTCGCTCTGTGAATGTTTCCGAATCAAGTCCGGTGCTCTTGATACTCGGGAATGCATAGAATGCACCTTTCGGCATCGGGCAATCGAGGCCAGCTTCGTTGAGCTTTGCTACGAAGAAGTTCCGCTTCTTCTCCATGGCCTTTACTAGTTCATCGACATCGGCTTCACTTTCTCTTAGTGCCGCTTCACAAGCGATTTGGCTAATCGTTGGTGAGCAAAGCATCGTGTACTGGTGAATCTTCATCATCGCTTCGATGACTTCAGGAGGAGCACATGCAAAACCGATCCGCCAGCCCGTCATTGCGTAAGCCTTGGAGAATCCACCAAGGAGAATCGTGCGTTCCCAAGCTCCAGGCAACGAAGAGATACATGTGTGCTCGACACCGTAAACCAATCTTCCGTAGATCTCATCGGAAATGAGCCATAGGTCGTTCTCCTGGGCAATCTTTACGATCTCTTCGAACACGGCTTTCGATGGGGTGGCACCGGTCGGATTACTCGGGTAGCCAAGAACGATGGCTTTCGTTTTGTTGGTGAGAACCTTGCGAATCTGGTCAGGATCCGGCTCAAATTCATTTGCCGCGCTCGTGGCCAATGCTATCGGCTTGCCACCGGCAAAGATCACCGTCGGCCCGTAAGAAACATAGGCCGGCTCGAAGAAGATCACCTCATCGCCTGGCTCCAAGATGGACCTTAGGGCCAAGTCAGCACCCTCAGAAACGCCCGTTGTGACGAGTATCTCGTTATTGGGATTGTATGTGACGCCGTGGTGAGTCTTCAAACTCTCCGCAATCGCTTGACGAAATGACAGACGCCCAAAGTTAGAGGTGTATGCATCGTCATCTTGCTCGATGGCTGCAATCGCTGCTCGCTTAGCCGCGGGTGGGCAAGGGTAACGAGGTTCTCCAACGCCGAGCGAAAGGACACCTTCCACTTGCGCCGCCAAATCAAAGAACCGACGAATGCCAGAGGCTGTAACTCCAGTTACAGATCGCGCTAGAGGCTTCACAAAATCATTATGGCGGGTTATATGATCGGTGTTCCGATGCTTTCAGCCCAAATTCTGCCGATACCTGGCGCAACTCGTTAGCCAAGACCGGTACCCTACGTTGTTATGGCAACCCCGAAAGTCGGTGAAGAGATCGCCGTTTTACAAACAAACCTGGGACGCATCGTCTTGCGGTTTTTTGATGACAAAGCCCCGAACCACGTCAACAACTTTAAGAAGCTCGCGCGCGAAGGCTTTTACGACGGTACGAAGTTTCACCGCGTTATTCCTGGATTTATGATTCAGGGCGGAGACCCGAACTCGCGAAGTGCGGATCGAGGCATTCACGGCACCGGTGGCCCTGGCTACAAAGTGAACCAAGAGTTCAACGATACGCCTCATGAGCGAGGAATTCTAAGCGCCGCTCGATCGAGCGATCCAAACTCGGCTGGCTCCCAATTCTTTTTGATGGTTGCTAAGTCGCCGCATCTTGATCGTCAATACACCGCATACGGCGAGATTATCGAAGGTCTTGACGTTGTTGACAAGATTGTTGCTCTCCCGCGTGACCATCGAGATAATCCACATCCAGCCAACCCTGCGATTATCGAGAAGGTAACAATCGAGACCTACAGCGAGTAATAAGTTCTGTTTAATCTGAAACACCTGGAGAATCCAAAAACAAACCCATGAAATTTCAAAAAATAGGCTTCAGCCTTCTGGCATTTTCACTGCTTTCCAGCCTCGCCCTCGCACAGGGCCTAAAAACTGGCGCACCTGGGGCGACTGCTCCCAAGAACGGCGAAAAAGTCGCTGTTATCGACACGAACCACGGCCAAATCGTCCTCAAGTTCTTCCCGAAGCTTGCACCCAAGCACGTCGAGAATTTTCAGACGCTCGCGAAGAAGGGCTTCTATGATGGAACGATCTTCCACAGAGTCATTCCTGGCTTCATGATTCAGGGCGGCGACCCAAACACCAAACCAGGTGTTGGTGGCCCTCCGGGGCAGGGTGGTCCAGGCTACACGATCAAAGCTGAGTTCAACAGCACTCACCACTCACGCGGCATTTTGAGCATGGCACGTGCGCAGGATCCAGATTCGGCGGGTAGTCAGTTCTTTATCACCGTCGCCGATGCTGGATTCTTGGACAACCAGTACACCGTGTTCGGTCAGGTTGTGAAGGGAATGGACGTAGTTGACAAGATCGTGGCTCTCCCTCGAATTGCCGGTGACATGCCCAGTCCAACGCCAGCAACGATGACTCACGTCAAAATCGCTACTTGGCCACTCGGCAAATCGACCGCAAAGAAGCACAAGTAAACGACTCTCCTTCAAAGGAGTCCCCAAATACGCCAGCGACCTTATGGGTTGCTGGCGTATTTTGATGGATGGACATCCAGGCTGAAGAATTCCAGCACGTCGTCCAACCTGTCCGATTCCGCCGTACAAGCCTGAACCATCTTGGTTTGCTTCGCTTTGGCGTCGTCGATGGCGCGTTTCTTCTGCTCGATTTCGGCCTCAAGGGCTGTGATCTCGGCATCAGCTCGGGTGATGAACTGCGTTGCCTGATCGGCGTAGCTCTTGGCATATGCCGTTAGGGCGGCTAGCTTGCGTGAAGCATCGGCGACAATGGCATCAGACGTTACGCCCGTAGCTTTGGCCATGGCGTTGACGGTGACGTTAACCGTTGCCCGCTTTGCTTCAATTGGGAGAGAAGCTGGCAGCGTCGCAAGTAACTCAAGGACCTGCTCGGCAGAAAAAGGCGATGAAGGCAAGGCGGCCAGAGCATAAATCGAACTGAAGTTCACGGCTCCGGCTTCATCAATCACGGGTGTCGAAGAGGTTGCCGTAGGCTTGATCTCGTCGAGGTTTGGACCTGGTGTATCGCGAACAATCTGCTCAACGGTTCGGGTAGCAGGTGCCGTGACCGGCTTTTTCGGTGCCGGGGATGGAGCATCCATCACACTCCATGCCTTCGATTCTTTGGGCTCTTCTGGCGGCAATTCTACAAAAAGTCCCGCGGCTCGTCTAAGCGTTTCGTCAAGTCTCACTTCTTATTTCTCTCCAGGGATATTGTAAAGCTTGCCTGCGCCTGATGCGACCGGCATCTGATCGAACGGTGAGACCTCTTGTAGAGTCTCGGTCAGGTTATCCGTTTGGTCGACAACGTCTTCGATGTCGGCTAGGACCTGCTCAGGCGACCTCGCCCGAATCTCATCGTTGATTAACCCGAAGGTGTCCTCCATAAGGTGAAGCTGGTGGTTGAGATTGGTCAGGATTTCGCCGATTTGGCCAACATATTGGCGACGCCGAAGCAGAACTTCCTTTCGCTTATCAAGAACGGCCTGATTGTGCAGGTTCTCGTCTTTCTTGAGCAAAACGTCGATGCCTTCGATTTCCTCAGAATATCGCTTTTGAATGATATCGACGGTGCTGAGCACCCAGTTTTCATCGATTTCGCCGGTTGGGTCTGTTCGGCGAATGATCCTGGGCATCTGAGGAGGAACATTGGCCGGGCGTGTGACCGTACCGGGGTCGGTTTCATCCAAGACGGAGCCTAGATAAGTTTGAAATTGAACCTGCTTGCTGGCAAACAGCAAGAACTTTTCCATCAAGTAGTCGAGTTTCCGCAGAACTTCGCGGAACCAGTTCTTCCCTTCAAAAGTTTGACTGCCGATAGAATTTCGCATCGTCTCCAGACGCGAGAATCGAGCCAAAACGGCCTGCGGCAAAGTTGGGCCGACTTCTTGCTTCAGCTTTTCGCGACGCGCGATAACCTCTTTGTCGTACCGAACCGACAAGCGGTCCATGTACCACTTCGAGTCTGGAGCAAATAGGAGGTACACCGTTTCTAGGACCAAGCCCGCTAAAAGTGGAACGGGGGTCCAGACGACGGCCGAAGCCGCGAAAAGCCCCGCAAGTCCGATGACGTTGTAGCTCTCCTTGAAGGCTTCTAAAAATCTATTGTTACCAGGCATACCGGAAGTTGGCGGCGAATCTCCGTGAATCTACCCACAAATGGCCTTACAGCCTTGGGAAGATATCACGAATCTCCTTCAAAAGGGCAAGGAAACCCGGCGTCGACGTTAAATTCTTATGCCAGGCCAGACCCCTTTCAATGAGATTATAGGTTGCTTGGATGCGTGCACCAGGAATGACTTTGCCATCCGCATCGTGATCGCGTCCGAGCAGCCAGATCGTATCGCAGACTTCGATGGCCGCAGCTACGTCGTGGGTGACGAGAATAAAGGTCTTGAGGTCGTCTGTGCCCGCAACCTCAGTGATAAAATCGCTTACCTTCGACACTGCAACAAGATCAAGCCCCGAGAAGGGCTCATCCATCAGGATGAAGTGCTCGCTGCACATGAATTGCTGGCCGATAGCGACTCTCTGTCGCTGCCCCCCGGAGAGTTGCACCGGATACTTACTCGCACAGTCCTCCATTTCGAACCGTTTCAGGAGTTCACGTGATTTGGCCATGGCTTCATCGCGAGAGAGCCCCGCTTGCCGACCACCCACCATGAGGTTTCCAAGGACTGTCCTGTGGGCGAACAGGGGATAGTGTTGGGCTACGACTCCAACAGAACCACGCTTCATGGGAAACCCATCACCAATTCGGACTTCACCAGAGTCAGGTTTGATCAGCCCGGCAAGGATGCAGAAGAGCGTGGTCTTTCCAACGCCACTCGGGCCAAGCAATCCCACGACCTGGCCCTGTTTCTGACCAGGGCGGGTGATGTTCTTGATTTCTGCGTTGACGTTTTTGAGAATCGGAACGCCATCGTAACTAAGGCAGACATTGTCGATTGTAAGGATCGACTCGTGAATTTCGTAGGCTTCAGGTGCTTCCATGGTCTACTTTCGCTCCAGGGTCAGATCGGCGTAGGGGCAAACCGCGTGCCGAATCAGGCCGATGACGGCGTCTTGACTGAGTCCCACGATGAGGATAACAATTTGGATCGCGAAAACCTCGGCAAGGTGGAAGTACTTGTCTTGAGCAATCAGCAGAGTGCCGACTCCACCTTCCGATTTGACGATGCCCTCAACCATGGCGAGCATCATCCATCCCATCGCTGCATTCTGTCGAAGCACCTCGAAAGCTTTGTCCGCCGTTCCAAGAACGACAACTTCCCAAACAACTCTCCACTCGCTCATGCGAAGCGTTCTTGCATGGTCGAAATCGGCTTTTGGAATGCTAGCGATGACGGATGCCATCGACGTTACAAAGAAGACGGTAATGCCGTAAACCAAGAGGGAGGTTTTGAGGTAGTGCCCGCCTCCAATCATGATTGTGAAGACCGTTGAGAAGCCAATCATGCTTAGAAAGCGCCCCTTGGATAGCGCCACGACGATCGGTCGAAATACAGGCAAAACCGTCGAGTACGCCAAAAGAACCGAAATGAGGGCAGACCAACCGAGTGCTTCGAGATTCATCTTAAAGCTGGTGATGAGCTCTTGACCCAAGCCGTCGTTGTTCCAAAGGCGGGAGAATGCATGGAGCACCTCGCCTGGCTGTGGAAGAATCTTGAAAGGTGAATTAAACCAGACGAGAAGCGCGATCGCTGCCTCGACGGCAATGATCATCCTCATGGTGCCGACAGACACGACTCGGTTGGGGAGGAAAATCCCGAAAGGATCGATACGATGCTTCTTCCTGTCGGTTAAGTCTCCGACTTTGAAAGCGTCACTACCATGGGCACCGGCCACTACCCTGCGGGAAGTGGCCGATTCCGGTTTTTGGTCGTCCATTAGATTAGGTCCAGATTACTACTTGATGCTCTGGATAATGACTTCCACGCGACGATTCTGAGCACGTCCTTCGGAACTCGTGTTCGGAGCGATTGGCTCCTCTTGCCCGCGAGCGACGATGGTGATGCGTCCGGCAGGGAAGTTCAATGGGAAGTTCTTTTCTAGCCAGCCCTTCACTGCGAAAGCTCGAGCTTCCGAAAGGTCCATGTTCGCCTTGGGATTGCCTTGGTTGTCGGTGTGGCCACGAATCTCAACGGTGGTGTTGCTGGCCACCAGGAGGTCTCTGCGGAGCTTTTCGAGGTCCTTCTGAGCTGCACCCGAGAAGACTGCGCGACCTGTGTCGAACGGGATATGCCACATCTTCTTGCTTAAGGCGATGCCCGGCGCTGCCGATGGCTTGACAGCAACGGTTGGTTTCGCCGTCTCGGTATTGATGTGCTTCTTCTGGAGGTCTCGATAGTAGGAAGTGTCTTGAATCTGATCGACGGGGTCGATCTTGGGAACGATATTTGGATACTGTTCGACAACCACATTTCCGAACAACGTGTAGGTCGCACCAAACAGGTTGGCCGAGCCTTCTTCGAGCCCAAAGGAAACGAAGCTG
Organism: uncultured Armatimonadota bacterium; assembly: GCA_903833215.1. GTDB lineage: Bacteria > Armatimonadota > Fimbriimonadia > Fimbriimonadales > Fimbriimonadaceae > Fimbriimonas. Next base: position 29,199 of record CAILEM010000041.1, read on the forward strand.
TCAGACAAGTTGCTTGCCATGGATCCGCCGAGCGGAACCGGCATGCCAGTCTTGTCCTGCTCCTCGGCTCCCTTGTAGTACTTGGCCCAATAGGAGGCATCCGAGTCCTTTTCGCCATACAGTTTTGCACTAACTTTCGCGGCAACGTTCAAAGCGTCGCCACTACTCTTAACCGCATCGCCACCTTCGGCGATGGCTAGAAGCATGTTGTCAACCGTCGAACGGTTATCCTTCATCCACTTGTCGATGCCGATGACGACGCACGGCATTTGCGATGCATAGTCCTTGGTGGAAACGATCGAAACGAGACCGCCCTTCTGCTTGGCGACATTAACATCGCCCGGTGTCCAGGTGACGCATGCATTCACCGTGATGTGCTTGGTCTCGCCGGTGCGCTTGCCATTCTTAACGACGGGACGGTCTTCGCTGTAGCCGGTGATGTACTTCTTCGCGGCGTCTAGGTAGTCATCTGCGTTCACCCAGTTTAGGGCATCGGGATCCCAGGTTTTGTCGTTAGGGTTGGTCTTGAGGTTGTTATCGCCGAGCCACTTCTGAGCGATGTTCCAGTCGCCATCTCGGATGACGCCCGCAACAACTCCACCTCGACTTGAGGTTGGTTCCAGCTTCCAGTTGGCTGGACCCATGAATTTGTCTTCGCCTCGGGAGTAGCCAATGGAACCCACGACTTTCGCTCGGTATTCAGGGCCAAGCTTCTTGAGAGCATCGTTAAGGCCCTTCAAGAAAGCCGCGCTACCGTCACCCATGATCGTGACGAAATGAGCACCCTTGGATGGATTGGCAGTGCCTTGGCTGAGTTCGGTGGCAAACGCAACGAGAGCGTCGGTGAGTTTGCCGTTGTCGTCTTGGCGAGACCACTTTAGGTTCACGCCGTTCTCGCACATTAGGCTGCCTGCGGTCGCCTGGGCACCCCCGATGGCGAACATGAGGCCCATTTGGGCGTTCCACGCATATCCGAGCATTCGGACGTCAGGCTTGTCGGTGCAGCCGCCCGAGCCCGTATCGGGCATCGAAACCATTTTTCCGGTACCTCCGGAGGTGTCGCTTATCGACGGCAACTTTATCTGAGGAACCGCAAGGGAGCCCTTTTCAGTGCTACTCGGAACCATGTTGCTGAACGCATCTGGACCCTTCCAAACACGGTAAGCACCAAAAACGATACCGAGGACGAGTAACAAGACGACAATCTTTCCGGACGCTTTCAAGCGCATCTTAACGTAACCTCCGAGGACCCAAACAAACCGACGTTTCTTACAGCATAGATGAAGCAAGCAATGTTTTGGCTAGATCGTCGTTTTTGGGGGTGGTCGATCCACGAGTAATGATGGGTCGTTCACGAAGAAAACCACGCTTGGGGTTCTTTCAGGTTGGCAAGTAGAACACAAACGGAACGCTAAATTCATAAGAGTGGCGTCCCAAAGGAGCCACCATTCATGACTACTTTTCAGCCCGCTCGTTGGTTGCAGTTCTCTGTTTTATGTTTTGTTTAGCGGACCTTGCTAAACTGGGGAACGTCTAAATCTGCGGACGGCTGTTTGATGGCAAAGTACTTAAAGGTCCTGTTGATTGAGGACAATATAGATGATGCGGAGCTCACTATGCGGTCAGTGCGCAAGTTCGGTGCCGCTTTTGAGGTTGAGGTTGCTCGAGATGGGCAATGTGGCCTTGATCGTCTGATGGATGACTCGCTGCCGCTGCCAGACATGGTTCTGCTCGACCTCAAGCTACCGAAAATTGGTGGACTGGAGATTCTAAAGCGCCTTCGCCAGTCCCCTCGGACTTCAGAACTTGCTGTCATTGCATTGTCCGCCGAAGATGAGCCGGTGGAAACTCGAGCCGTTCACGAAAAACTTGCGAGTGGTTACCTCAACAAGCCCGTTACCGCGCTCGCATTTGGGCAGGTCATCGACCGATTGGGGTTTTGAGCGGTCGGCAACACTCCACGAGGTAAACTGGTCGTCTACCCCTCCCCTCCATGGATCAATCCCACATCCGTAATTTTTGCATCATCGCGCACATCGATCACGGTAAGAGCACGCTCGCCGATCGATTGATCGAGCGTTGTGGCGCTATCCGTGGCACTGCTCAAGAGCAGATGCTTGATTCGATGGATATCGAACGCGAACGCGGCATCACCATTAAGATGGCAGCCGTTCGGTTGAACTACATCGCGAAAGACGGTCAGGCTTATCAGCTGAACCTGATCGATACTCCGGGGCACGTTGACTTCACGTATGAAGTTTCGCGAGCCCTTGCTGCTTGCGAAGGCGCTGTTTTGGTTGTCGATGCCAGTCAAGGCGTCGAAGCGCAGACCATCGCGAATGCCAGCATGGCGATGAATCAGAACCTGGCGATCATCCCTGTGATCAACAAGATCGATTTGCCGCACGCTGATGTCGAACGTGCGAAAGAAGAAGTTGAAAGTGCGGTTGCCATCGACTGTTCGGATGCGATTCCGTGTTCCGCGAAATCCGGCATCGGAATCGACGAGATTCTCGAAGCGATCGTTCATCGAATTCCCGCCCCTGCCGGCGACCCTTCGGCGCCACTTCGAGCCTTGATCTATGACTCGCACTTTGATGTTTATCAGGGTGCGGTTGCCTACCTTCGCGTCAAAGACGGCAGCGTTAAGAAGGGCGACAAGATCATGATGATGGCGACCGGGTCGAAGTTCGATATCGATTCGACAGGTCACTTCAATCCAGCCCTCGAAGTTGATGATGGACTCGCTACCGGTGAAGTCGGTTTCTTAACGGCGGCAATGAAGAGCATCGGCGACGCGAGCGTCGGCGATACGGTGACGCTAGCCAATAACCCAGCGACGATCGCTTTGCCTGGCTACCGAAAGGCGCTTAGCATGGTTTTCTGCGGTCTATATCCGACCGATGGCGACCAGTACAACGACCTCCGTGACGCAATCGACAAGCTGCGTTTGAACGATGCATCTTTGGACTTTGAACCGGAGACTTCGGCCGCGCTTGGTTTTGGTTTCCGATGCGGATTCCTTGGGTTGCTCCATATGGAGATCGCCCGTGAGCGACTTGAGCGAGAATTCGCGCTGGACCTCATCCTTACCGCACCTTCGGTTGACTATAGAGTCACACGCAAGAGCGGGGAAGTCGAGCACATCTCCAACCCCACCGATTTCCCGCAGCCGCACGAGCTGGAACTGATCGAGGAGCCGATCGTGAATGCGACGATCATGGTGCCAGTCGAATATGTTGGCGCGGTCATGAATCTCTGTCAGGAGCGACGCGGCGTTTATCGCAAGACGGACTATCCGACTCCACAGCGCGTGATTCTGTACTACACGCTTCCGCTCGGCGAAATTCTGTTGGACTTCTTCGACAAGCTGAAATCGCACACTCGCGGCTATGCTTCGCTGGACTACGAAGTGGCGGGCTACCAGACGTCCGACCTGGTTAAAGTCGACGTTCTGTTGAACGGCGATATCGTCGACGCACTGAGTTTTGTTGTTCACCGTGATTTCTCCTACAATCGAGGCCGAGGAATTGTCGAGCAGTTGCGCAAAGTTGTCCCTCGGCAGCAGTACGAGGTCCGAGTGCAAGCCGCGATCGGCGCGAAGGTAATTTCCGCAGACACGATCAAGCCGTTCAGAAAGAACGTTATTGCTAAGTGCTACGGTGGTGACATCACCAGAAAGCGCAAGCTGCTTGAGAAGCAGAAAGAGGGTAAGAAGCGAATGAAGCAAATCGGCTCCATCGAGTTGCCTCAAGAAGCTTTCCTAAGCGTGCTCCGCGTCGCCGATTGATCAGGTCTGGTGTAGGGGCAGCGCGTGCGCTGCTTAGCCAACGTTGGTCAGTTACAGCGGCAGCAAGAAGCGAGGCACGCCAAATGCGGAATCCTTTGTAGGGGCAGCGCGTGCGCTGCTTACCCAACGTTAGCTAGTTACAGCGGCAGCAGGTAAGCGAGGCACGCCTCTCCCCTACAACGGAAAGGCGAGATCCAGGTAACTGGAGCTCGCCTTTCTGATGTTTTGGGGTGGGAATCGCTAGAGACTAGTTTCGGCTAACCGTGATGATGCCGACGTTCTGGTAGGTACCAGGTCCAACTTCTGGAGTGATCGAGATCTTGCGACCGAAGTCGATTCTCATCACGCCGCCGGTGGACTTGGCGTCGAAGCTAGGACCGCTTGGTTGGAACATGCCGTTGAGCTTGCTGATGTCGACCATGCCGCTGTCATACAGTGAATCGGATGTTGCATCGTTGACGAACTGGAG
>CAILEM010000042.1 GCA_903833215.1 uncultured Armatimonadota bacterium
GACGTCGGTACGATCACCGCCGACTACGGTGGCTGCGGATATTCGTGGTTGAGGTGACATCCATCAACCTGGAAACCACTGCAAGATAAGTTTTGTGACTTCGTCATGCCCTTTCCGGTTGGGGTGATTGACTTGGGCCATGTACGGATCCATCGGCTTGCCTGCGGTCAGTAGCTCACAGAAGCGAGCGTAGGAATCCACGAGGCCGACTTGCTCGTCCGAGGCGATCTGGCGAATTTGGGCAGCCTGTTTGCTTAGTGGATCGGAAGCATCAAGCATCTTCGCCGATAGGTCTGGCGTCGGAGTGAAGAGGAGAACCTTGATGCCTTCGGCTTTAGCTGCCTTCACCATGGAAACCCATGCCGCCTTCGATTGATCGAGTGGTACACCCCGGTCATTCAGCCCATAATCGATGCACAACAGGTCCGGGTGAAGGGGCAAGACGTCATGTTTGAAACGCTTCTCACCTGCCACCGAGTTCTCGCCCCCGATCGCGGTGACGATCACATTGATGACGGCAAACGGGAATCGGTCTTTCAATCCCACATGTGTCAGATGCGGATAGGCGTTGAAGGTGTCCACATGCGGTGTCGCCGCATACCCCGCCGGCACGCTGTGCCCGTGAAACACGATGTTCACCGCCCGATTGGTCGGCCACTGCTTCTGCATTTCAGTCACAAGCGGCTTAAGGTAAGTCGCAGGGTCAGCGATGGCGAGAGATAGAGAAAGTGCGAGGGCGGTCAGCATGGTTTGTTCTCTAGAGAGATTCGCTCTAGATTACTAGTTCAAGCCCGAATATCTGGCGGGCATGGTTTTGCTCCCAGTGAATTACCGCCTCTGCTTGCTCTCGTGTCACATCGGGCCAACTTTCCAGGAATTCTTCAATCCCATCGCCATCGTCAAGTGTGTCGATAAGGGCTTGAACCGGAATTCGAGTTCCTGCGAATCGAACACTGCCTCCTAGCGTGTCGACGCTACTCGCTAGCACAGCTTCAAGCTCCTTTGGAATTGTCATAGGCATGTTCTGGCGATTTGTCATCCATTTGGAGCGCTTCATAAGCAACCAAGCTTTGTCCGAGACGCCGTTGAGACTACGATACAATGAATACATGTCGGCTGTCACTGAGGTTCTTGATCCAAAGCGGGAATCCCTTGAGGAGCTCTGCCGTAACTATGATGTTCAGCAGTTGAGCCTCTTCGGGTCGGCCGTCCGTCCGGACTTCGATTTTCAAAACAGTGATCTGGACTTTCTCGTTGTTTTAGGCGAACCGCGCCAAGGCATGAGGCTCGTAACTCAGTTCTTTGGATTCCTAGACGAACTAGAAAAGCTCTTCGGGCGCCACATTGACCTTTTGGAAGAATCCGCGATCGAGAATAACCACCTTCGTCGAAGCGCCCTTTCCTCAGCGGTGACCATTTATGCCGCGTGAGGCTGGTAAGTGGCTTGAGGACCTTCTCAACGTCGCAGGGATGTATGCATGCATTTGAGGTTTCGCTAGACAAATGTCTAGCTATATGTTAAAATGGTCACTAGTCTGGTGGTCGTCATAATCCGATCTCACAGAGCAATTGAAGTGTAGTGTCCTGAAGAATGTTTCGAAATCTCCTTCACTCAGGTGAAGTGCAGTGGAAAGCGTATGCACACATTGACCAACATCGACCGGTCCCAATGGGATATCAGTAGCCCCCTCCATAACAAGCTGACCGAGTGCGATCGGCCAATCCATGCTTGGTACAGGTTTGTCTTAAGTTTTCCACCGCATCTAGTCCGCACGTATCTTTCGAAATTCGGAATTTCGGCGGGGGACACGGTTCTTGACCCATTTTGTGGCACTGGAACGACCATCGTGGAGTGCAAGAAATTTGGCATTAGTGCAGTTGGCTTCGAGGCCAACCCAATGGCTGCCTTAGCAAGCAGAGTTAAATCAAATTGGTCAATCTGGCCCTCTGAGTTGCAGAGAGTTGCTCGTTGGGCTGCCCAAAAGGCCCAAGACGAAATTGATGAAGTATTGGACAGGACTCAGCAAACAGTTTTGTCTGGTTCACGTGAGCAACTTACGATATATGGTTGGAGAACACTTGACGTCGATGCTCACAAACTGATCCTAACGGACTCCATTAGTCCCAGGCCGTTGCACCGAGCGCTAGTCTTGCACCGTTGGATTTCTGCAGCACCCTCAGAACTTCTCGAACCACTGCAGCTAGCATTGGCTTGGACGCTAGTCGTCCACGCAGGGAATATTCGATTTGGACCAGAAGTGGGAATTACAAAGCCGAAGGAGGATTGTGATGTCGTTGGTCTTTGGCTACAGCAATGTGAACGAATGGCATCAGATTTGGAGGTCTTTTCGGATCGTCAAAATATCCCGACGCAGTTAATACAGGCCGACTCCCGGGATGTATCTCAACTACCGGATAGATCAATTTCGGCAGTATTCACTTCTCCGCCTTATCCAAACGAGAAGGACTACACGCGAACAACACGTCTGGAATCTGTCGTCCTTGGTCTCATCAAGAACAAGAAAGATCTACGCGCGCTTAAGGAAGGTTTGCTCCGCTCGAACACGAGAAATGTTTATGTGGCAGATCGAGATGATCAATTTGTTGCCGATATTCCGGAGATCCAGCGGATCGCAGCTGAAATTGAGGCAAAGCGCATTTTTATGGGTAAGGACTCTGGATTTGAAAAACTCTACCATCGGGTAACCCGATTGTATTTTGGTGGCATGGCACGACATCTTGAGAGCCTTAAACCAAAGCTTGTGCCTGGAGCCATGCTGGGATATGTCGTTGGCGACCAGGCATCTTATCTCCAAATAATGATTCGTACTGGACAGCTTCTCGCGGAGATCGCGGACCGCCAAGGGTACGAAGTTGTTGGAATCGACTTGTTTCGGACAAGGATTGCCACCGCGACTAGGCAGCAACTTAGAGAAGAGGTAGTCTTGTTGCGCTGGCGCGGGTAAGAAATGGCATCGTCAAAGACCGAAATTATCGAGGAAATTTTCCGTGCTCGCTACGCTGAGGATACAAAGCAACTAGAAAACTCTATCGTAACGCTTCAGGACGTTTCGACTGCGATTTCAGCGTTTAACGCGAGCAGTCCTCCTAAAGAAATGAGTACGAGGAATCCTGCAAATTTCTTTAAAGATTTCATTCGCAATCGCAAGAATGCTAACACCAACTGGCCCACATATGTGATGTCGGCTGGTTTTACTGGCAGACAGGTAACGCTGTCGAATGCTTGCTTTGAGTTCATCCCTTTGTTGCCGGGACAATTGGAGCCATTTCCTGAACTCAACTTCGCGAGTCCGACGGCTGAAACCCCCCGGTACCTAATTGAGAGTGTTAGCCTGCCGCTAGCTTCCAGACGTCTTGGCCGCAATGATGAACCGTGGTTGATCCAGGTGATTACTCGATTGCGCATTGTAGAATCTCACTTTTCGATGGCGTCAACGAGAAAGGTTAGGCAACTGGATTTGCTGCAAATGAACGTAAAGCTTGCTGGCACAGAGATTGATGCGCTCTATTTAGCCCAAGAGGAGTTGGAAGGTGGGCTGCTAGAGGAAGTAATCGTAACTTGCGAAGCAAAAGGTGGAAGAGATGACATCTTGGAGGACCAGATAATTCGACAAGCCAAGGCACCATTTTCGATGAGGCAGATCAATCAAGATGTGGTCATTCCAATCGCCGTCAAATGTGTTGGACCGTCGATGGTTCATGTCATTGAATTTGCTCCGCTAAATCGAAGCGACTTCTCCATCGTGAATTCGCTAACAATTGCTAGCGACTCGCTCTTCGAAATCAGGCCACCGGTTCCCGGAATCTCGATTAGCAAAAAGCACAGCAAATAGCCCGAAGCTGCTACCTTGGCGATTCAATAGAAGTCGCCTACAAAGCGTGCTCGCAATCTGACTACCCGGTAGTATCCAGACGATGGAAGCTACGAAGTATGTTGCTTTTGGAGTGCCAGATGTTGACGAAGCGGCGGGGTTCTATCGAGACTCGCTCGGGTTCAAGGAAATAGGGCGACCCGAGGGGTGTGTTGCCCTGACAAGTGGTCCTCTTACCCTGATGATCTGCCTCGACGACGGAAACTCGCCATGTTTCAATCTGTCCGTGGATGACATCGAAGCGGCCGAAAAGACATTTGTCACTCATGGTGGCGAAGTCTATCTTCGGATTCGAAAGGAAGTGTTCGTCAAAGATCAGTACGGCCACTGTTGGTGCCTGACACCTAAGAAAGTGTTCAAATGAAACCACTGTTGATGGTTGCTTTTGCCAGTCTTGCAGTCATCTCCCAAGCGCAAACGGTGAGATGTATTACTGACATCTCACACGAATTCAGCTTCTATTTCGACGGCCGATTCGCCTCAAATTATCTTGGCCCCATCGGAGGCAGTGACGTGCGCAACTGGGCGACGGTGAGCAAGATCAATCTGGATGGCGCGAACCTGTTTGTGACGGCGCAAGGAAGAACTCCATGCCCCTGGACCGACGCCGACATCGCAAAACTCAAATCTTTCGTTCGTGGCGGTGGTGGACTACTAATGATCGGTTCCTACCAAGTTTTTCCTGGCGAAAAGGATTACAAGCTGAATGCACTCGCCGGAGCGTTCGGAACAAGCGTCACTCCGACGATGGCTGTCGAGCCACTGTCGCTGGACGCCTCCATCAAGGGTAGTAAGCTCACGAACTACCCAACCCAAGTCTTGTCTGTGGAGAGTCCACGTGCCTGGACCGCGCTTGTGAAAGACAAAGTCGGCGCACCCGTCATGGTCAGCCGACGCATTGGCAAAGGGAAAGTCATTCTCGCATCCGGAAGCCTGTTCGGACATAACCCAGACGCCAGTGACCCGATCAATAACGATTGGATTCCTCGGGTCCTCCAATGGCTCGCATCCGGAAAAGACGTGACGCATGAGGTGCCTCCCCAATCGACACAACCCGAAAATGCGTTCAACGATCGTGGTTTGAAGGTCCAATACAACGACTACACCGCCCCTGCTGCCAGGGCTATAGCGGCGTATTTCTTCAAGTGTCTTCCCGAGGTGCGAGCCTTCACCGGGGTGGAACCCAGCCAAGGGATGCTGCTTAATCTGCAGATGCTCGCCACCGATGGTGGAGGATTTTCAAGTGGAGCAACCATCGGCCTCGGTGCCTACTGGGGCGACTTTCCCACCCACCAATACGGGATGGTCGAGTTGATCGGTCACGAAATGACGCACTCCTGGGTGAAGCCATTCGACGAGCCAATGTGGAATGAGGGCCTCGCGACGTACGTGGGGATTCACATCGCCAAGCGCTTAGGTTTCACCCAAGAAGCGGACGAAACCCTCGCCAAATTCCTGAACTACTCCCGAGCCAACGATCCCACCGGAAAGCTAAATCTCAATGGCGATAGCATGGATTGGTGGGTTCGAATGGGCAAACCAATGGCGATCTTCGAAGAACTGCGCAAGAAATTCGGCGACGGCATCATCGCCAAGTATTTCTCCACCAAGAGAAAGCTGATTCAGGCTGGTCGGCGAGGATATTCAGCCAGCGATGCTGTCGCTATCTTTTCGAGATCGGTAGGTATGGACGTATTTCCGCGGTTCAAGGAGTTTGGAACCAACGTTGATTGGTCGCAAACCGACATCTCGCGGAGCGGCCTGAAAGCTTGGGATGGAAAGCCCTGAATCTCGCTGATCCTAGTGCGTAACGAACCCAAATCCCAATAGACTGTTGCGCATGTTCGTCGCGCTCACCGTGCTCGTTTTCCTCCAGCCTCAATCGGCCGATTTCACAGACCTCAATATTGAAGGGTGGACGGTTCATGTTCAGAAGGCGATCATGGCTACCCGACCCAAACTTTGGGAAGCCGCGAAGAACGAACTAACCTGTCAACTCATGCGCATTGAGCGAGTGGTGCCCGATGAACCGCTCAAGAAGATCAAAACCATTCCGTTCTGGCTTCACCTGAAGGACCCGAATGTCATCGGCGCCGCCTACCATCCCGACGCCGGCTGGCTGAGGGCGCACAAGATGGACCCCAAAATGGCACGAGGAATCGAGGTGGGCAACCTCGCGAACTTTGTTGGTTGGAGCTATCAACAACCATGGATGCTGATGCACGAATTAAGCCACGGCTATCACGATCAGTTTGTGAAAGACGGTTGGAAGAACGCGGAGGTCCTCTCTGCATTCAACGAAGCGGTTGCGTCGCACAAGTACGATGACGCGCTCCTTTACAACGGGACGAAACACAAAGCCTATGCGATGACAAACGAGATGGAGTACTTCGCCGAGACGACCGAGTCGTATTTCGGAGTGAACGACTTCTTTCCGTTCATCCGTGCCGAACTTCAAATTCTCGATCCCACCGGATACGCAATGATGAGAAAGCTGTGGGGAGACCCTGCCGAAAAAGTGCCAGGGGGTTGAGCAACCTGAACCTGAGAGTGGGCCCATCGGCCCATACAGCGGGGAGGTTCCGCGTGCCTACTGAACACCAGCAGACGACCTTCGTTTACACCCAACAGGAAAGGACGAAGGCCGACCTCGCTCAGAAGAACGATCTCGACTCAAGGGATTCCAAATCACATTCGGAGAACAGAAATGAAGAATCAACTGATCAAAATCATGACCCTGGGAGTTTTCGCTGCCGCAATCGCTGCTCCTGCCTTGGCATCGGCTGACGGCTATCGAGACCACGAACACCGTGAAGAAGTCCGCAGCACCTGGAAAGGACTGACGGTTGGATCAGCGCTAATTGGATTGGCTGGATTGGCATCGGGAGACCGGGACGTCGCGATTGCGGGCGCAATCGGAACGGCGTACTCCGCCTATCGATTGAATGCCGACGGATGTGATCACGAAAGGCACTATGTCGAGTTCGATCGAGTCAGATACGAGCGAACACCGGTTCGCTACCGATACAGCTTCCATGAGCGTGAGCACTCACGCTATGGGCGTCACCGCTAGACCCGTTGACGGAAGAGGCTCCCTTAACTGGGAGCCTTTTCGCATTCATTGCTATTCAACTAACGCAGATCGAACTTGGCTTTTTGCCAGGATAAGGCTTGGATTAAAGGCTGCCGACGCAGCATATTGGAGGACAGCGGCTCGGAACTGACGCGATACCGGATCGGTGGCAATGACCTCATCGAGATCGATGCTGCTTATCAGCAATTTGCCTTTGCCAACACGAGCCTCAATGAGGAGACCCAATTTGTGAGCGGTCGTCCAATCATCGACAACGCGAATGATTGGCTGCAAAGCTTTTGGCCAACGATCGAGAATCATTGGCGTCGCATGTCGGATGAGGTACCACCACTGCCAGTTCGTGTGATCTTCTGTGGGGAAGCCGCTGAAAAGCGGATGCACCGAATCGACAAGCAATCCCATCGTCGTCGGAGCCTGGCGATTTGTCCAAGCTGTATTCCAAAAAATGGTTGAAAACCCGAATATCACAGGCTTGGAAGGATCGTTCTTGACCTGGCTTTGCTTGAGGGAAAGGACTACCGTTTCTCCGTGATGAGCCGCATCCAAGGCGGCGTCGATATCGCCCCAAAGGGTGACGTTTGCGGGGAGACGAGTGCTAATCAAGTGCGGATAGACCCAAACATCCCAATCGTTTTCAATCGTAGTACCGACAATCCCAGCCACCAGCCGGTAATGGGCAGGCGATGCGATGCCGTGCAGGTCAACCGCCAATCTTCCCACTCGCGAAAGTTTGCCCGTAGGCAGATTGGCAATCTCGAACTCCCCGGATTTCGCAACCAAACCATCGTCACCCACCAACTTCCACGCCAACTTGGTGTGTGATATCTTGCGATCCCCAAAGTGCGAGACTTCGATGTCAGCCGATAGCATCTGCTCGTTGGTGAAGACCCGTGAATCGAGGCGCGCTAGCACGACAGTCGGACCACAGAATCGATGCATCTCGTGATCATTGACGTACCCTTTCGACTCCCAGAAAGGATTCAACATCCCGACAAGGGCAGTGCCTTGACCCGGAAAGTCGTGAAGGTCCAAGAGCTGGAATCCGCCCATCCCAGGAGTTCGCAGCGCTGACTCGATTTCTTCCTTATAAAGCAAAGTCTGAAGTCGTCCCGACACATGCAGAAATGCAGGAGCAAGATGGCTCATTCCATGGGCGGCAAGAGTGTCACGGAAGATCTCGAAGTTTCGAGCTTTGAGATATCCGGTGTACTTGGGGATCTCCGAGAAATCCGGGTAGGCACACCACTGTCCGATCTCATGACTGACAACAGGCACGCTGCGAGCCTGGATGTAGTCTCGATAGTCCGTTCGAGTTTCAGGTGGCTTTGCATTCACGCGAGACTGCAAACCAGCTCCCCAACTTTGAATTCTGGGATCGGGTGTGACGTGGTAGTCGTTCTCTTTGAGCTGCGGCCAACCAGAACCCGATGTGTAGAGTCTCCGTGAGTCGGATTTCTTGTAATGCGAAACCCACTTGGCGAGGTACTCATTGTCATGCTGCCCAAGAGGTTCATTGCCATAGGGCATGAGCATGAACGAAGGGTGGTTCCCGTAGCGTTTGAGCATCCGATCCGCTTCGGCGTAGATCCACTTCCCGAGTTCTGCATTGTCGCCGGGGGCACCCCAGCTAGAAACCTCCACTTGGTAGAAAAACCCAATCTCATCTGCAGCAGCGAATGCCGCTTCCGGTGGACACCATGAGTGGAAGCGAAGGTGATTGAGTCCATAGGACTTAGCGATCTCTAGAATTCGCCGCCAAGAATCGACATCGGTTGGAGGATGTCCTGTTTTGGGGAAGATGGCGCACTCAAGGGTTCCACGGAGGAAAATCGGATGGCCATTGACCTCAAAATGCGTACCGTTTTTCGAAATCTGCCGCATCCCGAATCGAATCAACTTGGTGTCGCCACTTGCTAGGCGTGCAGATAGGTGATACAGGTTAGGGTGGAATTCATCCCACAGCTTCGCATCCGCACCGAGAGGCAGGTCGTACTCAAACGTTTGTGATTTGCCTTCGATCTTTGCGGGTGCTTCGTGATGGACGACAGTGTGGCCGTGTTCGTCCGTTACCAATAACTGAACGATCTCGGACTTCGCACCGAGTTCGGAGCCCGCTATATTCGCTTTTACTACAACCGTCCGTGTCGTGACGTTTGGATAGATCTGGAGATCCTCAATCCACGTCAGGGGACGCGGAATAAGATCGATCCGGCCAACAATTCCATTCCAATTCCCCTGGGTGTGGTCGGTTACGCTGTGCGAGTTTGACCCCACATCCACAATCATTCGGTTGTCGACGCGTATCGCGAGCAAATGTGGCTTTGCTGGCAGAACACCCAAATCATATTCGTGCGGCGTGCCGAGCGAGTCTTGCGATCCGATGGCCTTGCCATCTAACCAAACCTGGGTTTGCCAGTGAGGACGCTCTAGACTGAGTACAACTCGATGGTTGGCCCAGCCTGCAGGAATGTGAATTTCCTTTTGGTACCAAGCGGCTCCTACGTAATATGTTTCAGGTTGAAGCCAGAAGGGAACTTTGATGTTTCCTGGCTGTCGGTAGGGCTTGAACTCGGGGGCTGTGAACCAAGATTGGTCAACGATCTGGCCGGTCCACTTTGTATCGACAGTGATGGGATCCCCGAACCCTTGCTCGGGCATTGAACCGGGCAGACGGATGACGCCATCAAGAGAATGAGTCGACCAGTCTTTTGCAATGCCACGATCGTCTCGATCAATCTGAAAGCTCCAGTCACCAGCAAGGCTGATGGGCTGTGGCGTGCTAATAGAAGGAAGAACGTTTGTCGGCGGAAAGAAAATCATCGGCGAATCCCAAATGAGCCTCGCATATTTTCCGCCGTCGTCAGTGAACAGAGACCGCATACTCCAAAAAACTAGCACTTATAGGTCTTTTGGCCATCAATTCCATTGTATGATTGATTCGATACAATGGATCAACAAGAATTCTCTCCAGCAGTGCTGAAACTGCGGGTCGTGCAGAACGGTGGGATGCCTCTCTACTTGCAGCTCATCAATCAGTTGAAGTACCTCATGGCATCCGGGCGCCTGCGCCCCGGCGAAGAGCTTCCACCGATTCGGGTGCTTGCAGAGAAGTTGATCATCAACCCAAGCACAGTCGCAAGGGCGTATCGAGAACTCGAAATCGAGCGCCTCGTAGAGAAACGAAGTACGAACGGGACGTTCGTTGCAGAAGGGAAGTCGCCGTTTGCGGAATCGGAACAACGCCGGATTCTGGTCGATCGGGTCGACGCATTGTTGGTGGAGGCAAAGCAGTTTCGAGTCGCCACATCGGAGGTGATCACCCTTATTCAAGAGCGAGACGCGGTTCTCACCGAAGGGGAGTGGGTCAAATGACAGACATCGTCAGCGTCCAGAACGTCACCCGCAAGTTCGGCAGCAAAGTCGCCCTACACGATGTTTCGTTGACTCTCAAGAAAGGGAAAGTGCTCGGATTGATTGGCGAAAACGGAGCTGGCAAGACGACCCTTATCAAACACATCCTAGGCTTACTGAAGGCACAGCAGGGAACCGTTCGGATCTTTGGTTTGGATCCGATTGATGACCCCGTGGGTGTCCTTGCGAATATCGGCTACCTCGCTGAGGAAGACGGTTTACCTAGTTGGATGCGGGTTTACGAACTACAGCGGTACTACCAAGGATTCTACGAGAGGTGGGACCAGCCCTATGCGGAGGAACTCAGGAGTCGGTTCAAAATTGACCGAAAGGCAAGAATCGGAGAACTCTCGAAAGGGCAGCGAGCAAGAGTTGGCCTAATGGCTGCGCTTGCCTACCGGCCCGAACTCTTGCTCCTTGACGAACCCTCGTCTGGCCTTGACCCCATCGTCCGGCGTGAGATCCTTACTTCTATTGTGAGAGCCGTAGCGAGTGAAGATCGGACCGTGCTGTTCTCTTCACACCTCCTCAGCGAAATCGAAATGGTCGCCGATGAAGTGGCGATGATCCGCGATGGAAAGATCCTCTTCTGCGACGAACTCGACGCGGTAAAGCAGTCTCACCTTCGCGTTACCCTGGTATTCGAGAATGTCCGAGCTACGCCACCGGAGATCCCAGATACATTTGGCTGGGAAGGATGTGGCAGTGAATGGACGTGCCTATTCAGTGGCAAGGCACCGACTCTCGATGCTGCTGCGGCCTTAGCGGGTGGGAAGGTCGTCGAACAGGATTGGTTGAGTTTGGACGAGATTTTTATCGCGAGATCAGGGGTGGAGGCAAGTCATCCCTAATCTCAGCATGTACCTTCCATTCAGTCGGCTATTACTGACCAAGAGTTGGCGTCAGTGGCTTTGTACCGTTGCCGCGATTAGCGTTGGCGGAGTCATCGCGAATCATTCCGAGCGAGGTGCTGCCCTCTCGGCTTGCATGCTGATCATGGTGATCCTGTCCCTGTTTTCCGCACTCGCATTGCCTGAGCCGCAGCAGCAACGCGTCTCTGGGTTTCCCAACTACATGTTCCTGTTGCCCCTCACCAATTTTGAGTTGGTTGCGGTTCCCATGTTGATCGCAGGCTTGCTACTGGGAGTAACGGGAGGATTGATTGCGATCGTGATCCTTGGAACGATCGCGCCGATTCAAAGCACGTGGTGGATTTCGGCGTATCTCGCCGGAAATTGTTGCTTGGTTCAAGCGGTGTCCTGGGTTCCACTCAAGAGACCGGAAATTCGGGTGACATTCATGTTCGTGACGGTCGCTGCGATCGTCGCCGGACCCGCAGCGTTCGGTCTCGGATGGATAGGGGCGCCACTGCTTGCGATGGCATACCTTGGAGTCATGGCAGCTTCTATAGCGGCTGCAGTCAGTGGAGTCGGGAGTGCGAGGCATGGATTGACAGCTTTGCAGTCTTCAAACGACTCATCGTCTCTGCTGTCAGATCTACCTCCTTTCCGATCCAAAGTGTGCACTCAGCAGTGGCTTGAGGAGAAGCGAAATGGATTGATCATGCGGGTACTTACGGGAATGTTTCTCGTCATTTTCGCTGTGATCGCGGTTGCTGCTGTGCCTTTCGATTCCATGTTTTTGGAGTTACGTGGAGTTCGCATATCGGGAACCGCACTTGGTTTGGTTGCACTAACCCTTGGATTGCCTCCTTACATCGGTTATGGCGGTTGTTGCGGAAGTGAGCAAGACAACATCACCAAGGATCGAAGTATCGTCCCATTTTTGGCACTTCGGCCGCTTACGACTCTTCAAATTATCGAATCGAAATTTCGAGCGACCATTCGCCAAGCCCTTATCCTAACGATTCCGAGCCTCGCGCTAGCTTTGATCATCCTGCTATTACCCACAACGAGAGATGGGCACTATCAACCTACAATCGTGGCGCTAGGCCAAATCCTCACCGTTCCCCAGGGATTGGGACTCGTGTTGGCTTACGCTTTGGTCGTACTGGGAGGCATCAAGACATCCGTTTCTGGAATCTGGTGTGCCCTTGGACGATTTCCAATTTGGGCCACGGTTGTTGTTTCATTTATGCCCCTGGTCATCGTGTTTGGCGTTCTGTCGCGCCTTGTGATGCATCCCGAATTCATTCCGGACTTCCTTGTTTTCCTTCCTAAGGTCGTCTGGATATTTGCGGGTGTGAAGCTGCTGGCCCTCGGTATTGCCTTGGCGAAGTTGCGCGAGCTCAGGCTCGTGCCGGATGCGGTGATCATCAAGTGGTTGTCTGGGTGCGCTGCTTTTGGATTGGTGATCTACGGGATTTCTAGCTCCGCAATACCAAGTGATGCATATAGCAGATGGGCAATCGCCGCCCAAGTGTTCTGTATCTTGCCTCTTGTCCGTGTCGCTCTTGCTCCCGTATTTGTCTATCGTGGAAGGCACGGGTGACGTGAATCTCAGCAAATCAATCTTAACGAAAAAGTGATTGTCGGGTTTGGGATTTCAGTGTTATCATCCCTCCTTATGGCGATACCGAAATCGATCCTCGACGCGAAGGGGCTTTGGCATGGCAAGTCGTTATTGAATTTGTCATGGTTACCTCCCGACAAACGGGTAACCGAGTCTGCTTCGCGGTTTCATGTCGACACCGATGCAAATCATGCCTTTGCCACCATAACCTACGATTGGCACCACGAAGGGAAGCGCCACGAAGGCACGATCCTCATCTGTAAGGCCAACAAATCCAAGGTCGTTGAGATGGGTTGGGTCGACTCATGGCACCAAAACGGAGGTGTTTTGCACCTTGTCGGAGAGGAATCGGAGTCGGGCGTTGTCAAAGCTAAAGGAACCTACGAAGCGGAAAAGCAAACTTGGGGTTGGACGATTGCATTCGAACGAACCAGCGACCAGTTAGTCATGACCATGGAGAATGTGACTCCGAAAGGTGAAGCTGAGTGGGCGGTAAAGGCAACTTACAAGCACGGCTAGGAACTTCCGTTATACTTGCCACAGAGTGGATAAATTGGTAAAGAGAGGATGGTCATGCGGCGTCTTTGCCATCGCTATGGTCCTCTTTGAAATCGGAGTATACGTTTTCTTAAAAGCAAGCTTTGGTCAGGCGAGTGACAATAGCTCGCCTGGGGCAGGAATGGGGATGATCGAAGGCTTGCTCATATTGGGAGTTGGCTTCATCTTTGGGCTCGGCATCGTTGGCACGTACGCTGAAAAAATCCTTGATCGGAATTATTCCAAGATCCCCGGGGGACTCCGCATCTATGGCCTCTTGGGATATTTGCTACTCCCCGTCCCGTTCCTCCCAATCGTTTGGCTCGGTGTTCAGAAGTAGCGCATCAATTGTAAATATTCGTAAGGCAGGCGCAACCTACCTTCGAGAGATGTACTTCAAGCCGATCCCAATGGCTAGCAGCGACATAGCAAAGGCATCTACCCAAAATGATCCGAGCAGGGCCGGTGCCGACCACCCGTATACTCGGACAAGCATCGGGTGACCATCCGCCGCTGACCACTGCAAGCCACAGATAAGGGTCCAAGCACCACTAACAACAAGGATGGAGGCTCCAGTCGCTAGCCAACATCCTGCCCTCTTAGATTTGGGTTGATTCACACTCTTGAATGCAGTGTAAACCCAGTTCACCCAGAACGCTGACCCTGAACGCGTTTAGGTGTTGTGCAGCGAATCTTGGTCGGCACGATTTCGACGAAAAACTCGATTCCACCGTTCACTGAGGTCCTCGCGCCGATCCTGAATGTCCGACTTGGCCTTGGTAAGTGTTCGTCGGACATCACCCTTGAATTCGGCCCAAGTACCTTCACAAGGTTGGTACACCTCAGGTGCGTCAAGGCGCTTGACGTCGCCAGGATAGGCAACATATCGTTCGACATGGACGAGTCCGCCTGAAATCGGTTCTTGTGTTGATTCGTGCATGGTTTCCCTTCTCCAGTAGTTGGTTAGGCTGAGATCTTCAGCGTTCTGTGGCCTTGATTTTTGTGACGACAGATCTCTCCTTAGGAGCGAAGGAAGATTCAGGGAAGCAGACTTAGGGCCCGATTTATTGAGTAGCCCGATCGTGCCCGTCTCTATTGCGATGTTTGGATAGAGGTCCTACTTCTGACAAAGTTATGAACTTTTGACTGGTATACTCGCGCGAATGAGTACGCGCAGTCTCTTAGCTACTAAGTTGTGGGGTCGGTTCCAGAGTTTTTCCGGTTGCAACGTCGCAATCGCAGTTATTGCCGCTGGCTTTGCTCTTGTGGCTTCGGGCTGTGGTGGCGGTGGTGGAGGAGCTGGTGGTTGCGGAGGTGTCTTGAAAGGGGCATCGGTGAAGGTGGATTATCCCGGGCGGAGTCTTCCCGCCAGCATCAACAATTCTCTCAGCAGCGCACTTTCAGGAACGGTCACGATCAAAAATGCGAATCCTGGCGGCGGCGACTTGGTGATTAACTTCAACCGAAATGCCACTGCGGCAGCTCACACCGAAACCTACAACATGCCGGATATCAACACCGGCACGTTCAACGCCAGCGTCACACTGTACGCGGGCGCAAATCAAGCAGGTGCTGTCGTTGGGACGGCAACCGCCCAAGATGTTGTCGACTGCGTCGGCCAGTCTCTGAAGTCCGTTTCTTTGACGGCCAACGTTAAATCCGTCGTTGTCACCCCAATCACTGTCACGGTAGGCGGTGGGACGGCGCAGTTGGTCTTTACGGCTAAAGATTCACTCAACAACCCTATCGTCATTTCACCCGGCTCGGCCATCTTCAAGGGAGTAGGAGTTGCGGCAACGGTCACCCCAGACGGAATCGTCACGCCAGTATCAGGTGGCACTATTCAAGTTACGGCAACTGTCGATGGCGTTACAAGCGCGAATGCCACGGTAACGGTGCAGAACGCTGCGGTCCTTCCGCACTACCACCTCTACGCCATCAAGCCGAATACGGGCTATACAAACTCCATTCAAATCGCTGGAATGAACTCAAGTGGCCTTGTTGTGGGTGCTGAAAAGACGAGTAGTACGTCTGCACTAGGCTTTGTTTGGTCGAAGACTGCAGCTGCCAACTTCGTTGGCAGCTACTGTATCAGCGTTGACGATGCGAACGGCGTCCTTGCTCAGAACGTGGATGCATACGGAAACATAACGGCAACTTACTACTATCCGAATGCGGGGACGAGTGCTGGGCTGAAGTACCCGGACGGAGGAGTCGGATACACGCCCTGGTTCGTATTCGGTAACGGCTCTGCAGTGGGTGGCAACCAATACTGGCCAGACCCATCGTCCGCGTCGTCGACACTAGTCGGTCCAGCGGGCTCAACTGGGATCCTTCCAGCTGCTGCAAATAGCTCCGGCATTATCGTTGGATCCGGGCATGATGCGACAAATTCATATGGTGTCTATTGGCCCACACCGACATCAACTGGGGTCCAAATGCAAGGGACACAAGGATTCCCATTGGCTGTTAGCTCGGACGGACGAATGGTCGGAACCAAGGGTGGTGCTCAGGACATGTACTATTGGGCGTCTGGTTCTGCGGCACCCACGATGATTACGGTCAACAACGTGACGCTGATTCCCTCGGGAGTCAATAACAAGGGCCTATATGTTGGTTCCGCGCAAGACAGTGCAAACGGTTATCCGTTTGTCGGAAATTTGGCCTCGGGACCCGTAAACCTAACGACGCTCTGCGATTCTTCGGTAACCGGTTGGACGCTCTATCGTGCCTACGGAATCAACGATTCTGGCTGGATTGTTGGCGACGCACTCGATCCTCAGGGACGATCTTCTGGCTTCTTGGCGATTCCGCTGTAGTCGGGGAATCTGTCGGATGTCTGAAGCTGGCATCCCTGACGCTGCAATCATGGCTCAACGGGTAACGTTGGGCCATGATTTTGTCTGGTCTGCTTGCCCTCGCCATGGGTAGTTCCCATTTGGTGAACGATGATCATCGGATGCAATGGTGGACAGATGCCAGATTTGGCATGTTCATCCACTGGGACATGTCGAGTCTTGCCGGTACAGAAATCAGCTGGTCACGTAAGGGGTCCAAGCCGCTCGATATCTTCGGCGATCCCGCTGGAGTCGTCGAAGATCCTGCCTACGATCACCTCTATCAACGCTTCAATCCGTCACAATTTGACGCAGAATCGTGGGCGAAACTTGCACAAGATTCTGGAATGAAGTACGTCGTGTTTACGGCCAAGCATCACGGCGGCTTTGCGATGTTTGATACTGCTTTATCGAACTATGGAATCACCCACACCGCATTCAAGCGCGATGTCCTTGGTGAGTTGATTGGTGCTTGCCGACGTCACCACCTAAAAGTCGGCATTTATTACTCCCAACGGGACTGGCATCACCCAGATTACGGTGTGAAAGATAACGCCAAATACCACGCGTATCTGACTGGGCAACTTACCGAACTATTAACCCATTACGGAAAGATTGACGTTATGTGGTTCGATAGCTTTGGTCACGGGAATTCGATCAATTACTGGAAAGCCGACCAGGTGCTTGATCTCGTCAAACGGTTACAACCGGGAATCATCGTCAATAATCGCACTGGATCCTTTGCCGAATCGGTCGCCGCACTGGAGGGCGATTTCGATACCCCAGAGCAGCGCCTTGGCTCATTCCAGAATAATCGCGCCTGGGAGAGTTGCATGACCGTTGTAACCGTTCCAGATGGTGGCGGATGGAGTTACCGATCCGATGGAAAGGTCAAGCCGTATGAAGAGTGCGTAAAAGCACTCGTATCTTGTGCCACCGGTGATGGGAACCTCTTGCTGGATGTCGGACCGGATTCCACAGGCATCATCCCCAACGATCAAGCCATGAGGTTGAGAGAGGTCGGGAAATGGATCGCGAAATATGGAAAGTCGATCTACAAGACTCGAGGCGGTCCGTATCGCAACGGTAGTAATGGCGGCTCAACCTATCGTGACCGCAGCATCTTCCTGCACGTCTTTTCCTGGCCCAAATCAGGACTTCGTCTTGCCGCGCTTAAATCGAAAATACAAAGCGTCAAGGTCCTAACGGGTGGTAGGGCAACCTGGCACCAGACGCCAGATGGCATCGATCTCTCTTTGTCCGAAGCCTATCGAGACAAACTCGACACAGTCATTGAAATCAAGCTGGATGACTTGGCAGCAAGTGAGATGCCGGACCATGTCCCTTTGCCAACATTCTAGGACACTCGTTTGGATTGCTCCAGCCAGCTAGTCTTTCTTTGACATTTTCGCGTGTCGAAGTGCCTGCTTAAGAGAGTCGTCGATCGGAGCGGCCTTTGCTGCCTGGCTCTGAGCACCTTTGTCGGCGTTTTCGACGGGTTTTTCCCTACCACCACAGCCGCACAGAATGGCGGCAATTCCGATGCTGAGAACAAGTGTTTTCATCGAATTCCTCGTTGTTTCAAAAACTCAATCAAGGCTTTGGGATGGTCTGTCTGAAGTCCGTCAACACCCATGTCGATCAGGGGTTGCCATTTTGCCGCAGATTCGTCTGATCCTTGGATGTCTGGCACCACGCAGACGCCCAAGGAGTGCCATTTTGTAACGAACTCTGAGGTGTACTCGCTATAAGAACCATCCGTAATATCGAACTTATGGGCGGTCCAATCTCGTTCAATTTGGTCATTGCCCTTCATGGATGCTAGATCCGTGATGATAGGAATTCCAGGAGCATCACGCCGCCACTCCTCAACTTGGAACGGCGAATAAACGTAGGCGATGACTTTCTTGGTCATCCTGTGCTTCTTTAGGATAGGCAGGACATCCTTGGCGTGCACGGCTTTGATGTCCATGTAGATGTTCAGTCGCCCTTTCAGATCATCGAGAAGTTCATCAAATGTAGGTACGACCTCTTTTGGTCGTTGCGCATTCTTGAAGTGCAAAGCGCGAATTTCAGCTAAAGTTAGGTCACTCACTTTCCCGTGACCATCGGTCGTGCGATCTACGGTTGCATCGTGCATCAGCACCATCTTGCCGTCCTTTGTCATTCGAAGATCGATCTCACCGAAATCAGCGTCGTCCGCGACCGCACGTTCGTAGGCATCAAGGCTGTTTTCAGGAGCGACCAGGTGATCCCCCCGATGTGCGCAGACAATAAAGTGATGCCCCGATCGGAGATAAGGCTTAGCCAAGTCATTCGGTGACCACGGCATTGTTAAGCAGATAAGTGCGAGGACGTTTATCAATGGACTGTCTCTAGAAATCTAAGGATTTGCTCGGGATGTCTGACATCCCGAGCATGGCTATCTGTTTAGTTGGCAGGAACGAATGTGCTGAGGTCATAGACAAGGTCGACGCCCTGCTTGCATGTCATCGTTGTCCCTAAGTTGTTGCTCAGTTTCTGGTCTACTGCGTCGGGATTTGCACAGTACCAGTAGCCTTGCTTTCTGTCTTGTGGTAACCCGATCGTGTTGCCCAGACCGAATGAAGAGCCGCCGTTCTGGCTGACCTGGGGATTGATGGCAGCATTGAAGTTGACCAGCTTGGCATGACCGTCAACGAAGCCGAAGTTGAACCGACCACCGTGTCGCAGATCGCTCTTCTTTCGGATGTCGTAATACTGGGTCAGATAGTCGACATCGACTGTGATTCGCGAACTGTCGCCCGAGTCGCCAAAAGCGTACATCTCCGCAGTGCTCGAAATGGTTGAAGCGGAAATACCTGGATCTACCTTCCACTGGCTGGTGTTAACACGTCCGCCAGTCAGGCCGGATCCC
Source organism: uncultured Armatimonadota bacterium (assembly GCA_903833215.1). Lineage (GTDB taxonomy): Bacteria > Armatimonadota > Fimbriimonadia > Fimbriimonadales > Fimbriimonadaceae > Fimbriimonas. The sequence goes on from CAILEM010000042.1 coordinate 19,141, forward strand.
ATGAACGAGGCGAATGCCCAGTTGTAACCGTAGCCAGGGCATTTACCGGTAGTGTTGAAGGCACCTCCGCCATTGTCATCGCTACAACTATCACCGTTGTAGAACTGCCACTCAGTGCGATCCGGGCAGAAGAACATCTGGAAAGACTTCACGTAAGGTGAGAGCTGAACGTACCAGTCGATCTCATAGGACTTATTACCACCGCGTGCACCCATGATGGTTGGGGTTACATCGTCGGCATCGCCCATGTACATCTGCATCGCCAAACCGACTTGCTTTGCATTAGAGAGACAGGTAGTCCGCTTGGCAGCCTCCTTAGCTTGTGCAAATACTGGAAAGAGGATGGCGGCGAGAATGGCAATGATCGCAATAACGACTAACAGTTCAATAAGGGTAAATGCTTGGGCTCTATTTTGGCGCATGTTGTTCTCCATGAATACGAAATATGAGAGTTTATTTGTTAGTTTAAGTGCGCATTAAGTATAACAATAAACACATAAACCTTAACAGAACCTTAAGGCCATGTCCTCGTCATTCCTAGGGGTCAAGAGGATCGATTGGATCAATCGTGAGTGAATTCAAGGCAGGCTTATACTCGAGATCAAAGTTCGAGACCTTGTTGTAGTCGGTCGCGGGTAGGTAGCCAAACACACTCATGCAACGCTTGGCAAAGGAGGGTGCGGCAATATCAGCCAACTGGTAGGAATTGGTGACGATCAAGGCTTTCTTCTGAAAAGGCATCCCATACCGATAGATTAAGCGGGCAGCATTTCGTAAGTTCGTCGTTGTGTGCCGTGCATGTGGGTCTACGATGATGGCTTCCGAGGGCACGCCGAATTCATCGATCAGGCATCTTCGCATCTCAATGGCTTCGCTATATGGAGTCATGTTCGGGTGAACATAACCGCCACTCACGATAATGAAGGGTGCTTTGCCCGCACGATATCTTCTCACCGCGAGCTCGAGTTCTAGGTGTCCAATAGGTGACATCCGAACATTAGCTTCCTCGGGTCCAAAACCAGGGACCAATATGCAGGAATACGGGTATTTGGCAAAGTCGACCCGGTGGGCTCTCTTATAGGCTGGAGCATTCAAACCCGATTCCATGGGCTCGTGTCGTGCCGCCTCATCTCGAAGTTGAACTTGGAGCAGCTCTGTTGCCGCCTTCAAGCTCGGAACGAAGAAGGCAACATCGTCAGGTGTTGATTCTGCGACGACTCCAGCCAAGGTCTTGAGCATCCCACCATACAGGGTGTTCTTAACCGTATAAAGTGGTGAATCAATGGCGGCGGATCGAGCAGCTACTTTTTGAATGCCGTAAACGTCGATGACACGGTTGACTCCTTCACATGCGCTTCGCCAAGCAGATATTAAGAACTTTTCATCGGATAGCTCGGTGAATTGTTGGGAGGCACCGGAAGCCCTTAAACGGCTCACAAAGCTTTTTACTGAGTCATGGGTGGTTTGAGCCCGAAGCAATCCACTCAGACGACTTTCAACAATCGCAACTTCTGTTGGGGTGAATTTGAGGTCACCAAGCGCTTCCACATGACTGAAATCAAGCTTTCCAAACAATCCGGCCAGGCAAGCTCGTTTCGTGTTCGCGATGGCTTTGAGGGCGAGATCTTGCTCTATGATGTTCCGCAATTTTGCGTCACGTTCTATCAGAGACAGGAAATAGAAATTCTTGTCCTGAAGTGGCTTCGATAGCTCAAGGGGGATTGGAGTCGGGGAAATCTGGGCAGCGCTGCGAGCGGTTAGTAGTGTCGTAAATGCGAGAATTGGAAGCATAGTGAGTTCAAAAGGGCGTAGGACCAACATTTGCTCCTACGCCCAAGGTGTTCGGTCGAGATCTGGCTAAGGAGAAACGACTGTGGTCGATTTTTGAAGCTTGAACATGTCGAAGTCGTTCTTTCGAATCTGGCCCCAAGTCAGGCGCTTTGCATGTCCGTCAGCCATCGCGTAATTGCTTGCATTATTGTGCCCAGGCGAAGGTGTGTTTGTTTCGAGGTGGTAGTACGAACTGCAAACGCCGGGGAGAAGCTGGGATGGATCGGTTGACCCAACGGTGCGTCCTGCCAATTTCCAAGTGTCGCAGAGTACAAAAGCGGCTGAGGAGCCTGAACCCACATAAGACGAGTCGGATCCCTTCATACTTGGACCCCAGACTTCAACCAAGGCGATGGTGTCTGCAGTCGCTTGAACTTCGCTTGCGTTATGTCCGATAGGCGAGGATGTGAGGGGGAATGGATAAGTGCTCAATCCGGTATTTGGATCGATGCCGTAAGGTGCTGGACCCGACTTGGTCACGATATTTCCGACGAATTGATACGATCGCCAGAGCGCCTGACTTTGATAGGCAACGTCCCAGAACGAGACAGAAGTTGCTGGGCTCCGGTTTGATCCCGCATCGGATGGGCAGTTGAAGATCTTCGTGTTTTTGACGTACGGCATGATGAGCAGATCGTACGGAATGCGTGGATCGGCTGCGGAAGTGTTCGTTGACGCAGGTTCAAACTGGTCGTTTCCGGGGTAATAGTCGTCGCTATCAGCGAGGTACATGATCATTCCGATGCCGATCTGGCGGATATTACTTACACAGCTCGATTGCTTCGCGGCAGCCTTTGCCTGAGCAAATACTGGGAAGAGAATGGCAGCGAGTATGGCGATGATGGCGATGACAACGAGAAGTTCTATAAGGGTAAATGCTTTTCTCATCCGATTGCTCCTTGAGCGACGAAGCTAGTTATGCTCCCGGACACAGAGATTGAAGCGCGGGAGATTAACCGGAAGTTAAGTAAGTTAAGTTCAGATAAACAATTGAAATCGTTAACAACAATCCGCGACAATTGTTAACTCTTTTAGAAGAGAACAAGTTAAGACATTGGCCTTTACCGATTGATAACAAACCATCAGCTAGACTGGCAGCGATGCTTGCTTTTGCCTGGCTCCTAGGTCTTTCCTTAACCGCAAACCGAGGTTCGATTGAGTCTCAGAATGAGTTCCGTTCTTACTTGACCAAACCGGATACAACTTACAGTTACTCGATTACAAGGTCCTCGATGGAGGACACGATTGATCTCACAAGTCAAACATGGCAAGGCAAGCCTTGGACTCACAAGCTAATTGTTAGGGAGTCCAAATCACCGATCAAAAAGGGTTTGTGCGTGCTGCTTATCACGGGAAATGGCCCGCGTCCAGGTGACAGACTACTGATGGACGCGGTAGCTGGCGCCGTTAACCTGCCAACTTCTTTTCTATTCTCGATTCCCAATCAGCCGCTATATGGTTTTTCAGAAGATAACTTGATTGCCTATACATTTGACAAATATCTTGAAACGAAAGATCCCAGTTGGCCCTTGCTCTTTCCGATGACGAAGAGCGTTCTTCGTGCAATGGATGCCATCCAGGACGCCACCAAGAATTCAGATAATCCGATCAAGCAGTTCATCATCACTGGAGCAAGCAAGCGAGGCTGGACGACTTGGTTAACCGGGGCAGCCGGGGATTCACGAGTTAAGGCGATTGCGCCGATGGTCATCGACAACTTGAATTTGGGCAAACAGATGAAGCACCAACTCGAACTGTGGGGCAAGTACTCAGAGCAAATCATTGCCTACACGAATCGTGGCCTTCAGGCAAAGTTCGTGAGTCCCGAGGGGAGACACCTTGGTGACATCGTCGACCCCTACACCTATCGTTCGTCAATCAGAGTTCCAACTCTGATCATTACAGGTGCCAACGATCCCTACTGGGCTGCTGATGCCTGTCGTCAGTATTACGACGACTTGAAGCAGCCAAAGTGGTTAGTCACCGTTCCCAATGTTGGGCACAACCTGGGCGGTGGTGCAGAAGCAATTGAAACGCTCGGCGCGTTTTGTCATTCGGTTGCGGGCGCTTATCCTATGCCGAAAGAGTCCTGGGACGTTCGCCTAGTCAACAAAGACACGGTTCGAATCTCGCTGAACTTTGGGCGAGGGAAGTTGCTGAAACTGACGGCATGGTCGGCAGTTCGAGAAGACTTCGACTTTAAGCAGGCCCGCTATGAAAATGTTGCTGCTGCGGAGCCGACCAATCCAAATTCCGGTCGTGTCGAGGTCTATGTAAAGCTCCCTACATCGGGAAACCTGTCGGTCTTCGGCGAGGCAACGTACATGGGAACCAAGAGCTTCCGCCTCTGCTGCCCTACGACGATTTTTCGACACCAGACGCCCGCTTCACAGTAACCTTTTGGTCTAGGCAAAATTCATGAAAGCAATCCGATCAGTCGTCGCCGTTTCAGTGATCTCCAGCATGGCCTTGGGGGCGTCCATCTATTATCTGGCCGGACAAGATTGGCCGGGTGCTCAGTCGAAGAACGGAAGTATTCGGCTGCCCAACGGTGAGCGAATCAAGCCGGTAGGCCGAGTACACATTCCTTTAAGAGGCGATATGCCGCTATCGATGGCGTCATCCGCGGATGGCTCGCAGTGCTTTGTTGTCACGGGTGGTTACCACGATCACGGCGTAGCCGTATTGAATCTCTCCGATGAGACTACGGATAGCTTTGTGGGGACGACGAAGTGTACGGGTGGAATAACTCAATTGCCGGATGGGACGATGTACGTGGCGTCGGGTGATCTTGGTGTTCGACGAATTGTTCCGAGCAGCAGTAAAGATACATTTTTCTCAACGGGCTTTAAGCTGCCGAATCACGCATGGATTCAGGGCCTTGCGGCTCTTCCCGACGGTTCTATCCTCGCAACAGATATCAACAATGACCAACTGCTCTGCTACCGTCCAAAGGAATCTGAACCTATTTGGACGCTCGCGACGGGGCACAAACCAAATCGAATAGCCATCGACTTAACGACGAGAAGAATTGCCATTACCAATTGGGGTGGTTCAAGCGTTGATTTGGTGGACTTCAGCGGAAAACTGATCAAGCGTCTTGGCGTCGGAATTCAGCCGAGTGACCTGGTCTTCAAGAAGGATGGAACACTGTTTGTCTCAAACGCGGGTTCAAATACCGTGTCGGTCGTTCAGGCTGATGCTGTCATTTCCACGTTTTTTACGAGCCTAACGGCGAAGGACCTTATTGGCTCAACACCGAGTGGCTTGGCTTTGTCTCCTGACGAAAAGCACCTCTATGTTGCGAACTCGGGAAGCAACAACGTCGCTCAAATTGACGTCTCAGATCCAGTTCATCCAGGTGTAGAAGGCTTCATTCCGACGGGGTGGTATCCAACAACTGTATTTGCTCCTAAAGGTGGCAAGACCTTGCTGATTGGTACTGCCAAGGGTTTGGCAACGAAGGGCAACTTCCCAGGAGCCCGGGTTGAACAAACGGTCACCGATGACCTCAGGAACCACTACGATTACCTTCCCAACACGCTCCAAGGAGATGTGATGGTGCTTGATGTTCCAAACAAAAAGGAACTGTCGGAATATACGGCGACCTGCAAGGCCAATGCCCAGCGCGAAATGTCGGCCAAGTTGCTTGCGGAAGAGAAAGCCCTTGTTCCCACTCTCCAGAGGATCAAACACGTTATTTACGTGATCCGAGAGAACCGATCGTTCGACCAGGTCCTGGGCGACTTACCCGGAACGAATGCCGAACCCAGGCTTTGCATGTATGGAGAGAACATCACACCGAATGGCCACAAGATTGCTCGTGAGTTCAAAACCTTTGACAATCTTTATTGTGATGGTGAAGTTAGCCAAGATGGTCACCAATGGTGCTGCTCATCCTACTGCACGGACTTTACAGAGAAGATTTGGCCAACGGGCTATGCCGATCGTGGCACTCCCGATGAGGATGAGAGCGTGGCAAGTTCTCCTGCCGGATATCTATGGGACAACTGTAGAACCCACGGATTGACCTACCGAAGCTACGGCGAGTTCGCTTCTTTCAAAGCCAACAAGAATACGGCTCCCAAGTACGAAGGGGTCAGCGGTTTGGAAGGGCATGCATGCGAGAAGTGGTCACTTTCCGACGCTCGCGATAAAGACAAAGTGGATGTTTTTACCGATGAAATGAAGTCGGCAGAGAAGACTGGTCAGTGGTGGAATTTCATGGTCATGTCCCTGGGTGAAGACCACACCGCGGGCAGGTCGCCGGGCGACTTCACACCCTTCTCAAAGGTTGCCAGCAACGATTTAGGGCTTGGCAAACTTGTGGAAGCCGTCTCCCATAGCAAGTTGTGGGCAGACACCGCTATCTTTGTTATTGAAGACGATGCTCAGGACGGTCCCGATCACGTTGATGGTCATAGGACTGTCGGATACGTCATCTCGCCCTATATCAAGCGGGGCGGTGTGGATCATCACCTCTACAGCACGGCATCCATGATTCGGACGATGGAGTTGATGCTCGGCTTGCCGCCCATGTCGCAGCACGATCGACATGCAACCTCGATGGTTGCTTCATTTTCGCGAATCCCTAATACGAGCCCGTTTACTCATGAAGACGTTCGAATTGATCTGTCAAAGCGGAATCCCAAGCAAGGTGCATTGGCGCTAGAGTCCTCAAAACTGGACTTCTCGGCTTACGACCGGGCTGATCCGCAACTGCTGAACCGGATTCTTTGGGCAGATGCCAAGCCAGGAATTCCATTCCCTGTGATTTCGCACCTCTCAAGATAAATGCCAAAAGATGGCCGAATTGACAAAAAGTGACGTGCAAACGGTCTGGGTCCTCGTAAAATAGCTCCGATGTCAGTGACGATTTCTCGACGAACGGCTTTGATTGGGTTGGCGGCAGCTGCGGTGGATCCGTTTGCGTTTGCACGTACGCAGAAGGACAAACCAGTGGGATGGGCGATCCTTGGCCTTGGTGGGTATGCAACCAACCAGATCATGCCTGCTTTTGCGGCTGCACAGAACTCCAAGCTCGTGGCTCTGATCAGTGGTCATCCCGAAAAACTCACTCGCTTTGGTGCCAAGTACGGAATTCCAGAATCTCACCGCTACACTTACGATTCAATGGATGCCATTGCGTCCAACCCTGACATCGATGTCGTCTACATCATCACGCCTCCAGCAACTCACCCTGAATTCACATTACGGGTGGCCAAACTTGGCAAGCATGTTTGCAGTGAAAAGCCGATGGCTCCGACGCCAGCTGATTGCCAGAAGATGATTGACGCATGCAAGAAAGCGGGCAAACTCCTACAGATCGGATACCGCAGTCATTACGAAGCTCATAACCTGCGCGCCATCCAAGCCTGTCGCTCAGGTGAGTTGGGCAAGATCCAGAGCATCCGCTCAGACCATGGTTTCAACATCGGGCCCGGACAATGGCGAACACAGAAAGCTCTTGCAGGTGGTGGGTCCATGATGGATATCGGCATCTACTCCCTCAATGCCCTTCGGTATTTGTCGGGCGAAGAGCCGATTGAAGTATCAGCAACGATCACAAATCCGCCAAACGACTCTCGTTTTGTTGATTGCGAAGACACCGTTGATTTCACCTTGAAGTTCCCAAGTGGGTTGATAGGCCATGGTACAAGTGGTTACTCATGGAATCCCGGCAAGAACCGATATGAAGTCGTCGGATCTAAGTCGAAACTGGTCGCAGAACTCGCTACGGGCTACTACGGAAACCACCTCACTGTGGATGGGAAGGATCTTCCGGTCGTTGAAAACAATCAATGGGCAGCCCAAATGGATCACTTCTCTGATCGTATCCGTCACGGAGGAAAGGTCAAAACCTCCGGGCAAGAAGGACTCCGAGATATCCGCATCATTCACGCGATTTATGAATCGGCGCGCCTAGGCAAGCCGGTGAGAGTGTAGGAGGACAGCAGCTACCGCTGCTCAGTTCGCCAGATACGGATCTTTCCATCGCCGCAGTCGGTGAGGATCGATTTGCCATCTGGAGTCATGATTGCGTCGAAGACGATGTCCTGATGACCACTTAATTTCATCAGTTCAAAACCATCTCGGGGATCACAGATGCGGGCAAAATTATCAGCAGATGCCGTGATGATTCGCTTCCCATCCGGTGACCATTGGGATGAAGAAACCCATGATCCGTGTTGAACTGCAAACACTTGGGTCCCCGAGTCAACGTCCCAGACACGCGCTGTGTTGTCGTACGAGTTGCTGACCAGGCGTTTGCTATCTGGCGAGAAATGCACACCCCAAACTCTTCCCCTATGCCCCTCCAGAATACGTTTAGTTGTGGAATCATCAACGGCGAGGAGAGTCACAAGGAATCCGTGTGATGAGCATGCTAGCCACCGGCCATCAGGGGAAAACTCAGCGTCTGAAAGCGCTCCTTTCTCCTGGTGAACAACCTTGCCGGTCAGACTCGCAAGATCCAGCAGCAAGAGTGAACCCGCTTTCGTCGCAAGCGCTGCCTTGTTGCTGTCAGGTGAGATTCCGATAGTTGTAATGACAAAGTTCGGAAGAATGACGGCGCTTGGTGTGGATGCAAGGCTTGGCATTTGTATCAAGCCGCCATCTTTCAACCCGAACAACACTTGACCTCGGCTGGTGAGTGTCACGCAGGTGGGATGAAGTCCTGCGAGTTGCAGACTCCTCACAACCTTTCCGCTCATGGTATCCACGATGACAACCGAGCCATTCGTGGTAACAAGCACCAACCACTTACTTTCTGCCGAGTACGCCATTGGATGCACCGCGACATTCGCACCGAGGTCATATCTTCCAAGCTGGCGCCCTGTTTGTGCATCAAAGAGAACGGATACCCCCCCGATGGCGCTTGTGACGCACGTTGACCCGTCTGGAGACATCTTCATCGCGGTGATTTTCCCGCAGTGTAGATCGATGGTCTCGGTGAAAGGTTGAGAGTCAACTCTCCACTCAAGGACGCCAGAATCAAGGGTCATCGCGATTAACTTTGTCTCATCCTCATTGAGGTCGACTGTTGTAACATCCGCGGTGGCACCCATAAAGGTCCGCTCCAAGGAGCCATCAAGTGCATTCCAAAGCTTGGCAGTGCCATCAGAACTACCTGTAACGATTCGGGTGTTATCTCGAAACCAATGTGCATCCACGATTGGTCCCGACGTTCCTTTGAGTCGAGATGCTAGGGAGCCATCGACCGTCTTGAGTACAGTCGCGTCGGGTGACACTTGCATCAAGACAATGAATTCGTCATTGGGGCTAAATACCGGTCGGGCCACTTGGGATAACTTTTGCCTCCATTGCCATCGCTTGGCTGCGATGTTATACATGTTGGTTTTGTTATCGATACTTGCAGCCACGACGAATCGCCCGTTGTGGCTGAAATAGCACCCAACCGGTGGAAATCCGGTTTCAATGTGAGTGGGGGTGCCTGTTGCGTGATCAATGAGGTCGAAGCCGTTCTGCTTGGGATCCCAACTCACCGAAACGCTGCCGTCTTCACTCATGTTGAAGTGTTGGCCATCAATCGCTAAGAATCGTTTATTGGCAGCATCAATCCGATTACGTAAATTTGACTTTCCCGAGGTTGCTCGAAGCCATTCGATGGCGACTCCCGAGTTCAATACTCCTATCTTCTCGTCGCCCTGAAAGACTTGCGGTCCAACGAGTGTAACGAGCTTTCCGCCTTCGTACCATGCACGAAACGCTTGATGCAGCTTCTTTGGATCTAAGTCGGGAGGGCGAATCACCTTTGCCTCACCAAATCGAGTCGACCAGAAGCGCCATTCCCACCCCCGGTCTGGGGCGTTCGTTTGGCTTTTAACGAGTTCAAAGGCCTTGATAAAGTTAGCGTCTTCCACACGCTCGGATGCCAAGGCAATGGAGGCTTGATACGCGATTCGACGGTTCTCAGTATTGAGTTGCCTTGCTCGGACCAGAGCTTGATCGCGCTGTCCCGTGAGAATGAGGAGGTAGCTGACAATCGCTATCAGTAGAGACACTGCCAGGATGGCTACTCGTCCAATTCTCCAGGCTGACTGGATTGCCGCCGAACGTTGCCTTTGTTCTTCAAGTATGGGGAGGTTATTTCGGCACCATGCTTCATCGAAAGCCTTCTCATAGATTCGATTTCGAATCCGTAAGGAACGTCCTTGTTCCGTCACGACTCCTGAGAGGAGGAGTGTGTCGATAATGGCTGGATCATGGTTCGTCGTCACGACGTTGCCACGCAGTAATAAGCGATAGAGCTCAAGGACTCTACTCCGAGCCTCGTCGGGTGACGACTCGAATCCCTTAACCTCAAGCAGTCTGCGCTCGGCATCGCTGATGTTGGTGTCGTTCTGTCTCGCATCGGGATCAAGCAGAATTCGCTTCACAACTCCATCCACGTCCCAGGGATGTTTTGTGACTGGGTCCATAGCGCATGCCGCGGCCAATACTTGAGTTAGGTAGGGATGCCCATTTGTCCACCAATAGATCCGACTCAAGATATCAACGCCGCTCCGGCCCGGAGCTTCCAAGCGTTGGATATATGGCTTGAGATCCTCAAGACTGAAATCAGACAGGTCGACGCGTCTGCCGATATTGAATGGCGTGACATCTTGATTTCGAATCAACTGGCTTGGAGTCGCAACCCCGGCTAGACAAAATGTCAGGCGGCGGAGATTTGGAGAAGTGGATCGCCTGTTGTAGGTTCCGCGAATTCCCGCAAAGAACTCATCCGTTGGAAAGGTCAAGGACATCAAGAAGTCAACTTCATCGATGAAGATGACGACTGGAGACTCGATTTCCTCAAGAACGACAGCCTCAATGCATCGAAACCAGCGGATCATTGGCCCCTCTGCCAAATGGGACTTCCAATAGGCAAAGAGCTTCTCGGTAAGCCCTAAGTCCTGTCCGATGGAGTGCAGTAATCCGGCGTACCATTGCTCGCAGTTGACATTTGAACCGATGCGCTGAAGGTCCAGGTTCAGGGTAGTCACTCCATTGACTTTCAGCCTTTCCAGAGTACGCACGATTAGGGAAGATTTGCCCTTCTGGCGTGAATCGAGAACATAGCAGAGTTCACCGGCAAGCAAAAGCTGCCCCAACAAGCGGTCAGCATCTCGCTCCAAGTAGCTTGGATCGTCCGGTCTCAATGTTCCGCCGACGGCGAAGTAGGGGGTCTGCTCAGAGCGCATCTTTTCTGTCACTTCGATACTGGCCTTTGGTGAGTGACGGAATTGTGACGCCAAGCGGCCCAGTCCGTCACAGTTTGGTCACACCTGACGATGTTAACTACCTTCGAGGACGAGGATGACCGATCCAAGTTCAAACATTTGAATCGAGAAGGGAAAAGGAACAACGCTTATGTCAGTTATCTTAATAGCGGCACTCATTTCGTCGGGACTACATCACCCACCGGCACAGGATGGGGTTCGGTACGGTGGCAAATCGAACCTCTCTGTCGAGAGCAAGGGGCAGCCACAGGCATCCTCGCAAGAGCTTGCTCAGGCAAAGTCTCAGGGAATCTTGGCGGAAGAACTACCCACTTGGCTCAAGTGGTTCAGAAGTTCACCAGACGAGCGCAATCGGAAGATTGATGCGAGTAAGGCTCTCTTCAGTGACAAACAGCTACAGCAATTCAAGTCGATGGGGGCAAAGAATGGTCAGCCGTTGTGCGTTAACGGCGACTTTGAACTTGGTGATTTCACAAGTTGGACAACGTGGACGAGCCCTTTCGTTCCGGGGTCTTTTACTTGGACCCAGGTAATCACACCCCCCGCACCTGCTTACGGCAACCAGTTGACTAGCAGACATACGATTCTGCCCGCGGCTCCTTGGACACCGTTTATCCCCAAGGTTGGATACTCAGGATCGAGTTCTCCACCGGATTGGAACGGACCCTATGACCCGATTGTCAACAACGCAGGCGGGACGAGTGCTCACGATATTCCGATCCCAATGCCAGGTGGTGGACTACATACACTGAGATTGGGCAATCCAACGAACGGGGCTCAAGCGGAGGCTGCCGTGACAGTGTTCCACGTGCCGCCGACGATGACGTATTTCACGTTTCAGTACGCGATGGTCGCTGAAGATCCTGGACACGTCACAAGTCACCAGCCGCGGTTTATCTACCAGCTATACGACTTGGGTGGTTCCGGGGTAGTGGACTCGGTAGAGCGTGTTTCATCCAGCACGGATCCGTTCTTTAAGTCGGCGACAATTAACGGGCGGAAGATCGTCTGGCGTCGGGTCTCCTGCTACCGGAAAGATATTTCTTCGCTCGTTGGACACGATTTGATGGCTGTGTTCATCAACACTGACTGCAGCGAAGGTGGCCATTTCGGATACACGTATGTAGATTCCCTTTGCGATCAGAACGTTGGCAACCCGATCCTGAGCGTCCCTGACAAGATATGTATCAAAGACCACTTGATCGCGGATGGAACGCAAAGCTTGGGCGTGACGACCTACGGCTGGACGGTGGTTCGCTGTGATGCAAATGGAAATAACGAGGTCGCATCGACAAAATTCACCTCCACTGGCACGGGTGCGATCACCACAACCACGGATATCACGAACCTCGCGACTCAAAGGCAACGGCCACTTAAATGCGGTTTCTACTACAAAGTCAGTTTGACGGTTGCCACGGAATGCTCTCCAGAGACAATGGTCTCCAAAGTCGTATATGTCGATTGCTGCAACACGACGGACACCTGCTGCAAAGATATCAAGATCGGCGACGCGGGTGAGCTGCGTCTCACTCACTCCGTCGGAACCTACGGCTTTAGCCAGCAGCTGGTCGGTGTTCCCACGAGTACTCGAAGCATCGACTTCGATATCGTAAGCGCATCCGTCGCAAATGTCGGCGATAAGTGTCCACCGGCAGGTCCGGTCTACGGGTATGTGTCGAATGCTGCGGCGATTTCAGTGCAAAACTTCAGCGCTCCGCAGTTTCCAGCGAATCCATACAGTCATGTCGTCACGTGGTCTTCACCAGGCACGACAGCTGTCTGCAATCCGACCCTACCAACAACGCTAACCTTCCCTATGCCCGCAGATCCGCCGTGCATCAGCTACCTTCGGTTCTGTCTTCGGATTACCGTCAAAACCAAAGACTGTAAGTCATGCGAACTCCTTCAGTGGTACTACTTCAAGCGCGTTTATCAGGGCGAAGGGCAGGAGACGGTTACCACGATCAACCCATCTCAGTGGCCCGGTCCGGGTTCAGGGCCGGCTGGCAATCCCGCGACCAAGTCGAAATCAAACTCCTACCGAAATCGAGGAGGAGCGGGTAACCGATGATTGCCAGTCTCATCGTCTCATTTGTTCTCTGGGGGCTGAAAAGCCCCCAGGCTGGCAATCCAGTGGTTCCGATGGCACCCAGCTTCTCGGTCGTGGATCTCAATCAGGTCAAAGTTACCGAATCCCAATTCAAGGGCAAGGTGACCGTCCTCTTTGCCTTTTGTGGTTGTCGCGAATGCCGATTGGTTGCCGAGCGATGGGCCCAAATGGAATCGCAGGCAAAAGTCGGCGGAACTGCGTTGCAAGTGTTTGCTTGCTACTCCGGAAATGCCTTCGAGGTGAAATCTTTCGCCAAAGCTTGGCCGGGAGATAAGAGCAAAACTCGATTTCTCATTGATCCCAAACTGAGCATCGCGACCGCATTTCAGGCTCTACCGTGTCCAGCGGCATTTGTCATTGATGCTCAAGGTCGACTCAGATATTCCAGTAAATTATCGGCAGGCGAACTTGAAACGGATGCGGAAGTCATCCTTAACCAGGTTTTTGACACCTTTGCCGACATCAAATCGGGACGTACGGTGTTGTCAGCACCGAAGGCTCCCGAGGGATCGAGTCCGTTGGTCGTCGTCGAAACAACGGTTAACCGAAGGTTGAATGATTCCACCTTTCAGCACCTCATCACTGCTGCCCGGTCCAAGCAGGAACAGATGATTGAGAGGCGATTTGAATTCAGGAATCCTACAAAGAAGCCAGTTCACATTGACAGTGTTGTTAGTTCATGCGGCTGCAATGATGCCGGCTTTCTGGTCAAAGGTGAACTGATGCAAGCCACAACGATCACACCTGGCAGCAAAGCCCTGGTTCGGGTCCGGCTCAAAGTGGCACCCAATTTCGAAGGTCAAAAGTCGGTTCAGGTTTGGCTTATGCTGAAGGGTGCCCCGGTGCCCTATGGCTGTATACAACTCGAGGTGCATGGAGCTTGAGTCGGGCGAGCTACACCCCGACGCGCTCTAGGTCCAAGAGTCTTTGCTGCTCCAACACGCCTCCCGGCAAGTAAGGGCTCAGCTTGCCATCTTTCAAGACGCGCCAATAGGGGACTGAACCGAAGACAGGATCCGACGGATCTTCCGCTGCTGCCCCCGCAACCCACTTCCAGTACTTGGTGGTTGCGGACGGACATGTAATGTCAGCGTGATTCTGAATTGCGAGATGTCTGCGAATGTCCAGAAGTGTCCGGGTTTCTCCGCGCGGGATCTCCAAGATCGCGATGCGAATATCCTCGGGCGATGGGATGTACATGGTAGCCGCACCCATCCTCTTGGCTTTGGCGGGATCAAGCACATGAAACGATCCCGCCGGAGCCATGGCGATTTTCGATCGAAAACTCAGGTCTGCCATGGCCCTATTCTACGCGAGCACCGCACTGTGCGATGGTGAAGAACTAAAGGACTAGCTCGGAACGTTCAGTTGTGCCTTTTCCGCCGGCATACCGGCGATGCCAGACATTTCTGTTCCGTTCGCATCGAGCCACTTCAACAGTTTCTTGATGCTGCCGACGGCCATACACACGCATGTGTCGGCTGCCCCGTAATACATGTGAATCGTGTCGCCATCTGGCAATACCGTTGTGCCACAAGGGAAGACGGCGTAGGCGACATCGCCTACCGTCTCGTAGGGCACTTCGGGCCCAAACATCCAGCTTTGGCTGCGAAGCAGGCATATCTCGGGATTGTCCTTGTCCATCAGTGCCAAGCCAAGTCGATAGATTGAGCCAGAGGCATGGTGCCGGACACCGTGATAGATGATCAGCCAACCTCGCTCCGTTTCGATTGGAGGAGGCGAAAGGCCGATCTTGTTGGCGTCCCACCACCCTCCCCGCCGGGCAGGTAGGAGCACTTTGTGATTTCCCCAGTTCACCAAGTCGGGTGAGTAGGATATCCACATATTTGAACCAGCATCCGTCGTCGGTCGGTGGATCAGCAAATAGCTTCCGTTGAATTTCTTAGGGAAGAACGCAGCGTCTTTGTCGTCAGCTTGCATGGCAAGACCGTACCGCTTAAATTCTTTGAAGTCGGTTGTCGATGCAATAGCTACGCCAGGACCGGACTTTCCAAAAGCGGTATAGGCGATCAGATAAAAACCATCCTCTTCCGAATAGGTAATCCGAGGATCTTCAACTCCCCAGAGTTCGTCAGGATAGTTCTCTGGATCTGCCATAAAGGTCGGCTTGCTGTCAATCACCCAACCATCGATGCCGTTGTTCGATCTCGCTGCGCATAGATGCGACATCCCGCGTCGATCCTCGACGCGGCAAAGCAGCAGTGTCGTGCCATCTTTGAGCAACGTTGCTGCTGGATTAAACACGGTGTGGACCGGGTAGGGCCACTCATGGGCGTTCAGGATCGGATTTGAGTCGTCACGATCGAACAGGATTTCATATGAAGCATGTCTCAATAGAGGTTTCCTAACTTACTAGCCAATGGAGTCGGCCTAAGTGCTGAATGGATTTCAGCGAGAGAGCAGAGAAAAGAGAGGGTGGACTCCGCACCCTGATTTTCGTTGACTCGATCTGGATGGAGCCCATCACGGCACCCGCCGGTGGTTTCGTCGTAGAGTGAAAGCGACAGAGCATTGTCACCAAGGAACCAACGAAAAATTCTTTCAGCCTTTGTCTTCCATTCGCCGTTACCGGTAGCGCGACTGGCACTGATACATGCGGAGATGGATGCCCAGGCCTCTAGCGGTTGTTGGTCAAATTCCGCTCGCTGTTGCCCGCGTCGACTGAAGCCATTGGATCCGATAGGCCTGAATTGACCGGCTTCACCGGTTTGGTGCCGCATTAGCCAAGTCAAGGACTCAATTCCAGCGGCAAGCATCTCGTGATTTCCTAGCCATTGGCCGCTTACGATCAGCGCTTGGCTCAGTCGTGCGTTTGCATAGCTCACCACGCTCTCAAACCAATGCCAATCTTCGCTTCTGCTGATCTTGTACTCGTTCCAAAGACGGAAGGCCATCTTTGATCGCAAATCATGGGCGACGACGTCGGTTGGATATCCGCGAAGAAATTCGTCAGACGCGAGAATGGAATAAGCCCATGCTCTTGGGCTGTTCAAGTTAAGGACAGCGGGAACCCCCAAGCGAAACAATTCCGCGGCAACGGCGCGATGCCCTGATGACTTCGCTCTGCTCGCGGTTGCCGCAAGTGACCAAAGTGTTCGCGCATGGGAATCATCCGAACCTTCGTCTTCGAGCCAAACACGGTTGTAGCTCATGAAATTTCTAAAGCGCCCATTCTCCGGATTGAAGCTGTCATGGACGAAGCTGAGATAACAGCTTTGAGCTTCGGAGATCGCGTTGGAGCCGTCCGAGCTAGATTCCAAGTAAGCAGTCAGAAGAAGCGCGCGAGCATTGTCATCGACACAGTATCCGTGAGACCGGTTTGGTACGTTGAACACGGCATGCTGAAACATCCCGGTGTCGTCTGTCATCGCAGAAAGGTGCTGCAAGGTCATCGCCGGCAACCCCACTTGATCTCGATGAGGGGAAATGAGCTTGCGTAAGCGATCTGTATTGTCGATGATCGCCTTGGAAAACGTCTCACAATACTGGGCACCTATTTGCGGCCATTGCATCTGGTGGCAATACTCTGAGGCACGACGTCCCATCTCTATGAGTTCGGTCGTCCCCAAATTGAGTTCGAGGATCCCTTTCGCGATGGCATGCGCGTCTCGGAAAGGAACGAGAATCCCCCGGCCGTCGGCAAGTAGCTCGTTGGCGTAAAGGTACGGCGTTGAGATCACGGCCTTACCTGCTCCGAGCGCGTAGGTTAGGGTTCCCGAAGTGATTTGCTGTGGATTGAGATAGGGAGTGATGTAGATGTCGGCGGATTGAAGGTAATTGGTAAGTTCTAGTTGGCTAACGAACTGGTCGATAAAGAGGACACTCTCGGTAATCCCAAGTTTCTGGGTGAGTTTAATGAGGCTATCCCGATAGACTTCTCCTTTTTCAAGCTTTATATTTGGATGGGTCTCTCCCAGAACAACATACACAGAGTCGGGGGCGCTGCTTAAGACCTCAGGCATGGCTTGTATCGCATATTCAATGCCTTTATCGGGTGACAATAACCCAAAGGTGAGAATCATCTGCCCCGAGATTCCCAAACTCTTCTTCACGTCCGTCGATGGGCTGCCCGTGAAATCGGGAATGCCGTGTGGGATGAGATCGATACTCATCGGGGACACCGCATACTCGTTGATGAGAATTTGAACCGCTCCGGCGCTCATCACAATAATCCTCTCGGAGAGCTGAAGAAGTTCGGCGGTAACGGCACGTTGGGCAGCGTCGGGTTGCCGCAATACGGTGTGCATGGTGGTGATCACAGGGATATTGATTTCCCTAAGCAACGCTAGAAGGTAGTGCCCAGCGGGGCCACCAAAAATCCCGTATTCATGCTGCACGGAGAGCGCATCGTAGCCGCTCTGATTTATGAACGCTGCGGCAAGAAGATAGGCTTCGTAATCGGACGCGGAGATTTCACGCTTGACGATGTCGGGGTAACTGTAAGTTCCGTGATCGCTCATGGCGATCACATCGACGACAAGATCCGGTCGGGCGATAGAAAGGGCATCGCATAGGTCAGCCGTAAAGGTCGCGATGCCACACCGTCGGGGAGGGAAGTTACCAAGGATGGCTACATTTCGGAGTCGTCTTTTTGGAGAATTTTTAATAGATCACTTTGCCCTGCCATCGAAATGCTTGGGCACGATAAGTACTGCCTCTGAGTCGTAAAGCTTGGCCCCTAGCGGTTCAAGGATCGAGCTGGGTTATGATGGAGGAAGCGGAGTTGCCCTTTTAAGCAAGTGCAGTCGGAGGTCCTGCAATGGCAGATGCGAGCGCCCCGCTATGTTCTGCGACTCTTCGCAGAAGTGCGATATCCTGGTACCCAATGGCTACTTGGGGGCCGCCAGCATGAACTCTGCAAAAGGGCGCATAGCATGTTAGGAGGTGACTCGTATCCTCAAGCAATGTTCCATCTTTCGAAGTAATCCCTAACCCAAAGAACGACGCCCCCTGTGTCACTGGGATTTGGACTATCCGCTAAAAGCCACGTCGGCATGTTTAGCAAAGTGGCTATCTTCTTCAGTCCAGATGCTTATAGAATTGAATCGAATGGCCCATGGGAGCAAGTGCGAAAACTTTTCCTTGAATTCTTGCTCGGCAGCCATGATTCCTTCATGCCCGCCACCGAGAGCGATGGTGGCGTGAAACGTCGGATATTTCCATTGACGCTCATAGTTGTACGTTTCGGCGAGTACGTCGAACAAGTCTTCAAGTTCCCCGACGGGATTGGGCGCGAGCCAAAGCACTGATGAACTCGGAAAAGCACATGTACACACCAAGTCGAGTTCTATCGGCTTGATACGAGTACAAAGCGATTGAAGCAGATTGATTTCCCGTGTCGGAGGCTCTGAAGCAGCAGCCGAGAGTCCTCCGATGGAGATGTGAAGGGGAATCACCTTCCCAGGGTGATTGATATGCGCGACACGAAAGTCTGTAACTTCCTGGGAAATGTTTGGGACATCCAGACTGAGAAAGTAAGATATTGGCATTCTTGTATTATAAGAAATCGATGTTTTTGGGGTTCGTGTGGCCTAACTGGTGGCCGCAATCTCACGCAAGACTTCTGATTCAAGCTCTAGGCTGGCTTCGCCATCCTTTGTGGAGATTAAGTTCTTTGGAACAATAAGAAGGAGCGGAAGAATTAGTGCATAAACCACCGTCGTTGCGATGACGCAGTACAGAAAGCCGTTCACCTTGCTCATATCGTAAATGAAAGTTCCGAGTCGGTCACCACCGCGCGCCGACAACACTAGTAATCCATCAACAAGCATCATCATCGTCCCCTGTAAACCTGGGGGGCATGACCTAATGGAGAGGTCGAAAAAGGCAGCTGAGGCCACCCCACCCATCAGGCCAATTGGAATTGCCATAAGTTCGGCAGCCAACGCAGAATGAACGAACAGCAGAGGAATCATTTGAGGAATGCCGATGATCGTTCCCCAAAGAAGTAGTTTTGACTGAGGGACCCGTTTGCATAGAAACCCATACAGGATAAAAGTCGGGATGAATGACCCTGCAAAGATTGCATTGTAATTGGCGTATGCAGAGTCTGGAAGATGCAGCTGGTTTGTTAAGTAGAATTGCAGTGGAGTATTCGCTCCAGGGGCGAAATTCCATAGGAAATTAATAAGCATTGCGCCGTAAATGGCTTTATGTCTGACCAGTCGTTTCAGGTCGTTAATCAAGTCAGAGCCTTGTGCTCTTGGCCTACTGTAGACTCCCTTAAACACGGCAGAGGACTTCCAAATACCAAAAACACCGATCGCAAAGCAGAGACCTCCCATCAGTAGGAAGATCTGAAAGGGTTTCAGATGTTCGGTGACCCACCCTGACGTGTAGGCTGCGAGGAGAGTCGGTATCGAAAGCCCGATATTCCAGAGCGTTGAGATCCGACCGGAAAGCAATTTTTCCTGAGCTACCAGAGACATAAGCCCCTGATAGGCCGACATCGTGAATCGAAACATCGCCATGGCCGCGATGATGCCGATAGTGAGACTGGAAAGTTGGAGTTTGCTGAACGCCAGCCACACAAATACAGCGCCGGTGAGAGGAGCAAAAAGCAGAAAATATCCTCTGTCCCGGAGACCAAAGGGATTCCATTGGTCTCGAACCATGCCGAAAATGAAAGCGACAAACACAGGAACTGCCGAAATGAGTCGGAAGTTGGAGACTTGATCTGCGGTTGCGTGAAGCTGGTTCTTCAGCATGAACGAGGTGGCAATGTCCACCAAGTACCCGGATGGGTTAGCAAAATAGATCAGGAGTGTAAGCGCACCGAAGTATGTGAAGATCTGGGTTTCATGCCCACCGGAATTAACTTCGCGAAGTGTGCCTGTCGGAGAGCCTTGCATTAAGCAGGAATCATACGATCAGTTCTCAAATTTCCCAAGGTGATTTTCCAGTCCAGGCAAGAAAATGCAAAGCAAATCGTCGTGCTAATCACCCGATGGATGTTGAGCACGACGAATGACGGATCTATTTGTTATGTGTTGGAAATAGGTGGGCTAACCTCCGTGCCCCTTTTGCTGATTCTTTCCACCGCCGTTGCTTCGCTGGGCGGGCGGTCGCGATTGTTGTGGTCTGGGCGCCGAACGTTGCTGTGCTGGGCGTGCTTGCGCCCTTTGCTGGGGCTGCCGCGCTGGCTGGTTACGACGTTGCACAGGTTGACGAGACTGTTGCTGCCTTGGTGCCGATCGCTGCTGCGTCGGTCGAGATTGGGTCCTTTGTTGCGCCTGCCTGGCCGGTTGCTGGCGTGCGCCCCCATTGTTTCGTGCGTTTGTTTGACGTGGGGAACGCTGCCGTGGTGCAGCAGTCTGGGCCCGTGTCTTTACCGGTGCCGTTCGATTACCGTTACCGACGTTCGAACTTGATGACTTTCTCGGTTGGCTCTGACGTGCCGTGGGAGATTTTTGGTTCGCCGTCCGAGGTTGGCTTTGTCGGCGATTTTGGGCAGATTGTCGATTCGCCGTGTTGCCTAGTGACTGTTTGGATTTGGTTGCAACCTGATTTGGTCTTGTCCGCTGAGAATTGACCCGATTCCCAGCAATCTGCTGCGACTTGCTGATCGCTCCAGGTTGTGTCGTCCGAAGTCCTTTCCCAATATTGGCCGGCTGGCGGCCGCCAGGGTTTCGGGTGCTTCCAGCCGGCATTCTCATACCGGATTTCAAATTGCTCGGGCGACCACCTGTATTCCTCGTATTTCCGAGAGGAGTTCTATTACGTGGGTTGATCGACATTGGCCTACCACCGGGGTTCATTTGGCTTTGCCCGGTACCTGATCGTAGCTGCTGTCCCCTATTCTGAATAGGACCACGTGTTACTGTCGCTTGTCGATTTGACGAAGCGAACGACTGTCGCATGGTTCCGCTACGGGTCGCGATGACGTTGGGAACGCCTCGCCGAACGACGGACCGCTGCAACATGCTTTGAGTCGGCCCAGCCCCCTTAGCAAAGGTTCGGCTGTGCGTAAAGGACGATGCGTTTGGACGAATTCCTGGAGGTCCAAACACCTGAGAGCGTGATGGTGCGCCACTGAAGCTGCGACCGTTACGAAATGCCATACCACGGGAATCTGCGCGAGGGGCTTGATATCCCCGTCCGCCAAGGAACGCGCTGTGCGTTGCCATGGTCATGCCCGCATAAACCGAGCCATTTTGAGGAATGAATCGACTATTTCGAACAAATACGCCGCCAGAGCTTTGACCGTAGCCGTTGTAAATGTTCGTGACACTGGTGCCACCGTAGATGTTGATTTGGCCGTTCGCATAGGAGTTATCCCATGGTCTGGCAACGCAATACGCAGAGCTCGAAGGGTAGTAGGCTGCGGCACCGCCGATGGAGAAGCTTAGTGACCAATCCCCGGATCGGAATCCAATACCAATCGATGCAGGGTAAACGACCTCGCTAGGTCCCAGGGGGGCCCAACCAATGGAAGATCCATTGTCGACATAGGCGACAACGCCCGGTGACCAGTATTGGACCCTTGGCCCAGGAGACCATGCCCAACCATAGCTCGCATGGAGCCACGTTCCGTAGTGATAAGGTGCGTATCCCCAATCCTCGTCACCCACCCACGTCCAACCCCAAGGGCTGACCCACACCCAGCGTCCGTTGCGATACGGTCGCCAGTTAGATTCGTGAACTCGAGGTGCCCACACGTAGCCGTGTCGGGGGTCGTTGTGCCACGTACCGTAGTTGTCGAGGTTTCCCGAAACCATACCGATGTTGTCCGGTACGTGCTGGTTATGGTGTGCGAAAACTAAGTTGCGACTATCGTTAAATCGGTCCCACTGATCGGGGTCCGGAACGCTCGCAAGCGTGTAGGGAGCGGTCTGATCTCGTACCTGGATACGCTCTCTCGGGTGAATCGTCGTTCGTCCTTGTCGACCCGATAACTCCGCAGTTCCGCCAGTGCAGGAAACCTCGAGCGATGCACCAACGCCAAGCCGGATTTCAGCGGGGCCACTGGCTTTCACAGAAGACAATGGAGTGTCGATCTGATATTCCGACTGCTTGATCCTGAGGTGGAAAGTCGCGAGACCTTCGTTGAGCTTAATCTCGGTAAATTCGCCCTGGTCATCGCTGAACATGGTTTGCAGAATGGCGACGGCCCCTCCGCCGAGTCTCATGGTGCTTCCATCATCAAACTGCAATTCTGCCCGACTGCTGTTCTTAACCCAAATCTGAGCGCCCTGCCTGAAAGGCAAATTCATACTTGCGCTGGACCACTGGGTCGAATCGTTCGGTCGCCATGTTACGGGTCCGGTCATGTACGAAATTCGTGCGAGTCGCACTGGCCCTGTATTTGCGGTTGCTGCGTTCTCACCAATTGCATACCCGGTTTGGGCGGATGCAGTATTGGTGCCGATGGCTGCTGTCAACAACCCAATCAATAAGACAGTTATGTCCCTCATCTTCATTTCCTTATCATTGGGCTGGTCAAGCAGGACAGGTCGTCCTAAACATCGAGCCCGATGCCTACTGAGCCCCATAGTGGTTGGAATATAGGTTTGAGGACCAGTCGGCCTATAGATGTACGACTTTGCACTGACAGCGAACGACTAGACGGTTGAATGCTGATGTTCAATAGAATTGAGTAAAACTTGAACATATCCAGGCCCTTCGTCGTCATTGGCTCCGCTGTCTTTTCAGCAATGGACGAACATGACAAACAAAACTAGAACTTGGATTCTTGCATCCGGCGTGGCATTTTTGACCCTGACAGGTTGTACACAAGAAGCTCAGAAGGACTATGGCAATGCTGGATCGCACGCTGCTTCGGCGGCGAAGGCGACTGGCAAAGCAATCAGTGCCGATGCGAGCGCCGTAGGCCATTCTGTGAAAGATGCTGTTGTCAACGCGCAAGATGCCAACAGCAGGGTTTCGGGTCGAGTGAAGCAAGCAATTTTGGATACTCCCACCATCATTACAAGTGATCTGAGCGTTGGCACATCTGGAAGAACGGTGACTCTGCATGGGTGGGTCCATTCCGAGGATCAAAATCAAACAGCCCAGAAGGTTGCTCGGAAAGTTGCCGGTCCTTTCTACACAGTGGACGACCAGCTGAAGGTCAAAAAAGGTGGCTAGTCCAGAAGCCGCTCGGAAGGAGATCACACCGCAAGTTCCAATTGGAGCCGCAGAACTTGAGGCAAGTCCCGATGAACTTGTGGATGCCATCCATCGCTTGACGATAGTGATGCAACTTCAAATCGCCAATCAACGCAGCTGGCGACTGGCCCTCCGAAACGGTCTTCTTGCCGGCCTTGGCGGCTTTCTCGGAGCCACTTTGGTAGTAAGTCTTGTGATCGCGATCATGCAACCATTCAAGCGGCTCGAAGCAGTTGGACCGATGATCGATCGTCTGGAATTTGCATTGCGCCAACCTGTAAAGCGCTGATCGGGAATAGGCGGAACACCACATTGTTTTGCCTTGTCCTAGCTGGACTTCGAGCAGATGACTCGAAGAGGAGTTCGTCTCATGCTAGAAGCCATTGTCATAGTTCTCGTCGTCTGTTGGCTCTTCGGAGTTGGGCTCCATATTGGCGGTGGACTCGTTCACATCCTGCTCGTCATCGCCTTGATCGTCATTGTCTTGCGCCTGGTGCGTGGAAAGTCGATTCTGTAGTGTGTCCCTGTGCTGCCGCTTTCCAGCGGCCAGTGGGGCAAAAAGCAGAATCCCCAGATGCATCGTGTACCAAAAAGGACCGTCTGTTGGTTCATGTCCATGAATGGCTAGACACCAAAGCGACGACTGTCACAGTTTAGATTCTTGTTCCATTCTGACTATCAGAAGTTACAGAAGGGGAGCATGAGATGAACGAAATTAGAGCAGAAGATTGGACAACGATAGGACGATTTCAAGAAGGCGATCAGGCGGCATTTGACGAACTGATGCGTAGGCATTGGCAACGGGCAAACAGCTATGCCTGTAAACTCACCAAGGACCGCGACGAAGCCGCAGATGTCGTCGCAGACACCTTCTACCGCGTCTTCCGCTCACTGAATCGATTTCGAGGCGAGAGTTCGTTCACGAGTTGGCTGTATCGAATCGAACTGAACTGCTTCCTAGACATTCGGAAAAAGCTGCAGTCCAGAATGAGTTTGAGCCTGGACGAACTCCTCTGTGGACGCGATGGCCAAGCGACCCTTCAGGTCGTTGACGGTCAGGACAGTGCACAAGAGCGACTTGAGCGAAGGGAGAGAATCACCGCGATTGAGAAGGCAATGAAGAACCTTTCGCCCAATCAAAGCCAAGCATTCATGATGTTCCATGGCGACGCCATGTGTTACGAGGATATCTCCAAAGCACTTTCAGTTCCGATCGGAACCGTGAAGAGTCGACTCAACCGAGCCCGTCTTCAGGTTCGCAAAACGATTCGCACACAAAGACTGCAGGCACTGGAAGCGACCAAGATCTACGCAACCTCCTGAATCTATTCAGCACCACCCTGCCTCCTCATCCGCCATCTGGCAAGATGAGGAGGCGTTTTCATGTGCCATTTGGATGACTGGAACCACAATCTCTGCTGCACACCTCTCCCCCAATCACCAAGAGCCCCCGTAGTCGGCGGTGATCGTACCGACGCAGCAGCAGATGGCATTTATCGGCCCCGTGAATTGATGCACCAACACGAGGTGTGTTTCACCGTTCCGGACGACGGTACGATCACCGTCGACTACGGGGTGGGATGTTGTTGGGGTGGCGCAAAAGCGTGACCCTGGATAGA